>JAQSXJ010000155.1 GCA_029256725.1 Anaerocolumna sp. | reverse complement strand
CTTCTTCCTTCTCTGCGTAAATGAGCAACCACTCTGGCATGAAGTTCCTCCAGGCTAAAGGGTTTGGTAATATAATCATCCCCGCCAAGCAGCAGTCCGCTGATTCTGTCCTGCTCCGTCACTTTTGCTGTCAGAAATACAATGGGAGTGTTAATATGACTCCTGATTTTCTGGCAAAGGGTAAGCCCGTCCATGTCAGGCAAATTAATATCCAGCAGAATGATATCGGGGGATGCTGAGATTTTCTCTAGCGCCGCCGCACCGCAGTCTGCCGTATATACCAGATATCCTGTCAGTTCAAAATAAGACTTTAACATTTCCAGGATATCTTCTTCATCATCTACAATCAGTATTTTATATGCCATAATTTATTCCTTTTATGATTCTATAGTTTAACTCCAATTATATAGTACCGGTAAATTCACTATTAATTCTCTACTTTTATTTTTTACTCTTACAGCATTTGAGCTATTCCATTTCATTTATATTATTTCATTAGTTTCAAGTTCGATGTCCATTTCCTTCTCACTCTACAATAGTTTTATAATTACAGTCAGCCCTGGCTCTCTGTTACTTAAAGTAACCGTTAATTTCTCTTCCTTTACTTTCCTTTAATTGTACCACTACAGGACCGTTTAAAACCAGTTGATTTTTACTGTCTGTTTCCGTTATAACTATAAAATGACTACATAATATAAATCGTTCAAGTTTTATCATGTTCATTGGATCGTACCCTGAAATAAAACCTTCTATTATATATTTCTTTCTATTTTCCTGGAAGAATAATTTTATCTGTTCTTTTTGCTTCTCTTTATACTCTTCTATCACATATCCTATATCACAGGAGTATATATCTTTTAGCTCCTTTAAATCCTCTGCATTCGTACCCTTTTGCTGATAATCTATAAATTCTTGTTGGCTGCAAGGCTCACCCAATACCTTCATAATATCTTTTAGCTCCTTTAAATCCTCTGCATTCGTACCCTTTTGCTGATAATCTATAAATTCTTGTTGGCTGCAAGGCTCACCCAATACCTTCATAAGGTCATTATCATTGGTATCCTTATATACTTCTCTAGTAATTTTACTACATTCTTTTGCTGCTAACTCCCAGAAAGTATCTACTGTTTGCCCTATTCCTGGCGTCAAGTGGACTCTAACCTGTGACAATAACAATAAAAGAACTGCCCCTGTCACATAAGATATTCTTCTGATATCCAACTGTCTAGCTGAACCTTCTTCTAATACCGTCATATACTCCTCAAGTCTCTGTACATATATCATTTCTTCCCCCATCTCTTTTAATGCAAGAAGTGAGATATATTCAGCTGCTCCCTCAATGGTTTCAACCCTGTATTCCTGATGGATATCGTCACCTATCAGTTCTTCCCTGAACTGCCTGCATGCCTTAAAATAAGTCAGCAACTTTTTTCTGGTATTTATGTCCTGGGTTCTCATTGAAGCAGCCAGAAGTCGGTTTTCTTTCAGCTTCACTCTAAAGTTTCTTTCCTCCATGGGATAAGAAAGAATCTTTAAATCATCCGGATACCGGCTTTCTCCCAGTTCCTCCTGATAACAGTGAAACATTTCATGGACAACTCCAACTGCAATATTTACTAGCTCCCATTCCTCAGATTCTGTTATCTGCCAGATGGCAAGCAACTCACCTCTGAAGCGAATGCAGGTATTTGCGCAGAACTCTGGTTGATAAGGTATTTCCTCCTTCTCTAACCAGATTGTCTCAGTGTTATAAATTGCAAAGGGATACGGGTGAAATCCTTTCCACAATATATTAAAATCTATACTTTTAATAATTCTCTCTACTTCTAAATATAACTGTCTCATTTCTATCTTGACCTCCTTTTTCTCTCTTATCTTTATGAATTCAGTGGTCTATATCCATGAATACTTAAAATAAGAATTTCTTTATTATTACACTTAATAAAATTATAAAAAGAAAAAGGAGGCTCTTCCATTTGAAAATCCTCCGGTTTTTCATAGCACTTATATGTAAGCTAGATGTAGAATCCCTATATTAGTCTGTTTTTTTTTAATATTTCCAGAAGCTTCGTTACTTCATCTGCAGCACCAGATAAGATAATTCTTGCTGTTCCTTTCTTTGCATCATATCGATAAGAATAGGTAACCTGCCTATTTTCATCTGCATTGATCTGAAGGAGCAGCTTCTCGCAGAGACCTTTGCCTTCCTGTGCATCCCTTACATTCAAATCATAGATGGCACACAGTGAATCCTTACCTTTTCTATCCTCTTCCAAAAAGTGCGCAACAATTCCTTCCGCTTTACCAACAGCTGCCTGTTTTACATAGTCCTCTTTAAAGAACTCACTTAACTCATCCTCTGTAAAACACCAGGCTCCTCCTTCCAGCTTTCCCTTTAAAAGTCCTCTGCGAATATAATTACGTATGGTCCTGTCTGAAAGCATTGTCATCTCAGCAACTTCATATATACTATACGTCCTATTCTCCTGCTTCTTAATAGCAGTCATGTCTTCTTGTTTTTGCTTATCCTCCATAACTGTACTCCTTTTTCCGACAGCCATTATTTTACTTATCCTATCTATATACCTCATACTACCTGAACTAGATACGAAATACAAATACAATATTGAGTAAGATTACACCGCAAAAAAGGCTACTGTAAGTTGATATATGAATCCACTTACAACAGCCTGTATATTGTTACTGTATATTGTTACTACATGTTCTTACTGCATGTTCTTACTGTGTTCTTGCTGCATGTTCTTACTGCATGTTCTTACTGTGTTCTTGCTGCATGTTCTTACTGCATATTTTTACTATATGTTCTTTGGGTCTGTTCGGAACATTTTTCTGTATATCTCTGTATACTCATACGATATAAGATATTCACCCATTATTACAATCTAAATAACGTTCTCTTATATCTCTTCTTCCAGTATCTGATAGATTGGTGCTCCTTCGCACTGTGCAGGTATCCTCACTCCAAGCAGTATTGCCGCAGTAGGAGTAACATCCACCTGCCTGATTACCCTTTCCGTTACATGATTCTTTTTAATTCCCTGACCGGCAGCAAGGAAGATTGGCGATACAGAAGTGTTAAAATAACCTTTTGCCGTAGTCAGTCCATCCCCGTGCAGACGATTAAACCCTTCTTCTACTGTAAAGAATATATCTCCGCACTCTTTTCCATTTACCCCAAGAAGAACAGCGTCTTTATTCCTGAGGGCAATTCCAACGACTCTTTTTCCTGTAATTTCATCCCGGTAGTTATACAGATCAGAAATAATCTGCTCCTCAAGGTCATATTTCTCCTCAGGGTCTACAATACCATGAGGATCACGGCCTGCCAGGTTCACATAGATATAATTGCTTCGAATCTGCACCGCTCTGGTCTTCTCCCAATCTACTTCGTCCAGAGAATTTCCATCCGCGTCTTTTTTAAGCACCGTATATCCAAGCTCTGCCATTACCTTGGTATTTAGTCCTGAATATTCCCCCAGAATCGGCGGAATATTTTCACCCACCAAAAGCCCGTGATCCGATAAAATAAAGACAGTATAACCTTTCTCTAACAGGGGCAGAAACCTTCCAAGATAACGGTCTGTCTGTACATAGAATCGTTCCATAAGTCCCTGATACACTAATTCATCCGTATGTTTCCAAGGTTCCAGCGTCTTTCCCAAATGCCAGATCTGATGACCGGCACAGTCCACATTATGTAGATGGCTGAATACCGCCTCATATCCTTCCTCCTCTAGCAGGTAGTTAAGACAATCGGCCTGCCACTGGCTGTAAATGTCCCAGGAGGGTTCAAATATCTTATCTACCAATTCAGAATCCTCTCCTCCGATTAAACTTACCGGTGGAATATGTCCTACATTATGAATAATCTTATCATGAAGTTCCATTGGATGCCAAAGAATATTGTTGGTAGTATCCAGTGCGTTGCTAACCCAAAGTCTCAGATTTTTACCGTCAGGACTCAGCTCCAAGATCTTATAGGATCTGCAGCAGGGTTTGGTAATACCCTTTTTACTGGCTTGATCAATAGTTCCGGTAATCATTTCTCCTTCCTGTAAAACGGCAAAAGGTTCCAGGTCTGCTTTGGAATGATATAGACTTACTGTATTATAGACACCTTCAGCTCCTGTAATAAGACCAAAGCGTTCCTCCTTTCCTGCCGATACCAGATAGGTGAATTCCAGCGCACCTTCCCTTGAATTTACCCAGTCCTGTGCAGGTCTTATGGGAGTAAAGATCATATCATAGGCTACCTTTGCACCTATCATCATCTCTGTATCCTCCAGGCTTTTTACATAAGTTCTGATTTCTCCGCCTTTTCTGGCTTCGTCTCCCCACCAGAGCTCCATCATCTCATCTGCTTCGTCCTCATTGATTGACAGG
>JAQSXJ010000154.1 GCA_029256725.1 Anaerocolumna sp. | reverse complement strand
ATACAGGATGGTATCCCCCAGTAACCTGGTTAATGTAAATATTGCCTCTTACAGTGTCAATCAGATTGTTAGCATTGTTTTTCTTATATTTGGTCTTGCAGATGCATTTCTGTAAGGAATAAAGAGAGTTAAGAGTCAAAACGGTGTGTGGAAATAAAAAGTCAATTTCCACTTTTGATTGAATGCCTTTCACACTTCTTATTTGGGCAGTGCCGCAAACGGGTTTGCGGTATGCATTATGTTAGCGGGAAATTATGTGTACATATACGAACATCGCAGGATTGGAGGCTGTTATGAAAAGATTAATCATTGCTATAACCGGAGCCAGCGGTTCCATCTATTTTAAACGTCTGGTAGAGCAATTACTATCAGCTGAGTTTGAACTTCATCTGGTTGCTTCTGAGCATGGAAGCCAAGTTTATGAATATGAAATAGGGAAAAGTCTCAGCAAACAAGTGCAGGAATGGCAAAAGGAAAATACGAACGTAATTCTTGAAGATAACGATAACTTATTCTCACCGATTGCCAGCGGTTCTTATCAATGTGAATCCATGGTGGTTATACCTTGTTCCATGTCTACAGCTGCAGAAATTTCTAACGGTATAACAAAAACCTTGTTATCCAGAGCAGCAGATGTCATGCTTAAGGAAGATCGAAAACTTCTGCTGGTACCAAGGGAAACTCCTTTTTCAACAAATCATTTAAAGAACCTCTATGAGTTGTCTAAGCTGGGGGCAGCCATATTGCCGGCAATGCCTGGGTTTTACAATCACCCTCAAACTCTTGAGGATGCAGTGGATTTTGTTGTGGGAAAGGTTCTTGATAATTTAAAGATAGAAAATAATTGTTATAAAAGATGGGAAGGAAGAAACAAAGATGAAAAATAAGCTGCTAATTAGCTTTCTTATAATTGCAATAGCATTAACCGGCTGCGGTAAACAAAAGAATCAGGGAAATGAGGAGGCAGCGGTGGTACTTAAAGTGGGCATGATGTCTTCACTGGATGTTATTCCCTTTGAACTGATCACGGAAAAAGGTCTGGATAAAAAGTATGGGTTTGAACTGGATCTGGAAATGTTTACAGCAGCTAAGGACAGGGACGCTGCATTCACCGCTGGAGAACTGGATGGTGTATTAACGGATTTCATCGGTGTGTGTATGTACCAGAATGCTGGTTTCGATGTACGTATAACTGGTATTACCGATGGTGATTTCAAACTTCTGGCTGGTAAAAATACTGGTATTACAGATGTTAATGGTATGAAGGGAAGAAGTATAGCGATATCACAAAATACTCTTATTGAATATACCCTTGATACGATCCTTAAAAACAATCAGCTGTCACCGGAGGATGTTGTAAAAGAAGCAATCCCCAGAATACCGGACAGATTAGAAATGTTAAGAAATGATAAAATAGATCTTGTACTGATACCGGAACCATTTGCAACCCTTGCCATAAATGACGGAGCAGTTTATTTGGGAAGTGCTAATTCTTATGGACTTTATCCAGCTGTTTCTGCCTTTACTAAGACAGCCTTGGGAGAGAAGGAAGAAGCAATTACGAATCTCTACAAGGCATATAATGAAGCGGTTGATTATATTAATCAAACGGATGTAAAGGAATATGAGGATGCTGTTATAAAAGCTGCCGGTTATCCGGAGGAAATGAAAGGCCAGATTGAAATTGGTGAATACCGTACCAGTACACTTCCTGTAAAGGAAGATCTGGAGGCAGCCATAGCTTGGGCAGCGGAGAAGGGCTTATGCAGTAAGGACTTAAGTTACGATCAGTTAGTGTATGACGTGTATCAATAAATCATTTTAACATATATGTCATTCATCCATTACTGATATATTGAATATCCAATTGAAGATTGGTTATCGGAAAAGAGGAGAAAATGTTATTACTGGAGCATGCCTCTCTTGGTTATAAAACAAAAAAAGATATGAAAACAGTTGTAAAGGATCTTAACTTAGGAATTGAAGACGGTGAGTGTCTGGCTTTACTGGGGCCATCAGGCTGTGGGAAGTCAACGCTCATCAATGCTCTGGCAGGAATTCTTCCCTTTCTGTCAGGTGGTGCATTTATTGATAAAGAAGGGCAAAGAACTGTCCTGTCCCCTAAAACTCACAGAATTGGTATTATACCTCAGGGCAGCGGTTTGCTGCCCTGGAAAACTGTCAGAGAAAATTGTCTCCTGCCTCTTAAGATAAAGAAAGAAACAGAAGTAGGGCAATATAACAAGGAATTGGATGAAATCGGTGAAGCACTTCATATTAGTAATTTGTGGTCTCGCTTTCCTGGTGAAATCAGCGGAGGACAGGCTCAGAGAACAGCTATAGCCAGAGCCTTCTTGTTAAAACCGGAACTACTGCTGATGGACGAACCTTTTTCAAGCCTGGATGCAATAACCGGTGATGAAGCGAAGGAACTATATCTGGCACTTTGGGAGAAATACCGTCCTACAGTATTTCTGGTAACACATAATATAGAAGAAGCTCTATATCTTGGTAATAAAATTGCTGTAATGGATACGGACAATGGCAATATAAAACATCTGGAAGACAATCCGTATTTTGGACAGATTATACGGGAACAGACAGAGCTTTCGCTAAAGAAAGAAAGTCTCAGGCAGTTACTACAGTTTTAAGCTGAGTACAAGGAGGGAAATCCATGAAATCATTAGCAAAACAATGCCTGACTTTTTTGAAAGGCTTTTTGGTATTAAATATTATATGGCTGTTTTTTTCATTTCTGTTAAATATGGCAGTCATACCAAATCCACTTAAAGTATATGCCAATTTTAGCTCTGTTTTTTCGGATGGCATATTTTATCACATATTTTATAGTCTGCGAAGAATATTTTATGGATTGTTTCTGTCATTGGCGGTTGGGGTTCCCATCGGTATTTTGATGGCTTACTCAAAGAGAGCCAATGCTTATCTGTATCCTTTGATATATTTCAGTTACCCCATACCAAAAACCGCCCTTCTTCCCATTGCAATGCTGCTATGGGGAATGAGGGACGGTTCAAAGGTAGTAATTATATTCTGCATCATAGTATTTCAGGTTATTGTATCTGTCAGGGATAGTGTTCTGCATATTGACAAAGCACTTTACCAGGCAATTATATGCTCAGGCGGTAGTCGTCTGCAGATAATAAGGCATATTACAGTGCCTGCCATACTGCCGCAGTTATTTACCAGTATCAGAGTATCTTTGGGAACGGCAGTATCTATCTTGATATTTATTGAAGGCTATGGAACAGAATACGGGATGGGATATTATATTCTGGATGCCTGGTCGCGTATTAATTATATTCAGATGTATTTAGGGATTTTGGTAATATCTTTCGTTGGTTTTGTATTATTTATTGCAATGGATATGCTGATTCGAAAAGTGTGCCCCTGGATGAAAGAAGCAACCCTTTAATTACGGTTATATCTTTTCTCAAAATAGGAAAGCAGCTGGTATAGAAAGGTTGCCAGGATACAAAGGATTACAATAGACATAATTACATAATCCAGTTTGAATACCTGGCTTCCGTAAATTATAAGATAACCAAGACCTGCTTTAGCAGCCAAGAATTCACCGATAATAACACCAACCAGGGACAGGCCGATGTTAACTTTCATAATACTGATAATCTGTGGTATATTTCCCGGAATAACAACTTTAAGCAGGATATCCATTTTACTGCCGCCTAAAGTTAGAATAAGCTTTTTCTTATCTTCCTCTGTATTAATAAAATTAGTATATAGTGTGATGATGGTACTAAAGACTGCAACTGATACGGCGGCAGTTATAATGGTCTTAACATTATTACCAAGCCAGACAATGAAGACAGGAGCAAGTGCGGATTTTGGAAGACTGTTCAATACAACCAGATAAGGTTCCAGAACTTTCGCAAGACTTTCATTCCACCATAAAAGGATGGCTATGAATATACCCAGAATATTTACCAATGCAAAACTTACAAAGGTCTCAAGAAGGGTTATGCCTGTATGGTAGAATACGGTACCGTCAGAAGACATATCAAGAAAAGTCCCTGCCACCCTGGAGGGACTGCTAAATATGAAGGAATCCACCAGGCCGATACGAGTGGCTATCTCCCAGAAAGCCAGAAAAAATACAATAATCAGGAACTGCAGGAAGCGTATAATACGCTTGCGTCTGTAATATTGTCTGAGAAATGTCTGGTGGGAAGGAGAGAAAGCTGGTTTAACGGTTGATTTTTCCATAGCTTAACTCCTTCCAGATCATATTAAAATAGTCCTTGAATTCCGGTGCACTTCTGGCTTTAAAAGGAGTCCGCTCATCAAGTGTAAGCTCCACTTCACCGGTATGTACGAAAATGCTAAAAAAAGCTCAGAAGAAAGTTACAGAAGCTTGGTGACCATCCCAATCAATGTTTTTAATAAGAGCATTTATCAATTCTTTCTTTTGAGGAAGCTCGGAGGTCTTTATTATAGTTTTTAACAAATCAGGAAAGCTGCCGGTAAAGGGAAATTCGGTATTGTTTGCTTCGTGATTTGTAGGTGTCAATGAGTCTATTTTTGTCTGAATTTTTTTAATCCTTAAATCTAATTCTTCTAATCTTGGAAGCAAATATTTGGGCAGAAGAGGAGAAGAGTCGGTGGCAAGACGTGTAATAATTGTCTCAATTTCTTTCTCACTGTCTTTTTTCTCATTTATAAAGAAATCCAATCGATGTCTATATTCCAAATCCACCTCCTCAAACTGTAGTCTTTTATTTTGCAGAAGTTTCAGTAGTTTGCGATAATTCAATGCGCCCAGAAGTAGTGTAATTATAATTTCTAACAAATAGTCATCAAAAATCCTGCCGTTTAAGTTTGTAATATCGCATTTCGATTTTTTGGAAAAGATTTTTTGCTCACAGGCATAACTGTAATAGATCTTATCGTCGGCTTTTCGAATATTTTTTACTCTCATGACAGAGCCGCAATTTCTACATTGTATTTTTCCTGATACGAGGGCATAAGAAGATGTGTCTTTTCGCGGGGAAGCCTTTTCACTGTTTTTCTTCAATAATTTCTGGGTACGGATAAAGTTATTGCCTGAAATAAGTCCTTTGTGTTTACCTAAAGCTACAACCCACTGGTTAGGAGGTCTTTTATTACGGGAAGTTTTATTTTGCTGGCTGGTTCTGTTGTAGCAGAGTATTCCACTGAATCCGTTGAATTCTTCCCTGGAAAAGGTAATACAGCAGCCAAGTGAAGAAAAATAGTCATATGAGGCTGCATCGCCTGTGCAATATGTAGGATTCTCTAAAATATTTGCAATGCTGCTTTTGTAAAAACAGCCTCCTTTTTGTGTGGTTATGCCATTTATAAGACAGAAACTCTCTACTGCAGAAAGACTTCCAAGCTCCAGATATTTATCAAATAGCAAAGATACAGTTTTGAGATCTTTCTCTACAGGAATCAACTGGTATAGTTTTTTCTCTCTGAAATCTGAGCCAAGATAGATAGTTTCTTTGGAGGTATATCCCATAGGGGGCAGGCCGCCTAACCATCTTCCGGTTTTTGATAAAGCGAGCATATTGTCACGTACACGTTCAGCAGTAGTTTCTCGCTCGAGCTGTGCAAATACGGAAGCAATGTATATCATTGCTTTTCCCATGGGAGTGGAGGTATCAAAATTCTCTGTTGCAGAGATAAATCCCACATTTCTTTGTTCTAATAACTCCAACGTTTTGGAGAAGTCAGAAACTTTTCTAGTAATACGATCTAACCGATAGCACATAAGCATTTGTATCTTATGCGCGTTAATATCCTGAAGCAGCTGCTGAAACTTAGGACGCATGGAAGTTGCGGCTGAGAAGCCCTCATCTTCATAAATAATATAATTTTTATCAGGAATGTGAAGCAGATGCGAATCTCCATATGTTTTACAGTATTGAATCTGATTGTCTATAGATTCACCCTTATCCGTAAATTTAGATTTTCTGACGTAGATGGCTATATTCATTATTAACTCCTATCTGTGTACTTGGTACACATTCAAATCAGGATATGTAAAGAGCATATGTTTTTAATCTAATCGTTATCCGGAAAATCCAATGATTCAGTGGTTGTTTTCTAAGCTTAAGTTTAATTATTTTGACTTTTTTATTATTTTAATACATTACCCATATATACCTATTGTATATATATCCTTTTTTCTAGATTACATGCCTACTCTTCCTATCCATCATAATTGAAGGAGCAGATGAATAGCCTGTGATAAAGACAAAAGTTGTGAGCAGTATGAAAATAATTGTAAATCATCAGAAGGAAGAAGGGCGGATATCAGAAGATAACGCAAATGAACTTATTGCAGAGCTTCTTATACGGTGGATTGGTAACAGAGAGAAAAAGGAACAGCAAGAATTTTATTCTCAGTGTATTAAGTATCTTGAAGAACTGATAAAGCAACAGGAAAATGAGTAAACTTTTAATTTATAAAAATATCCGGTACCTGAGACTGTTTTATTATCAACAGCTCCTTTAGTACCGGATGCTTACTATATAATTATATAAATAAGATATTACCAAGGTCTTCTTCTTGGACCTGGGCCCCAAGGACCAGAACCCCAAGGAGGTTTTCCAGGACCCGGGCCCCATTGACCGGAACCCCAAGGGCCAGGACCCCAAGAGCCGGAACCCCAAGGAGGTTTCCCAGGGCCAGGACCCCAAGGACCGGAACGCCAGGGATCTCTACCCCAGTGATTGTTTGACCAACCACCGCAGCAGTCTGATTGTTGCACGTCTTTATCTCTGTCTCTGTCTGAATTCATTTGCAATTCTCCTTTACTTTTTTTATTAGTATATGCAGTTTGCAAAATATGGTGAATTATGTAGAAAATAATTGATAGAATTTCCGTAATCATTGCATC
>JAQSXJ010000001.1 GCA_029256725.1 Anaerocolumna sp. | reverse complement strand
ATACTCTTCTCTTTGCGGTTTGCTGTAATAGCTATCAGACATCATTAAATACCAATGAACATCCTTTATTACTGTATTCTGTGGTGTACTGAATGTATATTGGCTTTTGCCAATATATTTGATTATAGAAGCATCCGTCCCTGTTTCTTCTTTCACTTCACGTATGGCTGTCTCCTTATACTCTTCTCCTTCCTCCACAGTTCCTTTCGGTAGAACCCAACCTTCATATTTGTTTTTATAGTTCTTATACAGTAGTAAAATCTTTCCTCTGAAAATAACTACACCGCCACAGCTCGTTGCTTCAATCATCGCAATTCCTCCTGTATTATGGTGTGTCAAATATCTGTTTCAAGTATACATCATATTATATAAATGTTCAACAAATATTTATGCAATACTAACAAACATATATAATATTATTATGATATAAACGTGAATCAGCAGGACTCTACTGTAATTATTTCCTATTTTGATTTAAAATACGCTTCAAAAATTTTTTCTGCTATAGGAACTGCATAATCACTTCCGGTTCCCACGCTTTCTACAATGATACTTACTGCAATTTCAGGTTTTTCTGCAGGCGCAAACCCAACGAACCAGGCATGTGCCGGCTTTCCTTCCATATATTCAGCAGAACCGGTTTTACCAGCCACTGAGTATCTGGAATTTTTAAGTGCACCAGCTGTTCCGCTTTCTACAGTTGCATTCATAAAAGTGGTCAATATTTCCGCCTCTTCCGGAGTCATTACGGTCTTATACATTTCCGGCAGATATTTCTTTACAGTTTCTCCACTCTGACTTTCAATACTATCAACAACATAAGGCTTCATCATAACACCGCCATTAGCTATGGCAGATACGATCAGTGCATTGTGAAGAGGCGTGATCTGAGTCTGTCCCTGTCCGATAACAGTCTGAGGAATCTGATCTTTTGGTGTTTTACCGCCTAATACAAAGCTGCTTTTATTATAAACCATGTCAATAGGGATACTCTGATTGAATAAAAAGCTGTCACAAAGCTTTCGAAAGGATGTCATATTCAAGGTCGTACCAATATTGGCAAAGGACGAATTACAGGATTTGGCCAGTGAAGTCTTAAGGTCAACATGTCCATGGGCATTGTTGTGATAGCAGTTTATGGTTACACTGTTAAATACATCTTTACCGGTACAGTTATATTCATAATCTTCATAATCAGGATTTTCTCTGACATATTCAAGTGCTGTCAGTATTTTAAAGGTTGAACCGGGAGGATAAAGACCTTGTGCCGCCCGGTTAACCAGCGAGGAATCCTTATCACCGTCTTTTGAATCCTCCTTGGTAAGCTCCTCCCAAGTCTCATCAATGGTACCTGGATCATAATCCGGCTTTGAAACCATAGCAAGTATTTTTCCGGAGGAAGGTTCCATGACAACTACCGCTCCTCGGTTATTGCCAAGAGCGTTATATGCCGCTTCCTGAATTCTGGTATCCAAGGTAGTAATGATGCCGTCACCGATATTTTTGCTGCCGGAAAGTTCCTTCACTATTTTACTGATTGTATTGGTATGAGAAGTCAGCATGTGAAAATTCTCTGAAGACTCCAAGCCTGTCCGGCCTTTCGAGAATCTCCCCACAACATGGGCATAAATATTCTTATATGGGTAGTCTCTAGTCTCTGTACCTTCGGAATCTATCAGTGTATGGGCTAGAACCTTACCGTCTGCTGAGAGTATATCTCCTCTGATAATCTGTTCTGCCAGCAGATCCTGCCTTTTATTATAAGGATTATTTATAACTTCACTACTGTCCCTTATCATAAAATTGGCATAATACCCGATAACCAGAAGAAAAAGTCCTGCAAATACATAGGTTATAAAAATTATTTCCCTGTTTTTTTTCTCTTTCCCTTTTCCTTCAATAGTATCAGCTTTTTCTACTCCTTCATCCGTCTTAAGCATATTTTTTTTGCTTCTACCACCTCTCATAAGCAGCCCATGCTTTTCAGGCAACGGGTTCTTTTTTGGGGTTTTGCTTTCTGGAGATTTCTTTTTCTTTTTTACCTTTTCTTCTCTTTCCATCTTCATTCCTATCCTGACTCAGTACATAAAGTCCCTGTGTCACACTGAACATAATTACACAACTTAGCACCGAACTGCCTCCGTAACTGATAAAGGGGAGGGTTACTCCTGTTGAAGGAATCAGCTTCGTAACGCCTCCCAATGAAAGAAATACCTGAAACGCATACATGACGCCAAATCCTAATGCAATAAGTTTATAGAACTGATTTTCAAATTTCATAGCTATGTTTATAGTCAATATAAAATAATTCAGGCATATCAGTACCAGACACAGTGCAAAGAAACCACCCATTTCTTCTGATATAGCAGAGAAAATAAAGTCACTGTCTGCTACCGGAATACTGGTTGGGAGACCTTTCGTCAGTCCCATTCCAAACCATCCGCCTGTACCTATGGCAAACAGGGATTGTGAAACCTGATAACCCTCTTTATCAATCAGTGTCCAGGGATCCTTCCAGGCCATTACCCTAACCCTGACATGGGAGAAGAACTTATAGGCAAGTACTGCTGCCAAGCTGCCTGCAACCAAACCCGCTCCAAGATACAAGGGCTTGGCTGTTGCTGCATAGAGCATCATAAGGTAGGTGAGGAAGAAGATCAATGCACCTCCCAGATCTTTTTCTGCTACCAAAATCAGCACATGAAGTGCTGCCAGTCCGGTTATAACTACTACATACCGAAAATCTTTTCTTTTTGATAAAAGAGAGGCAAAACAGAATACAAATAGAATCTTTACAAATTCAGAAGGCTGGAAACTGACCCCCTTAATATTGATCCAGTTAGTAGCTCCGTAATTCTCGGTTCCCCAGAATAGCACTACCACAAGAAGTAGGATTCCTAAGGCTCCATAGATCCAGCCCAAGCGTTTCAGATAATCTATCTTATCAATCAAAAGTGGAATCACAAGGCATAATAGCAAAGCAGCTGAGGCAATAATCAACTGTTTAAAGGCCTTATCATACTCTGTCTTCATCGATAATCTGGTTATCATAATATAGCCGGTAATCAACATAAAAACCATATTATACAAAAGCGGTTTCGATAGATTTACATATACCCATTGGTAAAAGCCAAAGACCATGATCAGGGAAAGTACCTCTAAAGCATATATTATAATTACCAAGTTGCTCTTTTGGTTTATATAAATGATAGAATAGCTGACAAAATGAAAAAGGAACAGTAAAAATTTCATATTGGTATAGATACTTCCCTGTCTGGCTTTATCTGAAATTCCCAGCACTCTGTAGGACAAAAATGTATACATGGCAACTAATACGATTATCATATATTTAGACATTTCTGACAGCAGATTAACCATCCTATATCACCGTTCCTTCCTACTTCTATTTTATGCATCTCATCGTACATTCGGTGTTATGCAATAAAGTGTTGTTATCTTTAATCTATACCTCTTTTAAAATGCCCTCTGGTATAATCAGACCCCTTCTCGGTTCTGTGTATTCCTTTCAGATAAGCATCTATATATTGCTCCAGTAAATCACTTGCTTCTTTTTCTGTTTCCTCCGTAAAATCAAGTCTTACTGCAGAAGGTTTAAGATTCTTCACTTCCTCTTCACAGGATAGAAGTGATAAAGGTTTACTGTTATAGATTACATTATAACAATCCCTGCAATGTCTTGCTACGGGAAAACCATTCCCTAAACGATCCGTAAGAACAGCCTTTCTCGCATCTCTAAGAGAACATGCTTCACTGCTGATATTGTCCTTAAGCTTATCCCTGCCTGCCTCTGTAAGGTACAGGCATTGTGCTGAAATCATGACAGGCAGTTTAGAATATACCGTGATATAATGATAGATAACAGAGATTTCTTTGAGTTCCTGATAATTCAGCTCATAAGGAGCAGTTATATCTTCAACTCCCAATGCCGCATAATATTCCCCAGCACTTCGATTCATGGCATAAAGGCAATAATCACCTATTATTCTTTTCTCAGTCTCTAATTTGTATTTTACCAGCTCATATTCTTCCAGATTTCTTATAAGGAATCCATTTATAGTATTGTCTTCCAATATGGATTTATTCTGTAACAGTAACTCATAGGTTTTGCTTCTAAGTACAAAAGGAAGAGCGATAATAGCTTTCTTACCTTTTTGAACGATTTCCTTTGTCAGGTTCAGCAGATTAGGAAGAGGCGTGATATCACTTTCTATCATGATCTCTGTTACTTCCTGAGCTTTCAGTGCAGCCCTTAATTGCTCCTCTGTCTGAACCAGTACAGCTACATACAAGGGTTCCTCTTTCTGTTTTCCGGTAAAAGCAGTATATCCATGTCCATTAACTTCAGGTCTGCGATAACTTTCCTGGATTGTTCTACGCAGTTCCTCGACTCCATACCGTCTTAATTCATTGAGTTTTCCTACCGGTATAAAGAGATTTCCCCTTAACTCAACTTTTAAGTCTTCCAGATAAAAGTTGGTATCGCCCAATTTATCCAGCTGCTTTAACAGCTTGTCCTCTGTTACCGGTTGACTCTGGGCCTCTTGGGGGATATCTCCATAGACCTGTATCTCTTTGTCAAAGCAGGTTAAAGTAAGCCTCATCGGACTGTCCTCATGTGCTGTAAATACACCTCTTACCGGCAGCTTTGTCTGCTTTTCAAGATACTCTCCCCGGATCTTTCCAAGTAGACGATTATTCCTGGTTCGATATACCGGGTATCCATTCTGGAGCTTTATTCCTCTTTTATAATTAGAGGTAATTTTACCTCCCTTGTTTTCACCGTTTTTTACAGTAAATTCATACAGTGCTTCATTCTTATTACGCACTTCTAATATATCCTGTGCATTGATGTCTTCCTGTAATTCTATAACCATTTGTGAATCTGTTACTTTAATAAGCTTTCCCACCGGCAAGCCACTGTGATTAGGGCGGTTGGTTGTAAGCATGGAGATTCCGCCATGCATTTCATAATAACCTTTTGAAAAACCTCCCCGGTTATAGATATCTGACAGATTTCTAATATCACCTGCCAGCTCCGCAGTATGGCTTTTCTGATAGCTTTCATAACTCCAGGCTCCAAGGTCATAATACAAGTCTCTGTACTTGCGGTAGATGGAAGTTACAATGGCTGTATATTCAGGACCTTTCATTCTTCCTTCAATCTTAAAGGAATCTATACCAGCTTGTATCATTTTCGGCAATAATTCCAGAGTTTCAATATCCTTTGGACTGAGATAATAGCCGCTTCCTCTATCCTGTCCATCAATTTTTAACTGATAAGGCATTCTGCAGGGTTGTGCACATCTTCCCCTGTTACCGCTCCTGCCGCCTATCATGCTGCTTAAGAGGCATTTACCGGAATAGCAGTAACATAGAGCTCCATGTACAAAGGATTCCACCTCCAAGCCTGTAGAATCTTTAATAGACCTTATCTCCGAAAGATTTAATTCTCTGGCATTAACTACTCTGGTTACTCCTGCTTCCTTTAATACCTTTGCACCCTCTCCCATGGTCAGGGACATCTGAGTGCTGGCATGAAGAGGCAGATCAGGGAAGTTCTCATGGAGAAAATGAAGTACTCCAAGATCTTGAATAATAACCGCATCTATACCGTGTTCGTAATAAATTTTTATATAATCAAACAGCTCTTTTTCAAGCTCCTTGTTCTTAAGCAATGTATTAACTGTAAGGTAGATGTTCTTCCCATAAAGGTGTACCAGGTCAATTGCCTCCTTCATGGTATCCGTTGTAAAATTGTCCGCATAAGCTCTGGCACCAAATCTGGTTCCTCCCACATAGACTGCATCACAGCCTGCATTCAATGCTGCTTTCAGACTATCCATGGAACCCGCCGGCGCCAATATTTCTACTCTATTCATAATTTCCTTTCCAAATACCCTTGTCTTTACCGGGATATCGTAAATCAATTAACTTCTTTTCCTGAATAAAACAGGCTGATGCATTGATGGAGCCTTGTCCTCCATTTAGCAGCAGCCTCATAATTATCCTTTGGTATTTCTGTTTCTATTACCTAATTCTGTTTCCAGTCTTATTATCTTCTTCTGATTCTCATTGAGTTCATCTTTAAGAGACGCTATCAATTTTTCTGCTTCAGCAAGTTTTGTATTAAGAGATACCAGTTCATGCTTTAGTTCAAAGATTTCTTTGGCTTTCTCTTCATTTTCCTGCTCAATTTCTTTCGCCTGCTCTCTGACCTTAAAATAATCATCTGCTATATTGATTTCCATAAGGATACTTTTCATCTCAGAGTCCAGTAATTTATAAAAATCCTGCTTCTTAAAATCGTTATTTTTATTATTGATATAAGATGCCACTTTTTGAAGATACTCTTCGCTCTCGTATCCGCGCAAAGTATACTTTTTGTTGTTTATTATGACTTCAATATTGTTCATCTTATTCATGGAGCAGCCTCTTTTGTCTGAACCTTTTAGGAACAGCATACCTTCCTTGTATTTCCTACTATTTGTTCCATTATAATATAACAAATGCTGTAAGGCAAGTACTTCTTGAGGGAATGCAGGGGTAAAGGCAGGAGAATTGGCGAGTTGATGGTCTTTGGAAACGGACGATGAGTTTGGCTTACCTTTAGGAATTTTCTTGTTCAGGGCTCCAAATTCCACTAAAATGGCAGCAACTGTTCCTGGCAGGCAAAATTATACCAAACTCGCTGTATCGTTATCTCAGCGTAATGCTTTGAGCTCAAACAGTGGTATAATTTTACCTAGTAACAGTTGCTGCCATTTAAGTGTCATTAGGAGCCCTTCAATAGAAAATTCCTAAAGGTAAGCCAAACTCATCTGATTATTTGTTATCGCAAAATTCACAGATGAAAATCGATTGCAGTTCTTGCATTTTTATAGGTGAGGAACCCAAAGAAAACAGGCAAATTGCACAAAGCAGAAAGAATGAATGCGCCTATGGAAAGGCATTAGAAGTCCGGACTTCTTATGCCTTGAAATCGAAGCATGAGTTTTTTCTGCTTTGCGCAATTTGCCGTCCCCTTGTGAAAAACTACTCTTTTTTATTCCTGCACCTTTTCGGGCAGTCCAAAATGCCGGTAAGCAACTCCTGATACCATACGTCCTCTGGGGGTTCTAAGAATCAATCCGTTTTGTACAAGGTAAGGTTCATATACTTCTTCTATGGTTCCCGGATCTTCACCCAGGGTTGCTGCTACCGTCTCTATTCCTACTGGTCCTCCATTGAATTTCTCAATCATAGACAGTATGATCGCTCTATCCATGTTGTCTAGACCAAGTTTGTCAACTTCCAGTAAGTCCAGTGCAAAGTCTGCCACTTCTTTGGTGATATGCCCGTCATATTTTACTTGGGCGAAATCACGTACTCGTTTTAAGAGTCTGTTGGCTAGTCTAGGTGTGCCTCTTGAACGGCGGGCTAGTTCGTAGGCTCCTTCATCGTCTATATCTACTTTTAAGACTTTTGCGGAGCGGCTGATGATTTCTTTTAATTCATCGTTTGTATAGAATTCCAGGCGGCTTACTACTCCGAAGCGGTCTCTTAAAGGAGGGGTCAGCATTCCGGCTCTGGTGGTAGCTCCTACAAGGGTGAATTTGGGCAGTTCCAGACGAATAGATTTGGCTGCTGCACCTTTTCCGATTACTATATCGATTGCATAATCCTCCATAGCCGGGTACATGAGTTCTTCAACCTGGCGGTTCAGTCGGTGGATTTCATCTACGAACAAGACATCGCCTTCTTTTAGGTTGCTTAAGATGGCGGCCATTTCACCGGGTTTTTCAATGGCTGGGCCTGAGGTTACCTTCATATCTACAGACATTTCATTGGCTATTATACCTGCAAGGGTTGTCTTACCAAGTCCGGGGGGGCCATAGAATAGCACATGGTCTAAGGATTCTCCTCTTTGCTTGGCTGCTTCTATATAGACCTTAAGATTGGCTTTGGCTTTTCCTTGTCCAATATAGTCTGTCAGCATCTGAGGTCTTAGGGAATTTTCTATTTTCTTATCTTCATCAGTTAAATCAGTTGTAATAATACGTTTTTCCATTCATATCCCGCCTTAAAAACTTATATTCTTTAAGGACAGCTTAAGCACATCCTCCACCGTCAGGTTCTCAGTTATTTCTACACTTCCTACCGTTTTCGCTGCTTCTGCCGGTGAATATCCAAGTGCTACCAGTGCCTCTATTGCTTCTTTCCTTACTTCCTGAAGTTTATTCTTATCATTCGTAAGCGTATTTCCTTCTCCCAGGTTATTTAACAACCTTTCTTCAAAGGCATCACTTAGTTTTAGCTTGTCTTTTAACTCCAGTATCAGTTTTCCAGCTGTTTTAGTTCCAATTCCCGGAGCTTTGGCAATGGTCTTGACATCATCTGAGAGGACAGCAAACCTTAGGTCATCGGGTGTAATGGAGGAAAGTATTCCAAGGGCTCCTTTGGGACCTATTCCGTTTACTGTTATCAATAATTTAAATACTTTTAAGTCTTCCTGGGTAAGGAATCCGAATAATCCCACATAATCTTCTCTTACATGCAAATATGTATATACAGTAACTATACTGCCTAAGCGAGGCAGGTTACTCAAACTGGATATGGGCATCTTAACATCGTAACCCAGTCCACCGGCTTCCACTACAATTCCTTCCTCTGAAACCAGTGCAAGCTCACCTTTTATATATGCTATCATACCTATTCTTACCGCCTTATATCTAAGTTAAATTAAGTTTCTTGAGTTCTTCTACAAATAAAAGTACCTTTTATTTTACTTTTATATTAGGAACACATATATCCATTAATTCTTATTATCTTATTGCATTTTTTTGTTTTTAATTCTTTTTATCCTGATACATTTTATTTGATTTATTGTTCCTATTTCTTTTTTTTGATTCTTTTTTCTTACTATTATCCCTGCGCTATCAGATTGGTAGAAACAGGTACCTTATACCTGTCTCACACCTTTCTTTACCATATTTTATTACATTCATAGTTCTATAAAGCTTTGTCTAATTAAATGCTCCAATATCATATACAGAGCGTATCTTCAAATTTTTTGTACTACCGGAAAGTATTTCGACCCACATTTCCTCTCCATTGACATCAAAATAATTATCAGAAAGCTTCAAATCACCTTCCGCATTGGATATCTCAACACTTTTTGCATAGGCTTTCGCCTTCACTACAAGTCTATTTCCATGCTCTTGGACTGTAAGACAAGGGTCCTCTAATTCGAAATGCTTCGGTGCTGTAAAGAGGCAGCTGCCACTGGATATAACCTTCTCCTCTATTACAAATTCAAAAGTCAGGTAATTACTTAGCTCCTTGCAGTTACTAAAATCTAGTTTATCAAGCCATATACTGGTAAGGGCAGGAACTGTAACTGTTTCCTCTCCCTTTTTTAGAATTTCTGCCTTCGGATTTCTAAGTGCCCATCTTACTTTTCCTGTAATGTCTGACATGGTTTCGTTGGCTACATTTAATTTAGCTGACTTTTCAATGTCATGCGGTTCCTCGATACAGTGTGGTCTCTGGGTCATCTCCCCTTCTTCTTCACAGGATATCATTATCGGAGCAAAGAAACGCTTCTCATAATAATGCAGTGCTTTCCATCGACCGTAATAATCAATACTTGCCCAGGAGGCTACAGGCCAGATGTCATTAAGCTGCCATACAATTGCTCCCATACATCTTCCCCTGTGTCTTCTCCAATGTTCTACTCCATAGCGAATGGCGTCAGCCTGCAACAACTGGGAGGTATATATTAAATGATCAAAATCCTTGGGATACAGGTAATTATCTGAGATATAATTTAATATCTTACCGTTCGCAGCAGTATTTCTCTGATGCATCTCCATTACCCGGGAAAATATATTCCTGTCCTGTTTCTCTGTAAAGCTTTCAATTGTCTGTATACAGGGAAAAGACTGAAAACCGAATTCAGAGGCATAGCGGAAATGGAATTTCCTATATTCAGAAAATGGTTTATTACCATGCCATACATCCCAATAATGAGTATCACCTTTATCCGGATTCCAGGAATCTATGAAATTTCCTCCCGAGGAAGGTGAGGATGGCCAGTAAAAGGTAACCGGGTCATATTTCTTTACTATCTTTGGAATGATATATTCAAAAATCTTGATATAATCCAGTACCTGCTTAGGTGAAGGCTTCCATACCTTGTCCTGAACCTGGGTCTCCATTTCATTATTTCCGCACCAGATTGCAAGACTTGCGTGATGTCTGATACGAATAACATTATCTATCGTCTCTTGTGTTATGTTTTCTTCAAATTCATCATTTAGTTCATAGCTGGCACAGGCATACATAAAATCTACCCATACCATTAATCCAAGTTCATCACAGATATCAAAGAAGTAATCATCCGGGTAGTATCCACCGCCCCAGATTCGAATAGTATTGTGATTCGCTTCGATACAATCCTTTAAGAGCCTTTCTGTTCTTAAAGGTGTTACCCTTCCAAGGATATTGTCCTCTGGAATATAGTCTGCACCCATGGCAAATACTGAAACACCATTAACCACATGGCAGAAACTCTCACCCCATTGATCCTTTTCATTTTTAACAGTTAGGGTGCGTAAACCGATCCTTTTCTCCCAGATATCAAGTATTTCACCTTTATCATTACTTATCTGACCTGTTACAGTATATAAGGGCTGCTTGCCATAACCGTTAGGCCACCATAAGCTGGGATTAGTAATCTCAATGGTACCATCTTCTCTTTGCGGATAGATTTCTCCCTCTATACTGACTGCCTGAAAAGTTACATTCTGCGTCAGTTCTTCACCGAACAGTTCCTGACTCCAGTCTATATCAAGAACTACCTTATCCTTTGTATGCTGCTGTTTCACATAAACTTCATCAAAACGGCATTCCTTAATTGCAAGGATTTTCACATTCCTGAAAATACCGGCATCCGGAAGTCTTGGACCCCAATCCCAGCCGAACATACAATGAGCTTTTCTAATATGAGGGAATCCTTCCATACAATCGCTGCTGCCGCCGGTGTAACATTTTTCCTGTTCCTCTTTGATATATCTGGTAGGTGAGAATAATTCAATTCTTAAATGGTTCTCCCCCTCTTTTGCAAGTTCCTTTATATCAAATTCCCAGATGCGGTGCATATTATAACACTTTCCCAGAAAGCTGCCATTAAGATATATTTCACCCAATGTATCTATACCATCAAAGTGCAGCAACAAGCCATCACTCTCAAGAAGTTCTTTATCCAGGTTAAATTCAGTTTCATAAGTAAAATCCTGTTCCATAAGCTTAAGGGCATCCAACTCATTATCCCGATAAAAAGGATCCGGCATCTTACCTAAGGAAAGAAGGGTTTCATATACAGAACCAGGAACTTTAGCCGGCATATACTCGCTGCTGATCCCATATACGTTCTCTCCGTTTATCTTCATCTTCCATGTTCCATTTAAACTAACTGTCTTCATTGGTGCCTCCTGCAATTACATTAACGTTGAAAATAAATTCAAAAATCTCTGGTTAAGTTTCAATAACCAGGGGCGGTGTTTCCATTCCTCATAGGAAAATTCATGACTGATTTCCATGGTATCAATCAGATCTTTCTTTATGTCATCTATTATTTCTCTGTTACACATCCACAAACCACATTCATAATGCAGGAAGAAGCTCCGGTAATCCATATTAATGGTACCTACCACGCCGCAGTCTTCGTTAATTATTGTTTTGGCATGTATAAACCCTGGAGTATACTCGTAGATTTTTACACCACCTTCTAAAAGCTGTCCGTAGTTATAATTTGTAAGCTTCTTTACATTCTTCTTATCCGGAATATTCGGTGTAATAATACGTACATCCACACCGCTTTTCGCTGCTTCTATCAGTGCCTGCTTCATATCGTCTTCTATTACCAGATAAGGAGTAGTTATATATACGTACTTCTTTGCATAGTGAATAATCTGCTTATAAATACTTTCAATAGGGTTATTGGGTCTGTTGGCAGGTCCATCAGAAATGACATGACAATATACATCATTCTCCGGGAACACCTTTGTGGGTCGGTAAGGATTATAATCCATCCACTCACCGCTCTTTGAGATCTCCCACATCTGCAGGAAGGTTACAGTAAATCCCCATACGGCATCTCCCTCAACTCTGACAGCATTGTCCTTCCACTTACCGAACCGTTCTATCAGATTAACATATTCATCTGCCAGATTCATTCCGCCGGTATACCCGATATTACCATCAATTACGATAATCTTTTGATGGCTTCTATAATTCATATACAGCTTATCGGTGTATTTATGAATGGGGTTGAATACTGCGGTTTCAATTCCTTCTGCTTCCAGATTTCTACGGAAGTTCGGTGAGGTACGAAGAGTTGCACCAAAATCATCATACATGAATTTGATCTCAACACCCTGACTCTTTTTCTTAAGCAGCAGAGTATGCATCCTTTCCCAAAGTACACCTTCCCCTACTATAAAGAAATTTATAAAGATAAACTGGCTGGCTTCTTCGATATCCTTAAAAATAGCCTCAAAGGTATCCTCTCCCATTGGATAATAAGAAACTCTGTTATTTTTAAATAGCGGGAAGTTTTGGGACTCCATATATTTTGACATTCTGCTTTTTGTAGGATATTTCAGAGCATAACTTTTTGCATTTTCCTCGTCATAATGAAGGAAAGTATTACCGTGTTGGATACATGCCATAATTTTCTTTTCAATTTTCTGTGTCGAACCGGACTTGCCCCATAAAGCATACATAATATGTCCGGTAACGGGAAGCAGCAAAATAATACATATCCAGGATATCTTATAGGAGGAGTTACGGTTGTCATTAACCAATCCCACTATTATAAAAATACTGGCTACTTCAATCAAAATATAAAAATATACTGAGCCGCTTACCCAATAACCCAGCATTACAATTAGTACCATCTGAGTCAATACCAGAATTCCCACTAAGGAAACTCTTAGAATTCCGCTTAAATAGCTCTTTGTTGTTCCTATAATGTTGTCATTTGCACTCATGTCTTTCCACCTGTTGTTAACTCCTTCCAGACTGCCGGCAGTTTCTGCTGCTACTACTTCTCCGGCATCTGAATCTAGTTGTTCTTCTTTTCTAATACGAGCTATTACCTTTAAATCGGGGAAGGCACGTAAAAGTCGTCTTTGTATCAGATTTCCTGATCCGATCATTGACTGAATTCTTGTAAGATAATCTCTTGCCTGAACTTCAATATCTTGTCTAAGAGACTTAAAATCAAAGTCTTCCAGATAATGATTTCTCTCCAGAAGCTTTTCTTTGTTCTCATCCATAAATTGTCTAATCTTTTCAGACATTTCGGTGATTCGGTATCCCGAAAGCTTTTTCTTAAGTTCTTCTTTTGTCTCGTAGATTCTGGTCTTTTCAATATAATCAGTAAACTCTTCTTTTATATGGAGCAATTCTGCAAAAATTCGATCCATCTTAAGAGTCTGTACTGTAGTAATCCACATATCTATTATGAACAATAATAGTGCAATGGATACAACATAAATACCTGCAAGACGGGGAATAACCTCATAAATACGGACAATTCTCGGCTGTAATACTCTGATTTCTAAAAGCGACATAAAACCCCAGGCTGTTCCTGCAAGCAGGCATACTCTGCCTTTTATATTAAATAGTTTATCACTGTAATCCCACCATCTTGCATGAAAAAGAACTTCCATAATCCAGGAAGTAAAGTACTCCAATATGCTGGCTAATATCATTCCGCCAAAGAAAATTAATAAGTATTGCGTTCTTATCTGCCAGAAGAATATGTATATCATAGTTGCGCCCACTCCGTAAATAGGAATGACCGGACCATTAATAAATCCGCGATTAACAAAAGATTTCTTTTTAACAGAAACAAGCGTACTCTCATAAATCCAGCCGATAAAAGAATATGCGAAAAAATTATACAAAATATGCAGTAAATCAACTCCGAATATTTTTGAATCAAACATGGCATCCACCCTTGTACCAAAATATAATTAAATCCATTGTAACATAACTGGCAAAGAAAACCTAGATAAATTTTGCTATGAGCCTGTCACGCCCTATTACGATTATTCTTTCCAGCTGCAAATATTTGTCGAAGTGCCAAAACATTCCTTGCTTGTAAACCTGACAGGTTATGATACAATATTCATATAAAAAACCGATATATTTTATTTTAGAATCGAGGTTTATATGCAGATACAACAAAGTACAATACAAGCAGAATATACATATCCACTACATGAACCTTACAGCATAGAAGATATCATGTTCTTTGATATTGAAACCACCGGATTTTCACCTAAAACCTCCTATGTATATCTAATTGGCGGAATTTATTACAAAGAAGGTTCATGGCAACTAATTCAATGGCTTAATGAAGAACCTAACAAAGAGTCGCAGCTTATAGCTGAATTTGAAACTTTTATGAAATCCTTTAAACGAATAATCCACTACAATGGCAGTGGCTTTGATATACCTTTTTTACAGAAAAAGGCAGAATCTTATGGACTTGCAGATCCATTTTCCCATCTGGAAAGTGTTGACTTATATAAGTTAATCCAACCGCTTAAGAAACTTCTTTCCCTGGAAAGTTTGAAGCTAAAATCCATTGAGGAATATTTAATGCTGCCAAGAAAAGACACCTACTCTGGCGAAGAACTAATTCCCATTTATTCCAGTTATGTAGGAAGACTTATCTACGAAAATATGAAAAAATATTCTGACCAGTTGTCTGCTTCTGGGAATACAGTTAGTACGCAGGATACTCCGGACTCTCAAAGTCTTAAAGACATTCTGCTTCTACACAATGCTGAAGATGTCATAAATCTGCTCCCTATATCAGGTATGCTATACTACTGCGATACCTTAAAAGCAGACTTTTTGTCAGCAGTTCATAATCCGCTTGCTTTTCATCTCTTGGCAACTGATAATTTAGTAACTATAGAACTCCAAATGCCCATTATATATCCTATTGCTATCACCATAAGTTGCCCTATAAAGGAAAAGGGTGCATTAAAAAAAGGCCTGGAATACCTTGAAGCCACGGAGTTATCACTTGAGTTCAGCAAAGATACCTTTCGTCTTCATCTTCCAATCTATATCGGCACCTTAAAATACCACTTATCTCCGGCTTCTGATTATTTCTATCTTCCTTTAGAAGATACAGCGATTCACAAAAGCGTTGCCCAGTATGTTGATAAGGAATACCGCCAAAAGGCCAAACCTGCTAATTGTTATATTAAGAAACAAAGCCGTTTCACACCAGTTGGTGAAGAATACACGGAAGCCTGTTTTAAAAAAAATTATTCTGACAGAATATCTTATATAGAAACAGTTGACCTAGAGAAGCAATCCTTTGATGAAGTAATTTCCTTAACAAAAAACCTTATAAATTATATGAAAGAATTTTTCCGATTATAATATGAAAAGCATACATAACTCTAATAAACTTCGGTTATACTATTTTTGTTCATTAATCAATCAAACGACGAAATGAACCATTCTAAATCGAATGCAAATAAAGTCTCAGAAGGAGTTTATGTATGGCAAACACGAAAAATAGCGGTTCAAAAAACAGTACTAAAAATAAGGCTGCAAGTATGAATCAAACTAGTACTGTAAGCGAAGTAAACACCAATGCGGAATCATCCATGAAGGACACCCACACATTAGACAAGACATCTGTAGTAAATTCAGATGAATCCGAAAGAAGAGACGGTCCGGGAGGAAACTAACGGACAAAAAATAAAAATGAGACCTTTCAGGTTTTCCTGAAGGTCTTATTTTTTTGTTCTGAATCAACTTAATAGCGTAATTTATTACTGTAACGGCACTTCGTACTTAATTTATAGAGCATGTTTACAAACTGCTTGAGCTGGCCTTCCACTTCGTAGAAGACAAAGCATACCATATTATTTCTTATTATTTTGATAATTGTCTCCTTGAAGCCCAAACACTGCACGAGCACTTTCTGCCTGCGGATCGTGTTTAATGTGTTTGGAATGAAAATTTCCGTCTTCTTTTTTATTATTTTTAGTATTTTTCATTTTATTGTCTGCCATTTTATGACCTCCTGCTATTTTTATATTACAAACAATAGTATAGCTAGATCATCATAAGCTCATTCATAATTATATATGGATGTGGAAGTTTAATTCAATGATAAAAATTTAGTTCTATTTAAATTTGATTATAACCTTCCTCCCATATATGTTTGAAATCTGCTTGTGCTGGGTGTGTTAAATTTCCACGATTACCCAGTATTCCCATTACAGATATCAATATCAGAAAACCCCCAATTACTTTCTGTGTCAATCTATTTTCTCGCTTGTTCTTTTTTATAGTCCAATATTAGTATACCTTAATTACCAGGAAGCAGCAATGGCTTTACAGTAAACTCTGACAGTCAGCATTGGCGTAAAATTGGTGTAAATGCAAAAAAAGGCTCCCGGAAATACCGGAGGCCTTGATTTTACACTACTGTTCTACAGAAATGATTTCTTTCTTGTTATAAGATCCACAAGCTTTGCATACTCTGTGAGGCATCATTAATTCGCCGCACTTGCTACACTTAACTAAATTAGGTGCAGACATTTTCCAGTTTGCTCTACGGCTGTCTCTTCTTGCTTTGGAAGATTTATTCTTCGGACAAATAGCTCCCATGATTACACCTCCTTAAAATTATTGAATATATCGCGGATTACTGACATTCTGGGATCCAAATCCTGTTTCTCACAAGTACAAGTCCCTTTATTTAGATCGGAACCGCATACCTTGCAAAAGCCTTTACAATTCTCGTCACACAGAACCTTCATGGGAAAGTCTATTAGAATTTCGTCATAGACCAGTATATCTACATCCAGATCATATCCACTAATATAATTTGTTTCGTCCAATTCCTTAATACGCTCCTCTGAATCCTTCATAAAATCCAATTCCTTGGAGAATGTCAGATCAAATGATGTTTCAACGTCTTTAAGGCATCTACTGCACGGAATTAAAAGAGAAATCTTTATGCTGCCTTCCAGCTTAACTTTTCGGTCTCCTAAATGGGTTATTGTTAAGTCCACCGGTTCCTTTTTAGAAAAAGGATAGTTTATACCTTCTACACAGAATTCCTCTGTTTCGATGGGAGCTTGTATAGAAACGATATTGCCTTTGACAGACATAATCTCAGACAAATTAATTAACATAGCAATCTCCTATCTTCGAAAATTCGCACTGTTACCATTATAATCAATGATATAACTTTTGTCAACGGATATTTTGATATTTCCGAATATATTTATGGAATATTATGTCGTTTCGGGTTATGTTTATGCTAAAAGCTCTACAGTCTCTCTTGCAATTGCAAGTTCTTCATTGGTAGGGATGATATAAACCTTAACTTTAGAATCAGGAGTAGAAAGTTCGATTTCTTTTCCTCTTGTATTGTTGTTCTCTTCGTTTAAGGTAACTCCTAAATATCCAAGATAGCTGACTGTTCCTTTTCTTACTGCCTTGTCATTCTCACCAAGTCCGGCAGTAAATACGATTGCATCAACACCATTCATAGCAGCTACATAAGAACCAATAGTTTTAGCTACATGATAATTGAAAACATCTACTGCAAGGATAGCTTTTTCATTGCCTAAAGCTGTAGCATCTTCTAAATCTCTGAAATCGCTGGAGATACCTGAAAGTCCAAGTACACCGGACTTCTTATTTAATACTTCCATTACCTGCTCAAGTGTCATGTTTTCTTTATTCATCAGGTACTCAATAATTGCGGGATCAATGCTTCCGCTTCTTGTACCCATGATAAGACCTTCAAGAGGAGTAAGTCCCATGCTGGTATCTACGGATTTACCGTTTAATACAGCAGTTACACTGGAACCGTTACCAAGGTGGCAAACAATTACTTTTGAATTATTAGGATCAAGTCCTAATAACTGAACTGCTCTTTTTGCTACAAAACTGTGGCTGGTTCCGTGGAAACCGTATCTTCTGATCTTGTAGTTTGAATAGTATTCATAAGGAAGACCATACAGATACGCCTTCTGAGGCATTGTCTGGTGGAATGCAGTATCAAATACCGCTACCATAGGAACGCCTGGTATTAAGTTCTGGCATGCACGGATTCCGATAAGATTTGCAGGGTTGTGAAGAGGTGCTAAGTCGTTGCATTCTTCTATTCCAGCAATTACTTCTTCTGTAATAACAGTAGAGGAAGCAAATTTCTCACCACCATGAACTACACGATGTCCAACTGCTCCGATTTCATCAAGAGACTTGATTACACCATATTCACTGTTTGTCAATGCATCCAGTACATATTTAATCGCTGCTTCATGATCCTTCATGTCAGCGTCCATTTTTATCTTTTCTCCGCCAGCGGGTGTGTGAACCAGTCTTCCATCGATTCCGATTCTTTCACAAATACCTACTGCCAGTGCCTTTTCTGTTACAGAGTCAATCAACTGATATTTAAGAGATGAGCTTCCGCAGTTTACAACTAATATTTTCATACTTGTTCTCCTTCTTTCTGGTAGTTTCCTATGTTATATAAGTTGAATTTACTTTTTCCTGTCTAAGTATTAAAATGCTTGAACATATGGTACTTTTTATGCTTGTACAAGTATAAAAAACTTAATTCAACCAATATATATCCGATTCTTAGTTAACAGCTGCCTGAACAGCAGTTATTGCAATTACACCAACGATATCTTCAGCACTGCAGCCTCTGGATAAATCGTTAACAGGTTTTGCAATACCCTGTGTAATAGGGCCATAAGCTTCTGCTTTCGCAAGTCTTTGTGTAAGCTTGTATCCAATATTACCTGCATCCAGGTCAGGGAAAACAAGTACATTAGCTTTTCCTGCAATGTCGCTTCCAGGTGCTTTCTGCGCTCCAACACTAGGAACGATTGCAGCATCCAGCTGATACTCGCCATCGATCTTGATATCAGGATAAGCTTCCTTGGCAAGCTTAGTTGCTTCTACTACCTTATCAACATCTGCATGTTTCGCACTGCCTTTAGTAGAATGGGAAAGCATAGCAACAACTGGTTCCTCACCAACCAGAAGCTGAAAGCTTTTTGCGGAGCTTCCTGCAATTGCAGCCAGTTCTTCAGCATTGGGATTTTGATTTAATCCAGAATCGGAGAAGATAAACGTACCATTTGCACCATATTCACAGTTAGGTACAACCATTACAAAGAATGCAGAAACTAATTTAGTTCCGGGTGCTGTTTTTAATATTTGAAGGGAAGGTCTTAAAACATTAGCAGTTGCGTTTATAGCACCTGCTACCATACCGTCGGCATCTCCTGCCTTAACCATGGTAACACCGAAAGTAAGATAATCTGAAATAAGGCTATCCTTTGCGGCTTCTGGTGTCATTCCTTTGCTCTTTCTTAATTCAACAAGAAGATCAATGTATCCTGTCAGTTTTTCTGTTGTACGAGGATCTATGATTGCGGCTTTCGATAAATCAAGGCCTTCTGCACCTTTTTTAATCTCCTCTTCATTACCTACCAGAATGATATTAGCAATTTCTTCTTCCAGAATCTTTGCGGCAGCTTCTAGAGTTCTTCTGTCGCTGGTCTCAGGCAAAACGATGGTCTTTTTATTCTGTTTTGCCCTTTCTTTAATAGTTTCAATGAATCCCATTACAAAATTCTCCTTTCGTAATACAAAAACATATGTTTGATACTCTTGTCCAAATAGATATACACCTGCCAGGTATATTATTCCATGGGAATTGAGCATATAATACCTCAGCATACATTATAGTCTAAAACTTTTTTAGTTACAAGTAACAAATTCAATCATTTTTATCGTTTATTTTGAAGTAGTTTTGTTGTATATATAGTATGCATCAAATTATTCCCAGTTTTCAAAGGTATTATAATAACCATTAAAGTTAATTTTAAGCTCATTATACATCTCTAAAGAATTCCTAGAGTTTTGTTTTACATTTTCTATTATTTCATCATAATTAGACACAAGACAATTTACTGTATCACGGCATACTTTACCAGCCTCTGCCTCTGTCATGATTATCCGTATTATAGTTGCTTTGTCATAGGCTTTCTTATAGCTTCTTACACCGTAAAGAGCGCTTACAATATCTGCAACTCCAAGAATCCGCTGAGGAAGAGTCAGTTGATCCCCTTTAAGCTTTCTGAAATAGCCTGAGCCATCCAATTTTTCATGATGCCTTGCTGCTATCTCAACAATATCATCCTTAATATAACCGTTTAGTATTTCATAGGTATCTTTAACATGTCTTCTCATAACTGCCATTTCTTCTGATGTCAGCCTTCCGGGAGACTCTAAGATATTAAGTGGAGTAGAGATTTTACCTATATCGTGAAGAAGAGCACCATAATGCAGATTGATTTGATCGTCTTTTGATAATCCCATTAGTCTGCCTATTTCATCAGCAAGACTCACAGTAGTTATCGTATGCATTACTGTATGCTCACTACGAAAATCAATGGAATAAGCAAGCATATTGAGATACTTGTCCTTTTCCTCTGCCGTCATTTTCATGCCTTCTAAAAGCTCATTCAATTCACCTGTATAGGATCTGTCCTTTGTATGTTCTATAACATTATATGTACTATTTGCTTTGATAAATAATTGTATAGCCTTTTTTGAATATTTTATTTCTGACTTTTCGTTAAGAAGCCTGATAATATCTCTCTCATCATAATATGATAGTATAACATCCACTCTGTCTGCCAGTTTCAGATAATTTCCAAGCTCTTTAAACGGTGTCAGATTATGTTTGATATTAATGTAATCCGTATGATGGTAGAGCACTATTTCAGCAAATTCACTTAAGGGAGACAGATACTTTAAGAACAAATAACCATAAATAGAATGTTCAAAATTCTTATTAGCCTCTAATTGAATCATATCCTTGATATCATCTTCACGAAAAGCTCCGATGTCGTGAAGCAGCCCTACAAGTGTATATATCCTCAGTTCATCCTCGCTGTACTTATCTTCGCAGGATAACATTTTGTAGAAGATATATCCGACTCTTTCTCCATGATTCATCAGTCTGTTGTCCATGAGATTCAGAGTCTTACGCAATATATTTATCATCTCTTTATTACCAATAGCATCCATGCAGTTATCCCTTTTCCCTTTTACGACACATCACGATATAATATACTATATTACTACATTTGCTTAGGTAATAGTAACACAGTCACAGCAGACTGGCAAGGGCACATAAAATATTTCCATACAAAAAAGATACTGCTAGGCCTAATGGACTAACAGTATCTTTGTTGCAAAATTAAATTGTAGGAGTGAAATTTGCAGCAATTAGAATCTTCTTAGCTCTTTTACTGATTCTGGAAGTTTAGCCTGGTAGCCGAAAAATACGCAAGCAGAATTAGCTGACTTTTTGGCATTACCAATAGCTATTTTTGAAACTGCGTTTAACACTTTCTTCTCAACCTGGATCTTCATGGTAAACCTCCTTATTAATCTTAAAAGCGATTCATGATTACAAATTTATTATAGTAAATATTTCATATTAATACAATATACCTTGTCTATTCTACATGTTTTATGTCTATTCTACATTTTTTCAGTATCAATTGATGTTATTATTCTGTTTGGATGACCTTCTTCCCATTATAAATATTAATTTTCCGGTAAAAGCAGCTATCATTTCAAAGAACAAACTTAAAGCAATAACAAAACTAAAGGCTGTCTGATTTGTCATGTATAAAAAAAGTGTTATAGTCAAAAGTAAGACAATAATAAAACCAGCTTTGCTCTTATAATATATTTTTTCCGAATCATCGATAGGTCTTAAAGCTGTTTCTACTGGAATTAAAAAGAGCAGGATCCCACTGGAAAAAGAAGCTAAATATACACTGGTTAAATAGAAATTCTCGTTACATAACTTTATAAGCAGAAGCATAGATAAAACAGTCAAACAGGAAACAATATAACATTTAAGCTTCGTAGCGGCATGATAGCCACCTGAATACTCCCTCAAAGGAATAAAGACAGCAAGAAATAAGAGAAGCCCGGTAAGCTCACCAATGAGAACTCCCATAAGTATGTAAGTAAGTAAATGCAGTACTTTAAGCATAGCAGTTTCTATACCAAAAAGGTATAGTTCTGACTCCTGCTCTTTTATGATACCTTTCTTAATCAGCCGGTCAACCAGGCTGACAGTTGCCTTATCTAACACCAGAATCCCCCCGATTCATAAAGACCTGTTTTACGTTTTTTCTTTCATTATAAATTGACAGTATGTAAAATCAAGTACCTGTGTCTAATCGACATGTTTTTTGTCTATTCTACGTGCTTTTATGCTATACTCGCTTTCCCTTCTTTGATAATACTATGCTGCAGGAATACATTCCTTCTTCTTTCTGAATATTAAAATCCCCCTTATACTTCTCTACTACTTTAACAACATTTGGAATTCCTATCCCCGCATGCTCAGCCCTTCTGTAATGCTCTATAATACTGATATGTGAATTATTATCCGGATTCTCTATCATAGGATTCTTTATGGTTATTGCTACCAGATTATTAAATGATCCAACTTTTAAATTAATGATTCTTCCACTGTTTAACCTTGCACAGGCTTCAATGGCATTATCAAGGAGATTTGCAAATATGGTCGTAAGATCCATATTATCAATAAAACTCAAATCAATCTCATCTATTTTACATTGGAACTCTATTTTGTTATTTTCCGCAAGCTTTATCTTATCATTAAGAATGATGTTCAACATGCGGTTCGTAGTATATTCATTGAGGCGAAAAGCATCCAGGCGGTTATTTATCGTTATAGCATATTCTCTGGCTGCTCCTGTTTCCTGATGCGTATATAGTTCTTCGATTGAACGGATATGTCTTTTCACATCATGAATGATACTTAAAGACTCTCTATATTGCAGTTCCAGCGCATCATAATACTGATACTGCATCTTTGACTGCTGCCCAAAGAGTTTATTCTCATAAATCAGACGATTATTTTCCGATTCATATTCCAGGATGTTAAGAAAATAAATATTAATTACCACTATACCTACACAAGTAATCATTACACAAATGAAAGCTGACTGACTCTTAATATCTTTCATAAGTATGGAAAGACTGTAGATATTCAGCACGCTGAAAAAAGCATACACAAACGTAAACAGATACTGACGTCCACTAAGATGACTGATATCCTTCTTCTTTGCATATCGCAATAAAACCATATGGCTGATAAAGATTACAATCAACTGGCTAATGGTCATATCATAAAATTTCTTAAGTCTGGCTGATTCAATCACAATGTCTGACATATTATAAATACTGTGAAGAATAAGAATACCTATGGACTCACAAGCACTCATACCAATTATCAGTATCACAGTAAATAAAAGGGTGTGCATCACTTTTCCCTTGTACATTCTGACCGCTAATATAACGGTTATCCCAAACACGGTTATTAGATTAAGCCATGCATTGCTCACGGCATTCACTCCTGCCAGTAAGAGAACGAACAACGCTTCAATCAGGAAATAAACCCATCTTTCCCGGTTCTTCTCAAACAGTGTTCCCATAAAGTCCATTATGATATGTACTGAAACAAAACTGGATAAAAATAACCCCACTATAAAAATTACCTCATTCATACTAATCTCTATCCGATTACCTATTATAGGTTCCTTTCCATTTGTTTTTGAAGGAAATCCCTCATAACCCGTTTAAAATCAGAGGATCTTTTCTGAGCAACGGGTATAACATCGAAATTTGTCATAATTATTTCATCCTTGAAATAATCCTGCATGTGATTAATGTTAACCACAAAACTCTGATGAGGCATCACAAAATCATATTTGCGAAATTTCTCCTCTAAAGAGGATATGGTTTCATTGACTATATAATTACCTTTTGAGGTAACAACCTTTATCTTACGATCATTTCTTTCAAAATAAAAGATATCCTCCACCGCAAAGCGCATGGTACTCTTACCAGTATTAATTTCCACCATCTCTTTTTTTCGGGCGTAGCTTGTCTTGTTTTGTGTTAATTTCTCAAGCACCTCATTCATCTGCTTATAAATCATTTCCTTACTGACAGGTTTGTCCAGATACTCAAACGCATGAACGGATAAAGCTTCTTTCGTAAGACCAATATGACTGGTAATAAAGATGATTTCGACCTGCTTGTCTTTTTTACGAATACTCTTTGCAGTCTCCATCCCATCAATTCCACCCATATAAATATCCAGAAAAACGATGTCAAATTCTTCCCAGGAAGTCAAAAGCTCTTCTCCCCTTCGAAATAAAAAAGTTTTAAGCATTAGATCTCTCTCATTACCGTATTGCTTAATGACATTGTCAAGCATCGCAAGCTCGTCTGTTTGATCATCACATAACGCAATTTTAATCATATTACCCCCCAGTTTACTGTATTCCCTCTTCATTATACCAATTCCTTCATCATTACGCATCATTTTTTAAAGATTTTGTTAAATTTTGGTTAATCATATTCCTGTAAAAGAAGCACCGCTTATATCTCTTTACATAAAGTCTTTTTTACACTATAGTAGTTATATAAAAATTTGAAAATAAGAGGTTTACATGAAAGTTGTTGGTTTAATTACCGAATATAATCCCTTCCATAATGGACATTATTATCATATAAAAGAAGCCCTAAAAGCAACCGGTGCCGATTACTGTGTTGTGGTCATGAGCGGAAACTATGTACAAAGAGGTGCACCGGCTTTTTTGGATAAATATACCCGGACACAAATGTCTCTGGCTTGCGGAGCGGATCTGGTACTGGAAATACCAGTATGTTTTGCCAGCAGCAGTGCTGAATATTTTTCTATGGGGGCGGTATCCCTTCTAAATGGAATAGGAGTTGTAGATTCCTTATGTTTTGGCAGTGAGTGCGGAAGTATCAGTCTTTTGGAGGAAGCTTCCAAGCTTCTTGAGACAGAACCTCCCTTGTTCAAAACAAAGCTTAACGAAACCCTAAAAGAAGGTAAGACTTTTCCTCAGGCCAGAATGGAAGCACTTGTGCCATTTATGCCTGACGCTGATACCTCCCTCCTAACTTCACCAAATAATATATTGGGAATGGAATACATTAAGGCGATCCACACCTTGCAAAGTTCTATAATTCCTTATACTTTTAAACGGGTTTCTGCTGATTATCACAAGGAAGCTCTAAACGAAGGCAATGATTCCATAATCAGTAGTGCTACAGCTATCAGAAAAGCCTTAAAAGAAGGAATTGGGCTTTCTGCACTAATGCATCATGTTCCTTCAGAGGCCTACCCTTTTCTGAAAGACTCTTATGAAAAAACCTGGCCCATAACAGAAGACGACTTTTCCCTTCTGCTCCAATACAAATTAATGACAGAAAGCAAACATTCCTTAGCAAAATATTTGGATGTAACACCTGATCTGGCTAATCGTATCGCCGGTATGGCAAAACCTGGTCTGACCTTTCTGGAAGCTGCAAAGGAGATGAAATCCAGGCAATGGACACTGACTAGAATTAACCGATCCCTGCTGCATATATTGCTGAATATAACCAAAGATTCTATGAAACTGTATAAATCAGAAGGTTATGCTCAATATGCCAGAATTCTAGGCCTCAAAAAGAGTTCCTCTCCACTTCTGCGGGCCATGGATAAGAACAGTAATCTTCCACTTATCACAAAGGTAGGCGGAGCTGCTGCTAAGCTTAAAGAGTCTGCACAAAAAATGCTTGAGGAAGATTTATTCGCTGCTGCATTGTATAATGAAGTAATTTATAATAAATTTGGTATTTTACCAAAGAGTGAATACAAACAGGGAATCATATTACAGGATTAACTTCCTGTGATATGATTCCCTGTATCTGATTAATCCACTAACTTTTCCATTTCATCCAGTAATTCTTCAAATAGATTGAGTGCCTGTATAACCGGCTCCCTGCTGCTCATATCAACACCGGCCTTCTTTAACAGCTCGATTGGATAATCGGAGCTTCCTCCCTGAAGGAACTTGCCGATATAGTCCTCAACTGCTTTATCGCCTTCCTTCAATATCTTTCTGGAAAGAGCTATCGCCGCAGAATAACCTGTTGCATACTGATACACATAAAAAGCTGTATAAAAATGTGGTATTCTTGCCCATTCATAAGCAATTTCATCATCTACCACAATATCTTTGCCATAATACAGACTTACAAGCTCTTTGTACTGGGCGCTTAGGTTCTCAGCAGTTAATGCTTCCCCTTTTAAGGCTTTCTCATGAACCAGCATTTCAAATTCCGCAAACATGGTCTGTCGGTACAAAGTTGTACGGAATTGCTCCAGGAAATGATTGATGAGGTACGCCTTCTGTTTCTTATCTTCTGTTTTTGACAACAGGTATTCCATCAGAAGAGCCTCATTACAGGTAGAGGCAACCTCTGCTACGAAGATCTTATATCCGGCATATGTTATAGGCTGTGCATTATCAGAGAAGTAGCTGTGAAGTGCATGCCCCATTTCATGTGCTAAGGTAAATACATTGTCAAGGCTTCCATTATAATTAAGCAGAACATAGGGGTGAGTTCCATAGGCTCCCCAGGAATAGGCCCCGCTTCTTTTTCCCTCATTCTCATAGATATCAATCCATCTGTCAGAAAAACCTTCCAGCAGAACTTTTCTGTAACGCTCACCTAAAGGTTTAAGACCCTCTACAACTAGTTTTTTTGCTTCTTCAAAGCTGTATTTGGTGTCCACATCTTTAATGATAGGTGTATACAAATCATACATATGCAATTCATCAACACCCATTAACTTCTTTCTTAAAGCTACATAACGGTGCATAAGCGGCATTTTTTCATGTACAGATTCTATTAGATTCTTATACACTTCCGCCGGTATATTACTTCCATACAGCTTCATAGCCATAGCGGAAGGAAATTTTCTGGCTTTAGCAAAGAATGCATCTTTCTTCACATTAGCGCTGTATATTGCCGCAAGTGTATTCTTATTTTTTACATAGGTAGCATAAAGATTTTTAAAAGCATCTCTTCTTACTCTGGGATCAGCACTCTCTAAGAAAGCAATAAATCTACCGTGTGTAATTTCCACCTGTTTTCCTTCCTCATCTTCTATTGTCGGGAACTTAATATCAGCATTATTAAACATCGAGAAAATCGTCTGAGGGGAAGAAGCCATATCGCCTGCTTCTGCTAAGAGTTCTTCCATCTCCCCGCTAAGTGTATGAGGTTTATTTCGAATTATTTCATTCAATGCAAATCTGTATTGAGATAAGTCCAGTGTATTCTTTAGAAAGTTCTCTAGAATTTCCTCAGGTATTGATAAGATTTCTGCATTGGCAAAGGAGGTTGCAGAATCAAATGCTACAGCCAGATTTCCAGCCTGATCAGCAAATCCCTGGTACTGAGCATTCCCGGTATCTTCATGGAATTTCTGATTAGCATATACATAAACCCTCTCAAGGTGATAGGATATCTCATCCTGCAGCTTCAAAAAATCATACAGCTGTTTCCCTGACTGTGACAGTTTTCCCTGATAGCCTTTTATTTTTTCTACTTCTTCTTTCGTTTCGTTATATTCTTTTTTCCATAAATCATCTGTTTTAAAAAGATCTTCAATTGCCCATTTATCTGCTTGTTCAATTTCACTTCGTTTCTTGAGTTTAGTCTGTTCCATATTAATAACCATGCCTTTCTTTTACCTGCAAACTTTGGGCTGCAGGAATAAATTTTACGTGAAATTTATTTTAGTTCACACGAATCTCAATGCATATCGCCAGACTGCTTGCGATACTGCTTATGTTTTCTGAGTTTACCGTCCTCTATTATAACATAGAATCCCCGGTAAATAATACCTTTTTTGCAGAGGAAAATTAATTCATGGCATATACCTACTGCATGTCAAATAGATTATATTAATACTTGAAGGAAAGGCTAGATCTTAAATCTAACATAATATAAATGAGCTCAAGGAAAAATTTTATAAAAAGAAATTTACCGAAAGCAGGAATATTAGCATTCCTTGCTTTCCTCCTTATATTTCCCTCTTCCTCCTATCTTGGGGCAAAAAAAGGACTTATGCTCTGGTTTAACACTCTGCTTCCCACACTGCTGCCCTTTATGATATTATCAAACCTGATAGTACGTATGAGAATTACAGTTCCCTTAAGCCGTATCTTATATCCTGTATTTCATCGCATCTTCAAGGTCACAAAAAACGGATGTTATCCGGTACTCATTGGGTTTCTATCCGGAATCCCGGTGGGAGCAAAAACAACGGCAGATATGGTTGAGAGAGGTGAACTCAGTGAAAACGAAGGTCAATATCTCCTGGGATTATGCAATAATGCAAGTCCAATGTTTATAATGAGTTACATCTCCCTTTCACAACTTAATAAACCGGGAATCCGCTTTGTCCTATTGCTGATTCTCTATTCTTCAGCATTGACTGCTACTATACTCTGGCAGCATCTCCCCTTCTTACATAGATCCGTATCCTCCTTAAGCATGGATATCGGTACCATACCAGAGAGCAGTAATCGCTTCGATATGAAAAAGCTTGACAAAAGCATCATGGATGCCTTTGATATTATAACCCGGGTCGGTGGCTATGTTATCCTATTTTCCATTGCAGCTCAGATAATTACTGATACACTTACAGGCAACAGCCCATTAAAACTCATTTTATTAGGGTTTCTGGAAATCACTACTGGTATTAATAAAATAAGTACCGCCCCACTTTCAATGGACGTAAAAATAGCCCTGATTACAATGATAACTGCCTTTGGCGGTTTGTCCGGTCTGGCACAAACCAACAGTGTTATCAGTAATACAAGGCTATCCATTCGTACGTATTTTATTCAAAAGGTACTGCATATGTTCATTGCTTTATTTATGGCAATCCTTTATGTACACTTCACTTAAAGGTGCGTTAGTTCGTCCTATAAATGCTGTTGACTTGATCGTCCTATAAATGCTTTTGACTATATTAGTCAATACCTTTTAGAAAGGTATTTTCATCAAATTCGTAGTCAACATCATAATCATCCTGTTCTGCATTTTCTCTGGTCTGTGCTGCTTCTTGCCTATAGGCTGTTTCCTGTGGGGAAGGCTCACTGACCAGTTCTCTTTTGTTACTTGCAAGAATATCCAGGTTTCCTCTTAAAGTATTTAAAAGATTATCATATTTTGATTTACTGCTTTCATAAGCATTCTGAATAGCCGCTTCTGCATCTGTAAGCATATCTGCAGTATAAGCAAGTGCTCCCTGACGTATCTGAAGGGCATCTTCATTGGCTTCATTTATTATACGGCTGCCTTCCTCAGATGCATTCTTTACAAGGGCCTCCGCCTGATAATAAGCCTGCTGCATTATTTCACTTTCATCCAACAGCACATTGGCTCTTTCTCCGGCCTCAGCAAGAATTGCCGCTGCCTTTTCTTCTGCATCAGCGATTATAGCATCTCTGTTTGCAATGATCTTCTGGTATCGCTTAATTTCATCCGGTGTCCTTAAGCGTAATTCATCCAATAAATCATATAGTTCATCTTTTGGAACTATTACTTTTGTGGATGAAAGCGGCTGCATCCTGCAGCTTTCCACAAATTCATAGATATCTTCAATTAATTGTTCTATTCTGCTAGCACCCATACTAAACTCTCCTTAACTCTTGATATTTATCACTAATTGCCGAAGCAATGGGAGCCGGAACAAACTTATCGATATTACCGCCATATCTGGCAATTTCTTTAACCGTACTGGAACTCAGATAGGCATATTCCACACTGGTGGTCAAAAATACCGTATCTACTTTGGGGTTCAATATATGGTTTGTCTGTGCCAGCTGTAGTTCATACTCAAAATCCGTCACTGCCCTTAAACCTCTGAATATCACTTCAGCTTTTTTTTCATTGGCATAATCTACTAACAGTCCCATATATCCTTCAATCTGAACATTGCTGATATCCTTTGTTACTATTTTAAGGAATTCAATACGTTCTTCCGTTGTAAATAAAGGGTTTTTACTGCTATTCGTTAATACACCGATTATTAAGAGATCCACTAATTTTGATGCGCGTCTGATGATGTCTATGTGTCCAAAGGTAACCGGATCAAAACTACCCGGATATATCCCAATTCTCATAATGTCCTCTTTTCTTATCTGTATTGCTTGATTTTCTTTTGAATGCCCTTTTCTAAGGGTTATTTCATCTCTATAAAAACATGTTTGTTTGTCTTATATATTTTCTCTTTTGTTATTTGAAAAGGAGTATCTTCAATATAATCAAAGCTTGTCTCCTTAGATGCTTCTACGATAATCAAAGTATCACAATAAATAATACCCGAATTCATAAGAGCGGTGAGCACCTGTTTCTCCAGCATATGATCATAGGGTGGATCCATGAAAATTATATCAAATACCTTCCCCTGTACCTCCAACGCTCTGATAGCAGAGACCGCATCCATTAATAGCTGCTGCCCGTTATCCGATAGTTTTGTCGCATTTAGATTACGCTTAATACAGTCCATAGCATTCTTATTATTTTCAACAAAAACAGCGGAAGCTGCGCCCCTGCTTAAAGCTTCGATGCCAATGGCGCCGCTGCCGCTGAATAAATCCAGAAAATCACAGTCAGCCAACCTGTTGTTCACCATATTAAACAGAGTCTCCTTTATCCGATCTGTTGTAGGTCTTGTCTCAAGCCCTTCAATGGTCTGTAGCATTATTCTCTTGGCTTTACCTGCAATAACTCTCATATAAACTACTCCTGTAAGCATGAATAACGGCGAAATAACGCTGTAATCCATTAAAATATCTAATATTATTGTATATTATTATCTTCTTTTGTCAACCCAATTTTACCCCCTAGTACAAGTTTCCTAGTGAGGATTGGTGCTCTTATTATTCTACCTTAAATTCCTAAAATAATCAATAAAAGAAAGAAGGGTTGTAGTTATAATATAACCCTTTGTTATATTATAACTACTTACCCTTCCTTCAATCTTCTATATTACTGCTGGCCAGACATTCTCTTTTCCTGTTCGGCTATCATCTTTTTAACCATCATACCACCAACGCTACCGTTCTGATAAGAAGTTAAATCTCCGTTGTAACCTTGTTTTAAAGGTACGCCGATTTCGTTTGCTACTTCATACTTAAATCTGTCTAAAGCTTCCTTTGCCTGAGGCACTTCTGCTCTGTTTCTTGCCATAATAAACTCCTCCATTTTCTCTTATCTGTTCTGCCCTTTGGGCATCAGATAATTCTTTGTTGTTGTTTGTTACACTAATATTATGTTCCGAAACAATAGAAATACTCAGGCAATTTTTGCTATTTAAAATTTAATATTTAATTATGGGGATGTTAAAAGGTGAGTTTTTCGCAAACGGACGGCGAATGGTACAAAAGAGAAAGAACTCATGCTTCAATTCCAAGGCATAAGAAGTCCTAATTCTCTGAAGGTTTTGTGCTTGTCATAATCTAAAACAGATAACTCGCTTCGCTCAGACAATCTGTTTTAGATTATAGCACAAAACCTTCAGAGAAAAGGACTTCTAATGCCTTTCCATAGGCGCATTCGTTCTTTCTCTTTTGTACCATTCGCCTGAAATCATATATAACTTGACTTTTGGCTTGAAGTATTCATTTGATTTTTAAATTAATCGTTTTTATTACGGAACTTTTATATTAAGGCGTGTCTGAAAACTACTTGTGCCGCGCTGCTTGCAGATGTGCCACTGCCACAATAAGTGTGAAATATTTATTTCAATATTTCACACTTAACCAACCATGAGCCTTGCGTGCTTTAATCAAAAGTGAAAATTACTTTTAAATTTCACGCTATCACTCATTGCATATTGTAAATTATAAATTTTCTTGTTTAAATCAAATTAATCAGAAACTTTAATCAAAAAGGATTCATAAAGTTTATCATCTCTTTCCGGCCATTCCATTACCACGTCACCAAGATTCTTTAGAATCTCCGGATTCATTTCAGGGAATTTCTCCTTCTCAAGTTCTCCGACATAAATATATTCGATGTTATACTTGTCAATAAGTCTCTTTGCCTCTTCTACATCTACCGTTGTATATATGGTTTTTATATCGGCAATTCTCTCTTCCAAAATGGAAGTATCTCCTCTCCATAACCATTCATGGACATACCAGCCTAAGACCGTCGGTAGACCTGTTGCCATGGATATACGTTCATTATCTGAATAGCTGTCACCATTTGCTTCTAAAACCACTGGCGTTCCTGTAATATTTTCATTGAGCCATTTAACAGCCTCGTAGTCATCGGGCATTGATTCTTCCATAAAGGCAATGGCATCCAACCCTTTATATTTTTCAGTGTCAAAAATATTGCCATACCAGGCTTTTATGGATACTTCACTATACCATAAGGTACATAGGAACAAAACCAGGGTTACAATTGTAAATTTCTTCTGCCAGGTAAAGATAGGTTTATGCAAAAATTTAGAAAAGATAAAACCGGAACAGGTTCCAAATAGGATAAAAGCCTGGTATGTTAACTTAAACATGGTATTGGCTCTTTTATAATCCCCCGTATAAATATCTCTCACATAGATTAATTCAGGAATCAGTACCAAGCCTATTGCACAAAGTCCAAGAGTAATACCAAATAAATCAGAAATCGTAAGGTTTTTTAAGAAGGCTTTTATTCCGGTATAGTATTCCTTCTGATTCCCTGTATAGTTCTCAATAAGCTGTTTCTTTTCCCTTCTGTTAACAGGAACTAAAGCACCATTTGTTTTACAGATTTCCTCTAGTAAAAGCTTTTCTCTTCTGCTGTTTGCCATAATAAGTTCGATTAACAATCCAATTATTAGAGCTGCCGGCAATCCCCAGAGTATAAGCAGCTGATAAATGGGGGTATGTGTTTCAGCCAGGCTGATTTTCGTGGATATCTGGTCGAATTTTAACGTAAAGGGCAGGGCTATTATTTTAGATAATATAATGATAGCTGCTCCCTGCAGGGCTGTAATCCAGAGAGCTTTTAGTTTAAAGTTATGATAATCCAGGTTATAGAATAAAATAATAGCGCCTGCTACTACAAAGTAAATGGGATAATCCCAGAAGTTTGTTGTATGAAATACACCAATGAAGAATCCAATCAAAAGAGTATGGGGGTTAATCACCTCTTTGAGGATAGCCAGGTAGTTCTCTTTGCTGCTTCTGTGATTATTTCCTGTTCTCTCTTCCTGTTTTAAACTCCTTCTTTTAAGCATCCAGGCAAATAAAATTGCTGTTACTGTTAATACAAACATTATATTTAACACATGAGCATGCAAATCTCCCAGAATAAATGAATAGCTTGGATACTCATGAATTGTCTTATCATTGGTATCCGGATTATACCCAATGTATCTGGTGGAGTTCGGAAACCAATAATCTTTGAAATCGCCTGTTATTCCAAAAAATGAACGAATTCCAGGGACTACCCAGTAGAAAAGTACAAAATGCATATTGCCGGCAAGTGATACACCTGCTCCGGATAGTATACCCGCCAGACGCGCTCTGTTCCTGCCCTTTATTTGCTTGTCCTTAAAATAATGTAAGGTCATATTATAAGCAATGGAAAATGGAAGCATAAAACCAAAAGCTGCCAGGGTCATCAGCATAAGATTGTAACCCTCATTCGCTCTTACATAAGAAAGCTTCGTAAGGAATGTTGCAAGAAACTGTCCAACATAGTAGTAATTGATAGTACCGCCGGCAAACCACATATCACTGGGCGGCATATAATCCGATCTCATCATGGAAGCCATAAAGCCGTAGTCCATAAATTTCTCAGTACCATGGGCTTCCGGTTTAAATCCTCTTATATAAGTCCAGATCAGAAAGAAAATCAAAAACAGTAATTCCTCTGAAAGGATGGACTTAACCGTATTCGGCTCAAAGGTAATCTTTTTATTTTTATTTCTAAATAATATAACGATATTGACTGCCAGTAGAATAATAAGTACTATAACACAGGATGCAGAAGTAAATTTCAATATTCTTAGTGATGACAGCAGCCACACAAGATAGCCTGTTAAGGCAATTCCTATGGTTTTTGAAAACAAATAACCATTATCATGAAATCCTTGAAATACTTTTCCTGATATCGGTAGAAAAACCATACCTATGAGGAAAAGTACAGCCCACCATCTAAAAAAAGAAGTAAAATCATCGCCTAATAATATATGTCCCGCCAAAAATGTAATGAACATCAAGGTTACTATAAGTACTGTATAAAGGATATTTCCTATCCTTTTCTTTCTATCCTCCATCTAACGTCTGCTCCTCTAAGAATATTCGTATATCTGAATTATCATATTATTAATGTTTTTTGACTGGTTTCTGGTGTCTTATATGATGCACAATGTGTGACCGCAATAGAAACATTACTGAATATACTTGTTTATAGAAGAAAAATCTTTTACAGCCTGTTTTCCAATTCGAAAGATTTTTTTCATATTAATAGAATTTACACCACCCTGCCTTGGTCTGAAGGTGATAGGTACGTATTTGACTTTTTTATGTTTTTTCGCATAGATCACTGAAATTATAACATTGGACAAATTATAATTCTCTGGTATAAGCTTTATATTATCCCGTAAGACTTTACTCTCCATTAACCGAAAGGGTGTGTTGGCATCTTTTACATTAACATGGAATACCAGCTGTAACACTAATTTCAAAGTCTTGGTCACAAAAACCCTTGAAAATCCATCTTGCCTGCCTTTACGGTAGCCAATAATCATATCATGGTTTTTTCTGTCTTCCCAGAACTGCCAGAATTCCTCTGGCAGCGTCTGTCCGTCTGAATCTGTCTGAAAGATATAGTCTGCACCTTCCTTAATAGCATAATTATACCCATAAAGAATGGTTGCACCATGTCCTCCATTTGGTTTTGTAAGTGGCAGGAAGGCTTCTCGCTCTTTTGAGGCTTCCTTCATCATATCATAAGTTCTGTCTTTGCTGCCGTCATCGATAATAACCAGTCTGCTGCCATCTCCTGCTCGTTGAACTACCTGATACCATTCATCAATAACATTAACGATATTCGCTTCCTCATTATACGCCGGTATGACTATAAACAGCTTATCCACGGAAACCTCCTCCGAAGGCATTTAATACGCGCCTTACGACTCCATCCATATTATAATATCGATATTCTGCCAGTCTTCCAAGAAATACTACCTTTTCTTCCTTTTTCATCTCTGCTTGATAAAGCCTGAACTGTTCCTGATATTCTTTCGTAGGGAAAGGATAATAGGGTTCGCCTTCACTGGTTGGGAATTCTTTTAAGATAGTGGTCTTTTTATGTTCCTGACCTGTAAGTTTCTTAAATTCAGTTATTCTGGTAAAATCATAGTCATTGGGATAATTTACTACCGGTGCTTCCTGGTATTCTTCCTTAGAATAGGTTTCAAATTGAAAATCAATGCTTCTGTATGCCATCTTACCATGCTTATAATCGTAGAAATAATCCGTAGGTCCTGTGTAAATCAATTTATCATATTCCAGATCACCAATAATTTCCTTATAATCTGTATTAAGCATTACTTTGATTTTCTTATTACTGATCATATTCTGGCACATCTTTGCATAACCGTATTTAGGCATGCCCTGATAAGTATCGTTAAAATATCTGGTATCACGGTTTGCACGTATGGGAATTCTTGATATAACAGAAGTATCTAATTCTGCCGGATCAACTCCCCATTGTTTTCGTGTATAATTTTCAAATATTTTCTTATACAGATCCTCTCCGACTTTACTAAGCGCCACATCTTTACTAGTCGATACCTCATCCATAGAAACTGCTTGTTTTTTTAAAAACTCTTCCACATCAAAGCAGCTAAGATTTAGGTTGTATATCTTATTGATAGTTTCTACAGTAATAGGCATGGGAACTAGATTACCGTCAACATAAGTCAGTACTCTGTGCCAAAAATGATGCCAAGGCGTAAATCTGCTTAAATATTCAAAAACTTCTTTATCATTTGTATGAAAAATATGCGGTCCGTAGTTATGGATTAATATTCCTTCTTCATCATAGGAATCATAAACATTTCCACCAATGTGACTCCTTTTTTCAATAACCAGTACCTCTTCATCCAGTACTTCGGCTATACGCTCTGCCGCTGTCAAGCCAGCCAGTCCTGCGCCTACTACAACATACTTATATTTCATACGCTACTCCTTTTATTTTCTCTTTTTATATATTAGTGACATCTGCCAGCGTGATTGTCTCTACCTGCTCTTTCGTAGGTTTTGTACTGGATATCAGGCGGTTTGCCTGATTAACCAGAATTTTCTCAAAGATATTACGTATTCCTCTGGCATTGCCAAATTCTTTCGTATTTAATTTATCTAAAGTACTTAAATAAATTCTTACATGTGCTACAGCCTCTTCTTCAATGCTTAACCCGGAGTTCTTAGCCATTAAAGTTAGAATTGCTGTCAATTCCTCAATGGTATAGTCTGGAAAATTAATAAATCTGTTAAATCTTGATATTAACCCCGTATTGGATTTTAAAAAGGTTCTCATTTCCTCCGTATAACCGGCTACGATAACTACCAGATTGTCTCTGTTATCCTCCATCAGCTTCACTAATGCATCCACCGCTTCTTTTCCAAAATCACCTGCAAGCTCATTTCCTGCAAGAGAATAGGCTTCATCAATAAAAAGGACTCCTCCTAAGGCTTCCTCTACCACTTCCTTAACTTTAAGTGCAGTCTGTCCCACGTATCCGGCTACTAGCCCGCTTCTGTCAGTCTCTACCAGATTTCCTTTACTAAGGATGCCCAGTTCTTTATAGATTTCAGCTATAAGCCTTGCTATGGTGGTCTTACCAGTTCCCGGATTCCCTGTATATACCATATGATATGAGAGGTTCATTGCAGGCATCCCGTATTCTTCCCTTATTCCCTTCATTTTTATCAGATTTATAAGAGAATTGATTTCCTGCTTAACATTTGATAAACCAATTAAATCATCTAATTCTGTTAAGAGCTCAGATAATCTGTCAGCTTGTACTTCCTCTTCGGTTTCTGCCTCAGCTCGTGGTAAAGAGCTGCCATTTAATGTTGCTTGTCCGGTAATATCTTTTCTATTTACAAAGTCACCTGGATCATTACCATGATTTAACTGCCCTGCATTTCTGAAATTATCTTTCTTTCTTTGATGCTCTTCTTCTCCTGCTGCTCGATTAATGGTCTTTAAATATAGCGACGTGGCGTTGAATTCCTCACTATTAATCTTACGAAATACTTCCCGCTCACTCATACGGTATATATCATTCCCATTGTTATAAAATACACTTATTCTCTTATAATATGCCATTAGAAAAGAACCTGTATCCCGGTTTCTTGCGTGGCTTAAATCTGTTAGAGCCAGAAGGATGTTAAACAAGGAATTCGTAAACTGTGCTGCCAGACTATCTTTTTTCTCAATATCATAAAGATTGCATAACTGAAGCAGGATGGGTGGCGACTTTATGACCTTTTGTGCAGCATCTGATAATTCCTCATCTCTTTGCCCTTTTGTTCCCAAACCTAACATATCCTTTTTTGTTACTCCAAGAATATAGCCTGTCTCCGCTTCACCTAACAGGTTACAGGTGTTGCATAAGGAAACGGCTACTGCCTGAATATATAGGTCAAGTACCTCTTCAATGCTTTTATGGATGACACTTTCCGGCGTCTCCCAATAGCCTTCACTTAAAAGCAAGGAACAGAGAAGGTTTAAATTATTATAATTTTCATTACCAATCCTGTGTAAGGTTTCCGTTGAATAACTGCTGTGCATATGTCTCTCCCTTAGCTGTATCGCCGGTAGTAACTGTTAGGGTGTGTTTGAAAACTCATTGCACCTGTACTAAAATTAAACTTATATAGAAATATTATACAATAACACTATCAAAATAAAAAGAGGCAAATTATAAGGTTCCACCTTTAAAAGTCTCAAGCTTTATCTTTAATTCAGGAGCATCCGTAAGTATGGTGTCCAGTTCTTCTTTTGTCAGCTGTTTAGCAGCTTCATTGGCTTCCATTAACACTTTGGCATCCTGATAGATATCTCCTAACTTGAATTCCATTTCACCGCTTTGTCTGATACCAAACATATCTCCCGGACCGCGAAGTTTAAGATCCTCACCAGCTATATAGAAGCCGTCATTGGATTGATTTAATATCTCAAGTCTTTTTCTGATATCCTTACCGGCTCTTCCGCATACCAGGATACAATAGGATTGAGCATTACCACGTCCCACCCTTCCTCTCAACTGATGAAGCTGGGCCAGTCCGAAACGTTCTGCATTCTCAACCATCATAACCGTAGCATTGGGAACATTTACTCCTACTTCTACTACAGTAGTTGATACCAGCACCTGTATCTCTCCTTTTGTAAAACGCTCCATGATATCATTCTTCTCCTGAGGTTTCATTTTACCATGGAGATAGTCTATATTGGCAAAAGATATGGCTTCTCTTAGCTTCTCTGTATATTCAATGACATTTTCAGCTTCAATAGCCTCACTTTCCTCCACCATAGGACAGATAACATAAGCCTGATGACCTTCTTTTATCTGATTGCCTATAAAACGGTATGCAGTACTTCTATATCCTGTATCAACCACACAATTTTTGATAGGGTTTCTGCCTGCCGGCAGCTCGTCCACCAAGGAAATATCCAGATCACCGTAGAGAATAATCGCAAGGGTTCTCGGAATAGGTGTTGCACTCATAACCAGGACGTGAGGATGGTTTCCTTTATCTGATAAAGTTTCTCTTTGTCTGACACCAAATCGATGCTGTTCATCTGTTACCACCAGAGCCAAATCTTTATATTCCGCTTTTTCCTGTATCAAGGCGTGGGTTCCTATTATTATCTGAGCTTCACCGCTTTTGATTTTTTCATATACACCCCGCTTTGTGGCAGCGGTCATAGAACCTGTTAACAGCACCGTACTGACCCCATAGGTCTTAAAGGAATCACTGATACTTTCAAAATGCTGTTTTGCGAGAACTTCTGTGGGTACCATAAGGCATCCCTGATATCCGTTCAGTGCAGTTAACAGAAGAGACAGAGCGGCAAGTATGGTTTTACCGGAACCTACATCTCCCTGCACCAAACGGTTCATGGAATGACTAGACTGCAGATCTTTTTGTATCTCTCCCCACACTCTGTTCTGCGCGTTGGTAAGCTTATAGGGGAGCTTATTAAGATAATCTGTAACTCCCTCTCTTTCCGCTAATATAAAATTATTATCCCATCCTGTCTTGCTTTCCTTTAAATGAGCCAAAGCCAATGTAAATTGAAAGAACTCATCAAAGATAAGTCTTCTTCTTGCCTCTCCAAGGAGCTCCCTGTCTTTAGGAAAATGCACTTCCATTAATGCATTCTTACCATTCATCAGTTTATATTCTTTTATAATTCTTTTCGGCAGATACTCTCCGGTATCATCCACGGCAGAAAGGGCATATTTAATAGCTTTGGTCAGCAGATTGTTGGTAATTCCGTCTGTTAACGGATACACCGGCTGTAAAATATTCATTTTAGCCCGGTATTCATCTCTTGTATAGATCTCCGGCTGTTCAATAACAAGAACACCGTTTTTTCTTATGGCTTTCCCTCTGAATATGTAATGGTAGCCGGATCTGAGCCGATTCTTAAGAAAGGGCATATTAAACCAGCTGATGTTGATGGTACCGCTGGCATCCTTTACCCTGACTCCAATTATTTTTAAGTTTCTCACCTGCTTAACCAGCGGTGAAGTGATAACTGACGCCTCAATGGCAGCCTTCTCCCCTTCTTCCAGAGATTCAATAGGTTTAGGCGGCTCGTAAGCATCATAATCTCTGGGATAATGTCTTATGAGGTCTGACACAGTATAAATAGCTAATTTCGCCAGACCCTGTTCTGTCTTTTCACCAACCCCTTTCACAGAGGAAACAGAATCAGTAAGTTTAAGATTATTCATAGAACTCCCATCCGTGTGCTTTAGCACACATATAAATCAAGAAATAAGAAATGGGAAATGTATTTTATTTCACACTACTCCCATCTTCTTTAGATTTTAAATCTATCTCAAATAATTCTTTTGCATCAGTCTTATAGCCTTTTCTAAGCCAGAAATACAACACCCAATTAAGCGTTAATAAAGGCAGAGTGATTCCTATCGCTATTCCAACCTTTATCAATTCCTTATAATTCTTATCAAGTACTATCAAGAAATAATTCGCATAAGGTCCAAGCAAGATAAGGCTCTGTAAAATAAAAACGAATAATTTAGGCTTAAGCTTTTTTTCTATATTTTTTAATGTGCTTTTTGGGACTTGCTTTTTCTGCATATTCAATTACATAATCCTTTCCATACCTTATCATCATTATTATGGGTTTATGTAAACAGACGTAATCATGAAATTTTTAACATAATCTGATATGAGTATCAAAAGCCTTCATTCCATACGATTTCAGGCGAATTGCACAAAACAGAAAGAACGAATGTGCCTATGGAAAGGCATTAGAAGTCCTTTTCTCTGGATATTTTATGCTATATTATAAAACAGATTGTTTGAGCGTAACGAGTTATCTGTTTTATAATATATCAAGCATAAAATATCCAGAGAATTAGGACTTCTTATGCCTTGGAATCGAAACATGAGTTCTTTCTGTTTTGTGCAGTTCGCCGTCCCCTTTGAATACTGCCCCTTTTAATCTCACATCATAACATACAATTAAGTGTAAAAAAGGTTCCTGTAGCCGGTAAGTCGCGAAGCCTGATAGGCTGGTCTTACAAAAGCTTCAAGAACCTTATTATTATATATTATGAATCAGAGGATGAAGCTTACATCTCTTATTCTACTGACAGTACATAGTAATAAACAGGCTGACCGCCAAAGTGAACTTCTACATCAGCTTGAGGGAAGGCTTCTCTTATACGCTCTGCTAAAGCTTCAGCAGTCTCCTCTGTTATTTCTTCACCATAGTACAGACTGATCAACTCTGAATCGTCATCTGTCAAGCCGCTTACCAGTCCAAAGGTAGTTTCTTCAATATCAGTACCCACGGAAAGAATCGTCTTCTCATCAAGACCCATGATATTTCCCTGCTTGATTTCTTTTCCGTCCAGATTCGTATCTCTTACCGCATAGGTTACCTGACCGCTCTTTACCTTCTGCATTTCAGCAGTCATACGTGTTTCATTTTCCTCTGCTGTTTTATCATGGACATAATTTATAATTGCTGTAATACCCTGAGGTACTGTTTTTGTAGGAATAACAATAATATTCTTATCCTGTGTAAGTTCTTTTGCCTGTTGAGCTGTCAGGATAATGTTGCTGTTATTAGGAAGAATAAAGATATTCTTAGCATTAACAGCTTCAATGGCATTTAACATATCTTCGGTACTAGGATTCATTGTCTGTCCGCCAGCTATAATATAGTCAACTCCCAGACCTTTAAATATTTCATTGATTCCTTCTCCGATGGAAACTGAAATAAATCCAACTTCCTTGGCAGGCTGTTCTTTCACCTGTTCCTTGACTTTCTTCTCCTCAGCCTGCTTCTTAGCAAGATTTTCGGCATCTTTTATCAGTCTCTCATGGTGTTCTTCTCTCATGTTATCAATCTTCATTCTAGACAGCGAACCAAAGGTTAAAGCTTTCTGAATGGCAAGTCCAGGATCATTGGTATGTACATGAACCTTGACAATTTCATCGTCTGATACAACTACCAGGGAATCACCAATAGACTCAAGATATGACTTAAATTCTAAATCCGTATTCTCGTTATATTCTTTCTCCAGCATGATGATAAATTCAGTACAGTAACCGAATTTAATATCAGCAGTGTCGATATTTTCTTTGTTAACAGCTGTTTCTGAGTTGCTGCCAGCATTCACATGTTCGCTGCTCGGAGCTTGATCAAAATCAATCTCTTTACCAAGAAGAGCATCATATGCACCTTTTATTATCTCAAGAAGACCCTGTCCGCCGGAATCTACAACTCCTGCCTCTTTTAATACAGGCAGCAGATCAGGTGTATGTGCAAGAACTTCTTCCATATGTTTTATAATCTCACTGCAAAAATATTCAATGTCATCAGTTTCTGCTGCAAGAGCTGCTGCTTTCTCAGCACCGCCTCTGGCAACAGTAAGGATTGTTCCTTCCTTGGGCTTCATAACCGCCTTATAAGCAGTCTCAACTGCTTTAGAAGCAGCAGTAGCCAAAGTCTGTGTGTTTAACTCCTGATAATCTTTGATTTCTTTGCAAAAGCCTCTGCATAACTGAGATAAGATAACTCCTGAATTACCTCTTGCACCTCTTAGAGATCCGCTTGATATAGCCTTTGACAGCCCTTCCATCGTAGGGTTCTCCATTTGGCTGACATCACGTGCCGCAGACATAATAGTTAATGTCATATTGGTACCCGTATCACCATCCGGTACAGGAAATACATTCAACTCGTTGATATATTCTTTCTTTGCTTCAATGCTTTTTGCTCCCGATAAAAACATCTTCCGGAGCATATTGGCATCTATATTATTAATAACCACAAATTTATTCCTCCTTAACAGTAATTCTCCGCTAGTCTATGACTCTTACGCCTTCGACAAAAATATTTATTTTAATAACTTCCATACCGGTAAATTCTTCTACCTTGTATTTTACATTACTGATCAGGTTCTCAGCAACGGCTGAAATACTTACTCCATAAGATACAATGATATGCAAATCAATAATTATTTTATTATCTTCCAGCAAAATGTTTACACCATGCTTCAAACTTTCCCGCATCAGAAGTTTTACAAGTCCATCCTTCATGTTGACAGATGCCATACCTACTACACCAAAACACTCAACTGCAGATGAACCCGCGTACTTAGCAAGCACATCGTTATCTATTGATACTTCACCGATTTTTGTATTCATGTGTCCCTTCATTGGAATCCTCCATTCTATTAATTTTAACCATGACGAATACTCACAAAGCAAAAGCCAAAGGTAAGTTATCTATTCAATCTTCCATTCCTTTCTATTATAACCTTTTTTTAAATAAAATGGAATACTAATTTTATTCTCAAGGCTCTATGTACCCTATTTTTTTATATATTGCTCTTTTGCGCAGAACGTTGTCTTTAATCATCAACCCAATTTCATTTTTATTAGTTTAGTTATATTATGCCATAATTTTTTCTAATTATAATATAAAGCAAAAATTATATGCATATATTGGCTAATATAAGCTACAAATCACTATTCACAGTACTTTGCAGTACTTCTTTTTTGTAAATGAGGTTAGCCTATGAAGAGAATGATTGGTTTTATCCTTTTCTGGATAGCTGTAGGTATGACTATTATGTTGTTTATCACAAATGGTATCATAGCCGTATGCATTATTATCCTGCTTCTTATACTTGGATACAATTTATTTACCTGTTGATAGCAATCAGGTATCACTAAATTCATCTAATATAGACAAAAAATAAGCCTGCTGTTACCAGCAGGCTATTTTCTTATGCATTTGATACAAAGCGATAAAAATCGGGACCAACGGTTGTCCGGAGGTCCTAATTAATAAGTACTATGCACGTTCCACTTTACCAGATCTCAGACATGAAGTACACACATAAGTTTTCTTTGCTGCACCGTTAACCAAAATCTTAACAGACTTAACATTAGCCTTCCACATCTTATTTGATCTTCTATGAGAATGACTCACAGCATTTCCAAAGTGAGCACTTTTTTCACAAATTGCACATTTAGCCATTATAAGCACCTCCCTAGGTATATTCTAAGTCTCCAGGCAACGCCTGATGGACCTGCAAACAAAAACTATTTTAACAGATGAAAAAGTATAATGCAAGCAGAATTTTTATTCATTTAAATTTGATTGCTTTTTTAACGCTTCATTTACCTTATCTGTTACATCTTCCACCGGTTTCTCTTTTTTAAACTTATTAAGAACATCCGGTACCAAATCAAGAATCTTAGTTACGCTATCCTGGTTTTTAACATTGACAAGTCTGGTAGATCCGTTTTGGATTACTAAAACTGCACTGGGAGTTATCTTACCACCCATACCACCGCCGGCATTACTTTTGCCGGAGTCTTTTGAGAAAGCACCTGCACCTACTCCGAAGCTTACATCTACCAGAGGCAGGATAATCGTGCCGTCATCAAATTTTACCGCGTCACCAACTACGGTCTTTGTTGTTATGAAACTATCCATTCCTTTAAAAAGAGACTCAACTGTGTTATTAAAATTGCTATCTGCCATTAAATTTCCTCCTTCAATATTTGAAAGTTCTTAATCAGTGTCTTGATATTACGATTACGTATAACCTTAATGCCTATTATCAACAGAACAAAAGACTGTATTCGTCCTCTGCAGTAGAAATCGCCTTTTATTACTTCATTTTCGAAGTCCGGAATGATTTTTACAGAGTTACCGTAGATTCCCATAAATACAGCTGCCACTCCTAAAATCTGACCGGTGGAACTTGGATCTCCTGTACCAAATTCTATATTGGCTATTACCTTTCTTGGTTTGATATGCCTTAAAATTCCTTTTAAATTGATGTATACATATTTTAATCCAAGCTTATTATTTTCATCCTGGAAGAATACTTTCACCAAACTGTATTTGTCATATAGTTTTTTAAGTGTATCAGTTATACTTTCCGTTTTAAGTTTTATGCTAGTAAAAAAACCTTTGATTTTATTGAATATACTTTTTAACTGATGAAAGAATCTTTTGAAAGTGTTAAAAATACCTTTTTCTTTCATTTGGTCTTGCGAGTCTTCTTCTAAACTTTTTTGTTCTTCTTTTCGCAATACTTCCTTATTCAGTATATCTTTTTGCTGAACATCTTTTTGCTGTATCTCTTTTGGTAGCTTTTCTTTTTGAAGCATTTCCTTTGTATTGGGATTCTGTCTCTGCTTATCTGCAGCCTGGTCTATCGAATTATCTAAAGTTAACTGGGATGTTTCAGTGCCAAGGTTATTTTCAGCTTCTTCAACCGATCCGGTGACCGCCTCGGCTTCAGCACGGGATATTCTTGTCAATTCAGCTCTTGTAGCTTTATCTTGCATATCCCTTGACACATTATCAGCCAGCAATGATGGCTCGGGGTTCTTTAAGCTATTATTGTCCGGTACTTTTTCATCCTGAGTATAAACATCTTCTTTCTCTTTAGGAGTTCTCTTTTTGAATGAAAAACGCACCTTCTTATCTTTAGCAGCTTTCTCCGGTATATCTTCTTTCTTATGATTGCTGTCAAATATTATTCTTCCAAAAATTTTTAATCTCATTCGCAGATTAATCTCTGATTCCTCAGTACCTATCAAACTGTCCGTTAATGTAAAGTCTTCTGCATTATATTCAGCTGAAAATGAGATTATCCTTAACAGCCAGGAAACTCTTGCTGCAGCCTTCAGCTGATCATGATATTCTGCCTTTACTTTATATCGGATAGGAACAAACAAAACGATCAAGATCAGAGCAATCAGTAAGCCTAAAACGGAGGCAAGAATTATCCCTATTATTTTTAATACCAGTAAAACAATGTGGAGCATATATTCTCGGTTCCTCCTATAATAAAGCTGTTATTGAAAATATTCCCTTACCTTAAAATCTCCGGTATTACGATATATTTCTTCAATCATGTCTGTTACCAATCCCTTTGCCTCACTTGCTGAACCGGCCAGACCGATAACCACACATTCTTTCTTCTGATAGTAAGGAAAGTTCAATTCATTGGCGTTTATGATATCCAGCAGATTCTCTCTGTTGGAGGCATGGGTTATCAGATAAACAGCAAAGGTAATCTTGCCGTTTTCCAACGACCTCATGACCTTTTCTTTTCGTAAATGGATACTCTCACCAAGATAAAGCTTGTCCGCCCATTTAATCATATAAATAACCATGCCTTTCTACTTTATGAATCCTGGTTTTTTCTGGAATTACCCTTCTAACGTGTACATTATACCACATATATATTGGAAAAATACAGTTTAATTCTCAAAAAAAGACTGTATAATATGCATGCAGGCTGTTTTCTCAGCCTTATCCTGGCACTGATCCAGACTGTTTTCAATAAATTCCTTAATTTCAGCCTGATTCTTAAAAAATACGGGAAGTTTGGATAAAGTATTTGCCATAACAGCTCTTATGACTGAGCGTTCACTTCCTGAGAATAAATCACTAAGTTCTTTTAAGACTTCTTCCTGGGTCTTATTTATCAGTGCATCATCCACTTTATCTTTACTCTCAGCTTTATCAAGATCGATAAATAGACTGCTGGAGAGAAGCTTCTCAGACAATAATAAGCAGGAAAATACTCTGCCTAACATCATACTTTCTAAGAGCTCCCCATACCTACTGCTAATTTCCGGAAGAAAAGCCTCTAGCTGACTTATCTCTTCTATTAAAATTTCTTGTTTTCCTTCTGTATAAGAGAGCTTCTCCTCCAGTTCTTCTCCTAGTGGTGTCAACTTCTTTTCTAAGAACTTAGTACTAATACCATCTATAATATTTCTCAGTTTATCTCTGTCCTGAGGCAGAATAAGGTACCTCATCTCACCTTTTAAATTCTCGAGCTTATAGCCGCCTTCCATATAAATATAGGGTGATGACAAAAGCATAACATACAGATTATTGATACACTCCTGAAGACCAAAATAATAATCTACTCTTTTGTTGATAAATTCTGCTGATTCTTCCAGTAATTTTGTCAGTTCTTCATAGCGCTCTTTTGTAATATCCTTGTAATTCTCATCGATGAATTCTTTTCTCAAATCCATGAGATAAGGATATTCCTTCATTTCCTCTGTGTTATACAGCATGGAACAAGTTCTTATCATATACAGGAAACTGTCCAGAGAGCTTATGTCACCATCTTTATATACTGAAATACTATTTTTTAAAAGTTCAAAATATTTTTGCCTGGTCATTCTGATAGGAAGCTGCCCAAGGACTTCTTTGATTTTACTGTTAACAATAACATTATCCTGGGTGTCAAATATATAGGAAATAGCTTTATTCGTGAAATCTTCAGCTGAAATATCTTCCGTTATATCCTTAAAGCGGTATTCTATTCGGTTCAGGACGTATTCAAACACCTGAAAGATGTCCGTATAAGCAGTTAGCACCTGCATCTTCTTAATACAACTATTTCTGAGGCTGTTCAGCTTCTCAATTCCCTCTTCAGTCTTTAAGCCTGCTTCACCCTTTAAGTAATATTCTTTTAACAGGCTGTTAAATTCTTTTAACACCCCTTCTTCTTCCCATCCCTTCGGATAACTCTCAGCATAATATTCATAAAATGTATAATAATGTATGGTGAATTTCACTTCTGCATACTGATTGTAAATATTAATAAGTTGATTAGTGAATACAGGCAGATTTCTGTCAAGCTCTTTTCCTTTCTCAATATCTTTGCATACTGCCCTTAAATGCTTATTCATTCTCGCTATTTCCTCCCGGTTCTTTCATAAAGCTTTTTTGCCTTTCTACATTATACCAATTATTCCGTAATTAAACCAGTCCTCCGCAAATAAATTAGAGTAAAGGGGGCTCAATCATAAGCCCCTGCATGATTTACACATTATTTCGTCTATTCTCCATAATCCAGTTCAAAACATTCTGGATGTTTTCATCCCAGTATTTCCATTGATGATCTCCAGGACCTTCTTCATACCTTAAGTCATAATTCAATTTTGTAAGGTGATCTTTCATCTTCACATTATGCTCATAGAGAAAATCTTCTGTCCCACACCACATGTAGAGCTTTGGCAGGGATCCACCGGATTCTTTTAACCTAACAGCTTCTGCAAAGAGGTCATTGGCACTATTTTCTATCTGATCTAAAGGTCCAAAGATTCCCTTCCAGAAATGCTTTTCTTCCTCTGTTTCTAATTTATTGCATAGTTGCACGACGTCTAATCCACCGGATAAAGAAGCAGCATAACCAAATGTCTCAGAAGCAGATAAACCAAGCTTTAAGGCCCCATACCCTCCCATTGACAAGCCTGCTGCAAAATTATCTTCTCTTTTATCTGATAGATTATTAAAAAAAGAACGGCATATTTCAGGCAATTCTTTTGATATGTATGTCCAATACTTATTTCCCCAGGCCATATTCGTATACCAGCCTAGATGAGTTGTCGGCATCACAACAGCAATACCCAAATCACTTACATAACGTTCAATAGAAGTCCTTCTCTGCCATATTGTATGGTCATCACTCATACCATGAAGAAGATACAAGGTAGGTATTTTCCCTCCGCTTTTTCTTCCTTCCATTCCAATCTGCCCATTTGTCTGCTGAGGCAGAATTACATCCATTTGCATACACATCCCTAAAACATCTGAAAAGAAATCAACATGTAGTAACGCCATATTTCCTCCTATTAAATAAATTTCTGATTATAAAAACAGACAGATAAGCAGTCATTAACTTATATCTGTCTGTGTGAATCGTATTTATACTATTTAGTTACTGCCACCATCCGGCTTTTTAACATGTTCATGCGTGAATAGGTGATCCATACAATATTCGTAATTTCCATCGCATTTAGAGCAAAATCGAAATTCAAGATTCTCGTCATCTAATTCTGTTCTTCCGCATACAGCACATTTATGTCTGGTTATTTTTTTTCTTCCATTAAAATCAACTACATTGTTGCCCTGTTGCCCGCTTCTGACCTGACTCTTAAAATTGCGCTTTCTTTTGACTTCGCCAGGAGAGAATCTTTTGTAATTCCTGCTTGTCATAAAGAAGAAGATGAAATTGCCAAGTGCAAGGAGTATTGCAAGACACATAAAATAATTACCAGCTACAAAATACTGAATCAAGCTTATCGCAATAAATGCTGCATCAAGATATGCAATATATTTTATTTTTATAGGTATTATAAAAAACAATAATATCTGAACATCGGGAAACAACACCGCAAAAGCCAAAAACATAGCATAATTTATATACTGCATCCCCAGGAACTCACTATTGCCAGTTACCAGGAATATAACAACAACTGCTAAAACATTTAATAACATACCGCTTATATAGTATAAATTAAATCGGAATGCCCCCCAGGATCTTTCAAGTGTTGAACCAATCCAGTAATAAAAATAAATACCAATTACAGCATACAAGATATTATTAAACTGCGGCTGTATCAGAAAGGTAACAATACGCCATACTTCTCCGTGAAGTATCTTCTCAATATCTAACATCAGATACTGCATATAAAAATAAGGGTTGATCTGATTAATAACAAATCCAGTACCGTATAATATGGATATATACAGCATCAGATTATGAATAGCATATCTCCCATATTTACGTTCCAGTTTATTTAGAAAATTCATCCATTCACATCCTTTGATTTTATCTAAAACAAGTCCTTCTTACGAAATACCATTGCTATAATAAAAGTTACCAACAATGTAAATACAATAATCAGAACAAATCCAAAACCCGAATTCTCACCGGGTATTCCACCTACATTCATACCGAAAAAGCTGGCAATCATCGTAGGAATCGACATAACAATGGTTACAGTTGCAAGGAATTTCATTACGATATTCAAATTATTTGATATGACAGAAGCAAAAGCATCCATGGTTCCGCTTAAGATTCCGCTATATATGTTTGCCATCTCAATAGCCTGTTTATTCTCGATAATAACATCTTCTAACAGTTCCGTATCCTCTGGATACTGCTTGATAGTGTCTATCTTTAACATCTTCTCCAGGACAACTTCATTGGATCTTAGAGAAGTTGTGAAATATACAAGACTCTTTTCCAATTCAAGAAGATCTATCAACTCACTGTTCTTAGTGGAAATATGCAGCTTATGTTCAATTTGTTCGCTTTTTCTATCTATGATTCGTAAGTACTGTAAGAATACAGAGGCATTCTTGTACAAAATCTGGAGTATAAATCTTGTCTTCTTAAATGTATAGAAATCCCTTACCCTGCCATCCATGAACCCTTTTAACACCTTGGTCTCTTCCAGGCAGACGGTAACTATTAAATCTTTCGCAACAATAATAGCAAGAGGTATGGTTACATACCTGTCCTTATTATTTCTTTCTTCCATGGTGGGAATGTCTACGAGAATTAACGTATAATCATCCTCCACTTCAATTCTTGAACGTTCCTCTTCATCCAGAGGGGCTCTTAAATGATCAATATCAATATGACAGGTCTCTGATATTTCTAGTAATTCTGTTGCTGATGGGTCTGTCATAACCACCCAGCAGCCTGGTTCGGTAGCGTCAAGATAGCGTGTGCCGTCTTCAAAAGTCTTTAAAATTTCAATCATGATACACTCCTTCTACTGCACGCCAAAGCAGAAGAAGTTTAAGAACTGTTAAACTGCTCCGTACAGTGCGTTATTTTGTTTTAATCGTCGATACTCACAACTGGGTCCCGCTTCCATACGGTGTTTACGTCCTTTCTTTTTGTTTCGATACCAAAAGCATCTTTGTATAGTTGTTATCTGGTGTCCACTACATTATATGTTTTCTCATATTTATTGTCAAATAAAAAACTTGAAAAGAAAGATGAAAATTCTTAAAATTTCATGAACCTCAGTTCAGAGGGAAGTTGAACAACAATTGCGACAGGAGCCAGCACTGCCTTGCTGTTATCCATCAAATCTTTTACAGGACAGTACTAATGATATGATTGGTAATTATTCAAAAAATTATCAAGGTTTTTCTTTTAAAGAAAAAATTCCGAAACTTCACCTGTCTAATATCAAGTGAAGTCTCGGAAATGGTAGTTATGCGTCATGGCTGGGTATCTGAAGAGTGCTTCCCGGCAGCAGCATTATCTGATTCAAATTATTATTTCTTGTTATATCCTGCAAGTCAACACTGAATTTATCCATTATCTCCTGTAAGGTATCTCCTTCTTCAACGAGATACTCAAAAACGGTATCATCACTAAATCCTTCGATTACAGGTATACAAATTTCATCCCCTACCTGGAGATTATATATATCAACAAAAGGATTCAGTCTTAAGATAAGAGGCAGTGGAACATTATATTCTCTCGTGATACTGTAAAGGGTATCCCCTTGACCAATTACATAATTCATGCAACTGTATTCTCTGAAATTCATAATCCTTCCTTCTACGCCAGGCCCTGCTATCGTGATTCCTTCAGGACTTGGTTTCTTAATGTTTCGTTTCCTTATATTATATTAACACACTAAGGGAGTTGTTACGGTAAATCCATACTTGTTTTGTTATTATTTGGCATCTGTTTCCATTATTAGTAATTAAGACAAATTCGGGTGTTGAACTTCACATTTTTGTGTCGTATAATATAGCTTATCGGAATTACGCTATATGAGGTTGTAATCATTTTTCATTCCTCTCATATATTATAGTGTTATAATTCTTGTAAGGAGGTAAACCGTTTGAACGATTACAAAAAACCATACACTTTAGGAATCGATATAGGCTCCACTACCGTAAAAGTGGCGGTATTAAATACAGAAAATAAGATCCTGTTTTCTGAATACGCGCGTCATTACGCCAATATTCAGGATGTTCTGGCAAGGCTGTTAAAGAATGCAACCGAACAGCTTGGCGACATGAAAGTAGCACCAGTGATAACCGGTTCCGGTGGTCTCACCATATCGAAACATCTTGGAATTCCATTTGTTCAAGAGGTTGTTGCCGTATCTACTTCCCTGCAGGATTTCGCACCTCAAGCTGATGTTGCAATTGAACTAGGCGGTGAAGACGCCAAAATCATATATTTTACAGGTGGTATTGAGCAGCGAATGAACGGTATTTGTGCAGGCGGTACCGGTTCTTTTATTGACCAGATGGCTACCTTATTGAACACGGATGCTTCCGGACTCAATGAATACGCGAAAGAATATAAATCTATCTATCCAATCGCTGCTAGATGCGGAGTATTTGCAAAATCTGATATCCAGCCCTTAATTAATGATGGTGCTACCAAACCGGATCTATCCGCTTCTATCTTTCAGGCAGTTGTTAGCCAGACAATCAGTGGTCTGGCCTGCGGAAAGCCCATCAGAGGTAATGTTGCCTTCCTGGGTGGACCTCTCCATTTCTTGACAGAACTAAAGAATGCTTTTATCCGTACCTTGAATTTATCTGAGGAAAACATAATAGCACCTGAGCACTCCCATCTTTTTGCAGCAACTGGCGCAGCCATGAACAGCAAATACGAAACCGTACTGGCTCTAAGTAATATTATTGAGAAATTATCTCATGGTATTAAAATGGATTTTGAAGTAAATCGTATGGCACCTCTCTTTGCAGATGAAGCTGCTTATGATGAATTCAAAGAACGTCATTCCAGACAAGCCGTTAAGAAAGGTGATTTAAGTACTTACCAGGGTAATTGCTTTCTAGGAATTGATGCAGGCTCCACTACAACAAAGGTTGCATTAGTGGGAGACGATGGCTCTCTTCTTTATTCCTTCTACAGCAACAACAACGGAAGTCCCTTAAAGACGGCAATTAAATCCGTAAAAGAGATTTATTCCCTTCTTCCAGAGGGTGCTAATATTATACGTTCCTGTTCTACCGGTTATGGAGAAGCCCTGATTAAGTCAGCGCTAATGTTGGATGAAGGAGAAGTAGAAACAGTTGCCCACTATCACGCTGCTGCCTTCTTCGACCCCAAAGTTGACTGTATACTGGATATCGGCGGTCAGGATATGAAATGCATCAAGATAAAGAATAGAACCGTTGACAGTATCATGCTAAACGAAGCTTGTTCCTCTGGCTGTGGTTCCTTTATTGAAACCTTTGCCAAATCCTTAAATTATGAAGTAGCGGATTTTGCAAAAGTAGCCCTCTTTGCAGAGAATCCGGTTGACTTAGGTTCCAGATGTACGGTATTTATGAATTCCAAGGTAAAGCAGGCGCAGAAGGAAGGCGCACATGTAGCTGACATTTCCTCCGGTCTTGCCTATTCCGTAATTAAGAATGCTATCTTTAAGGTTATTAAAATTACCGACCCTAAAGATTTAGGAGAACATGTAGTAGTTCAGGGCGGTACTTTCTATAATGAAGCAGTTCTACGAAGTTTTGAGTTACTAACCGGCTGTGAACCGGTAAGGCCTGATATCTCCGGAATTATGGGTGCCTTTGGTGCCGCTCTTATTGCAAGAGAACATTATGAAGGCCAGGAAACTACACTTCTTACTCTGGATCAGATCAATGAATTAAAAATTGAATCCTCCATGACCAGATGCCGTGCTTGTACCAATAACTGCCAGCTGACCATTAATCGCTTTACTGGCGGTAGACAGTTTATCAGCGGTAACCGTTGTGAAAAAGGTCTTGGTAAGGTTAAGAATAAAGATAACATCCCGAATTTATTTGAATATAAATTAAAGACCCTCTTCTCCTACGAACCACTTCCCCTTGAGAAAGCTCCAAGAGGTGTTGTAGGTATACCAAGAGTCTTAAATATGTACGAAAATTATCCCTTCTGGTATACATTATTTACGGAGCTAGGTTACCGTGTAATCCTCTCTCCCGAATCTACCAGAAAGATTTATGAAATGGGTATTGAATCCATACCAAGCGAATCAGAATGCTATCCCGCCAAACTGGCTCATGGTCACATTATGTGGCTCATCAAACAGGGTGTGGATTTTATCTTCTATCCTAGTGTTCCTTATGAACGCTGTGAGGTGCCAGGTGCTAATAACCACTATAACTGCCCTATTGTTGCCTCATACAGCGAAAACATCAAGAATAATGTAGAAGAACTAAAGGGTGGAAATATCCGTTATGAAAATCCTTTCATGTCCTTTGAAAATGAAGAAATCTTAAAGAAGCGTCTGCTTAAGGTTATGAAGGACATTGCAGGTGCAACCGATAAGGAAATTAAGGCTGCCGTTACCAAGGCCTGGGCTGAGCTTGAGGCTAAAAGGGAAGATATTAAGAGAAAAGGCGAAGAGACTATCGCATATCTCGTTGAAAACGGCAAAAAAGGTATTGTCCTGGCCGGACGCCCTTACCACATTGATCCAGAAATCAATCATGGTATTCCGGAACTTATTAATTCTTATGGTGTTGCGGTATTAACGGAGGATTCCATATCCCACTTAGGTAAGGTTGACAGACCTCTGGTTGCAGTAGATCAGTGGATGTACCATTCAAGGCTTTATGCTGCTGCCTCTTATGCAAAAACCATGCCGAATCTGGAACTCATTCAGCTGAATTCCTTTGGCTGTGGTCTGGATGCTGTTACTACAGATATGGTTAATGATATTCTAACCAAATCCGGCAAGGTCTATACCGTTTTAAAGATTGATGAAGTAAATAATTTAGGTGCTGCCAGAATCAGAGTCCGCTCTCTTCTCTCCGCTGTAAATGACAGGGACAGAAAGAAGACTTCCTGTGAGGTTCCTATTGTATCCGATGCATTTAAAAGAGTTGTTTTTACAGAAGAAATGCGTAAGGATTATACCCTGCTCTGCCCTCAGATGTCACCTATGCATTTTGACATCTTACAAAGTGCTTTAAAAGCGGGTGGTTACAATGTTGAGATCCTTCCCAATGATAACCGGACAGCAGTTGATGTGGGATTAAAATATGTTAATAACGATGCCTGCTATCCTTCACTGATGGTAGTAGGACAGATAATGGATGCTCTCCTCTCCGGAAAATATGATGTAAACAAAGTTGGCGTTATGATTACCCAGACAGGCGGTGGCTGCCGTGCTACCAATTATATCAACTTTATCAGAAGAGCACTTGAAAAAGCAGGTATGTCTCAGATTCCGGTAATCTCCTTAAGTGTATCCGGACTTGAGAAAAACCCCGGTATGAAATATACTCCTAAGCTGCTTATGAGTGCCGTGCAGGCTTTGGTTTACGGAGATGTATTCCTTAGAGTCTTATACCGCACAAGACCTTACGAGGCGGTACCCGGCTCTGCAAACGCACTCCATGAGAAATGGAACGAAAGATGTAAAGTATCTGTTGCCAATGGAAAATGGGGAGAATTTAAAAAGAATATTCGTGGAATCATCGAAGATTTTGATAACCTGCCTTTAAAAGATATTCGTAAGCCAAGAGTTGGTATCGTTGGTGAAATCCTTGTTAAGTTCTTACCTGCTGCCAATAACTATCTGGTAGATTTATTGGAGGCGGAAGGAGCTGAAGCTGTGGTTCCGGACTTAATCGATTTCTTTATGTACTCCTTCCACAATTCAAGCTTTAAGGCAGAATACCTGGGCTTTAAGAAATCCTCTGCTACTATAAGCAATATCCTTATACAGGCAATTGAGCTCTGCCGTAAGGAAGCTAAGATATGTCTTGAAAAGAGTAACCGATTTACACCTCCTGTACCTATTAAGACTCTGGCAGAGTATGCTTCTCCCATCGTTTCTGTTGGTAATCAGACCGGTGAAGGCTGGTTCTTGACAGGTGAAATGGTAGAGCTGATTCACTCCGGTGTAAGCAATATTGTTTGTACTCAACCCTTTGCCTGCCTGCCCAATCACATCGTTGGAAAAGGTGTTATCAAAGAGTTAAGACAAAGGTATCCGGACTCCAACATCGTTGCTGTTGATTATGATCCCGGAGCCAGCGAAGTAAACCAGCTTAACCGTATTAAATTAATGCTCTCAACAGCAGTTAAAAATATGGAGAAGAACACTCTCCATCAGACAGAAGTTCAGAGTAGTCACAAACAGATCCCAGTATCTGCAAAGACCAGTCTGGATACAGGAATGTAATGTAATAAATACAAAGTAAATAGAAACTGCCGGTATAATAACAGTAAGAAAAGATTCTTTCACTTACTGATTGTTAGACCGGCATTTTAAAAAAAGGCAACTAACTATATAATTCAGTTTCTATTTTCATCCTCTAACTTTTTCTTTTTTAAGATTCCAAAACATACTAGTCACAACTCATATAACTTAACTCAAACAATAGAACTCAACAACTCAACTCAACAACTCAACTCATATAAATCTCCTTATACAACTCGACCATTTATGTCCGAGTAGTTTCCTTTTAGGAAGTTTATCAAATTCATGGTGGTAATAATTTTTAGGTCTTTGAAAGAAGTATCAGAATAAAAAGCACTATGAGGGGTAATGATTACATTCTCTCTGTATAGCAACGGATTTGACTCAAGCTCAGGCGGTTCTTTCTTTAGCACATCAAGCCCTGCGCCACTTATATAACCTATGTCCAAAGCTTTCGTCAGGTCATCCTCATCAACAGTCTCACCTCTTCCTAAATTTAAGAATATAGGCTTCTGCTTCAACTCCTTGAAATAATTCATATTAAAATAATTTTTATTTTCTTCTGACGGTGCCATATGATTACTTATTATATGAGCATGTTTTTTTATATAAGTATCATCTGCCAGAATAACGCTATTCTCATTGGCTGTCATTTCTGTTATATAAGGATCCTTAACTAACACCTTAACTCCAAAAGCTATGGCTCTTCGCGCTACCGCTTTACCTATTTTCCCAAATCCGTAAATTGCCAGAACACGGTCTGAAAGTCTTAATCCTCCCGAAACAGTTCCATAATTCCATACGTTTCTTTCTTCAATATCCTTTTCATAATGCTTGAGATTTCTTATCAGTGCCAAAAGCAGCGCCATGGTATGGTCTGCTACCTCCTGAGTACAGTAGTCTGCTGCCGGGCATACAGCAATCCCCCGCTTTTTTGCTTCATCAATATCAATGTTATTATAGCCGGAAGCCATGATACAGATGACTTTAAGCTTCTCTGCTTTTCTAAACACATCGACGTCAATAGGCAGAAAGGCTGTTAAGAGTGCCTCTGCATCAGCTATCTTCTCAAGAAAATCCTTTTTATTAACATAAGGATATAACTCCACAATACAATCCGGCAGGTTCTCTCGTATCATATCTATATCTGACTGATCCAATAGACTCAGTTCTTCTTTGCTGTCACTTATAAGAATATTCATTTCCTTCCTCCTGACTGTATCTATGATTAATTTTCTGTTATACTGCTTAAGTGAGAGCTTTTAAATTTTTTTTAGCAATATTCTACCAGGATTTTCTCCGTGGCTCTTATTACTTCATCCATTTCCGCTTTCGTTCCTATTGTTATTCTAAGGTAGTCTTTTATTCTGTCACTATTGAAATATCTGGTCAGAATACCTTCTTCCTTCAACCTGATGTAATAATCCGATGCATGGATTTTATCATGTTTCACAAACAGAAAATTCGTATGAGATTTCATCACATAGAAGCCTTTTGCTCGAAGGTCTTCTGCTGTTTCTTCTCTTACACGGATGGTTTCTTCTATACAGTTCTTATAATACCCGGTGTCAAGAATTGCCGCTGTTCCTGCCGCTATCGTCAAAGCACTTAAATTATATGGGTTAAAGGTAAATTTTATCTTGTTCATATCTTCAATAATTTCTCTTGAGGCTATCGCATAACCAAGTCTTAATCCGGCAAGATTCCTGGATTTAGAAAAGGTCTGGATAACAATAAGATTAGGGAATTCCTTAATCAGTTCTACACAGGATTCATTTCCATAGTCTACATAAGCTTCATCAACAATCACAAGACGGTCTTTCTTTGCTGCGATTATTTCTCTTAATTCTCTTCTTGAAAGACGATATCCGGTTGGTGCATTGGGGTTCGCAATAATTACATGCCTGTCAGTATTGATATAATCCTTGATATCTATGGTATAATCCTCTCTTAAAGGTATCTCAAGGGCATCTAGATTAAAGGTCTTTGAATAAGTGTGGTAGAAATAGTAAGTGATATCCGGAAAGCAGATTTTACTGGATTCACCAAAGAAGCTTAAGAAACAAAAGCTAAGTACTTCATCGGATCCATTACCCACAAATATCTGATCAGCTTCCACTCCATATACACTGGCAACAGCCTCCCTTAACTTCGTACAATAAGGGTCCGAATACAATCCCATACCAAGGATTTCTTCTGAATTTAATGCGTCTAAAACCTTTGGTGATGGTGGCATTGATGTTTCATTAGCATTTAGCTTTATATATCTTCGATCTGCAGGCTGTTCTCCGGGAACATAAGCTTCCATCTGCTCGTATCTGCTGTCAAAAAAACTACTCATAACAACTCCTCCTCTAAACTCTGCTTAACGGAAAGGTCATACAATGAGGTCCTCCTCCTGCTTTCAGTATTTCGGTAATATCAAGTTCAATTACCGTCATTCCTTTGGCAGCCAAAGCTTCATTCACCTTAACATTTTGCTTTAATGAGAATACCTTTCTATCACCCAGGCTTTGCAGATTACACCCATGGGCAAAGATGGATTCCTCGGAGACTTCAATAATATCGATTGACAACTCCTTAAGCTTATCTATAAACTCCTCCGGCAGCACCGAAGTGCAGGCAACTGCTAAATTTTCTTCAACAAGGTTAAAACACATATCCAAATGCAGATACTTCTCTCTTAATGGTACGGTAAGAATATGGTAACCATATCCCTTAAGTCCTTCACTGATTTCTGTGGCCCCTTTCCTATCCGTTCTGGCGGCCATCCCCAAAGCAATCAGATTTTCCCTGAGGAAAGCAAAATCTCCGCCTTCGAAGTATCCTTCCTTCACCTTAGCAATTAATGGTACTCCCAATTCCTCCATCTTCTTCTTATAACCTTCATATTCCTGATAACGAATGGGTTCTTTGAATCTACCCAGAATATATCCTTCTCTGATGCAGCCGCCGAAATCTCGTGAAAATACCGCGTTCGGTCTGGACTCATGCGCTTTTAGCAGTTCAACTTCAATTCCATTCTCCCTGTAAGCTTTGATAAACAGTTGATGTTCTTCCTCCATCATATCTCTATCAAGCTGACTCTTCTCCCACTTCTTTGCAATCTCATTAATCGGTGCAGGTTTTAGATAGGAGGGTCTTGAGAGAAGTACTTTCTTAAGTACCCCTGTTCCGTTCTTAACAAACATTGCTGCCTCCTTTTGGTAAGGAAATCGATTCCCTATTCCTACATTTGATATCATTAAATGTGTATACCTGCTAAAGTCTATATCCTCACATCAGATAATGCTTAATAGTCTCCAATATCAACTGTGGCAGAACTCGAAAAGAATAAGGCATAAATACTCTCTCTGTCCACTTATGAGCATCCTTGCCGTAACAACCAAAGTTGACACAGGGGATATTAAGATCTCTGATGCGCTCTACCGGAAGCGGATACAGCTGATCGAACTGCGGAAAATTGCGGATAAGATGATCTACGGATTCCTGTGAATCATCTGATTTTAAATAACTGCTGTCTGAGAGGCTTGGAAAGAACTTAAGTACTTTATACTCCTCCTTATATTCCTTGCCAACTCCTATTGCAATTTCTTCAAGTTCCTTGACCAACCTTTCTTCTGCACCTTCTTCTTTAAGCAGATTATGTGGGCAGTAAGGAGCAGCAAAAAAGAGTACTATAGCAGGATTCTTCTTTTTAGCAATGGTCATAAGCTCCCTGGTAAGGCGAAGAGGGATATCCCGTTTATCCGTCCCCTCTAAAAGTTCTGAATCTGTAATTATTCGCAGGTATTCCACCATATCGCCCGGAAATTCCTTTCGGGCCAGTTCGTAGAGTTCCTGATACTCCAGTACCTCCCATTCATAAGCTATCTCTTTGTATTCCATACCTGATAAATTACAGTACTTTCTATACTCCAGGTTATATTTACTGATTAACTCTGAAAGCACCTTTCCCGCAGCACCTTTTAGTTTTTTGATAATTTCGTCTACTGTACTGTTATGGACAAAGTAATTAAAATACACAAAGGCACCGTCTGCAGTCTGAACATTATACCAGGTTTTAAGATCCTTTATTTTTAACACGGAAGGCGGTAAGGTATATTCTCCGTCATACCCATCGCAATACTCTGTATTCAGATTTATTTCATTTACCAGCAGGGATGCTGCCATGGACGCATCAAAGCCTTCGAAGCATTGTCCTACATGAGTTTCCTTGCCCTGTATATAGAAACAGGGAAGGAGTTTTCCAACTGTTCCGGTATAGATATATCTTCTGCTATCGCCCGGAAATAAGGGACAGATGAAATCATTATTAATAGCCAATTTATATTCAAAGCCCTCCTTATCCTTTAAATCCTTTAATATCTCTAAGGCTTCAATGATACCTGTATGAAGATTCTCTTCCACAGGATTTAAGGATAGCAAAATATTACCTTTCAATTTTTCCGGATGCTCACTTAATTTCTTTATAAGTACAAGAAATACCGCATCACCGCTCTTCATATCACAGGCCCCTCTGCCAAACATATATTCACCTGAGCGGAGATCTTGTAATACTTCTTCTGATAGTTCCATTTCTTTAAGCATCTCTGCCAGTTTCTCTGAGTCAAAAGCATAGTCCTTCAATCCCTTATAATCCTCAATACCAACTGTATCGATATGCCCATGCAGAAGAATTGTATCCTTAGACTCAACCTTCTCTCCCTTAATATAAGCAAAGACATTCAGACGGTCATAATAATCCTTCTCTAACTCCTGTACAATGATATAATCCGGATGTTCCTGAAAATATGGAATTTCACTAAGATAATTTTTGATATATAATGCTATTTCTCTTTCACCAACTGTATTATTAATGCTTGGTATAGATACTAGCTTTTTTGTTAATTCCCTAATTTCATCAAACATGAATATCCTCCCCATTTTTTGCAACTGCCTCTCAGAAATACGTTAATCCGCAGAAATACCTTAATTCACAGAAATACCTTAATTCACAGAAATACCTTAATTCACAGAAATACCTTAATCCACAGAAATACCTTAATCCACAGAAAAAGTTTCAGTGAACAAAAAAAGGATGCTATAAATTAAGCATCCTCGCTATTTTATAAATCTATATAAGTTGATTCTTGCTTCTTTCCTTTTCCCAAAGACAAATTCAATGAAAATAGGATTGATGCATTCATATGGTTAAGGTTAAGAAACTTCATTCAACTTATATATGGCGTTTATATAAATTTCTGATATAGGTATTATATAGTTACTTACCGGTCACTGCTACTGTTTATCTTCTGAAAATTCTTCTGCCTCCTTGTAATTTTTACAATTAGTTAGCCATTGACATCATAAAAATAACTTAGCATAATAGAATTCATAAGAAATATATAGTTTGAATTGGGTTTTTCACTTCTACATAGAATAAACTTGATTAGTACTTTTTTATAAACAATCCCCATAACATGTTTCATTTACATAATTATCCTCTTGTATATTTTATAACTGAAACATAGAAAGGTTATATAATTATGATACAATTATCTGAATTACTTCACCTTAATATATTTGATAAATTTAACCTTATTGCAGGAGAAGAAGGACTGACTAAGACAATATCCAACGTGGTAATACTGGAATATGAAAGTATAGAAAATAATTACAATGACTTTAACAAAGGAGATTTTGTTCTAACCTCTTTGTTTTTTGCAAAAGACAATACCGACTATATTTATGATGCCTTTCAACATCTAATGGAACGTGATGTATCAGGAATTGGTGTAAAGACTGTATATTTTAATGAGCTGCCTCCTGCCTGTATTACTCTCGCGGAAAAGAGAAATATACCAATTTTTCTATTCTCTGATGTGTATATGGAGGATATCGTTATTAATGTATACGACTACATAAAGTCTAAGCAGAGGTATTATTATCATGAAGAAAAAATACAAAAATTGCTTCATTCCGCTCTAACTCCTTCTGAAGTTCTCTCCTATGCCAAAGAGTTAAGCACTGAATTTAAAGCAAATATTGCCACTTTATATCTGCTGAGAAAAGAATCCGAAGGAGAGAATCAAATATTTCGCGCCTTTAATCAGATACAATATCAAAGAGGAAAAAACCCCACCCTCCCGTCATTCTTCTTAGCAAAATACAAAAAAGGCTTTCTACTCATCTATTACTATGACAAGGCACCTATCAATCCTCAGGCTGATAAAGCATTATCCTACCTGCTTAACTCCCTGAACATTGACAGGGAGAAATATTACGTCGGTATCTGCGACACCTATCACCCTTTGGAAGAATTAGATCTGAGTATCCGAAAAAGTATCTATACTGCTCTTACCGCCCGCTTCACAGGGGTATCCGAGATGTTAAGCTCAGGCTTGGGATTGTATCATTTTCTGCTGCCTCTGACAGAGAATAAATCTGCCATGGAATACTATCACACACTAATGGATAAGCTAATTCGCTATGATATGGAAAACCATTCTGACCTTACAGGAACCTTAAGGACCTTAAGTCGATGCAGCTGGGATATAAAAGCCGCTTCTGTAGAAATGTTCCAGCATCAGAATACAATCCGCTACCGCCTGTCAAAAGCCAAAGCCTTACTTAACACCCCAGCAGACACCTTATTTACACAACTGGTTAACACCCTTTTATTTTTAGAACAATGGCAGCTATAGAACAAGTTCAGATTCAGAATAAGTTCAGCTTTAAAACAAGTTCAGTTTGCTATTTAACTATTCGAAGAAATTTCTTTTTACCAATTTTTAATACATCCTGGCAAGCCAGAACTCTATCAAGTTCCTGGGTAGTAAGAATCTCACCATTTATTGAAATTCCTCCCTGTGACAACAGTCTTCTGAATTCACTTCCGCTCTGCACATATTTCTCCTGCACAAGTATGGGGATGACACCTGCCAGGGTGTCTTTATCAAGCTCGATTGTAATTTCCGGAATCATATCCGGTATGCCTTTTCTGTGAAAGGCCTCCAGGTAATAGGTTTCAGCATCCGCAGCCTTATCTCTGTGATAGAGCGTTGTAATTACCCTTGCAAGCTCGTATTTGATATCTCTTGGATTCGCTCCCTTATCCAACTCTTCTTGCAGTGCTGCTATCCTGTCCGGATGTTCATCTGTAACAAGCTCAAAGTATCTGATAATCAAATCATCCGGTACTTCCATTACTTTCTTAAACATAACTCTGGCGTCTTCATGAATTCCGATGTAGTTGCCAAGGCTCTTACTCATCTTCTCCACACCGTCAAGCCCTTCCAGAATCGGAAGAAAGACAGCCGCCTGCGGTTCCTTGCCCATCCACTTTAAAAGGCTTCGTCCCATAAGAATATTAAAGGTCTGATCAGTTCCGCCTATTTCAATATCCGCATTAAGAGCCACCGAATCATATGCCTGCATCAGGGGGTAGAAGAATTCATGAAGTCCGATAGGAATATTATTCTTATATCTTTCTGTAAAATCATCCCGCTCCAATATCCTTGCAACCGTTACAGAGGAGGCGAGACGTATGACCTCTTCAAAATTAAGTTCTTTCAGCCAACTGCTGTTGAACACCACTTCTGTCTTCTCTCTGTCCATAATTTCAAATATCTGATCTGTATAGGTTCTGGCATTCTCTTTTACCTCTTCTTCACTAAGAGCTGCTCTGCCTTTTGATTTGCCGGTAGGGTCTCCGATTCTTCCGGTAAAGTCACCAATAACAATAACTGCTTTATGCCCCATATCTTGCATCTGCCTAATTTTACGCAGCACTACACTGTGTCCCAAGTGAATGTCCGGCGCACTCGGATCCAGTCCTAGTTTGATCGTAAGCCCTTTATTTTGCTCTACTGCTCTCTTTAACTTATTCCTTAATTCCTCCTCTCCAACAATTTCTTTAGCCCCCTTGGCTATGATTATCATCTGCTCTTCAACGGATATCATTTTTTCTGTCCTTTCTCATTTTATATTTATAAGATAAGCACTGTTTATAATCACTCAAATGGGGATATCAAACCTGCAAGGAAATACTTTAGCACAGTGGCTTTTGACACTGTCGTATTGTACGAGCCTCAATCGACTTCCTGCACCTCATGTGCATCCACCCGGCAAGGTCTTTACGTAATAGGAAAAAACTATCCCTGAACGCAAAAAAAGCCCACATCCTTCTAAAAAGGACGAGAGCATATATATCCCGTGTTACCACCTTTAATTTATAAACAATTCACATTGCTTACCTCTTCGAGTACTCCATTCATGATGGGTTATACTCTAGCACGATAACGTGTGCAGGTTACGTCGCAGCCTACTTTAATTGTTCGGTGCGCAGCTCAAAGATGTATTCATATTCAGACTGCCATGCCCCTCTCATCAACCGGTTGCTTTCTGTATGGATTACTGATTACTACTTCTTCTTATCATCGCTTTTTGTTTCTATGAAATTAAGGTTATTATAGGGAGCATTATCTGATTTGTCAAGTATAAAATTTTTAATTCTAAAAAATATTTATGTTGACCGATTCGGTCCATGGGATTATAATTGCTTTAACCGAATCGGTCGAACTGTACCAAGCAATAATTTTATCCCATAGAAATAAAGAGGTTAACGATGGAGAATTTCACAAATCTGCCGGAGAAAAAGCGACAGAAAATAATTAATGCGGCTTTAAAGGTATTCGGCACCCATAATTATAAAAAGGCATCCGTAAGCGATATTGCCGCCGAAGCAGGTATCTCAAAAGCCATGGTATTCCACTACTTTGGAACAAAAAAAGATATGTATCTTTACTTAGTCCGATTTTGCAGTGATATCCTTATTAGCGAAATCAAATCTAATTTCGATGAAACTGTTACAGATTTTTTTGAACGTATAATATTGGCTTCCGATATTAAGATTGCTGTTATGAAACAATATGCAGCTATACCAGCCTTTTTAACGAATATCTATTTTGAAGAAGACCCGATAGTGAAGAACGATGTCCAAAAAATCCTTGCAGAAGGTGAGGTATATCGGAATCACATAGCTTTCGATGGTATGGATGTTTCAAAATTCAAAGAAGATGTTGATGTGACACTTGTTATGAAAATGCTGATCTGGATGGCTGAAGGTTTTGCAAAAGAATTCTCAGCGCATAATTATACAGATTTAGAAGCCCGCTGTCAGGAGTATTATCGATGTATGGATATACTGAAATCAAATTTATATAAGTAAATATTATGAGGAGGTATTTATGAATGTTATAGAAATTAACAATTTAACGAAAAGCTATGGCAATTCCAGAGGAATCACTGATGTATCCTTCCAGGTAACTGAAGGTGAGATATTCGGTTTTATCGGACCAAACGGAGCCGGCAAATCCACAACCATCCGTACCCTTTTAGGTCTTATCTATCCTGATTCAGGAACTGCAACTATTTTTGGCAAGAACTGCACTACCCATCCGGAAGTAAGAAAAGAACTGGGGTATCTGCCTTCTGAAGTATTCTATTACGATAATATGAGAGTAATCGATTTACTTGAATATTCAGCCAGCTTTTATAAAAAGAACTGCAGCAAAAGAATTCAGGAACTTTCTAAGATCATGGACCTGGATTTGAAGAAGAAAATTGAAGACCTTTCCTTTGGAAATAAGAAAAAAGTAGGAATAGTACAGGGACTTCTCCACGAACCCAAACTAATTATCTTAGACGAACCGACCAGTGGCTTGGATCCTTTAATGCAACAGAAATTCTTTGAACTGATGGAAGAAGAAAATAAAAAAGGAGCTACCATTTTCTTCTCTTCCCATATTTTAAGTGAAGTACAAAGAATGTGCAGTCGTGTAGCTTTTATCAAAGACGGTAAACTTATTAAACTAGAGAAGATGAGCAATCTTCAAGATAACAGTTATAAAAGAATTCACCTGGAAGCCAGAAAAACTATGGAGGGGGAAAGCTTTAAAGTACCTGGTGTCAATGATCTCAAGGTTAAAGAAAATTCCGTAGACTTTATTTTTAAGGGTAATCTAAACGATATTTTAAGAAAAATAACAGAATTCGATCTTAGAAACATATCCATTACCGAACCGGATCTGGAAGAAATCTTTCTGCATTATTATGCAAAGGAGGATTAAAAATATGAATATTATAGGGTTTGAGTTAAAAAGCCAGCGCAAGAATACCATTATCTGGACCTTATCGCTGATAGCTCTGGCTGCACTATATTTATCCATGTTTCCCCTAATCGCACAGGATGGTGAGGAATACAAAAACCTGCTTGCTAATTATTCACCAACTATACGTGAGATGCTGGGAATACAGATTGATTATCTGACTTCCTTATTTGGATACTATTCCATGATTTTTTCCTTTGTTTTATTAGGTGGCGCTATTCAGGCTATGAATCTAGGCCTTTCTCTCCTTACAAAGGAATCAAGAGAACGAACAGCCGATTTTCTCTTTGTGAAACCTGTATCCAGAACCACTATCATAACTGCTAAATTAACTGCCGCCTTTCTGCTTCTAATATTAACAAATACAGTATTTTTTGGTGGTTCCTTTCTCCTTGCTACTTTGGTAAAACAGGAAGATTTTAAGTTCGGAACATTCCTTATAATAAACTTAACCCTGCTGTCCGTTCAGATAATTTTCTTTTCCCTGGGACTTGTTATTTCTGTTTTCTTTCGAAAACTCAAGTCAGTATTGCCCCTGTCCTTAGGCGTTGTATTCGGCTTATACCTGGCAGGTTCCTTATTTACTACCGGTGAGCATGGAGATATCGTTCGTTACTTTACACCCTTTAAGTACTTTGATATTGTGTATATCATCCAAAATGGTAGTTACGAATTATCCTATTCCTTAACCGGTTTAGCAGTAACCGTAATATCAATTGCCATCAGTTATATCTTGTTTGTTAGAAAGGACATCCATGCTGTCAGCTGATAGTATGGTGAAAGGTGCTGATATGAACATATTTAGACACGAAATGAAATCCAATCGTAAATCACTGCTTATATGGAGTATATCCATGGCATTATTGGTTATAAGCGGTATGGGTAAGTATACAGCTTACACAGCCGGCGGTGACAGCAACGATATCTTTGATAAGATGCCTCATACCATTAAAGCTTTATTTGGGTTTGCTTCCTTTGATGTAAAGACTCTGGGTGGTTTCTATGCTTTTCTTTTTACCTATATTGCCATGACGCTGGCTATTCATGCTGTTTTACTTGGAAATAGTATTGTTGCAAAAGAAGAAAGAGATAAAACAACTGAATTTTTAATGGTAAAACCTGTGTCAAGAAGAACTATCCTTACTGCAAAGTTTCTCAGTGCAGGTATTAATCTTCTTATCTTAAATGCAGTCACCCTGGTTTCCTCTCTGCTGATAGCCGCATCCTATGACGGTGGAAATGAGATTACAGGAATAATTATATGGTTGTTAATCAGTATGCTGATACTCCAGGTAGTGTTTTTATCCTTTGGTACCCTTTTGGCATCCATAAAAAAGAAAACGAAGGCAACAGGTTCCATTGCCTCCGGTATCTTTATAGCAGCATATTTTATTGCAAAGATTACAGATCTGACTGACAGGTTAAACTTTCTTAATATCCTCTCTCCCTTTAAATATTTCAGCTATCCGGAAATAATTGAAGGAAAAGGGCTAAACATTTTTATTGTTATCCTGACACTACTTCTTTCTATTTTTCTTATTTTAGGTACTTATAAGTTTTATACAAAGAGAGACCTTACTGTTTAACAGCACCTAAGCTATGCATAAACCTTTCCAGGTAATCCTTTTTTTCGTTAGCTGATATAAATTACACTTGAAAACGAAACCTCTAAAATAATAGACTTTCTCGTCTATCCTCTCCAGATATAATTACCATATCATCAAGCTATTTAATTCTGGAGAGGAAACACTATAATTCAATAAAATTTAACTTATGTAGCTTAAATCCACTTATATATCTTCAATCTGCCAGTCAATGGTCGCTAGCCCATTTGCCTTTAAGAAGTCATTGGTCTTACTAAAATGCTTACAACCAAAGAAACCTCTGTAAGCAGAGAGCGGACTTGGATGGGGTGCTTCTAATATTAAATGGTTGGGATTAGTCAGCATGGATTTCTTTAGACCGGCTGGTCTGCCCCAAAGAAGGAATACAATAGGCCTGTCCTCTGCATTTACAGCATGAATTACAGCATCCGTAAATTCCTCCCACCCTCTGCCCTGATGCGAGTTCGCCTGATGTGCCCTTACAGTAAGAACAGTATTCAACAGCAGTACACCCTGACTTGCCCATTTCACCAGATATCCGTTATTCGGTACTTTAAGTCCCATATCTTCCTGGAGTTCTTTATAGATGTTAAGCAGCGAAGGCGGTATATCAACTTCCGGCTTAACGGAAAAGCACAACCCATGAGCCTGGTCAACATTATGATAGGGATCCTGTCCCAGTATAACCACCTTAACTTCACTTAGAGGAGTTAGATGAAATGCATTAAATATATCCTCTGACTTAGGAAATATTTCGTAACTTAAATATTCCTCTTTCACAAAGCTGTATAGCTTAGAATAATAAGGCTTATGAAATTCTCCGCCAATAGCCTTAAGCCAGTCATTTGTAATTCCACTCATATCTTTAGTCCCTTCTGACACTTATATCGTTTTCTGCCAGATAATCTTTTAAATCTCTGATTTCCAGCTCTTTATAATGAAACAGTGATGCTGCTAATACAGCATCAGCCTTTCCCTTTGTTAATGCCTCCAGAAAATGTTCTTTCTTTCCTGCTCCTCCGGAAGCTATAACCGGAATAGATACATTATCGGAGATAATTCTGGTAAGCTCTAAGTCATAACCGTCTTTGGTTCCGTCGCAATCCATACTGGTTAAGAGAATTTCTCCCGCACCAAGCTTATCTGCCTGCATAGCCCACTCTACTGCATCAATTCCCATATCTACTCTACCACCATTTTTATAGATATTCCAGCCTGAGCCATCCGGCCTTCTTTTTGCATCCATTGCGACAACCACACACTGACGCCCGAACTTCTCCGCTGCTTCTGTAATAAGATTTGGGTTTAGGATAGCCGCTGTGTTTACTGCTATTTTATCAGCGCCTTCTCTTAGAATCACTTTAAAATCTTCTATACTTCTGATTCCTCCACCTACAGTAAAAGGAATAAATACCGTCTCAGCTACTCTTCTTACCATATCAAGTTTTATTTCTCTTGCATCAGAAGAGGCAGTTATATCCAAAAACACCAATTCATCAGCACCTGCAGTATCATATGCCTTCCCAATCTCAACCGGGTCACCGGCATCTCTTAAATTAACAAAATTAATACCTTTTACTACTCGTCCGTTATGTACGTCCAGACATGGGATTATTCGCTTCGTATACATTCTGGCCTCCTATATTCCTGCAAAATTTTTCAGTATCTTAAGTCCAACTTCACCGCTTTTTTCCGGATGGAATTGGCAAGCAAAGATATTGCCCTTCTCCACTGCTGCATGAATATGAACGCCGTATTCAGTAGAAGCAGCTACTTCCTCTTCTACTTCTGCCTTCAGATAAAAAGAATGTACAAAATATACATAGGACTGCTGTTCAATCCCATTAAATAATCTCGTTTTATTACTTACATCAAGAGAATTCCATCCCATATGAGGAATCTTAAGACCAGGTGTATCCGGTATCAGTACTATCTTACCTTTTAAAATACCTAAACCGTCAACTCCCGGTGCTTCTTCACTGGACTCAAACATCAGCTGAAGTCCCAGACAGATACCAAGGAATGGTTTACCGCTGGCTGCTGCTTCTTTGATAACATCAACCAGATGATAATTATGAAGTTTTTCCATAGCATCGCCAAAAGCTCCCACACCCGGTAAGATAACTTTATCCGCTGCTAATATTACCTCTTTGTCCCTTGTTACTACTGTCTCTTCTCCCAGGTATTGCAGAGCCTTTTCCACACTCTTTAAATTACCTGCATCATAATCAATGATAGCTATCATGTCTTTGTCCTTTCCGTGAATGTTCTTCTGAATAGCTCTTTTATAAATCAACTAACATAGTCTTAACTCTATAATAGCATATTTATAAATACAAGTCCAAAAGAAATTTTATGCATTCAAAGTTAAAGACTTACTTCATTTTCTTTAGAACAGACAGCGTTTTAAGAAAGTTTTCGTACTCTGCTATTCCAACTGTCTGCTCTAATTCTGCCTGTGCCTCTTTCCACAACGGTAGTGCAGCTGCCAGAACAGCTTTTCCTTCTGTACTGACTGTGATTCTTTTTTTTCTGGAATCCTTTACTTCTGTCTCAACTTTAACCAATCCATTCTTACGAAGCAGCTCTATATTGCGGGTAACTGTTGTCTGGTCCATCATGGCATGTTCTGCCAGTTCGTTTACCGATATCCCATTTTTCTTATCCGATATATCATTTAACAAGGAATATTGAGCAGATTTAATTCCAGCAGGACGTAAGGCTTTATCATAATATTGTGTTATCACTCTAGTGGTCATTCGAAGGTTTCTACATGCACACTCATGCAATTTCAAATTACTATTTGCTATTTTACTCATTTCTTTTCTTCTCCTAAATCCCAAAAAACTAGTGTATATTATCAATGGCAATCTAAATACTTGCTGAATATCTGCACCGTCTTTTTGTCATTTTTCATACCAGCTTCAATCTACATAGCCATTAAAAATAACTCAGCTTCCTTACTGACAGATAAAATATTAAGCACATCTACTCAAAAGTCAAAGATGCAGCATAATAATAGTATAATCTCTTTTATAAAGACATTCTTATATTAAAGTAGATGTCAGTCTATGTCAACACTATTATCACTAGTCAAACTCCGCTTCCTGCATATATTCTCGGCCATTTCTCTCACTTTTTCATATTCACTATCGCGAGCCTTTATAATAAGCTCCCTATAGCAATCTTTATACTGATTATTCATAAAGTTTAAGGCGTTAACTTGCCACTTCCATAGCTCATCAGCGGTAAGATAAAAAAATTTAGGTTGTATACTTCTCCTGTAAAACTCCTCATTCATGTTCATAATACCCTCAGCTGTGAGTGAAGGAGCAATTTCCGCTAAACCGTTGAAGCTTTTCCCCCCAATCCATTTCTTGTGGTTCATAGGACACACATCCTGGCATATATCACATCCATAAATACATTGCCCAAAATGCTCAGCCAGGGGCTCTTCATGAAGATTCCTGCCACCATAGGTTGTAAGATATGATATACATTTCAGTGGATTCATAGTGTACCCCTCAGTTAAAGATTTGGTAGGGCAGGCATTTACACAGCGATTACAACCAGGGGGACAGGGTTTAATATCTGGTTTATGACACAATTCCATTTCTCTGTCCGTAATCCAAGCTTCAAGATGAACCCAGGAACCTGACTCTGAGTAAAAGAAATTATTTCTTCTTATAACACCAAGTCCAGCCTCCAGTGCAGCCCATCTCATACCTACTATGCCGAATTTATGATTTGCAGCGATTTTTAACCCAAGCCCTTCCATAAACCTTTCAAATTCACTGCGATTTTTGTTTTCTTCAGAATTCTCATCTATTCTTATATCATAGAGATAAGACTTACCGATATGATCTACTAATTCCTCCGGTACATCATATTTTGAATAGGGTATGGCAATAACAATAATAGAATGTGCCCATGGATATTCTGATTGAAATTTAAGAAGTCTCTTCTGACCCTCGTAAAAAGGTTCAGATTCTTTTACTTTCTTCAAACGTTCATTAAACTTCTCATTATATCCCTTCATCCGGTCTGTAGGGATAATACCACATTTTTCGAAACCTAACTCTAATGCTTTCTGCTCTATTAACTGCTCTACACTATACATATTAACACCTTTCTTTTTTTGGAGTAGTTTATTAGTCTGTAGTTTATTAGTCTGTAGTTTATTTGTCTGTAGTTTATTTGTCTGTAGTTTATTAGCCTATTATCTTTATCTGTTATTTCTAACTCTTATCGTTGTCAGTTATTTCTACATATTTTAATTCCTGTATATAATGTTTTCTGTTAAATCTCCTGTTCGTAAACTTTCATTAGTCATACATTCATAAAACTCCTTTCTTCCTTTCAATATCTATTACTTTTTATGTATATACATGTTTATTAACATAAATTAAAATGATCTCTGATTGAATTCTACTTATCAAAATATTTACTCTTGAATATTTATACTTAGTACACAATTAAATAATTCGCGTAGAATTTTTATCCTATATAATTACTATTTGTAATTTGCGTTTCTATTTTGTAATTAATTATTAGCAGTTTGTAATAGCAATTGAAATAACATTTGTATTTTGTTTATATTAACAATTAAAAATTTAGCAGTTTATTTCATTGCACTTTTATTTCATTGCACTTTATATGTATATGCATATATGTTTATATATTAACTATCTTTTCTTAATAAGTCAAGTTTATAAAGAATTTTTTTGGGGTATTTTATAATAAAGTGGTGAAATAAAATACATGCAATGATCCCTTTATTTACTAAGAATATAAGAACTATCAACACGTATTCAACGTTTTCTTTTAAATAATTAGTAAGGACTATATTTAACAGCAAATAGTATGAGGACACATATTCTGGACTGCTTCAATCGCAAGTCCCAATTAATCATTAAAAATATAATTTGCGAACATAATTTTTTCATAAAAGAACTGGACTAATACATTTCCGATTATTCCATGATAAGAGCCCTATATTCGTTCTATGAAATATATATGGTATTTAAACCAAAAAATATATGATTTGTTAAAAGAAGAAGCAAAAATCCTTTATCCCTTAAGTAAATGTGATTATAGTCTGCTAATGGCAGATATAATAGATAAGTTTGGAGTTCGCTGGTGTATTTTTTTATAAGGCTCACTCGTATCGACTAATTATTACTTTAGCTCCAAAAACCCTCTTTAGATAAATAAAAATAATACTAAATTACAACTTCACTCTATAATACCAGCATTTTTGAAAGCATTAAAAGATGCCATGTGCTACATTTAAGCAACACATGGCATTTGTTAATAATAGGGTAAACTACTTTTATTATTTTTTATCACTGGCAATATTAATTACTTCCAGACTATACTTGGTATGATCAGAAATAGCATTTATTGATTTTGCTTGTTTTTCCGTCATTCCATAGTTCTCCTTTAATTCCTTTAAGAGCTGTTTCTTAATGGAACCCAGGTTCTTTTCTATACCTAACTCGGTTGCATGCTCAATGTGCGTATCATATCTGTTAAGTCCCTTAAGCAAGGAATCCAATGCTTCCGGCTTTTTCTGAAGTTCAGTATAATTGTAATAGGAATTCAGCTGTTTGTATACATACATAGTCGTTATGATCTTGTCATATGTTTCAGCATCTTTCTCTTTGACATTGAGACCAAAGATACTATTATATGCTTCCATATATCTGCCTCTGGAATAACTTGTACTGGCATTTTTTATTCCTAGGTTATAGGAGTAAGTATTCGTTCCAATTATTACAACCCCAGCAATCAATATAAAAAAGGTCATTATAAACACAATACCAAGAGGATTTAGTTTGATATTATCCTCTGGATCAGGCGGATTAAGTTCAGCCTTTGCTTTCTTCTTCTCTGCTTTTATAGCTGCGTTATCTGTAGCTGCCTTTTTCTTCTCAACCTTTTTTGCATCTGCAGTTTTCTTCTTTTCAGTTTTAGCAGCTGCCTTTTTTGCCTTCGCTTCTTTGGCCTTTTCCTGCTTCGCCTTCTCTTCCGCGGATAAAGGCTCCGGTTCCGGCTTCTTAGCCTGAGCTTTGGCGGCTCTGGCTTTCTCAGCCTTTTCCTGTGCTGCTTTCTTTTTCGCAACTTCCTTTTCTTTTGCCTTAGCCTTTTTCTTATCCTCTTTTGAGAGTTTTGTATTATCTTTTACATCTGCTTTGTCTTTATTTCCTCTTTTTCCAAAAAGTCTTTGAAAGAAACCAAGTTTCTTCTCTGTCTCAGCAGGCTCTGTAGCAGGAAGTTCTTCATCCTCCAGACGATCCATAGCACTTAGTGCATCAGAAAATACATCTCCCATATTATCAAGACTTTTTTCTTTGGTTTCTGAATTTAGATCTTGAACAGTAAGAATTTTATCTGCTTCAAAACTATCGGTTATCTCCTCTTCCGGTTCAGTATCGGAAGCATCCATACTAGCCATATCCAAACTGCTTGTTTCCAAATCAAAATCATCCAAAGAAAAAATAGGTGCTTCCTCTTGCTGTGGTTTTTTAGGAGACTCCTTTGCGGGGGCATAATCACTATTACCACCTTTTTGCATCTCATCCTGCGCCGAAATCATGTCCAACAAAGCCAGGAGATCGTCATCCGCATCCTCCATCTCAGAATTGTCCTCTAATCGGCTAAAGATATCATCGTTATTAAATTCATCTTTTTCTGTATCCCCATTATTGTTAAATATATCTTTCTCATCCTTCATGTATAATTAGGCCTTTCTCATGCTACAATATTCTCTGATTAATCAGGCTGTACCTTGCGTAAAGGTTCTCATAACATTAATATCGGCAAGAAATTGAAATTTCTAAACCCCGACTATTTGCTCACTAAACCATCAATTACTTCAATAAGTGTCCCTATTTCTGGTTTGGTAATCTGTGCATCTGCTCCCACTGAACTGCCTTTTACTCTCATCTCAGAATTGATCAGGGATGAAAAGATGATTACCGGCAAATGTTTTAATTCTTTATCTGTTTTTATCAGTTTAGTAAGATGATGTCCGTCCATCTGGGGCATTTCTATATCTGTAATGATACATCTGGCTTTGTCTTCGATTATTCCATCGTTTTTAAATTTTTGGATTGCCTCCCAGGCTTCTGCACCATTTTCCTTCATCAAAACATTAGAGTATCCGGCTTTCGCAAGAAACTCACTAATTAACTTGCCTAATAAGGGTGAGTCTTCCACCACCATAATGGGTATATCATTTCTTTCGCGTTTATCAAGGTGGGTAATATCAGATATTTTCAAACCAGTTTCAGGATTAATATCTGTTATGATTCTTTCAAAATCAAGTATAACGATCAGCTTATTATTCCATTTTAAAATACCAGTTGCTGAAGAATTTATGGTTTGGTCCGGTTTATTGATATCCTCCCAGGAAACACGGTGAATACCTACAACTCCGTGAACATGAAAAGCTATATTTAATTTATTAAAATTTGTAATAATATTCATATGCCCTTCTATATTATTTATTTCAGGGGCATGAAGAGCTTTGGACAAATCAATCAGAGTAATGATATCTTCTCTTGGCATAAAGATACCTTCCAGATAGGGGTGGGCATTGGGGATTGGTGTGGGTTTTTGGTATGGTAATATTTCTCTAACCTTCGCCACATTTATTCCATAAAAATTATCACCGATTTTAAACTCTAGTATTTCCAACTCGTTAGTTCCGCTTTCCAACAAAACTCCAGTTTCCATTATTATTCCTCCCTTTAGCTCTTTCCCTTAAGTTGTTATTTACTTTTCTCCGATATGGATAATCATATTATAGTATAAATTTCTACAAAATTCAAACTTATTATACAAATAGTGTTAATTACCTATATAGTGGGAATACTGTTACTTATATTCATTTTTACTATATTTAAACCAATGAAGAGCCTGCAGACAGAAATCTATTCTGACTACAGGCTCTATTTTCTCCTTTTTATGCTTTTTTCAACCAATACTAGAAACTAGTATGCATTTACTCAACTAATTTCCCATTATAATAAACCTTTACAACTGGATCTGTGATTGTATCATAGGTTGACCAATCCGTCTTGGCAAAGCGTATCTCGATAGATAGATTTCCAGTACCGGCTGCCAACTCTTCGCTCTTACTGATGCTTAAGGTCAATACTTTATTACTTAAATTACCTGCCACATACCCGTTTAAGGATTTATAAAAAGGTGATACAGAAAGTTTTAAAGCCGCATGATCACACCAAAAATTATGTGCCTTATCACTCATTCCTTTTCCTGTAAAGGTTATTAATACTTTAGAAACATCAATGGTACCTTGAGATGCGGATACCGTATATTTCTGGCTTATATAATTTCCATTATTAGCTGTGCTCACTTCTACTACAGGAACTCCCTCCACTGGCTCCCCTGTTGGCACCACTGTTGGTGTACTGGTTGGTGTAACTGTCGGGGTTACCGTTGGTGTGATTGTTGGTGTGATTGTTGGTGTGACTGTCGGTGTGACTGTCGGGGTGATTGTTGGTGTGATTGTTGGTGTAACCGTCGGTGTGATTGTTGGTGTAACCGTCGGCGTAACCGTCGGTGTGATTGTTGGTGTGATTGTTGGTGTAACCGTCGGTGTGGTGGTCACACCTGTATCCCAATCCTTAATAATAGAATAGAAAGAAGGTTTTGCCTTATATGATGCATCAAACAATAGAGGATAACCGCCAAGCCAGCTAGTTGCATCAGTAACTCCCCAGAAGATTACTGCTGTTATCTTTAATCCTTCTTTTTTAAGGTTAACCACTTTATCAATCAACAGTTTATAACGGGTAGCCTGATTTGTCAGTGCCGTACTGCTTCCGTCCGGTTGTTTAATATCCAGTTCAGTAAGTTGTAATTCAATACCTAAGGTATTATATTTTCTTGCAGCGGTCTCAAACATACTAAGGCTGGGATAATCCATAGTCCAATGAGATTGCATTCCCATACCGTCAACCAGATTTTTTTCTTTCAAACCTTTTAAAATATCAAAAATAAAGCTGCTTTTCTTTGTCTCATATTCATTGTAATCATTGTAAAAGAGCTTGCAGCCTGCCGGAGCGTATTTTCTTGCATATTCAAAAGCCTTAACAATAAAATCTGATCCAACTGTTTGCATCCAAAGTGAATTACCTGATGTTGTATAATTTGAACCAGGATTTCTCATACCTGTTGCCGTATTCGGGTCTACAGCTTCATTTACAACATCCCAGGCATAGAATTCCACAGTAGGATAGGTTGTCTCAATCAGATTCATAAGATTTTTAATATAGTTCTCAAGTCTTGCCAGCATGACTTCCTTGGACGCCCAAGGTGCATCCGTTGCTGTTGAATAATTCTCCTTAAAGAACCAATCCGGTGTTTGTGCATGCCATACCAGAGTATGTCCTCTTACTGGTATGTTATTATCTCTTGCGAATTCAAGCAATGTCCTTGCCGCTCTTAAATTCACCTGTGGATTTACCTGATTACCTGAATTATCATTCAAATAAGCTATTGTAGCATTATAATCCAATACAGCATCGGGTTTTAATTCATTTCCTATTGTTAAAAGGTTATAATGTTTTATAACTAGATCTTTTCCGGGAGCCGGAGCTATTTCATTTGCTGTTGCACCTGCACCAATACCGAAATAAGGTGCAAATACATCTTTTAGACTTGATATATTTTTCTCAATCTCAGGCAAAACAGCTGGAGTTGCTTTAAAATCATCCACGTAGAAATCCATTAAATCCTGAGCACCTGCTGATGTCTTATATTCAGACTCCACATAAATAAACACATTGGTTGCATCCGTCGGTATTGTGTATTCACCTTCCAGATAGGTCCAGGCTCCCTTGGTTACACTGGCTGATTTTATTGTTTTGTATTGATCACTGACACCATCATTATACTGCAGCTGAAGGTTAAATTTGTACGTACTTGCATAGGCGTTACCTACATATTTTATCCATATTCCAAATACATATGTCTCACCTAATGTAAGATCACTTGTCTTGTCACAAGTCGCTCCATGCCAGGTCTTTGTCCGATTTGATACTTTAAGGCTGTTCTCCCCTGAATAAGCCTCTTCTGAACTTAAAGCTACCACTTCAGCATTTGAACCTCTTGGACCCCAACCGTCTAAGCTGTCTTCAAAATCATCATAAATTAAATTACCATAAGCATTTGCCTTTTCACTTGGTGCATAAAAACTCACTCCAGTTATCAGCAATGCTAACGCTGTCATTATTGCTGTTAATTTCTTTCTGTTCATGCATCCACCTCCAATAATTATAAATACCTCTCGTTTTATTACTACTATATAGACAAACAAGCATCGGTTGGGGTTTATCTATATGTGTAGTAATTACATTATACTTTAATTTACATTTATTGGAAAGTAATATTTTTTATAGCATAGTACTTATGTAATATTAGATATGTTAAGTATTTAGATATCTTAGGTATCTTAGATATGTTAAGTAATTAGGTATCTTAGGTATCTTAGGTATCTTAGATATGTTAAGTAATTAGGTATCTTAGATATGAAGTTTTTTTGCTAATTTAGCTAATTAGATATAATATCATACCTACTACTTTTATTAATAAAATTTTTATAATCAGAAGAAGTTATAAAAATAAACTCTCATTAGGATTCTGTCAATTAATAAAGTATTTTTAAATTAATGTTTTAACCCAATTATGAAAGCTACTTGTAGTATTGATATCTATATATTTCTTGAATAAATCTCTACTTTCTTGCTCTAAGATACCTTTGTATATAATTGGAGGTTTAAAGGAAGATACCGTATGATTTTCATCCCATGTTTTTTCCATCCATACTACTCCTCCGTCCGTTGGCGATTCTATAGAATAATAAATTTCACCAACAAAAGAATGTATTACTGCGCCTAAACACATCATACAAGGCTCTAGGTTGGTAAATAACTGCATTTCTCTCCTTGCTTTATAAGAATATTTTAAAGTATCCATCGCTATTAAAGCCTTTAATTCTGCATGTACTAAATAACTTCCAGACGCTTTCTCAGTAGTGTATGCCTGCGTTACAATATCATTACCAGAAAAAATTATAGAAGCAATTGGTAATTCTCCATGTCTCATACCTTCTTCAGCCAAATCAATAACTAATTTCATTTTTTTATCAATAGTCAGTGTCCCCATCATAATAACCTCCCGCAATTCTTGATTCATTCTAATATAATACACTTAATGAATCTATATAAACAAGTGTAAAAGTTTTTCTTATAAAAGATTATTAAGTTTGGATATCTATTATATGAGATAAGGTTTTTACTAAATAATATTGAAATTTGATGACAACAAAAAAGTTGCATTAAAACAAAATAATTTGTTCTAATGCAACTTATCTATAATAATTGTATCTTCAAAACTACACACTTTTTTGATTTCATCTAATCTTAGGTCAAGCCCTCGACCTATTAGTATTAGTCAGCTGCATGTGTTACCACACTTCCACCTCTAACCTATCCACCTGATCGTCTTTCAGGGGTCTTACT
>JAQSXJ010000153.1 GCA_029256725.1 Anaerocolumna sp. | reverse complement strand
GACTTGCATGTGTTAAGCACGCCGCCAGCGTTCATCCTGAGCCAGGATCAAACTCTCAAATTAAAGTTTAATCGATTTCAGAATTAACATTGGCTGTTTTAAGAATCTTAGGATTTGCTTCGCAAATCCAATTCAAACAATCGTTAATTTCCGTTAGTTGCAACATAAGCTGCCACTACTTTTTTACTGTTTTAAGGTTGTACCATTTCTGGTACTGTTCTTTTTCAATCATTAAGACCAAAGCCTTAAATCTTGAATGAAATTTATAAGAAAATTTCAGGGTTGTTTTACTGTTCAGTTATCAATGTTCAATTTGCTCTTTCAAGCAGCTATCAGTTACTTTTCAGCAGTTATTCTCGCTTACTCTGTTTCTTTGTTTCAGCAGCTCGTCAGTGCTTCATTACTATACCATAGTGATTATTGTTTGTCAACATTTATTTTTAAGTTTTTTTATCAGTTTACTTTACCAATATTCGCAATTGTTAACGTTTCATATATTGTATGTATAATTAATACAATTATATTTATTTTCTGAAATTAACTTGAAATAATGTTATGTGTTTTGCTACTTCACAAGCAGCGAAGATAATAATAACACTTTTAGAATCATATGTCAACCGTAAATTATCACTTTTTATCAAATTATCAATTATTTTGTGTAGTAACTTTATTATAGCTATTTATTATGAAAGGTACTTAACAGTAGCGCAAGATAGTAACTCAGAACCCCCGAGTATAGGGACAATGAAAAGCTGCTTAATTCTTTCTTTGCATATCCTCAACTAACTCTCTGATATCAAAGCCATAATCTCTAGATATATCACGGCATCAATATACAGTAATGGTTATTTAAGTTTATGTGAAAAATAATTAAACAGCTTCTTATACGCATATATCATAACAAGTGAACTTATAAAACTATACATTAAATAATGTGGATTTAGATAGCATTATTAATATGATTATAGCAGTGATTACACCATTATCCATAAGCCTTTTCTATTATCTATAATCCTTTTTATTACACCTAAGACTTTCTATTATCCTTATGCCTTTCTATTATCCTTATGCCTATCTATTAGCCATCTGTTTTCATTGCTTCGATAGCACTTATTTTTGTAGCTCTACTTGCAGGATAATAACCAGATAAAATTCCTACCAGCATTGATAGTCCTGCTGCCACTAACGGAAGCCATAGAGGTATATCCGAAAACTTACTGTTCTCTGGATTATACATATAATTAGTGGACATCAGTGCCTGAAACAGTGGACCACCAAACTTATTAATTGCCCAAGAGGCTATGTAGCTTAAGGTAATACCAACAACACCACCTATAAGCCCAATCATTCCGGCTTCAAACAAGAAAAGTTTCTTTATATCACGTACCAGACATCCTAACACCTTCATAATACCTATTTCCTTTGTTCTCTCATAAATAGACATTATCATGGTATTGGCTATATTAATTGCAGATACAAGCATGGATACTGCACCTATCGCTCCAAGTACCATCTGCAGCATATTCGCAGTACTTAACATTGGTGCCATAAGCTTTGCAAGACTGTCTGTCTGGTATCCAAGAGCATCAATAGCTTCCTGTACCTCTTCCACATTCTTAAAGTTATCAACTGTTACTTTTAAATTACTGTAATTTGCAACAGCTGATAATGCCTTCTTTCTTTCTTCTGCTTTTAATGTACTGACGTATTTCTGATACATATGTCTGAAATAACTAATATCAATATATCCGTAGTAATCAAATTCATAATTATTTGATTTCTCCAGCATAGCATATTGCTCTAATTTAATAGAATAAGCCTTTTTCTTAGGATCCACCTGGTACTGATACGGATTAAATCCAAAGTTCACCTTATCTCTGGTAAGATCAATCTGCTTTGAATCATAATTCCTTGAATATGGATTATAAAAATTCATTAAGGCATCACTTCCGAAAATAATAGACTTATTATTTTCAGGAGTTGGCATATTTCCCATTGTAACTCCCGGAAACTCCATGGCTGGTATATGACTGCTGTCAATAACAAAGAGCTGTATGTTAGTTTCATATTTACCACTGGTTAAATAAGCTTGAGTCGCTATAAGCGGTACAACGGTCTTTACATGAGGTATAGCCATTATCTTACTGACCAGTTCATCATTCATAGGTTCTGTCTTAAAAGAGGTATAGTTGCCTTTATCGTCTACATAGCCACCTGAACTGTTAACAGTAATTGTTGTCAGACTGCCTTGCTCCATAACTTGCTGGGTATAGTTTTTCTTCATTCCAATACCAATTGATATCATAACCACAATTGATATTGTACCGATAACAACACCCATAACCGTCAGCAGCGTTCTTGCTTTTCTTCGATTTAAATTCCGTAAGCCTATCTTGATTAAGTCACTAATCTTCATAAAGCTCTATCCCTTTTTTAATTTTGCGCTTTGCCAACAGGATACCAATTGTAACACTAACAGCAAGGGTCAGAAAGGAAATACCAATTACAAAAGGCCAGCTGGCAAGCAACGGATCTTTAACGCCGCTTTCCATACCTGTTCCCATATCTCCTGTCATGTCACCTGTATACCCACTATCAGAACCACCAACCGTAATTCCGGAAGCTTCCATGAGTACAGCGGTATTTGCTAAATATACCTGTACTCCCAAGTCTTGATTCATCTCTATAATCATGGCTAATCTCCTTTCTATCCTATTCTGCTTCTTCCAGTTTTCTTAATTTCTTTTTATAAAGTCCAATTTTAATCTTTCTTGCTCCTACAATACCAGCAACCAGTACTACACATTGTATGATAATAAATAACCATACAGGAAGTATTGGACTCTTCGCAACATCAATTACTCCACCATCAGGAATGGGGTCAGTGCCAGGATCTGGCATATATGCCCCCTGGATCGTACCTTCAAAATCTTTTGTTAAAGTAACTTCCTGTCCGGTACTATCCTCAAAGATGACCGTCAATACGCCTTTTGCCTGGCCTTCTATAGCAGGGATTACTTCCATCTCACCCATTTCTTGCCCGCCAGCTTCTACATTACCAATATAAAGATTTTCACCGGTACTGAGTGTAAAGTCACCGGATACACTGGCTCTAACATTATTAAGTGGTGATTTACCCATATTATAGAAATCAAAGGTTAAGGTAGTTGCCTGGTTAACAAATGCACCATCCCAAGATCCTACTGCAATATTATCAACAACAGGTCTTGAATTCTCAACTGCTTGCAGGTTAATTGTTTCTTTGGTAGTTTCGCCAATCTGTCCTGTAGTAGGATTAGCCTCTGCTCCCTCATAATCATAATCCATTGTAATTTCTAATGGATATGCTTTGGTTACAGCATCTGATTTAACTCTAAGCTTTAAGGTATTTTTAACAGTCTCACCTGCCGGTATCTTACTTATATAAAAGGTATTACTGCCATTGTCAACCGAAAAGATATTATCTGCCTGGTTAACAACAACTTTAATGTTTCTGGCATCAATACTGGAATGTGTATTTTTGATGTCAAATTCAAAATCAAAAGTACTGCCCGCTTTTAACTCCTCCGGGGTGGTGGTATTATTACTAATTATCAATTTAGGTTTACTGGAACCAACACCACTATTCTGAACATTTAATACATAAAGCGTTGCAGAATCACCGGTATATGTTTTACCATTTGCAACAAAAGAGTATTGCAGTGTCAGGCTGTTCGTACCTTCTGGTATTGCTTCGCCCGCCATAAAGGACATACTGACTTTGACGTTCTTGCCGCCCTTTATACTGTCTATGTAATAATACGGTTCAGAACTAAGAGGAGCAAAAGCTGCTGTGCCTGTAGCAGCAGGTAAGGAAATCTTAACATCACTAATATCTAATTTGCTCTTATTCTCAATATCAAAACTTACATCAACTCTTGCCCCTGCATTGGGTGCATCCGGGCTCTGGTTTACATTTGTAATAACAATGTTCGGTTTACCCTCTGCGTCAACCCCTTCAGCGGTTTCAATTTCTAAGTAAATCGTTGTTTTAGCCGTAAATTCTGTTCCGCCTTCATCTTCATAAGTGAAGGTTACAGGAACTTCTTTTAATCCTACCTTAGCCATCTCTGAAACAATAAGTGGTATTTTAACATCTGATTTTCCATTTACAGCAAGATTCTTAACAGGGAAGGTCTTACCAGTATAACCTGGTAAAAATCCTTCTGAACCAAGTCCATCAATTGTAACTTTAATATTGTTAGCTATGCTCTTTCCAGTATTATGTATAGTTGCTACCAGGTATTTGCACTTACTGTTATGTAGATCTGGCTGGTACCGGTAAAGGAATTTCCATCTTCGTCTTTATATTTCATGTTAACAGTCAGTTTCTTAAGTCCTGCTGTTGCGTCTTTCTGAATTTTTAATGGCAGGCTAACACTGTAAGTGTCTCCACCTTTTAATACCCCTGAATTTCCTATCTTCTGTTCCAATTTGGAATATTCAGGTGCAATCTTTGCTTCTTCAAAGCTCTTGTCATCGATACTAAAATATGCATTTCTTGCTGTAATCTTACCTTCATTCTTGATTGAGAATGTAAGATCGATGCTCTTACCGATTACGGCATTTCCATAATCAATATTATCAACCGTAAGCTGTGCAGGTTCAATTTCATCAGAAATAATAAAATTAAGCTTAGGAAGAGGCAGTGACACA
>JAQSXJ010000055.1 GCA_029256725.1 Anaerocolumna sp. | reverse complement strand
TCACAGAAAGCAATGATTTCAAAGTTTCCGTTTCTTTTAATAGCAGGCAGATGTTTACCGTTCGCAATTCCGCCGCAGCCAATGATGCCTATTTTTATTTTATCCATTGTTATCCCCACTTTCGACCTTTATGTCTATTCAAAATCTACAACCTGCTGCTTCCCTGCAGATTCAAAGATTGCTTCCATCAGTCTCATAACTCTTGCAACTTCAGGCAGTTTTACATTTATTTCTTCTTCACCGCGAATGGTCTTAATAACATTACGGTAAAAGTCTCTGATATCACTCTTTACAACGGGAAGCTCAGTCTTAGCTATGGTGTCTTCTCTTCTGGGAGCCATGGTCTTTGTAAGTCCTGCTGCTGTCTTAACGGGCACTACATCCTTCTCATTCTGACCTTTTGCACTTACGATCTCACCCTTTAAGCTCCAGTCTTCAATAATTGCTGTACCATTGGCACCAAGCATATACCATCTGGGCAGGTTGACAAAATTACTGGTTCCTACTTCAATGATAACTTCCACTCCGTTTTCAAACTGCAGGCTGGTTGTAAAGCCATCATCCACCAGCTGATTCGTGACATGGGTAATGGTTGCATATACTTTGTTAAGCTTAACACCTTTCAGCATCAGAAGTATCTGATCCAGCAAGTGAACACCCCAATCAAGAACCATACCGCCGCCCTGCTCCTTAAGCTGTCTCCAGTCTCCAGGAATTCCTCTGGAACCATGAACACGGGACTCAATACGGAATACCTCTCCCAGAAGATTATTATCATATATCTTCTTCATAGTGAGGAAATCCTCATCCCAGCGTCTGTTCTGATGTACTGTGAATAATTTTCCTGTCTCCTTAGACGCCGTTATCATCTCCTTAAGATCTTCTGAGTTAAGGGTTACGGGTTTTTCGCTCACCACATTCTTGCCGGCTTTCATTGCAGCTATGGCAAGTGGTTTATGAAGGTCATTGGGTGTTGCAATGAGGCATAGCTCTACTTCTTCATCTGCCAGAAGCTCTTCAAAGCTGTCATACACCCTGATATTTTTCTCTTTTGCGTATTCCTGTCTTTCTTCTTTGATATCATATATTCCAGCTAATGTCAGACCATCAATGGATTCTATCAGCTCTCTGTGCCAGTCTCCCATTCCGCCAAGGCCTACAATAGCAATCTTCATATCCTGTAACATACAATTCCTCTTTCTAGAGTTTGGAACTGATATAGTACCTGTAAGTACAGCCTATATACAACTCCTATCCAAGTCTCCTTAATATTGTCTATGACAGATCTAGTGTATTGTTATCATTTTTCTTGTTATGCCCAGAACATCTGTCCGCGTTCTTCAAAGATCAGGACATTCTGAAGGAAGCTGATAGCTTTGGAAAGACCTTCTTTTCCTGTCATAAGGCTGTCTTCATGCTCAATACTAATAGCATAATCATAACCTGCCAGTCTTAACTCAGATATCATTGCTTTCCAGTAATCCTCTCCATGACCGTATCCAACGGAACGGAAAATCCAGGAACGGTTGATTTCATCCCCGTAATGAGTGGTATCCAGGACACCGTTTACATTGCAGTTAATGGAATCAATCTTGGTATCCTTGGCATGGAAATGAAAAATTGCTCCCTGTTTACCAAGTTCTCGGATTGCGGCACAAGGATCCATACCCTGCCAGATTAAGTGACTGGGATCGAAGTTAGCACCAATTTCAGGTCCAACTGCTTCTCTTAAACGAAGAAGTGTCTTTGTGTTATATACGCAGAAGCCCGGATGAAGTTCCAGGGCAATCTTTATGCCGTGTTCTTTCGCAAAAGCGGCTTTTTTCTTCCAATATGGTATAAGTACTTCATTCCACTGATATTCCAGAGCGTACATATAGTCCTCCGGCCAGGAGCAGGTCACCCAGTTAGGTGTCTTATCTTCCGCACTTCCGCCAGGGCAGCCGGAAAAAGTATTTACTACAGGCACTCCCAATTTCTCTGCCAGAAGGATTGCATTGGTTAAATCTTCATCAAATTTATCTGCAATCTCCTTAACGGGATGAACCATATTGCCATGGGCACTTAATGCACTGATCTGTAACTCATATTTTGCTATTGTGGCTTTGAATTCTTCGTATTTCGTCTCATCCTTCAGCAACAGTTCTGCATCACAATGAGCTTTCCCGGGATGTCCGCCGCATCCGATTTCAATCATTTGGACTCCTTGGGCATGCAAGAATTCACAAGCCTTGTCCAGAGTCAAATCTCCCAGTACTACTGAAAATGTTCCTAGTTTCATAAGTTACCTCCTTTACCTTCTAAGCAAATGTCTACTTTGTAACATCATGTATGAAAGCTTTCCTTCGACTTATATGTTGATACTACAATCATATTATTTCCGAAAGTAAATTTCTATAGATGTATTGCTGAATAGTCATATTATTTTGCTATATCATACTTTTGACGGTGGAAATCCATAATACTTGCGAAACAGTCTTCCAAAATTATTATAGTCAGAAAAACCTACCTTTACAGCGACTTCCGAAATAGAATTTTCTTTTTCTTTTATCAGTTCATAAGCTTTCTTAAGACGAACCTCATTGATATAATTAATAGGGCTTTTCCCCATACTTTCCTTAAAGAGGTGGCAGAACCGGTATTCGCTTAAATGTATCAAATCAGCTAATTCTCTGTTGGTGATAGGCTCTCTGTAATTCTCCTGTATATACTGTACTACCGTATTTATCCTGCCAAGATTATATAACCTCAGCGTATTCTCCCTGGGTGAAAGACTTTCTGTAACATAATTACGAAACAGATAAGTGATGAGCTCATAAAGCTTACCTTTAATAGCCAGTTTGTAACCATGGTTTCGCTCCATGTCTTCCATGCAAATTGATGTGAGAAGTTCCTGTACTCTGTCATCCTCTTCTATCAGGCTCTGAAAAATTACGTTATAATCGGCTATCTCTTTTGAGAAAGCGCTCATTTCAAAGATGATGACCAGTGCATCGAATTCTTTGTCTTCACTGATTCCCTGATGCAATACATTACTGTTAAATATTACAAGGCTGCCTTCCTTTACCATTATATTTTTTCTGTCATAAACAAAGTAACCGGTACCTTTTAACACATAATGCAGCTCAAGATGCTCATGCCAGTGCGTTTGAAAATATACACCAGGACTGCGTATCTGGTTCTTAAACATCTGCACCGGGAATTCTTCGTCTTTAATGATTTTCTTTTCATATAAACTTAAATCACGTATCTTCGCTCCCATAATACCACAAACCTTTTCCCTAAGATTTTCATTTAATTTATGTCGGACTTCCGTTTCCTGTACAAGGGCAGAGTACTCTACACCAGTCGCCCTAATTGTTTTGCCTGGTATAGGTTCACTTAATACCTTCTAGACAACAGATAATAATACACGAAACTATTGAATACCTTGCACCATAATAAGACATGGATTTTCTTTTCCCCATAAATCCGGTAAACATTCTAACGGACGAAATCCCATGGCAAAATAATATTTCCTGGTTATGGCATAATTAACATCCGGATGGGAGTCATCCAGTGTTTTAACCTGAAGATATTCATACCCTTTATTCTTACACCAGGTATAGCAGGCATTATATAAATCCTTACCAATACCTTTCCTATGATGTTCTTTTTTTATTCCCATTACATGAATTTCTGCGGTATAACTGTTATTTTCTTTGACAGTAAGAAATCCGGCAACTCCTGATTCTGTAAACGCAGCAAAAAAAGGCAGCTCAGCAGAATCCTCTATGTATTCTCTGGTAGAAGAGGGAATGCCAAACCACTCCGGAAGATCATAAAGTACTTCCTCTGCAATTATTTTCTTACTCATAACTTCTTCGATTAAACGTATCATCCTATACCTTCCGTTTTCTTCATTCTATATTTATCTGTATAAATTGAATCATAAAGCTCGTTCTACCATGCATAAATTTCACTTACTCCAGTTAAAATATCATGCTCTAATATCAAGCAAATTTTTCACAAGGCACTTACTCTGATCCATGATTAGATTCTGTGTACATGTCTTATTGCACGCTTAATCACAAGCTAACATAAGCTTCATGATCTCACTGTCGGTGTCCTTCATACCCTTTCTAGCTAATATTCCAATATTATTCAGGGTATTCTCTATTCCTTTTGTAACAATACCCTCACCGGCATAAAATTCCTGACCATTTCTATACATATCATATCCTAGAATACCAGCTTCCACTGCCATAGCAATCTTAGCGGCACAGGAGGATTTGGCTCCATCACAGATAGTCCCTGAAAGAATAGCTACTCCATTAACAACAGCGTGGGCTATCTCTTCAAAGCCGCCTCCCTGTAGATATGCTATCCCTGCACCACTTCCGCAGCCTGCGCTTATTACGCCGCAATAAGCAGACAGCCTTCCAATCTTACTCTTCTGATACATTGTCATTAAATCCGATAAAACCACTGCACGGAGTATCCTCTCTTCCGATGCCTTAATTTCTCTGCCATAGACTACCACTGGTACCGAAGCTGTAATTCCCTGATTTCCGCTGCCGGATATTATAACAACTGGCATACCGCAGCCGCTCATTCTTGCATCAGAACCGGCAGCCGCCATCGCCTTGGCTTTATTGCGTATTTCGTCTCTACCGGTCTGCATAAGCACCGAACCGATATTAGCACCGTAATTACCTTTTAAGCCCTCCTCAGCAATTGCCATATTATAAGCAATCTGTCTCTCAATCAGCTCCTTCACATCCTCAAGTCTTACGGTATCAGCAAAAGCAATGATATCTTCTGCATTCAACAGTTCCTTCTTATCCCCTGCCCCTGCTGCCTCTGGCACAGGATTACTTGCCATGTCATTGGATTGCTCTAATAGTTTCTCGCCGTTCTTCTCTATAAGTACCAGATTTGTATGATAATCTGTTATACGTACCCTAACCTGGTCACTCCCTCTAAACACAGAGACCAGGATATCAAATATCTGGGTGGTGTCTGCTTCTTTTACTTCTATAGGGCAGCTTTCTAAAAATTCTGCTATCTTTTCCTGTTCCTTTGCTGTGATTTCTTCTAGTATTTCCAACTTCTTATGAGGGCAATCTGCTATTATTCCGGCAGCCACCGCTCCTTTAATTCCTTTTAAACCTCCGGTATTGGGAACATATACGCTTTTCGCATTTTTAATAATATTTCCGCTTAATATTACCTCTATCCTTTCCGGAACTTTAGAAAGAGTATTTCCTGCAACGGCTGCCGCATAAGCTATCGCTATGGGTTCCGTACATCCCATTGCCGGCACCAGCTCCTCTTGCAGAATTTTTAAATATGCGCTGTATCTTATCTCATCCAGTCCCATTTCCTTCCTCCTGTAATAACTGTTGTGGTTAATAGCCTATATAACATAGGCTTTTCTTTCTTAATACCCTAATCATATACTATTTTAGGCATTGAGACAATTGGATATCAAAATATCAGTAAAAAAACAAGTATTTGTCAATACCTGCATAACAAAAGAAGCATCAGACCTGGTAGAGATGCACTAGTCACGATGCTTCTTTTGATTATTAGGGGTATTAACCATTATGTTATTTATAATTATGTGGGAAAAGGGGGGGAAAGCAGGTTTTCACAAGGGGACGGCAAATTGTACAAGGCAGAAAAACTCATGCTTCGATTACAAGGTATAAGAAGTCCTAATTCTCTGAATATTTTGTGCTTGTCATATTTTAAAACAGATAACTCGCTACGCATGAGTACACTATGTGTACTCAGACAATCTGTTTTAAAATAAGCACAAAATTTTTAGAGAAAAGGACTTCTAATACCTTTCCATAGGCGCATTCGTTCTTCTACCTTGTACAATTTGCCTGAAATCATATGGAATAAGGCTTTTGAACTCAAAAACAACCAGTTACTGGCGATATAGTTCCTTTAGATTGCTGATTTGTTCCTCTGTTAATTTTACAACAGGTGAATTATGGTCAGAGGTATCCTGGTTTTCTATGATTAGGACAGTTGCTTCCTTATCAAGAGTATGGGTATGCCATACTCCCCTCTTCACGTTGTACAGCTTTAGTGGTTCCATTTTAACTGCATCCATATGGTTTATGGTATCGCCAAGCCCTCCGGTAAACAGTGTACAGTTTCCCTTAAGCAGGATAAATACTTCATCGGTTTCGTTATGTTGCTGCATCGTTTTTAGGTTCTGCACCTCGAGTTCTTCGCAATACCGGAGCACTGCAACCCGCCAGCTCATGTAATCAATCATAGGCTTATAGCCTTCTCCCTCATAAGATGTTATATCTATATATTGCTTCTCCAATTTAATCTCCCCTTTTTTATACCAGCTCTACTTCTATTACATGAGTAATATCTTCCTTCAGTTGACTGATATCCTCTTTCAGCAGGATAATCCTATTCTGAACCTTAGGAAGCTTTGTTCCGTCCAAAGATACTTCTGAAATTTCATATTCGCCGTATTCCTTTGCATTCCTGTTATGGTAGCACACGGTAAAACTCCTGCCTTGTAATCGAAAGGCTACTTCTGCTTTGTTCTCAGCAGAAAACTGTTTCTTTAACAGCTTTGGCTCCAGTATAAGATTTCCGTAATGACCTTTTACGCCAAACATTTCATTGAATACGGTAAGTAGAAGCCAGCTGGCTGAGCCTGTGAGGTAATGATAAAGTCCTCTGCCGTTGTCTCCTATGTACTCAGGAATTCCCGGGTATATTTTACTTTTTTCAAAATCACTTAAATGACTGTAGAGGCTGTCAATTACCTTGTATCCCTCTTTCACAAAGTTTCTTCCGTATAAGGCATTTGCATACATTACTGCCATATGGGCAAATACCGCTCCGTTTTCTTTACTGCCATAGGCAAAGCCAAACATTCGGCCCAGGTCTGTCTTCACCTCGTGGAAATCAGTATTTAATCGGTATCCGCCTATATCCTCTGAGTACAGGTACTTATCTGCTGCTTCCGTTATCTCTTTCACCTGGTCCTCCGTTGCAGTACCTGACATAACGGCAAACACCTGTCCGGTAAGCATCATGCGCACCCCAAGATCATTATCCCCTTCTACTCTTCTTCCGCTGTTATCATAGTAGCTGTTATACCAGGAATAACCTTTCTTATCTGTTATCCATTCTGTCTTTCTGATATGCGCCTTAATCCAGCTTCCCATTGCTTCCAGGTATTTAGCCAGTTCCTTTAGGGAGATTTCCAGTTTGTCACCACTTACTCTGTGTCTTACGGAATCACAATAGCGGAATAATATTTCCTTCTTGGCTGCCCTATCTTCATAGATTGCGACCTCATCTGTAAGCAGGGGGAAAAGTTCTTTTAGAAGTGTGATTTTATCCCTTCCATTATCAGCAAAATAGATTAACAGTTCTGACAATTGATTCAGATTCTGGCCGTAGAGACTGGTAAAGGCAACGCTTTCGCCGCGCTCTTTTGCCATATCAAGGGCATCATTCCAGTCTGCGCCCCGCAGCCGCATGTGGTTATGCTCTCCTACATCGTAAAAGGCTGTTAAGAGCTGTACCAATACGTGTTCAAGGATTGTTCCCTGATATTCTGCGCCATCACTATTCTTAAGTACATTTCCGTCATCTGCTTTCCACTCTGTATCCTTCTCTTCCCCTCTGACTGCCTGTAGATCCTTAAAGTAAGAATTCTCCTGAAATAACAGGTCTAAGTCACCGGTCTGCATGAGATACAACCTTGTGGTCAGGAATGGCCATACACCGTGATCCATCCAGACACGGGTTATGTTATTTCTGTCAGCGATAAATTCACCGGGCTTTGTACCGATTATAGTCGCATTACTTCCATCTATCCTCACTCCTGCGTAATTAGAGTAGAGCATCTCTCTGACACCTTCCGGATTCATGATCAGCAGTGCCAGGCAGTCCTGCCATAAATCCCTCCAGCCTCTGCCGCCTTTGCCATAATCGTGGTGCGGCAGGAAAGAGCAGCCAAATATTCTTCTTAACATGGGCTGAAAATTCACCCATTGCATCCAGGCATCAAAATCCGGCATCCCGGTGCGATAACTGATATTAAGTTTATCAAGCCAGTTCTTTCTGGTCTCTTTTAGAGAATGGAAGCAGCGGCTTTTATCCAGGTAAGGTCTGGCATTTGAAAGGAAATCCTCCGTATTCTTACCATATCCCATAACCAGTATAAAGGTTTTTTCTTCGCCTTTTTTCAAAGAACATGCCTTAAAGGCAATTCCTCCAAGGGTCTCATAGCCGTCTTTTGAGAATCCGGCACTTACCCCTTTCTTACCTTCCTGTAAAGCCCTGGGATTAATAAAGGAACCACCTTCCCCAATAAATTCCTCTGTTACAGGATAGAAGCTTTCCGGTAGTTCTCCCTCTTCTGCACCACCTAATACACCATATACTACTTCGTTTTTTCGATGACCTCTCTCATCAAAAGTCAGAGTTGGATCTAATAGGATTCCCTCGGGTATTGTTCTTGTTCTATGTAAGAGAGAGGTTACATGCCTGTGATCTCTGATATTATCTGCAGAACGTCCATATAAGGGTATGGCTGCAACAGGTGTCAGGGTAATATCTTCTCTTGCTCTTAAGGTAACCATCATTATCTCTACGGTATCCTTAAGAGGAACAAAAGAGGTTATGTCTGCTTCTATTCCATACTCTGCTGAGCTTCTTGTAACCTTCTGCCACATCATGCCTGCTGTCAGTGTAGTCTTCTCTTTGCTCTCAGAAAAAAGTCTTCCTTCCTGCCAGGCGGATACACCTGTGGCCGACCACAGACCCTTTCCCTTAATATCCACCCAGAAATTTCTGGTACTTTTATTGTTATGAAGCTCTTCGCTGCTTACGGGTGCCAGCAGAAAACTGTTCTGCCCCATCTTATTATCTCCGCCAAGAGTAGGGGTGACACTTGCCATTACACCGCTCTCATTAGCCAGAGGAAAATAAAGATATCCTGTCAGCTCCGGGTCATTTAACTGAAAGGTCCCATGGTTATCCAGATATTTATATCCACTCATTTCTGCTCCAATCTGTCTTAGAGTAATTCTCTAAACTGTTCTTACTTCTATGGTTTTCTCTTCAACCTGAAAAGCCCCTACGGATTGCTTTAATTCTGCAACCATACCGCTTAATCTGTCTGCTGTGACTCTTAAATCTTTTACATAAAGCATCTGATTTACTGCCGTAGCACCTAATTCTTCTGTAGCTGCAGCACTTTGTCTGGCTGCTGTTGCAATACCCTCCACTGCTTCTAAAGCTTCTTCTTTTGAGGCTCTTATGACTGAAATACCGGAAAGAATATCAAGAAGGTTACTGTCTAAATACTCTACTTTCCGATTAATGTCGTAGAAGACTTCAATGGTATTCGTAAGCGCAGACTTTTGTGAAGCTACAGCTTCCTTTGCTGTATGCGCTGTTGCTACAGTTTTCCTGGTACGCAGGTCTATCTCATTTATAATATCGCTTATCTGTGCCGCTGCTTCATGGGATTTGGCTGCCAATTTACGGATTTCATCGGCTACTACTAAAAATCCTCTGCCTTCACTGCCTGCTCTGGCAGCTTCTATGGAGGCATTTAAGGACAGCAGATTGGTCTGTTCGGCAATTTCATTAATGGAGAGTATAATCTCACCTACCGCCTGGGATTTAACTGCCAGGGTTGTAATGTCGTCTATTATTTTCCCGGTTATTTCCCTGGTATCTTCTGCTCTCTCTGAAAGCTGTCCTACAATAGATCTTCCTTGTTCCGCAATCTCTCTTGCCTCTCTGGCCAGATCTTTTATCTTGTCCGTCTTCTCTCCTACCATTTCAATCTGTTCCGACAGGGCTTCTATCCTCTCAGAGCAGATTCTTGTATCTTCGGCCTGGTCTTCTGCACCGGCTTCCAGTTCTAGTACCGTCTTTTCTATTTCTCCGGCTGCTGTTATAAGAAGTTCTGATTTTTCTGTTATTTCTCCTGTTGAGAGAGTCACGGCCTCACTTACGCCCATCATACGCAGAATCAGGTTCTTCATCCCTTGAATCATGGTATTAATACCCTCGGCCAGCTGACTGAACTCGTCACTTCTCCTGACACTGGCTGTTACAGACAAATTACCCTCTGCTGTCTTTAACAGTACTTCATTGGTACCTTTAATAGCTGCTCCGATGCCTTTTGCCGTTCTGGCTCCAATCAGCAGCGCTATGAAACTTCCCGAAATTACAAAAATAACGGTAAGTAACAGTTGTTCTCTGGACGCACCGGTAATGGTCTTCTCCGGTATGAGCGCGCAGACCTGCATCTCACCTTTTAGGACCGGCATATAGAGATAAAGGTAGCTTTCTCCCTTGTAAGTGATATACTTACTGCCACCTTCTAAAGTCTTGCTCTTTTTATCTGTCTTTGTTGTATTGTTTTGTGAAAGTTCCAGACTTTCTTTATAAAATTCCGTACTCTGAAACTTAAAATCTTCTTTATAATCTCCTTCTAAGATTTCTCTGCCGTCCTTAGTTATATAACCAACGACCGCACCTTCACCAAAATCAGTATTTTTTATGGCATTTATAAAGAATTCTTTCTTTAGATCAATTACTACCAACCCTGTCTTTTTATTTGAAGTATTATAAAGATAGTAACTTAAGGTTGATCCGTAGACCTCTCCTTCTGTCTTAACCACACTGTCAAAAAAGGTATGATAACCGCTCCATTTATAACGTGCCTTACTATCAAGAAACGCTTTGCCTTCCTCAGATTCCTTAAAGTCTGTATACAGTTTATCCAGCAGTGTTCCTCTGGTAGAAGTTCCTTTTCCATAATCACCAAACAAATAAATATCCGCTACCACAGAGCTGTTAACAACATTGGAACTTACAACGTTCTGAATGGTTTTATACTGCTCCAGTTCTTTGACAGAGTCCTCTTTGTAAGCACCTGAGTAGTATTTTCGAATTACATCGTTGGTGATAATCTGGTTTGCCATACTATTAACAGATTCAAAGCCCATGTTAAAATAGCTCTCCAACATGGCCAAAGCAGCATTGCCGGATTGTTCACAGCTCTTTTTTAGTTCCTCTGAGGATTTTAAGTAGGAAACTGCTCCTAAAAGGATAATGAACATAACAGGAATCAGAATTATTCCGTTAAGCTTTCTTGCTATTTTATCTTTTCGTAACATACTCACCCTTCTCTACCATATACCCCGGTATAATGTTCACTCAACATCGGTGAAGCATTGTATCAGTTATATGGACGGAATCCCTGCATTTACGGGAGAGTTTTTCTCTTACCCACCTGGGCATTCTTTCTGTATTCGGATGGGGATACTCCCGTTACTGCCTTAAATAGTTTCGTAAAATGCTTTTCATTTTCGTAACCGATCCGGCTGCTGATATCAAGTATCTTCTCATCTGTTTCTTCCAATAGCCTTTTCGCTTCACCAAGCCTGATATTCTTAATATAGTTAATAAAATTCATGCCTGTGAATTCCTTAAAGCAATAGGAAAAAAGAGAATAGTTCATGGATATGTAGTTTGATACCACCGCCATGTTAAGATCTTTGCTGTAATTCTCCTGGATAAATACCAGTGCCTTCTGTATCTTCTGCTTATTTTTGTAATTATCGAATTCCGTTAATATCTTTTCATTGATTTTCTCAACCCATGCCGTTAAAGCCTCGTAATATACGCAGGCATTGTCGTAATCATAGACATTTCTGAGCAATACAATTTCTTCTGCCATATCGCCTACGAGATTCTTATAGGTATCACAAATACCCTCTACAATACGGTTCATAATATGCTTAAAGCTGTCAGGATCGATTCCACCCTGTTTCGTCTTATAGAGTATCTTTGAGAGGAATTTATTGGCCTCCTCCAGCTTCTCTGTTCCTGCAAGCTGTACGAACTGTGCTATCATCTCCTCAGAAACAATATCTTTACCTTCTTCATTCTTCTCATATTCCGCTATAAAATTACCTGTTGCAAAGGCATTCTTCCTTGCCTTTAGCGCCTCCAGATAAGCCGCTCTTAATTCACTCAGACTTGCATGGACCCTGCTGATTCCAACATAATAATCTTTTAACACCTGGGTCAGGAGATGTTCTTTCTCTGATTTTTGCACAATAAAAATACTTTGCCCGGACATATCATTAAGAAGGAGTACTCCCTCCTTTTGTATACTATCAGCAGATTTATAGTTGGTACAGATAACTACATAATCTTCCTTTAAGAAATATTCAGCATATTCTTTTACTATAGCGTCAATCTCGCTTTGACTGATATTTTCATTTAATATCATATATTTCAGCTGAGAAAGACTTATTTTCTCCACATCTTTTTTCTTATTGGATTCATTTTGGATTTCTTCTTCCAGCTTTTCCAGTACAGAAATGATTTTTTCCCGCTCAATTGGCTTTAACAGGTATTCTCTGGCGCCATAACGTAAAAGCTCCACTGCATAAGAGAAGTCATCGTAGCCACTAATTACAACAACCTTTGGTGCATAGGGCAGATCCTTTATCTCCTTCACCAGTGTAATGCCATCTTTTTTTGGCATACGGATATCTGTAATCATTACATCTATCTTTGTATTTTTAATTATTTCTAATGCTTCTTCCCCATTTTTACATTGTATGATTTCATCGATTGGTACCGGTGAACGTTCTGCTATGGCAGCTATACCCTGCCTTATCATTTTCTCATCTTCTACTATTAACAGTTTTTGCATGATAACTCCCATCTGTGTGTCTTGGCACACGTGCAAATCAGGAGGTTGAAAAAACTCCCATTGCATGCCCCATCTGCTTTTAGATGTGACACTGCCACAAATCAGCATGTGAATTATCTTTTCAATAATTCACAGAACCTCTCTTCTCCCTGTGTTCTCCCCCCAAAGCTCACATCATCCTACATAAAACAGTGAGCACCTTTGTGTGCGAATCACACCAGAGGAATCTTCACACATACCTTAGTATAGCAATCCTTCATCGAAGCAATGCTGATACCATACTCATTTCCAAAACTGATTTTAATTCGATCCTGTACATTCTTAAGTCCAATACCGTTACCGGAGCTGCCGGTAGCTTCAATTTCACCTTCAATTTTCTTCTGAAGCTTGATGGTCTCTTCCTCTGTCATACCTTTTCCGGAATCGGTTATTTCAATCACACAATAATTCTCATAGAGTATTCCCTTTACATAAATACTGGTGTCCTCTGCCATTTCTTCAATACCGTGATAGATAGCATTCTCTATAATTGGCTGAAGAGACATCTTGGGAATCTCCTGATCATAAATAGGTTCCGGCATATTAAGACTCAGATAGATTTCATAATCAAATCTCAGATTGATAAGTGCCAGATAGTTTTTTATATAATCTATTTCTTCTCTTACCGTAACATTCTTTGAGACCCACTTCATACTGTAACGAAGCAGCTTACCAAGCGCTGTTACCGCATCTGCTATGGGATATTTCTCTTCGACTTCTGCCATCATCTTTATGGATTCCAATACATTATAGATAAAATGAGCATTAATCTGATTTTGGAGTGCCCGGATTTCCGAATCCTTAACTAACAGCTCTCTTTTGATGTTATCACCCATAAGCTGGTTTATCCGGTCAAGCATCTTATTAATCTGGAGCCCCAATTCTCCAAATTCATCAGAGCCGGATTCCAGAATCCTTATATCCAGATCACCTTTTTGTACACTGTGGACAGCATCCATAATCTCATAGAATCGTTTTAGTATTAATCTGACCATACGGTTACACAGCACCTGCAAAAGTACTGAAAGTACTAAAAAGCTGCTCCAGAAAATGTTTCGAAATACAATAACAGAAGCGTATTCCTCTCTTAAGCTGACAATTCGAAAGATCATTCCGGATAACTCTTTTACCGGCTTGTAACACACCAATACCGGTTCACCGTTTAACGTCATTTCTTCATAATATGTGGTATCGTACTCTTTCGGCCTGCTTAACATTACCTCTTCTTTGTAATTCAACCACCTGCTGTAATAATCATTATCATAGAAATAGTTTCCGGTACTGTCTACAAAACAGGTCCATTCCGTATCTGTAGGTGAATACATCTGCGGAAACAACAACTCCATTTTCGTAGATACTTCTATAATCGCTTTCCTATCGCCGCTCAGATTCTTTTCTGTTACCAGAGCTACTAAATGGAGCTTTCCCGAGGAGGAATAGGAGGGAAACAGATCATCTTCATAATCGAACTGCCAGGTTCCTGATTCCTGCAGCTCCTTTCCCCATTTAAGTCTCTTCATCCTATCCGTCTGATACAGTACCGGCATCATCTCAGGCATATTGCTAAAGGGTGCATATACTCGTATCTGGTAGAGATACGGATTGGCGTTTACTATCTTCTCCAAGGACTTAATCTCTGTATGATAAAAGTTGAGCAGCTCCTGGGTCTTAAATTTTTCCCCGGCAGAGAACCGCTCCACATATGCCCAGAAATTCTGACTGTTAAGCATTACCTGCGTGGACATCTGGCACATTTCCACATTTTTTTGAATCTGCTCATAATTCTGGGTAAAATTAATCTCTGCATTCTTTATCTTTTCCTTGATCCTGGATTCTTTGTAGTTCTCAAAGAAAAGTGAGGACAGAATAGCAAGAGGCAGAATAATAATAGCCATAGTCAGTAAACCAATTTTGTAGTTAAGTTTTAAGGATGAAAAATAACGTTTAAGTGCTTTCAACTGCTTCTACCTGACCTTTGTCTTTTATTCATTCTGCCGCTCTATTTGTATATATTTCCTGTATTTTTGAATTATATATTTATTTCTCATGATAATTATAGATAATACTACGGGAAAAAACAACCTGATTTTTCATCAGGCTGTTTTTCCGTTCTTTATTATTTTAAACCTAATTTTGCTTTGGCTTTATTCATTAATTCTGTCTTGGTATCAAGTACCTGGCTGATTCCAAAATCATCTCTCTTCTTAATAAAGTCACTCCAGATGGAGTCAAATTCCTGTTCAGAGCTTGCTAATAATAATTTAGGAAGTACAATACCCCATTCATTGTCAACCTTAGACTGGATATCAGCTTCATCAGAACCAGTTGTTAAAGTTACATCATACTGAGAAGTAGTCATAACATAAGGATATGTCCAACGTTCCATCTGTCCAAGAGGTTCAGGAGTTTCAACTGCCCATTTTAATGCCATAGCATTATCCTGGAACATCCAGTAAGCGGAATCTGAACCATACTGTTTGTCATATTCTGCTCTGTCTTTTGTCAGAAGTTCTCTAATTTCAGGTTTCATAGTTGCTACATCGTTTACATAATCCCAGGTTACACCTTCTACACCTAACCAAGTCATTAACTGTCCGTGCTCACTCATTAAATAAGAGCATAACTGGATAGCGCGGTCAGGATTCTCGCAGTTCTTAGAGATTAAAGTAACTGTCCAGCCGTTGATACCTGTTCCTGGAAGTGTATAAGCATCACCGTTGCTGTTCTTAGGTCCATCAACTGCAATATAAATGCTGTTAGGATCGTTAGCATAAAGGATCTTCTCCTGCTCTGCAAGGTCTGTTCTCTGGTAAAGCATACAGAAATAACGTCCCTGTGCAATCTTCTCTTCCATCTGTGCTCTCTTGTCAATGAATATATCATCAGCAAGGTAACCTTCTGCGCCTAATTCTCTGAATGCTTTTAGCCATCTTACAAGTTCAGGATCTGTATATCTGTCATAGAATTTACCATCTTTTTCATAAGGTATTGCTAAGAAGTTACTTAAATACTGGTCAAAGGAAGTATTTCCTGTTGCACCGAACTCATGAGCACCAACTGGAATTAATGTCTGTCCGTTAACTTCAGGGTATTTCTCTTTTGCAGTTTTTACTGCAGCTTTGAAACCTTCAGGTGTAGTCATATCAGGACTTCCGATTGCTTCATAGATATCTTTTCTTACTAAGAAAGTCTGGTTGGAAGAAATATTGTCATATTTCTCATAGTCAGCAGGTGAGAAAGAGGAGTTAGGATATCCGTAGATATGTCCGTCTTCCTGTGTGAACCAGCCTACACGACCGGAATCTGCTACTTCGAACCAGTAAGGATCATATTCTTTTGCCAGTTCATCAAGAGCATATACCATACCGTCTTCGATCATATCGCCAACCTGAGGCTCCCACCAGCCAAGAGTTACAAGATCAGGAAGGGAATCGGATGCGATAAGGGAATTGAGTTTCTCTGCTTCATTACCGGCAGGTACTACGAATTCAATGTTAACGCCAGTTTCTTCTGTAATTGTTTTGGATATCAGGTTCTCTCCCCAAGGAGTTGTGAACCAGGAAAAGTTAATGTACCAGGTTAAATCTACTTTTTCTGATGCATGCTGCTGCCAGCCAGGAACAACCTCAGCTGTTTCATCTGTATCTGTCTCTGCAGGTGCTTCTGTTGCTGTTGCTTCCGGAGTGGTTGTTTCACCCTTCGCATCATTCCCCTTGGTTGCTTCTGAATTGTTTTTGCCACACGCTGCAAGACCAAGTACTAATACGAATACAAGTACAAGAGAAAGCAGTTTTCTGTAACTTTTTTTCATTTTACATCCTCCATTTTTATTTACTTTATTCCTTAACTGCACCTACCATCATTCCTTTTACGAAATACTTCTGAAGGAAGGGGTATACACAGCATATAGGCAGTGTCGTAATTACCATGGCCGCTAACTTGATTGAAGTAGAGGTGGTATCAGATGCCGTAATGTTGGCAGCAGAGATGGAACCTGCTACCTGGCTGGACTGTACCTGGGCAACCATTCGGTAAAGATAGGTCTGGATAGGCTCTAAGTCTACCCGGTTTGTCATATACATTAATCCTCCCCAGTAATCATTCCACTGGCCAACACCTGCAAACAGTGCTATGGTTGCCAGAACCGGTTTGGATAAAGGCAGAATTAATCTCATAAAGATCTTCCAGTCTCCCGCTCCATCAATCTTAGCGGACTCTTCTAGAGAAGCAGGTATTTCACGGAAGAAGTTAATAAATATCAACAGGTTAAAGAAATTAAAAGCTGTAGGTATAATATACACCAGAAAATTATTTAATAAATGCATTTGTTTAAAGAGAATAAAGGTTGGAATCATACCGCCTGCAAAGAACATGGTAATGGTTCCCATAACCATATAATATTTTCTTCCAATCAGGTTGGTTTTGGATAAAGGATAAGCTACCATTGCTGTAAAGAAAACGTTAATTGCTGTACCCAACAGAGTCTTACCAAGTGTTACCTTAAAAGCCTGTAATACACTACTGTCTGCAAATACGGTGAGGTAATTCTCCAGTGAGAATTTTCTGGGCCACCAGTAGATTCCTCCCATCATGGCATCTTTTGCATCATTAAAAGAATTTACAATTACATACCAAATCGGGTAAATACATAGGAAACATAATACAACCATGAAAGTGACATTCAAAGTGTCAAAGATGAAGGTTCCTTTGGAGCGTTTTATATGTGTGCTTTTTGCTATTTTCATATCAGTTATGGCATCCTTTCTAATATAAGGTTTCTTATCGGAGCACTCTTTAATTCGTGCTATTAATCGGCACTAATACAGTGACCTACCAAGAAGTTTCTTGCATGTCTTGTTAGCAAAGAGCAGCAGGAACAATGCAATTACTGACTTGAACAACCCCACGGCAGTAGCATAGGAGTACTTTCCAAGTGACATACCTACCTGATACACATAGGTATCAATTACCTGACTTCGTGTTATATTTACCTGATTCTTGAGTATCAATATCTGGTCAAAATTAGAATTCAAAAGACCGGATACCTGTAAGATAAGCATAATGGCTATGGTTCCAGTAATGGATGGCAAGGTTACATAGAATATCTTTTGCAGTTTTCCTGCACCATCTACAGTAGCCGCTTCGTAAATCTGCTGATCTACGCTGGTTATAGCTGCCAGGTATAGTATTGCTGACCAGCCAAGTTCTTTCCAAATATCTGATATAAGTGCTACACCCCAGAAATACTTTGGATTACCCAGGAAGGAAATAGGTTCTTTTATTAAATGGAAGGTTACCAGAAAGTCATTAATAACACCTTCTTTTGATAACCAGGTAGTCAATATACCTCCAAGTACAACCCAGGAAAGGAAGTGAGGCAGATAAGAAATCGTCTGAGTAACTTTCTTAAACCGAATTCCTCTGATTTCATTTATTAACAATGCAAATATAATAGGCAGCGGAAATCCGATAAAAAGCTTAAGTAAGCTAATGCCCATGGTGTTGACCATTACATCCGTAAAGTTGGAATCCATAAAAAATTCTTTAAAATACTTAAATCCTACCCAGGGTGCTTCTGCAATTGATTTTGTAATCTTAAATTTCTTAAAAGCTATGATGATACCGCCCATTGGTATATAATTAAATACCAACATCCAGATAAGTCCCGGAAGTACCATGAACTGCAGATACCTCTGATTCCACCATCTCCCCAAGTTTCCTTTTTGTTTAACTCCTGCTCCTCTTTTTACAGACATTTCTTAGCCCTCCACATACTGCTTAAAATCCCGCAGTGCTGCCACAGTAAAAGAGTGAAAGATACTCCACGTGGCATCCTTTCTGACTTGTATTTTCTCTCACTCAAGAACCGCTTAAGTTAGCGATTAATAACCTTTTGCAGATCTTTGTTCAATTCTATCTCATGGTCTGCCTTTAAGGATTGGTATCCTGCTTCGGCAGCCTCATTTCTTTCCTTTTCATATTCCTCTTCCACTGCCTTTTCAAAGGCATCTTTAGAAGACTCCGAGATAAGTTTCAGTATATAGAAACCGTTAACAGTTTCTATTACCTCGCTTACTTCCCCTTCTTTCATGGAGATCACCGTATCTTCCAGTATCTTTTCTTCACCAAAGGTATCCTTACCGGCAAAGAAAGTCAGGTCACCGGACTTTATCCCTGCTTCTTCTGACAACTCCTTAAAGTCCTCTGTCAAAGCTTTGTCTCTTAATTCTGCAAGAAGTTCTTTCTCTGTTTTCTGTCCAAAAAGATAGTTAATCTTATATTGTTTGTAGTCCGCTATATCGAGGTTGTTTCGTATTGCTTCCTTATCAATTGAAAAGCTGTCTATGTAATTACTGTAATATCTGGTGGCCAGAGCAATCTTCTCTTGTATGGCTGTTAAGTCTTCTATAGTAAGCCCGTAGTTATTAAGTGTCTCTTCCCCAAAATTTTTCTGAATATTTTCTGCTCTTCTAAGACACTCTGCCTTTTCTTCTTCTGTTAAGGAATAATTTTCATTCAAGGCCATTCCATAAAAGAGCTGGTATTTCACTGCATTATCTATGGCTGCATCGGTAAGTGCTTTGCTTAGTTCTTTCACTTCTTTCTGATCTGTAGCCTGATTATCTTCCTTCATATAGGAGGTATATAACTCCTCCTGCATTTTCGCTAACAGCACATGGTACATCATCTCACTCAGATTTACCTTAGCCCCATCAAAAGTAAAGGCTGCTGTATCTTTATAGTTCATATTCTTTTGACAACCGCTTAAAAGTACTGCCATTACAACAAACAGGAGTGCAAGTAATATTCTGGGTTTCATTACAGATTTTTTGCTTTCCAGAAGCATTATCTTTCCCCAAGGCTCATCTTTTACCATTATTCTGCTCTTATCCATATGTCCTCCTATCTCATAACAGCTGTTCTTTAACTCTAGTATAGCAGAGATTATAAAATGAAAAAGATATTTGATTTTAAAAAGGTGTCATTTTTTTAGGTGAAAAAAGGTCAATTTAAATTCATAGTCTCTTTCAGTTTGAATAGCGCCATATGTAAAATTTTAACTGGATAAAAATAAAACATATTTAAACCGAAAAAAAAGAAGATAATTTCATAAAATTATCTTCTTCAGAGTGTAGACAAAATCAATTTTATAGAACAGCATGGAATATATGTTTATAAATATTCAATACTGTTCTTTCGTACTTATTCGTGATATAATATGTTAAATTTGAATTTATGGTGGTGATGAAATGGGTTTAAGTACTGAATATTTAGCTAATATGGAATTCAAACGAAAGAGTTTGTTGATGAGATTGTTTATTGTATTTTTTACAGTTTCTATTTCAGCTACCATTATTCCAAGTGGGATAGTAATTTCACAAGGATTATTTGGAGAAGTGAAGTGTGTAGTAGTTGATAAGAGTGAGATAGAAAAAGAGCAATACAATTTACAGTTAAAACATAAAGTGAAAGCTACCGTACAAGCGTTCAATATATGGCTATTGATTATTATCGCAATATTGGTACTAAGTTTTAAAATACATTCGGAAAAAGCACCACCACATCAAACATTAGTGTCAGCACGGGTGCGTATGGATAATTAAATCCTTTCTCTATTACCTATTAAAGAAAGGAGATTAAATGTTTGAACAAGACTATATTATGAGAATGATTAAAGAAATGGTCAGGTTATTATTAAAATTACTTTTTAATATTAATACAGATTCACCAACTGCTGAGCTATTAGAAAATGAGCAGAAACAAAGAATACTAAATAATTTAACAAATATGATTGATGAAGGGAATATTAATAAGGCAGAAAATGAACTGTATTCTATTATTGAGAATGGAGAAAAGGATGACTTGGAAATGGTAATATTGTTTTATTCCTATCTAAATGATAAGGATGATGATTTTCTTTCAGAACATGATTTTAGTAGAGAAGAAGTAAAAGATGGATTAAAAGCTGTATTATCAAAATATGGTCTCGAAAGTTTATCAGAGTTATTATTTTAATGACATTTTTGTATGGTAGTCGATTGTGGCTGCATACAAATTTCAATTGAACAAAATCGCCGCGCGATGGCCTACCAAGGCTGTGTCAAAGCGATTTTTTGTTATCTATTATTAAAAGGCAGTAGAAAATATTTCTGATATTTAGTATTGTTAAGTTACC
>JAQSXJ010000152.1 GCA_029256725.1 Anaerocolumna sp. | reverse complement strand
GTTTTTAATGATTCCTCCAATAATTGCTCAAAACTCATTTCTGACATGCAGTATGAACCTCCTTGATAATATTGTTTGGGGTTGATGCCCCTGCTGTAATACCTACGCTACGAAAAGATTTGAGTTTCTCCAAATCCAGGTCTTTCAGTGTCTGTATATAGTAAGTATTTTCACATTCAGCTTTAGATATTTCGTACAGTTTCTGAGTATTAGAACTGTGCATATCTCCAATTACAATCATAGCGTCAGAAGCCTTGGCAAGTTCTTTTGCCTCGGTTTGGCGCTCTTTTGTGGCATTACATATGGTATTTAAAACAATTATATCATAACCCTTTTCGGTTATAATTTCAACTACATCTTGAAAATTATTGTAGTTAATTGTCGTCTGTGCGACAATGCAAACCTTGGAATTGCCAGATAAATCAAAGCTTTCAGCATCTTCCTTGTTTTCAACAACTGTATAATTATTCAAACACCAGCCGATTATCCCTTGTACTTCCGGATGTTTTTCGCTGCCGACTATAATGATATGACGGCCGGCTTCTGTCTGCTCTTTCACTATTTTATGAATTTTAAGAACAAAAGGACAGGTTGCATCAACCATATTCAGATTGTTCTGCTTTATAATGTCATAAATTCTTTCGGAAACACCGTGGGAGCGTATAATTATTGTACCCTCTGTCAATGCTTTTAATTCCTCATCTGACTTAATCAGCTCTACACCTTTTTCAGCCAGGTTCTTTATGACTTCTTCATTATGTATGACAGGTCCATAGGTATAAACCTTATCACCTTTTTCAATTTCATCATAAACGGCATCTACCGCACGTTTTACCCCGAAGCAAAAGCCTGCGGTACGAGCCAGAACTACCTTTTCCAAATGAAACCTCTTTCTATATAACCGGTTTAACAGGTAGATTTCTCTCTGAACAGCTTAATAATAGCATCTGCCACTTCTTCGATGGAAAGGTAAGAACAATCTAAAAGAACAGCATCATCTGCTTGTCTTAAGGGTGATACCTCTCTGTTCATATCCTGATAATCCCTGGCTATAATATCTTTTTCTATTTCTTCTATATTACAGTAAATTCCCTTCTCCGTCAATTCCTTAAATCTTCTTTCAGCTCTAACACCTACTTCAGCTGTCAGATAAACTTTTAGATCAGCAAAGGGAAGTACCACAGTACCTATATCTCTTCCATCCATAATAATATGGTCGGAATCTGCAATTTTTTTCTGAATATCTACCATTTTTTCGCGGACTGCCTTAAATTTAGCTACGGCTGAAGCCATTTTGCCGGCTTCTTCTGTCCTGATACTATCTGTAACATTTTCTCCATTCAGATATATCTGCTGTCTGCCCTCCTGATATTTCAGGCTGACTTCTGCTTTCTTACAGAAAGCTCCTACTGCCTCTTCATCTTCAGCATTAATACCTTCCTTTAATGTTAACAGTCCCATGGCACGGTACATAGCACCAGTATCCACGTACATAAATTGTAACTCTTTTGCTACAAGCTTTGCAATAGTACTTTTACCCGCCCCAGCAGGGCCGTCTATTGCGATGCTGTAATGCTTTTGTTCGTTTTGCATGCTGTTTTCTTCCTATTTATATGAATTTTATTCTTATTACTCATATTAAACAATACTTTATACTGCATTTCCTGCAATATAAGCTGTTGACCAGGCTATCTGAAGATTAAATCCGCCGGTTAAGGCATCCAGATCCAGTACTTCTCCGATATAGTATACTCCCGAAACAAGCTTTGATTCCATCGTAGACGGATTAATTTCTTTTATGGAAATTCCGCCTTTTGTAATGACAGCTTCATTGTAACCTCTTAGACTGTCTATATGAAGCGGCATTGCTTTTAAGATATCAATAAGTCTCTTTCTTTCTTCTTTCGTAATGAGATTGACTTTCTTTTCCGGATCAATTTTGCTTAATGCTATTATAACTTGAATCAGCTTTCGTGGCAATAGCTGATCAAGAGCATTCTTATATTGTTTATTTTTAAATTCATCAAAATCTCTTAATATTCTTGTATCCAGCTGTTCTTTCGTCAAGGCAGGCTTTAAATCAATCGCAAGAGTAAGGTCCTTATTACCCATAAATGGAATACAATAACTGCTGGCACTTAATATCACCGGACCACTGATGCCAAAGTGAGTAAAGAGAAGCTCTCCAAAATCTGAATAAATTACTTTTTCCCGGCTGGTAACGGTTATCTCAATATTTTTAAGAGCTAAACCCTGCAGTTCTTTTACCATCTCAATTTCTTTGATATTCATTGGAACCAGAGAAGGGTTCAACTTGGTTACAGCATGTCCCATCGCTTTTGCAAATCGATAGCCATCTCCGTTTGATCCGGTTGAAGGGTAGGACAGGCCTCCCGTTGCAACAATAATTTTATCGGCATACAACTTCTCGTTGGTATTCTTTAACAGAACACCCTTAGTGTTTCCGTCTTCTGTCAATACTTCTTCTACTTCACACTGATATCTGATATCTACCTGAAGTCGTTTTAACTCTTTTAACAGAGCACCGATAACGTCAGAGGATTTATCCGATTCAGGAAACACTCTGCCGCCTCTTTCAATCTTTGTCTTTAAACCCAACTGTTCAAAAAAATCAATAACATCATAATTCGTATAGCCATAAAAAGCACCATATAGGAATTTAGGATTGCTCATTATATTACGGAACAAATCCTCCATATCACATGCATTTGTTATATTGCACCGGCCTTTACCGGTAATGTAGAGTTTCTTGCCTGCTTTATCGTTTTTCTCCAATAGAAGGACATCATGGCCATTTCTAGCAGCAAATACAGCAGCCATCATTCCTGCAGCACCTGCACCTACCACGATTACCCTGTTACTTCCTTTAATCATTTTAATCTCCATTCGCGCCTTAGCGCGCTCAAATCAGTCTTAGCTTGGGTATTGTGAATACATATATAGTTGAAATATTACATTTGCTTATTCAACTATATAACCCACAAGGGGCTGTTGCAAAAAACTTTGATACTTAAATTGCAACAGCCCTTGATAATTATTATTTTGATTTATTTCCGTCCAGGTAAACACCATTAAGATCATATGACAGATTTGCGGATTGATAAGATTCTCCGGCAACCCGGAATATAACCTTAGGGAATTCCGGCAGGTTGTCTACAAGGCTCTGGGCAATAGAATCCAGTATGGTTGTCTCAACGGATAAATCTACATTGCTAACAGGTGGTGTATCTCCTGTAAAACTAACGATAACAGTATCCTTCTCAGTTGTTACACTTTCAACACCTACATCGATTAAGCGTTCAGCCAGGGAGTCAATTACCTGATCTACTATAAGCTCCGGTGTAATTTCCGTATCTTCGTTTATCGTAGCTGTTGCAGCCTCCACTTCCTGTGTGCTTTCATTAATCGTGTAAATAGGAATTTCCTTTGTTGCAGCTGGTGCAACTCCGATTTTAGTTTCTGGGTCTGAACTTGCTTCTGGCGTTAATATGGTATTGACAGAAGGTTTTATATCCTCCTTTATATCGTCCTTTTTGGTACACGCTGTTGTTAAAACCATCAGAAATAAAACCAGGATTACAGTAAGCTTCCCTGCAGTATTTTTCATTCTAATCACTCCTACTGAATTACCAAACATAGGCATAGCATTTATACTCACTCCATTTATAATATATGGGCCAAGTATGTCATTTTTATGTTAAAACCTTGTTATTTGTTAAGCAATGATCTTTAAAGCAATAGAATTATCTGTTTTTTTGTACTGTTTTCCTTTATTCGCCACTTATTGTAAATTACTCTATGTTCCCATTTTCATATTCTTTCAGGATACTCGTCCGAAGGAAGTCCAGAGCACTGATAACCGTATATTCCCTGACCTTTTGACGATTACCTTTGAAATGATACTCTCTGACTTCAGTTTTCCCATTTAAATAACATCCAATATAAACAAGTCCGACAGGTTTAAGTTCCGTTCCCCCATCAGGACCGGCAATACCAGTCACTGATAACCCTGCAGTGCTATCTGAGGCTCTTCTGACACCTTGTGCCATCTCTGCCGCTGTTTCACTGCTAACCGCACCATAAGCTTTCAGGGTCTCCTCAGAAACACCTAAATATTTCATTTTTGCTTTATTAGAATAAGTAACAAAGCCTTCTTCAAATACAGCAGAAGCACCTGAGACATTCACAAGCTTACCAGAGAGAAGACCACCGGAACAGGACTCGGCTGTTGCAAGGGTCAGATTATGTTTTGTTAGAAGCTTAACAACCGCTTCTTCTAAGGATATTTTTTCTTCTGTTGTATAGATCTTATTTCCAAAACGCTTTGTAAGTTCTTTCACCAAAGGTGCAGTTAGCACCTTTCCTTCCTCTTCGGAAGCAGCGAGGGCAGTTACACGAAGATGAACTTCACCATTTTTAGCGTAGGTAGCAATGGTTGGGTTAGACTGAGCAGCAATCAAATCCTTAACCATAAGTTCTGCTTTGCTCTCACCAATACCACAAACCTTAACCATCTCAGAA
>JAQSXJ010000054.1 GCA_029256725.1 Anaerocolumna sp. | reverse complement strand
TAAATAAAGAAGAGACCGCGGAATTGGAGGTGGCAGCACTATGAAGACCTCTTTTCGAATTATGAAAGAGGCCAGAAAGTACTGGCTGTACTTAATAATAGCATTTTTTTCACTGGTAATATCAACGATTGCCGGTTTTTATACACCTTGGGCACTGAGAGAACTGACCAGTCTTGCCACAGAGGGAAGTACTAACTTTGCGGCGGAGGCCCTTCGTATCGGACTCTTACTCTTAGCAGCTACGGCAGTACAGGCAGCAGGAAACTCTGCCTCTGGTTATTTAAACCATTATGCAGCACTTCATTATGTGGCTGACCTGCGTACCAGACTCTACAGAAAGCTGCAGCACATGAGCCTGAAATATTTCCACAAAAGCCGTACCGGTGACCTGACCGGAAGAGTGGTAAACGACTCCATGGATGCAGAAATCCTGTTAGCACATGTAGTTCCTGATTTTGTGGTAAATATCCTTACCTTTATCGGTGTTGGTGCTTTGCTCTTTACGATTAACTGGGAACTGGCGTTAATGAGCCTTGTAACTATACCAATACTTTTAGGTATCACAATCTGGCAGAGCCACCATGTTACACCTGTCTGGAAAGAGAACTCCAGGGTAAGGGGAGAATTATCCGGAACGGTGCAGGACAACTTATCAGGTATCAAGGAAATACAGATCTTCAACCAGCAAAGCCATGAGGAAGAGAAAGTATCCGGCTTGTCCTTAAGACATAGTCTGGCATACCTTAAAGCCAGCTTTTTCTTTGAAACTACCTATCCTCTGCTGGCCTTTATAACAGCACTTGGAACAGTTATTGTTGTTGTATACGGCGGACATCTTTTGGGTAAGGGAGAAATCTCCATTGCAGATATTGTTGGATTCGTAATGTATCTTTCCATGTTTTACAATCCGGTGAAAAGCTTTTCCGGACTTGTGGAACGTGCAGGTGAAGCCGGTGCCGGATGCCGCAGGGTATTTGAAGTAATTGATGAAGTTCCTGATGTGAAGGAGAAGAAAAATCCCGCGGTACTGCCTAGAGTAAGTGGAGAGATTCAGTTAAAGGACTTATCCTTCTCATATAATGAGGAAATTCCGGTTCTTCAAAAAACCAGTCTGACCATTGGTGCCGGACAGACGGTAGCTTTAGTTGGAACTACAGGCGTTGGAAAAAGTACGATTGCCAATCTTATAAACCGTTTCTACGATCCTCAGGAAGGTGCTGTATTTATTGATGGTGTAGACATACGGGAGGTAACACTTTCAAGTCTTCGTGATAATATCTCCATGGTATTGCAGGATACTTTCCTATTCAATGGTACAGTATATGAGAATATTGTTTATGGATGGAAAGAAGCTACCAGAGAGGACGTAATAGCAGCTGCGAAAGCTGCAAATGCACATGACTTTATCGAGAAGATGGAAGAAGGTTATGACACAGTAATCGGCGAGCGTGGTGTGCGCTTATCCGGCGGACAGAAGCAGCGTCTCTCCATTGCAAGAGCTATCCTTCGTAATTCACCGATACTGATATTAGATGAAGCAACCTCTGCCCTTGATACCAAGACAGAGCAGGAGATTCAGGCAGCGTTGGATGAGATTTCAAAAGAGCGTACTACGTTAGTTATAGCCCACAGACTTTCTACTATACGTCATGCCGATCAGATTGTTGTACTGGAGGGTACAGGAATTGCAGAACTTGGAACCCATGAGGAGCTCATTTCTCGTGGTGGCATTTATTCCAGACTTCATGAAGCTCAGGCGTTATAAATAATGGAAATAATTTATGTAATGTTATATAAATGAGCTAAGAGGTTTAAAGAAGCAATATTACATAAATATGCAAAGTTGGATGAAGCAAGTAAGGTTGCATGAAGAAGTAATATTACATGAAAAAGCAAAGGTGAATAGAAAAGCAAAGCTATATGAATAAGTAACATTACATAAACTTCCAAAACAAATAAAGACAAGTAAGTTTATAAAAGCAAAGTAATAAAGCAAAGTAATAAAGCAAAGTAGCAAAAGCAAAGCATTAAAAGTAAAGTAATAATAAGGTGGTTTTACTATAGTTAATATGGTAAAGCCACCTTATTACATTCTCATATATCAAATATCTAAGATTATTTACAAAACCAATCACCATAGGAAATGAAATCTAGCTTATCATAAAAACAAAATATTTAATAATTTGTTTAGAATCCCATAATTGACAGAAAAGCCCCATAAAGGGTAATATGACAGTCAGATGATGATAGTAATATAGTATGCAATCTAAAAGTAATGCAAATTAATATAGATAACAAATAGAGAGAATAATTCCAAAACCACGGAGGACATGAATGGGTAAGATAATCGGTATTGATTTAGGTACAACAAACAGCTGTGTAGCAGTAATTGAAGGAGGAAAACCGGTAGTTATCAATAACGGGGAAGGACAGAGAACGACGCCTTCGGTGGTAGCTTTTTCAAAGACCGGCGAAAGGCTGGTAGGAGATATGGCCAAGCGCCAGGCTGTTACCAATGGAGATAGAACCATAGCTTCCATTAAGCGTCAGATGGGAACGGACTATAAGGTTAATATTGACGGAAAGAAATACACTCCGCAGGAGATCTCCGCCATGATTCTCGGCAAACTGAAAAAAGACGCCGAAAGCTACCTGGGAGAGACCGTTACAGAGGCAGTTATAACGGTTCCGGCTTATTTTAATGATGCACAAAGACAAGCTACTAAAGACGCAGGACGAATTGCAGGGCTGAATGTACTGCGTATTATAAATGAGCCTACGGCAGCGGCTTTGGCTTACGGTCTGGATAATGAAGGGGCACAGAAAATCATGGTATATGATCTGGGCGGCGGAACCTTCGACGTATCGGTAATTGAAATAGGCGGCGGAGTTATTGAGGTTCTGTCAACTTCAGGAGATAACAGACTGGGCGGAGATGATTTTGATGAAAGGGTAACCACTTATTTGGTGCAAGAGTTTAAAAAGGTTGAAAAGCTTGATCTGGCCAAAGATAAAGTTGCGCTGGGACGCATTCGGGAAGCTGCAGAAAAAGCGAAGAAGGAGTTGTCCGCAGCCACCAGTACCAATATTAATCTTCCTTTTATCACTACAGATAAATCAGGTCCCAGACATATGGACATCAATCTGACCCGTGCCAAGTTCGATGAACTGACCCATGATCTTGTGGAAAGAACGGCAGTACCCGTTCAGAATGCTCTAAACGATGCCGGATTGAAACCAGCTGATTTACACAAAGTGTTATTGGTAGGAGGTTCTACCAGAATACCGGCTGTTCAGAATAAAGTAAGGCAGTTAACAGGTATGGATTCCAGTAAGAACTTAAATCCTGATGAATGCGTGGCCTTAGGCGCCTCCATACAAGGAGGAAAATTAGCAGGAGAAGCAGGTCTTTCAGAGATTCTTTTATTAGATGTTACTCCGTTATCCCTGTCTATTGAGACCATGGGTGGTGTGGCAACAAGGCTTATTGAGAGGAATTCTACCATTCCCACGAAATACAGCCAGGTATTCACCACAGCAGGTAATTTCCAGACTTCCGTGGATATTAAGGTACTTCAGGGAGAAAGACAGTTCGCCAAAGATAATAAATTGATTGGTAACTTTAAACTAAATGGTATCAAACGTGCCATGCGAGGCGTTCCTCAGATAGAGGTTACTTTTGATATAGATGCAAACGGTATCTTAAAGGTTTCGGCAAGAGATATGGATTCAGGCAAAGAGCAGCATATTGTAATTACCGCCAGTACCAACCTCTCAGAAGATGAAATAGAAAGAGCCATAAGAGAGGCAGTACAGTATGAGTCCGGTGATGATGAGAGAAGACAGGCTGTAAATATCAGAAATGAAGCAGAAAATCTCATCCTACAGGCAGAGTCTGCTCTTGCGTCCAGAAAGAAGGAACTGGATAAGGGTATGAAGAAGGAGATTAAAGAGAGTCTCGCAGAATTAAAGAAAACTGTAAGTAAAACTAAACTCGGTACCATTACGAAGGAAGAAGCAGACAGAATTGCAGCAGCGAGAGAACGTTTGGAACATGCTGCTGCACAGATTCTGTAAGTACGGAGAAAAAAACTTATCTATAATATTATGAAAGAGCTTAAATACTTTTGCTTCGGTTACTAATGATGAAAGTCATTACAGATAACATGAAAAGATATTTAGGCTTTTTTAATATGCTGTAAATAAATAACTCACTAATTTGTCGACAAATAATTAGTTGACAAATAATGGGTCAATATAGTAAACTACTAATATATATTAGTACTAATATATATTAGATAAAATATAAGTATGTAAGTATGAATTATGAGTTTTGAATATTTATCTTTAAAGCTAAGTTACTGTATATCTATCAAAGAGAAAAAATTAACTTGCATTATCAATATAGTTTATTAGGAGGTGTGATTATAAAACTTATTGCTGATAACCTAACCGAACTTGTAGGCAATACGCCGCTGCTTCGCCTGAGAAATTTCAGCAGCGGATTGCAGACAGAAATAATTGCAAAACTTGAGTACTTTAATCCCGCAGGAAGTGTGAAAGACCGCATAGGGCTTGCTATGATTGAAGAAGCTGAAAGACAGGGAGTACTAAAGGATGGTTCAGTAATTATTGAGCCCACCAGTGGTAATACAGGGATTGCTCTGGCATTCGTAGCTGCAGCAAAGGGGTACCGGATTATAATTGTCCTGCCGGAAACTTTCAGTGTGGAAAGGCGTAAGCTGTTAGCTGCACTGGGGGCTGAGTTGATATTGACCCCGGGTGGGGATGGGATGCCCGGTGCAATTCGTAAAGCAGAAGAACTGGCAGGAAGCATACCTGATTCTTTCATCCCGCAGCAGTTTAAGAATCCTGCTAATCCAGAGATACACAGAAGGACCACGGCTGAAGAAATATGGAGGGATACAGAAGGTAATATTGATTTCTTTGTAGTAGGAGTTGGAACTGGAGGAACCATTACCGGAGTCGGAGAAGTATTAAAGTTAAGAAATCCGAAGATTAAAGTTATAGCAGTAGAGCCTTTTGATTCTCCTATTCTATCTACAGGAAGAGCCTCCTCTCATAAGCTTCAGGGACTGGCACCAAGCTTTATACCAGAGGTATATAACCCTAAAGTAGCTGATGAAATTATTCAGGTTAAGACGGAGGAAGCCTTTGAAGCTTCCAGAAGATTAGCCAAGAAAGAAGGTCTGCTGGTAGGAATATCATCAGGAGCAGCTGCTTTTGCTGCTTCTATTGTAGCAGGAAGACCTGAGAATATAGGCAAACGAATTGTAGTACTTTTGCCGGATACGGGGGAAAGATATCTTTCAACTTCATTATATGGAGAGTAGTAGTTGTTTTAGTAATATTGAGATATGAGAACAAAGGACAAAAGTACAATAAAATAAAGAACAATAAAATAAGAAGTATTATAAACTAAACCGATGAAAGAATAATACTATTAAAAAGGAGCTGTTATGCTGTCCAAATTATCAAAATATGTTATGGGGCTATTGCATAAAAGACCCATGAACCCTTACGAGCTTACTAAACTCTCAGACATGGAGGTAATACAGAGCTGGTTTCCAATGACTTCCGCCTCCCTTTACACTACTATAAAGAATCTGGAGAAAAAGGGTTACATAACTGGTGAAACTCTACAGGAGAGCAATTATCCTGCAAAGACAAAGTACTATCTTGCAGAAAAAGGAAGGCAGGTACTGCTAGAGGAGTTGGCCGAAGGTCTGGCCTCTTTTGAAGCAGAGGCCAGTAACTTTGGAATCGGAATCTTTCATATATGCTCCCTTTCGAAAGAAGAGGCGCTCTTAAAAGCAGAGGAACGTCTGGCTTTCTTAAAGAAGTTACATTCTGATTCCCAGGATTCAATTACCAAATACCTTGATAAAATTCCATTTAATATGAAAATGATGCTTAGATATAAATTGAATCGTATAGCAATGGAAATCAGTACAACTGAAAGTCTTATTGAAGCAATAAAAAAGGAGGAAAAATGGGAATATTCCTTTACCCAGTATTTATAATAAAACAACTGCTTCCTTTAATAATAGTGTAAGAACTAAGTTAGAAGTCAGAAGATTCCCTCATAACTTCTCGATACAAATCTAAGGCATGACCTGTCTTAAGCGGTTCTCCTTCGGTTAAACGGAAGTGTCTTTCACCGCCATCCGCTCTGTCAGCCCTTAAAAAGACATTTTCTCTTTGTTCTTTACTATAAAGGCTATGGCTGAATTCGTAATTATGCGTAACGAAGAGACAGGTGATACCGCTGTCCTTTATACCACTGAGGAGTTCCTTTGCCAGATAGGAGGCATCGTAATCGGTAGTGGTTGCAAAGGTCTCATTTAACAGCAGCAGGCTTTTAGGCGATATCCGGTTTATTATATCATGAAGTTTTAGCAATTCCTGTTCCAATAGTCCGTGTTTTAAACCGGAATCTTCATCCTCGGGAAAATGGGTGAAGATGCTCTGATAAATATTGCAGGCATATTGGCTGGCAGGGGTAAAATAACCGCTCTGTGCCAGGAGTTGAGCCGTACCGAAACTTCTGAGAAAGGTAGTCTTACCGCCTTGATTTACCCCGGTGATTATATAATTACTGACACCTTCATAGGAAAGACTGTTGGCTACTGCAGAACTGTCCTTAATAACCAGAAACAGGTCGGACAGTTCAGAGACCTTTAAGACCTTAGTGTCTTCTGAGAATTCAGGAAAGCATATTTTAATCCCACGTTCCTTTAGGAATGTGTATAGATTCAGAGCACCGCAGTAAAAACCAAATTGAAACTTCATCTGCTCTAACAGGTGCTTTACAGTATAGTTAAAATCACTTATAGTTTTTAGAATCCAGGTAAGGCTGGAATCAATGATTTCCCGGACTTCGTTTTCAATAGTGGTGTTCTCAATTCTAATTTCATAGCATTTATCTGACTTTAGAACATAGGACAGCAAACCTTTCTTTTCCTCCGAAGAGCTTTCGTTATCAAGAATACGAAGCAGTGACATATCGGACATTTTAAGGCCCTTTCCAAGGTGGGCGCCTACAGAGACAGCATCGGTTTTCTTTAAGACTATTAAGGAATGGAGAAAAGCATGTACTTCCTTAAGAAAGGCATCCGTGTAATAATCGGTATATTCTTGAGAGAAGGCAACGAGTTCTGTTGCAGTAAAATTGTTTTCTCTTCTTAGCCTGCTGCTGATACTATCCAGATAAGTAAGAGCTGCCAAGGCAATCTCAACCTGAGTCAGAATCTTTTTGGGCACCGGAATGATATAATTATAATTTAATTTAGTAGAATCATCGTATGAATGTATCTTATCTAAAGCCTGGCAGGCCGAATGATAAACCTCATAAAATAACTCAGAATGCTGAATCCCATCCTTTAGGACTGACTGCCGTTTTAATAGTTCTGCTTTCTGTGTGGCAGGCATCATCAGCTGTTGACTGCTTATTTTACGCAATTCCTCCTCACCGCCTGAGATAACATCTAAAAGCAGATCCAGTTTCAAATCCCGCAGGAGAAATTTGCTGTCTGTCTTAAGTCTCTGTGCGGCATTATCAGTAGTTATAAGTTTAATCTCCATTGGCTATGCGCTCCTTTATCTGTGGACCTGACAGGCAGTATTTTAAGGCAATATCAATAGCTCTGGCACTTAGTGCTGCCTCTCCCGGACGAATTCGATAGGTTCTCTGATAGCCATCTTCTTCGCTGGCAGTGGCTATTAAGCTTATCATATCTGCCTGCAGCTTTGCCAGTTCCGGAACATGTGTTACACAAAGTACAGTACCGGCTTTTGCAAAGATTTTCGGAAGCAGCAGATTGGTCAGATCAAAGGCATCCGCAGCAGTTGTTGAAGAAAACATTTCGTTAAGAACGTAGAGACAATTGGAGGGTGCTTTTTCAAGGATTTCTTTTAAGTGGTGTAATTCTTCCTGTAGCTTACCGTTATTCACCAGATGATTTTCTTCCACGGTAAAATGCGTATGAATGCCGTTAAAGTGAGGCAGCAGAGCCCTTGTAGCAATTACTGGCATACCAAGCATTGCAAGATACGCGGTCTGTCCCACACTTCTTGCATAAGTCGTCTTACCGCCCTGATTTACTCCGGTTATAAAGGCACCTCTATTACCATCCTCTAAGAACAAATCATTAACTGCAACATCCTTGCGTTTTCCTGTTGTCAGGGCAAGACCGATATCACATATTCCTTCAAGGTGAAGGCTGCCCATTTCCTTAAATTCGGGGTAGGTCATTAGAAAGCCTTTCTCCCGCAGTTTGGCAGCAAGGGTATGCCCGGATAGATAGACCTCAGACTCTTTGTAAAGCCTTTGCAGTATATCATTTGTCAGAGGTCTGTCAGAAGAAGCAAATTCCAGACATTCTCTGCGAAGCTTTGGATACTCTTTTTCGACCAGTGATAGCAGTTTGCTTTCAAAAGGGTTTAATCCAGGCTGGTTAAAAAGCCGGATGGAATTACGGCTGTGCTCTTTAATACGGAACACCTTCTCAAGATTTCTTCCGAAATCGTCAGTAACTCCTGCATTCTCATGAAAATATACTTTAACTGTATTTCCTGCCATAGTAAGGGTGAAGCGGATATTTTCCAGTTGTTCCTTTAAGCGGTTGGCTCTGTTATAGAAATCTGAATAACCGTCTCTGTGTAAGAAATCGGTAAGATGAGAGAACAGGGAAAGGAAAGCCTGGGACTTAACCTGTTCTTTTAGAATATCATATAACCTGCTGGCAGACTGATAATGCAGCACTGCGGCATCAAGATAGTACTTGCTCTGCTGCAGAGGGGAATCTGATTTGTGTCGGTATTCAAGTAACCGTTCTGCTTCTGTAAAGTCATTTCGAAAAGCAGCTAACCCCTGTAAGACCAGCGGATTGTCAAGATCCTTATAGATATCCTGTCGATAAGTGATTTCTGAGAGTTTTTCCGGAAAACTAAAATAATAATTCTTTAATTCCTCTGTGAGGAATTCATCATTTTCAGGAAGAAATACCGTATCCAGATTCAGATCCTGAAAAAAGCAGGGAAGATTTCTGCCGGTTTCTGATACTTCTTCCGATACAACCATTCTGGCTCCTATAAAGTAAGTCCTTTTTTCTAATTTTTGCTTTGCCCGGTAATACACTTGATCCTCGGACTGTTTTTTTGCTGAATATTCCTGTTCCTGATTCTCGTAAAATAAACTAAAATACGCCATAGCTTCACCTCCTAAGATAAGTGTAAACTATGACGTATGTGTAAGGTCAATCCTAATTTTTACTGTATTAGTCCTTTTTTAAGAATGGTTAAATTTGTTTGGGGCGTGTTTGAAAACTCATTGCGTAGCGTACCACTATGTCCCAAAATCGCGCCTTGTTTTCCACAAACCGGAACAGCCCGGCCTGGCACAAGCAGTTTTCAAACACATCCTAGTGCAGCGTCCTCAAAATAACCAGATCCTTTGCTTGTCTAAACCTCCAGATGTGGTATTCAAAAAGCCTCGACGTAGCCCCGCTATGTCTACTATCAATGACTGCATCATAACCATAAAATATCTGAGAACTCCTGCTCCAGCTTGTCGTTTTCAAGGCAATAGATCCTTGAAAGGTTGTAAGCCTCTTCTTTCTCACCTGGCTTTTCCGGCTCAGCCTCAAGATGTGACAGCATGTTATAGATGTTTTCATTATTAAATGCAAGAATCTCGATACGACGGTCATTCTCTGACTTCTTCTCCTGGAGCTTTTTGATAACGGATTCTTTTGAATATCCCTCTGCTTTTAAATCCTTGATATCAGCCAGGGAAAAACCCAGTTTTTTAAAACTGATTATAGTATTTAGCTCTTTCATCTGCTCCGAATCATAATAGCGATAGCTGTTAGAAGAATCGATCTGTGCCGGTGTCAGCAGACCAAGCCGGTCATAGAGATGCAGTGCACGAACTGAAATATCACTAAAATCTGCAAATTCCTTTATTTTTAACAACATGTCGGTAACCCCCTATAAAACTACTCTTTTAGCTGGAATATTTCGTAAGATATTCTTATATTAATTCATTCAGCAAAGGTTTTCAATACCATGCAAATAATATATAGAGCTATTCTAAAGATTGTCTTTATTAGAATATAAGCATAGATGCATTGATAGTATCTGTATAAAAGATATTGTTCATTAGGAGCCTAACGAATAAAATACTACATACTTGCCAGCCTCATTTGGTTATTTACAATTAGCCTTTCTGCGCTCACTGTGCCTTAAACCTTAATCCCGTTGAAGTGTGATATAGTACATGTTATACTGAAGATAGAATATTGGGGAATAGGAGATTCTATATGACTTTAAAGGAACTTTGCATTGGTATCAATATGCCAGAGGAAGTAACGGAAACTGTTCTGGAGCTTTATAAAGAACAAGATTATTCTGCATTAAAATCAGCTTCTGATAAGTTATACCGCCGTGCTGACTGGGAGAAAGCCCTTGAAGAATTAAGGAATGCTTTGGGTAAAGATGAAAAGGGTTTAAAAATGCTGACGTTGCTGCTGGTAACAGGACTTAATACTTATAAACTCTATGAAGAGAAAGGAATCAGCCAGAAAATATTCTTTGACACCTTCCAATGCTTTTCCAGATTCGTTGGGGAGCATTTGGTTAGCTATCATACGTACGGCTTTGACAGGGAATGGTGGACACCCAGACAGATATCCATGGAGGAGTTCCGCTTAGGAGAACTGGAATTTGAAGTGGACTACTGGGAAGGAGAAAGAGTAATCAGTGTGCACATACCTTCTGATGCCAAGATAACCAGAGAAAACTGTCTGAATTCTTATGAACAGGCACTGGAATTCTTTGCTAAATACTATCCGGATATAAACTACCGTTATTTTATCTGTGATTCCTGGATGCTCTCACCGGGATTAAAGGAGGTATTACCTCCGGAAACCAGAATTCTTCAGTTCCAGGCGGATTTTACCGTTGAGGAGTGGAACAAGGAAGATCCCTCTTATATGGAATGGGTGTTTAAGAATTCTAAATTACCTTTTGATGAATTGCCGGAGGAGACATCTTTACAGAGAAATATTAAGAGGTTTATGAAAGAAGGGGGCTTTATAGGAAGCGCCTTTGGATATATAGAAAAAACCAGGATTTTGTAAATTTAATAATATCAAAGATAAACCGCAGAACACTGTGTGAATAGCACAGTGTTCTGCGGTTTTTTATTAACCTTTTATGCTGAATAATATACACCTTCATGGTAAACCTAATAAAATCAATACAATTCAGGAGTGTTAGCGTAAATTATTAAAAAACATATTGCACACCCTGATTTGCGGCACGCAATGAAGATAGAGTGGAAATTAAAATGCAATGTCAACCTTTTAATTGGAGTACACCAAAGCGGTAATAATGGTTAGTGAGGAATAATTTAAAAATAAAAGGTTAGCTGAAAGGAAGGTATAAAGTTGAAAGCATTAACGTATAACGGAATTAGAGATGTCCAGCTGAAACAGGTAGAGGATCCCAGAATAGAAAAATCAGATGACATTATAGTTAAGATAACTTCTACAGCAATATGTGGTTCGGATCTGCATCTGATACATGGTATGATTCCTAAAATGCCTACAGGATTTATCTTGGGACATGAAGCAATGGGAATCGTAGAGGAAGCAGGAAAAGATATAAAGCAGCTGAAAAAGGGAGACCGGGTTATTGTACCCTTTCCTATAGCCTGCGGACATTGCTGGTATTGCGAGCATGATCTATGGAGCCAATGTGACAATTCCAACGATCATGGAGAAACCGGAGCACTGTTTGGCTATAGCGAACTCTTTGGCGGTTATGACGGAGGTCAGGCTGAGTACCTTCGGGTACCTTACGGAAACGTAGGACCTAAAAAAGTGCCGGAGGAGCTTACCGATGAACAGGTACTGTTTCTGACAGATATTCTTCCGACTTCCTATTGGGGAACTATGGTCATCGGTGGTGTAAAACCAGGAGATACAGTTGTTGTATTAGGCTGCGGCCCGGTAGGATTACTGTCCCAGAAATGGGCCGCCTATGCCGGTGCAAAACGTATAATAGCAGTTGATAATGTCAAATACCGTTTAGAGCATGCTAAAAAATTCAATCAGGTGGAAGTCATTAATTTTGATGATTATGATAATACCGGTGAATATATCAAGGAAATAACCCATGGCGGTGCAGATGTAGTAATCGACTGTGTAGGAATGGACGGTAAAAAATCAGTTGTAGAAACAGTGGAGACAATATTTAAATTACAAGGGGGCTCTAAATCTGCTATCGAAATGTCCGCACAGGCAGTTCGAAAAGGAGGTACAGTCTCAATCGTAGGTGTCTATGGAGCAAAATATAATATGTTCCCTTTCGGGGACTTCTTCTCCCGGAATATTACTCTGAAAATGGGGCAGTGTCCTGCTCATAGCTATGTGGATCCTATAATGAAGCTAATTCAAAAAGGAGAGTTTGATCCTACAGATATTATAACCCACCGGATACCTCTTGATAAAGGCAGTTACGGTTATGAGATATTTGATAAAAAAGAAGATGAGTGTATCAAAGTTATATTAAAACCCTAAGGAATAGCATAATACCGATAAAAACTATGGGACTGAGTTTTACCGGTATTATTCTTTTATACATTTAATATCCTGGTACAACCGTGTATCAATTTCACAGCACCAGCTATTTACGCTGATACAGTGTTGTTGCAGGCGGGCGTAGCATACTTTACTGGGACCGCTACGCCTCATTCCTCCGACTTGTATCAGCGAAGTTTTTATTACGGAAGAGATTAGCAACTTAAATTCAGCTTTTAGTTGATTTACTAGCCAATGGAAAAATACTCTCTAATAAAAAACGCCATCAGCAGATCGAATTTAACCTTGGAATTATCAAGCTCCGTACCTAACAGCTCTTTGATTTTTTTAATCCGGTAGATAACCGTATTCCGATGGGTATGCATCTTCGAGGCGGTCTCTAACAGATTGCAATCTGACAGCAGGAATACCCGTAAAGTATTCATATAATCTGAGGCATGGGCGGTGTCGAACTGCTCCAGTTTCCCTAAGTTCTTCTCATAGATAGATTTAAGCATCTCAGGATCGGAAGAACTGAAAAGTATCTGAAAAACCCCCAGCTCATCAAAATTCACAGAGGTTATATTCCAGAATGCTGCCGCTGCCAGGGAAAAGCGGGCGCGTTTATAACAATTGCCGATTTCCGTAAGGGATGAGACAACATTACTGATGCCTAAGGTTATACTGCCGCAGAATAAGAGAATCTCAATAATTTCCTGCAGGGAGGGAGGCGTCCTGGAGATAAGATAAATCAGTATCTGCCGGTTTTCATGTTCAAAGAGATGGTATTTTAATTTCAGACGGTTTAGGGAAAAGGTAACTCGTGTGGTGTTCTTTAGGTTCTGAATTACTATGATTCTATAATTAGCCAGGGTGGGAAAACCGTACTGATTTAAGGTGAGTAGAATGTTTTCATGGACGGGAGTCTGGTACAGGGCACCTTGAAAGGCAGCATTTAACTGATCGGTACTCCGTGTGTTATGTAAGAGAAGACTGCAGTAATCCTGCATGATATCAATAAGATGAATTTTCCAGGGCATGGTAAAGAGGGGAAATTTATTAAGGGAGCACAATTCTATTATCTCAGGGGTAAGGTCCGGCAGATTAAGATATTTCCCTTCGTTAATAATGATTCCGCTGCAATTACAGGTTATAAGCGAGCAGATAAAATCATAAAGCTTAATTCCGCTCTGGATAAAAAGTCCGGTGGTTATTACCAGCTCACCACCCTTAAGAAAAGCTGTGTTTTGTATATCCTCCGCCAGGTACACCCAGGAAACCGGATTGGTCAGACCCGCTTCTCCGCTATGGAGAGTGATGCAGTATTTATCTTTGGCACTTTCATATAAATCGGTTATCTGCGTTCCCATAGATATTTCCCCTTTATGATTTCGTTTGAAAGACAGTGTTATAGCAATTGGTTAAAAACTGATTTTATAATTATTAACCACATTGATGTCCTTGTCAACTTTTCTTTATTTGAGGAGTTCGTGTTCAGATAAAGCCCGATGTGTTATACTGAAATGATAGTTAAAAGAAAGGTATGCAACCAGCTGGCTGCATACTTTTATATCAATCTTTTGTTAAATTGCCAGAGATAAGAAATACAACTCCAAGAAATAAGGATAAAATCAGTAGGATAAATAGAACCGGGGAACTCAATGATTGAGCCAGGAAGTAGCAAATAATTGCTAAAAGTAAAAATCCAATACCACTAAGTAATCTTTTTATAGCGTTCATAATACCTCCTATAGTAGTGATAATTATTATATAATTATACAATATATACCATATGGTTTCTAGTGTTTTACCACCCTTGTTATTCTTCTTTGTACTTAAAGTACAAATCCCGCTATGAAGTTTGGAATAAACAGCCATTGTAGAGTACTACAGTGAAGCGTAAAATGAATTTACAGAATAAGTCCCCCTTAAAGAGAACTCTTAAAAGAAAGAAGTGTTCCATATGAGCGAAAAATTTGTTATAACCATTGCGAGGCAATTCGGAAGTCTCGGAAGACCCATTGCCCGATTAGTCAGCGAGAAGCTGGGTATTGAATACTATGACAGGGATATCGTTGAGATGACCTCAAAGAATCTGAATCTGCCGGTTTCAACGGTCAGTGATGTGGAGGAAAGTGCGAAATCAGCTTTCTTTAACATGAATTATCCTTTGGGTATGGGAACGACTAATATTCAGGATTCCATCTTTGCCGTACAAAGAAAGATAATCATAGATCTTGCGGAACGGGAGTCCTGTATCATCGTAGGCAGATGCGCTGACCATATCTTAAAGGATCATAGAAATATTATTAATGTATTTATTTATGCACCTTATGAAGCAAGGCTTGCCAATTGCGTGGAGAGACTGGATATGAAACCTGATGAGGCCAGAAAGATGATTGCTTCTGTAGATAAGGCCAGAGAATCCTACCACAAATACTATTGCGGTTATTCCATGGCGGATAAGGATTACAAACATGTAATGCTGGATTCCAGCCTGTTAGGAGTGGAGGGTACCTGTGACATTTTAACGGACATCATTCAGAAGAAATTCAATCTGGGAAAATAACAGCAGGAAATGTGAAAAATACATAAACGATTAAATAGAAATAATGATCAAGTCGAAATGAATGATTAAACAGAAATAGTTAATTAAGCATAAATGTTTAAAGAAAAATAAATGTTAAAGAGAAATAAATGTTAAAGAGAAATAAATGTTTAAAGAAAATAAATGTTAAAGAGAAATAAATGTTTAAAGAAATAAATGTTTAAAGAGAAATAAATGTCTAAAGAGAAGTAAATGTTGAAAAGAAATAAATGTTAAAAAAGATATAAATACTTTATACAGACAACGAAATAAGAGTAATTGACTTAGGCAATGGAGCTTTTGAAACACAAAAGCCCCGTTGCCTCTTTCTGTTTTAGAGAGGAAGTGATGTTATGGAAATGCTTGAAATAAAAAAATTATCCAAATGCTTTGTGGATTTGGAGGTTTTAAGAGATGTCAATGTATCGGTGTGTAAGGGAGAAGTAGTGGTAATTATCGGTCCCTCCGGCTCGGGTAAGAGCACCTTGCTGCGGTGCATCAACTTGCTGGAACAACCCACCGGGGGAGAAATCCTGTATCTGGGGGAGGATATCACCTGTCTTGGAAAGAAAGTTACCGGTTATCGGAAACAGGTGGGAATGGTATTTCAGAGATTTAATCTCTTTCCGTTAAAAACAGCAGTGGAAAATGTTATGTATGCTCCCATGAAATTGAATAAGGTACCGGTGAAAGAAGCCAAGGAGCAGGCCATGGAACTTCTAAGAAAAGTCGGACTGGAAAGTAAAGCTGATACCTATCCGGCAGCCCTCTCCGGAGGCCAGCAGCAAAGAGTAGCCATTGCAAGGGCACTAGCCATGAAACCGGAAATTCTTCTTTTTGATGAACCCACCTCTGCCTTAGATCCGGAACTGGTAGGTGATGTTCTGGAGGTTATGAAACAACTGGCAGGGGAAGGAATGACCATGATAGTGGTAACCCATGAAATGGGCTTTGCTAAGGATGTGGCAGACCGGGTAATCTTTATGGACGGCGGTTATGTTGTAGAAGAAGGAGCACCTAGTGATATCTTTACCCAGCCTAAGAATGAGAGAACCAAATCCTTTTTAGCCAGGGTGCTGTAGGAGGTAAGAGTGAACAAACATACCCTTGCACTCGGAAAGAACCTTAAAAAGAGCACAGAGATGCTCCTTGTAAGCTTCATTCATCAGATTTTGTCCCGCCAAAACCGGCGGAAGGGAGGTAAAAATGGAATTGCATTTTAAGCAGGCCTTTGAGACCTTGGGGCCAAGCCTCTGGGGAGGAATAGGAATTGTACTTTATATAACACTGGCAGGGTTTGCCTGTGCTTTGGCGGTGGCGCTGTTAGTTGCTATCGGAAGAATATCCAGGAATAAGATACTCAGCCGAACCCTTGCAGTAATCATTGAGCTGGTAAGGGGTACACCTCTGCTGGTTCAGTTCTTTTATATTTATTATGTAGTACCGACGCTGCTAAACGGTATTATGGGCACGTTCGGTAAAGACACCAACATCCAGCTGGCAGCTACTACCTGCGGTATTATAGGCTTTGCCATTAATTACGGCTGTTATATGTCAGAGGTTATCCGTTCTGCCATTCTGGCCATTGATTCCGGTCAGCGGGAGGCAGGTCTGGCTCTTGGCTTTAGCGAAAATAAAGTATTGTTTCACTTTATTATACCGCCGGCCCTTAGAAATTCCGTGCCGGTATTCGGAAATTACTTAGTTATGCTCATTAAGGATACCTCCCTGTTAGCTATGATAACGGTACAGGAACTTCTCCTTCGCACCAAGACTTATGCTTCTCAGACCTTTCTTACGGTAGAAGCGTACACCATTCTGGCTTTCGTTTACCTGTTATTAAGCATTCCCCTCTCACAACTTAGCAGAGTAGTTGAACGCCGGCTTAAAAGAGTCCGTTAGTTTTGGTAACCCATAAAAATAGAAAATATGCTGAAAGAAAGAGGGAAAGATTATGAAGAAAATGAATCTGAGAAAAGGTTTCACACTGCTCTTAACACTTTTATTGACCTTTACCGTACTCACAGGCTGCAGTACTAAGGACAATAATACCCAGACCTCTGGAGAAGATACGGCAGCCAGTGGAGAAGATACGGCTTCCACCGGTGAATCCGATATGTTAAAGAAGATTAAGGAAAAAGGTTATATCTTAATTGGTTCCTCCAACGATGCTCCCTTTTCCTATACTGATGTGGAGACAGGTAAATTAGAGGGTATTGATATTGAGATCCTTCGTGAGATCTGCAAACGGCTTGGAATCCCGGATATTCAGATGAAAGTAGTTGATTTTGCCAACCTGTTGGTAGAGCTTAACAACAATAATATCGATATGGTAGTAGATGCCATGTATGTAAAGGATGAAAGACTTAAAGTAGCAGCCTTTACAGATAAGTGGTATCAGGAAGGTGAGGCAGTTGTAATTCCTGTTGATTCTGCTATCGCAGGCAAAGACGATCTGAAGGATAAGAAAGTAGGAGCACAACCCGGAACCACTTTTTATGAAACTGCCCAGAAATGGCTTGATGAAGGAAGAATTGCAGGACTGGAAGCTTATGATAACCAGGCTACCCTGATGACTGCTGTAAACATGGGTAAGGTGGATGCTGTGGTTACAGATGGTATTGTGGCAGGTTATACCCTTTCTGCTGACAGTTCCTTAAAATTAAAGCTCTTATCCCCATACGAAGCAGAAGCCAGCGGACAGATTGGTGCAGCTTTACGTTTTGAGGATAAAGCCTTTTTAGAAGAGGTTAATAAGTGCCTGAATGAGATGAAAGAAGATGGCACTCTGCTGGGTATTTTAAAAGATTATGGATTAACGGAAGATTATTATGTAGATGTACAGAATGGTAAAACAGTAAATACGAAATAAGAACCAGGAGTACGACTACTTCTGTTTACCTGTTTCTGTCTACGAGAAACTCATAAAAAAAGGATGTCACAGCAGATAATCCAGATAGGTTGGTTTAAAAGTTTTTAGTTTTTCCCTCTTCTGGGTACAAAAGTGTATAATTTTATGACAACTCTATATCTTCAAGAGGAATAAAGTTTCCTCTGGCTTATTGATTAATTATGGAACTGCCACAAGCTTATTTGTGGCAGGAGGGTAAAAGAGTGAGAGAAATCTTCTTTCACTCGCCCTGATTTTGTACGCGTGTAAAGTACGCAGATGGGAGCCAAATATGGAATTTCAATATCATCTGCCAGTCAATCTGGTATTCGGCCGTAGAAAATCGGACTTAATAGGAGAGAAGGCAGCAGCACTTGGGAAAAGGGCACTTATAGTAACTGGCGGGAGAAGCACCAAGGAATCCGGGTTACTTGCGAAAACAGAAGAACTGCTGAAAAAAAGTGGAGTATCCTTTTGCATATTTGATAAAGTGGCTCCAAATCCTCTGACAACCACCGTCTATGAAGGTGCAGAACTTGCGCTTTCTAAGGGCTGTGATATGGTGATTGCACTTGGCGGTGGCAGCAGCCTGGATGCAGCAAAAGGAATTGCTTTTCAGTCCGTAAACGGTGGAGATATAAACGAGTACATTTACGGAAGAAAAGTCAGTAATAAGGCGCTTCCAGTCCTTGCAGTTCCCACCACCTGCGGTACAGGCAGCGAAGGAAACGGCTTTGCCGTTATGACGAACCCGGATACGCTGGATAAGAAATCCCTGCGCTGCAGTGCTATTGTTCCTACCTGTTCGATTATTGATCCTTTGCTTATGAAGACCATGCCAAAGAAAACGCTGGCTTCTGTGGGTTTTGATGCGCTCTGCCATAACATGGATGCCTATATCTCTACTATTTCACAACCCTTAACAGACATTATGGCCTTAGAAGGAGCAAGACTTGCTGCGGGCAGTCTTACAAAACTCTATGCGGATACAGAAGATCTGGACAGCTGGGATCAATTATGCCTTGCCAGTACCCTTGGAGGAATGGTTATAGGGACAGCGGGGGTAACAGCTCTTCACGGAATGGAACACCCGGTAAGCGGACTCAAAAATGTTGTGCATGGCAAGGGCTTAGCGGCACTTGCACCTTATGTGTATGAAGCCTCTATTCAGGGGGCACCGGATAAATTCCTTCTGTTATCCAGGATACTTGGCGGCAGGGATGAAAAGGATTTTGTATCTGTTATCAAGAAGCTCTTATCAGAACTACAGCTTACAGAAACCCTTGGAGATATGGGGGTTAAGGAAAAGGATCTGGAGTGGCTTACTGAAAATTGCCTGAAGGTATCAGCGCCAAGTATCGCTAACCATCCGGTGGTCTTTACACCGGAGGAAATAAGAGAGATATTCAGAAAAGCATTATAAACATAAGGTTAATTAAGAGGTCTTAACGAGTGCTAATATTAAGTTGAATTTAGTTTTACCTCTTCCAGATATAGAAACATTTTAAATCACCATTTTTATAAGGGAGAGAAATCCAAGATTTAACAGGAAGAGGAAACCAAGGTTCACATATAGTTGAAAAAATGTCCAGTATAAGCATAATAGGATAATTACGTTTAAGTATATCATATAAAATAACGGCAAAAACGGAGAATTATTTACAAAATCCTGTTTGTTTGTCATGCGCAAAAAAACGCAGAAAGGGAGGAATATATGCTAAAAAATGCTTTACCTAAAATAAATACCCCGCTGCCCGGTCCCAAGGCCAGGGCCATATTGGAGAGAAGAAGTGAGTCAGTGCCCAGTGCTATCAAATCGGTGTATCCCTGTGTAATCAGCAGAGGGGAAGGGGCAATGTTAGAAGATGTGGACGGGAATATATTCCTTGACTGGGTAGGCGGTGTCGGAGTATTAAATATTGGATACAGCCATCCCGAGCTGATAGAAGCAGTAATTGGGCAGTCTGAAAAATACTTCCATGCAATGATGAACATTGTAACGCATGAGGGTTATATTAAACTTGCCGAAAAGATGAACGAAATTGTTCCTGTTAAGTCTGCCAAAAGAAAGACCATGTTTGCAAATTCAGGTGCAGAAGCTATTGAGAATGCAGTGAAAGTGGCAAAGTCCTATACCGGAAGACCGAATGTCATTGTATTTTCCGGAGCTTTTCACGGCAGGACCTTACTTGCTTCCACCATGACGGCAAAGAAGGCCTATGCATCAGGCCTTGGACCTTTTCCGGATGGTATATACAGAGCAGAGTTTCCTTACCTATACCGTGGACCTGAAGGATATAGTGAGGATAGTGCTATAGCATATTATATTGAGAAATTAATGAGGGTATTTGAGGAGGCTTCACCTGCTGAACACATAGCTGCCATTGTAATGGAGCCTGTTCAGGGTGAAGGCGGATTTGTTCCAGCACCAATTGAATGGGTTAAGGCTGTCAGAAGAATCTGTGACGAAAAGGGGATTCTTCTGGTAGCAGATGAGGTTCAGACTGGTTTTGCCAGGTCAGGAAGAATGTTTGTGTCTAATTATTGGGAAGAGGCAGGAGCTGCACCTGATATTATTGCTACTGCCAAGTCAATTGCGGGAGGAGTGCCGTTAAGTGCCATAACCGCTTCGGCTGAGATTTTTGATGGAGTAAAGAACGGCATAATCGGAGGAACTTATGGGGGTAACGCCCTTGCCTGTGCCGCTGCCTTAAAGGTAATTGAAATTATAGAAAGAGACAATCTGTGTGCCCGTTCATTGGAAATTGCAGCGAAAGTGAAAGGAGCCTTTCATTTGTGGCAGGAAGAGTATGAAGAAATTGGGGATGTAAGAGGTATCGGATGTATGACCGGTATAGAATTTGTCATCGATAAAAAGAGTAAATCACCCAATCCAAGACTGGTATCGGATATCGTTGATTATTGTGCCAAGCATGGGCTTATTGTGGAAAGCGCAGGAACCTATTCCAATGTCATTCGTTTCCTGTGTCCGTTGGTGGTGACAGATGAACAGCTGGACTGCGGGATTGAGATTCTTTATAATGCCGTGAAGGCCTGCCGGTAGAGAGTGTTATTCATTCTAAAATAGAAGTACTACTTTAAACTGGCTTAAGCAGTAGTTAAAAGCCAGTTTTTAATATCTATAATGTAGTTAGATTACATTTTCAGTACAGAATGGTATGGCAGGAAACAGGTTAAATAGCTATGACAGGTATTATGATAATATTATGTATACATGATTATACTTAGGACACTATTGTGAGATTGAAATTATCAGCCACAAAGAATAACCCTTGACATTTTTTTCTGTTATGCATGACGAGGAGGAGTACATGTTATTCCGGATGAACAGAGAGAAGATGGCTGGTGAAAATCTTCGTGATGGGAACATGGAAGTAGCCTTTGAGCTTTGGATCGAACAAAAATATTATTTTTAAGTAGACTCCAACGGAGATTTCCACCGTTATCAGGGAAAGCGATATCGGAACCTTTATTCGTTCCCGTATTGTATGAGAGCAGAATTCTATTCTGAAATTAGGTGGTACCACGGACACGTTTCGCCCTAAGCAATTATTTATTTGCTTAGGGCGTTTTTTGTCTGTTTTGTAACACCAGCATAACTGTCAGGTCAGCGCGAAACTAAGAAAAGAAAGATTTCTGGTTCAAAGAAAAGAACATTTCAGCTATGCATAATAACAGGAGGATTCAGAATGGATAAGAAGTATGATTTTAAGACTGCGGAAAAAGAAATGCAGGAGCTTGTCTTCTCAATTGATACGCCGCCGCCTACAGTTAGCGGAAGTCTCCATATAGGCCATGTTTTTTCCTACACCCAGGCGGAAATGATAGCCCGCTATAAGAGAATGCAGGGCTTTGACGTATTCTACCCCTTCGGCTTTGACGATAACGGCCTGCCGACAGAACGGCTGGTAGAAAAGGTTCAAAAAATAAAACCCGGTGAGTTGAGCAGGACAGAGTATAACAGAAAATGTATGGATACGGTAAAGGGATACGAAGAAGAGTTTAAAGCTATGTGGAAGAGTCTTGGCTTTAGTGTTGACTGGTCTTTGGAATACCAGACAATCTCACAGCGGACCCAGAGAATCTCTCAGCGCTCTTTTCTTAATCTGGTAAAAGCAAAGAAGGCGTATCTTAAGGAATCCCCCGTACACTGGTGTACGGAATGCCAAACCTCCATAGCCCAGGCAGAGTTAGAGACGAAAGATACCGAATCCTCCTTTCATTACCTGACCTTTCAAACAGATAGTTCACCGCTTATCATAGCTACCACAAGACCGGAGTTACTCTATGGTTGTGTATCTATTTTCGTAAACCCGGAGGATGAACGTTATAAGCAGCTTATCGGGCAGAAGGCAAAGGTGCCTTTGTATGATTTCTGGATTCCCATTCTTGCAGATGAACAGGCGGAGAAGGAGAAGGGAACAGGAGCGGTTATGTGTGCTACTTTTGGTGACAGTACAGATGTGGAGTGGTATCAGAAACATAATCTTCCCTTTAAGAAAGTTATAACGGAAAACGGAAGAATATCTTCTGAGGTTCCTTTTATCAGTAATCTTAGCATAAAAAAAGCCAGAGCTGAGATCGTAAGGCTATTGGAAGAGAACGGTCTGATTAGAAAGAAAGAGGATATTACCCATACCGTTGCCGTTCACGAAAGGTGCGGAACAGAAATTGAAATCCTTCCCTCTGCTCAATGGTATATTGATATTATGACGGAGAAGGAACGTTTTCTTAAGGCAGCCGATGAGATTAACTGGTATCCGGAACACATGAAGAATCGCTACCGGATATGGGTAGAGAATCTGAAATGGGATTGGTGTATTTCAAGGCAAAGGAATTTTGGCGTACCTTTTCCGTTGTGGTATTGTAAAGAGTGCGGAAGTCCGCTACTGGCAGAAGAGGAGCAGTTACCTGTTAATCCTCTGGAGGATAAACCCCGCAAGCCTTGCAGTTGCGGCTGTAAGGAATATCATGCAGAGACAGCTGTATTTGATACCTGGGCAACCTCGTCAGTAACCCCTCTGATTAATGCAGGCTATGGAGAGGAGGAAGACCAAACCGCAGAACTGCTGCCCATGGGTATGAGAAGCCAGGCTCATGAAATCATCCGTACCTGGGCCTTTTACACCATTGTAAAGAGCTTATACCATACTGGGAAGATTCCCTGGAAGGACATTATGATAAGCGGTTTCGTACTGGCAGGACGAGGGGAGAAGATCAGCAAATCCAAGAACAATGCGGTTCTTTCCCCGGTACAGCTTATTGAAACTCATTCTGCCGATGCGATAAGATACTGGACTGCCGGTGCCAAGCTGGGAACGGATACCTTTTTTGAGGAAGAGGATTTAAAGGTATCAAAGCGCTTCCTTACTAAATTATATAACGCGGCTAAATTTGCTTTTATGCATCTTGAGGATTATGAAGACACTGCAAAGACTGAACTTCTGCCTGCGGATAAATGGATCTTGCAAAGAGTAAGTGAAACAACAGCAAATGCAGAAAAGCTTCTTGACCAGTATGAAATCGGTCAGGCAAGGCATCTGATCGATGAGTTATTCTGGAAGGATTTCTGTGATTATTATATAGAGATTGTAAAAGAACGCTTGTATCAGCCTGAAAAGCATGGATGGGAAGAGCGGAGTTCCGGACAATATGCATTGTATCACAGCCTGTACGGTATTCTTAAGCTTTATGCCATCTATACACCTCATATGACGGACTATATCTACCAGCAATTTTATCGTAAAGAGGGTGGGGCTGTATCCATACACCAGACCTTATGGAAGACTGACAAAAGTGACAGTACAATCGCAGAATTTGGTCAGCGTCTGCAAGCTGTAATCGGAGAGGTTAGAAAGAGAAAGGCAGAACAGCAGTTGTCAATGAAAGAGGAAATGGAAGAGCTGGTTATAACCTGTCCTGCCTATTTAGTGAAGTTCTTTCAGCAGTCGGAAAAGGATATCAAAGCCTGCACAAGTGCCAAGAAGATAATTATAAGAAATTAATGGTATGGTATAACGAATAGGTAATATTAATTTTATATAAAAGGAATCTTTTTGCCGTATATCGGATATTAGTATCGTTATAAGTTCCATCTAAATTTAACGTGGAATTATATCAGTAATTAGATTAGAAGAAAGAATTTAAGATAAAAATGAAAAAGTTTATAATGAGAAAGATTAAGAGAAAGATTTAAAATGAAAAAGATTTAAAATGAAAAAGATTATATAATGAAAATTATTCTAAAGTGAAAAGGATTCTTAGAAACAAACAAGAAGCTGCCCCCACGTAGGTTAAGGGCAGCTTCTTGTCTTATCTATATATTCTTAAAAAGGCCATTCCCAGTTCAGGATTTTGTCCTTATCAATACCGTAGGTATATGCATACTCAAGATTCTCAATAATAGTGTTCTTCATCTTCTCACGAACATGAGAACCTTTAGAGCCCAGAGTAGGAATATTGTCAACGGCATCGATCACCAGGTTGAAACGGTCGATCTTATTCTGGATAGCAAGTTCCAGAGGAGTGTTTATATTACCTTTCTCATGGTATCCGTGAACCTGGATTCTATGAGGATTGCTTCTCTTAAAGCACAGCTTGTGGATTAAGGAAGGATATCCGTGGAAATTCAGGATAACCGGCTTGTCCTTTGTGAATAAAGAATTGAATTCCTCGTCAGTAAGTCCGTGAGGATGCTCGGAGGAAGACATAAGTTTCATCAGATCCACAATATTGATAAATCTGATCTTGATATCCGGGAATTCTTCGCGAAGGATGGCAGTTGCAGCCAGAGCTTCCTTGGTAGGGATATCACCGCAGCAGGCCATTACAAGGTCCGGTTCATCGGTATTGTTATCATTGCTTGCCCAATCCCAGATTCCGATACCTTTGGTGCAATGCTTCACAGCATCATCAATGCTTAAATACTGCATGTGCTTTTGCTTATCAGCTACGATAACATTTACATAACCGGTACTTCTTAAGCAGTGATCCATGGTAGATAGTAAGCAGTTAACATCCGGTGGAAGATAGATACGAACTACTTCTGGGCTTTTGTTGGTAACTACGTCTAAGAAGCCGGGATCCTGATGGGAGAAACCGTTATGATCCTGACGCCAAACGGTTGAGGATAACAGGATGTTCTCAGAAGCGATAGGAGAACGCCATAATATCTCATGTTTACAGATATCAAGCCATTTTGCATGCTGATTGAACATGGAGTCAATAACATGGGAGAAAGCTTCATAGGTATGGAAGAAGCCGTGACGCCCGGTTAAGAGATAACCTTCCAGCCATCCTACCAGTGTATGTTCACTTAACATCTCCATTACTTTACCATCAACGGTCATCTCACTGCCGTCCGTGATGTCCTCGTCATAATAATCAGCCATCCAAGCCTTTTTGCTGACGTCATAAACGGCAGTAAGCCTGTTTGAGGAGGTCTCATCGGGGCCGAACATACGGAAGTTCTCAGGGTTGTTGCGGAAGATATCTCTTAACAGCTCACCTAAGGGCTTAGTGTTCTCATATTCGGAGCAGCCGGGTTTCTCAACCTTGACGCTGTAATTCTTAAAGTCTGGCATACGAAGATCTTTTCTTAACAGACCACCGTTGGTTATCGGATTGGCACTCATTCTGCGGTTTCCTTTGGGTGCCAGCTCTTTTAAGTCGGCAATCAGCTTACCTTCTTCATCAAATAATTCTTCCGGATGATAGCTCTTAAGCCAGTCCTCCAGCATTTTTAAATGCTCGGGATTCTCATGGATTCCGGATAAAGGAACCTGATGAGCGCGCCAGAAGCCTTCTACTTTCTGTCCGTCAACCACCTTAGGGCCGGTCCAGCCTTTGGGGGATCTTAAGATGATCATAGGCCATCTGGGTCTGGTTATTTTACCGGTGGTCCGTGCTTCCTTCTGAATAGCCTTGATTTCCAGAATAGCGCTTTCCATAGCTTCTGCCATGGCGTTGTGCATAAGGGCAGGATCATCACCCTCTACAAAGTATGGATTGTAACCATAGCCTTTGAACAGGCATTCCAGCTCTTCGTGGCTGATTCTTGCAAGTAAGGTAGGGTTAGCAATTTTATAGCCATTTAAATGAAGAATAGGAAGTACGGCACCGTCTCTTGCAGGGTTAACAAATTTATTAGAATGCCAGGAGGTAGCCAGAGGTCCGGTTTCTGCTTCTCCGTCACCTACAACAGCAGCAACGATCAGATCGGGATTGTCAAAGGCTGCACCGTAAGCATGGGAAAGGCTGTAGCCAAGCTCACCGCCTTCATGTATAGAGCCGGGGGTCTCCGGAGTACAATGGCTTCCGATACCGCCGGGGAAGGAGAACTGTTTAAAGAATTTCTTTAAGCCTTCTTCGTCTTCACTCTTATCGGGGTAAACTTCTGTATAACCGCCTTCCAGATATCCGGGTGCAAGAACACCGGGAGCTCCGTGGCCGGGGCCGGCGATGAAAATCATATTTAAATCATATTTATTAATCAATCGGTTAAGGTGTACATAGGAAAAAGATAATCCGGGACTGGTTCCCCAGTGACCTAATAGTCTGCTCTTTACATGTTCTGCTTTCAAAGGCTGCTTTAATAAGGGATTATCTTTGAGATAAATCATACCGGCCGCAAGATAATTGCAGGCACTCCAATAAGCATTGATTTTCTTTAGCTCATTGTCGGTTAAATAGGTTTTGGTTTTCTCCGTCATGTTACTCTCCTTTGTGTTATTTTTTTAACAAACCTGAATACGAGATATACTAGCACATATTTTAAAAATAGGCAAGGTGTTTTGTTAAATTATACGTAAAATATTTCACTATTAATTAAACTAAAGTAAGAAAGTGCTTCATTTAACCCCATTTTAATAGGTTTTTAACAGGTATTTTGCATGATTTTCCTTCTGAACAAGTAATTGCTGCCAGTTTTCAGACGTGGATTTATCTGCTGTTTTCTGTAATAAATGGTAACATCTTATGGTATTGGCATATTGCATTAAAATATACGGGAACATAATAATTTCTTATTATATATGCTAAAAATAATGTTAAATAGTGTAATGAAAATAAATAGTTTCATAAGAAAATTATATGAATCCTATATTATTTATAATATATTCATACTTTTGAAAAAAGGTATTGAAATTTTTCTCAGTTGATATTATAATCCCTTTATAACAAAGGTGTGCACAAATTTATTGTGTATGCCTTTTTTTGTATTGTTAATATTGCAATAAAATTACATAGATTACAGCGTGATAATTGTTTGATTTGACCTTGAATAAGAAAATGAAAGTACTTAATAGTTATTGTGTAAGAGTTTCCCAGCAGAAACTCTTTCTTATGTAACAGGAAATAGCGTTCCATTACATAAAAAGTTCTGCCTGGCGGTATGCACATGATATGCTTAAGGAAAATTTTCACTATCGTGACAGCGCATCAGCGCTAGAGTCTGGCAAGTCAGACTCTTTGTTCTTTCCAGGAAATAAGAATTTTGATCGGATTATATTCTTTCAAAGTTTTTATCATAAAAATTTCTATAGGAGGAAATTTACATGAAGAAAAGGTTATTAGCAGTCATCATGGCTGTTACCATGGTAGCTGCACTCGTATCCGGATGCGGCACCAAATCAGATTCAACAAGCAGTAACGGGTCTGGTACAGGCAGTGATACGCCTGCAGCAACGGAAGCTCCTGATTCATCGGAAGCATCAGGAACGATCAAAATCGGAACCATTTCTCCCAACACTGGTAATTTAGCTGCTTATGGTGAGGCCGTAGTAAACGGCATGAAGCTGGCGGCTGAGGAAATCAACGCAGCCGGAGGTGTTCTCGGGCAGCAGTTAGAACTGGTATCACTGGATGACAAAGGTGATTCCACAGAAGGTGCCAATGCCTTTAATAAGCTGGCTGACGATTCCGGTATCAGTGCTGTTATCGGTTCTGTAACCAGTGGTGTAACTACCGGTCTTGCACCTTTAGCAAATGAAGCAAAGATTGTTTTATTAACACCTACAGCAACCGCTGATACGGTAACAGAAGATGACGATTATGTGTTCAGAGCTTGCTTTAAGGATTCCTATCAGGGAAAAATGGCAGCAAAATTCGCAGCTGAAAAATTAGGCGTTAAGAAAGTAGCAGTACTTTATGCTTCTGGTGATGCATATTCTGCAGGTCTTCGTGAAGCCTTCCTTGCAGCGGCTAAAGAATTCGGTCTTGAAGTGGTAGCGGAAGAAAGTTCATCCTCTGTTGATGATACAGAGTATTCCTCTCAGCTGACCAACATCGCTAACAGCGGTGCAGAGTATCTGTTTGCTCCTTACTACTACAGCTCCGTTGGACCTTACATCGTACCTCAGGCAAGAGCAGCAGGGTTTAGCGGTGTTATCATGGGTGCTGACGGTTTCGATGGAACTATTGGAACCATGGTAGATGATAAGAGCCTTTACAACAACTGCTTCTTTACAAATCACTATTCACCCGATGATACAGCAGATGCTGTACAGAACTTTGTTAAAGCTTACAACGACAAATTTGGCGCAGAAAGCCTTAATGCACTTGCAGCTTTGGCATATGACTCCGTATACATGTTAAAACAGTCTATCGAAAAGGCTGGATCAGCTGACAGAACAGCAATTCGTGATGCTATGAGCGGAATGAGCTTCTCTGGCGTAACAGGAAGCTTCACGCTTGATGTTAGCGGAACACCTGAGAAGTCAGTTGCTATTATTGAATTCAAAGACGGTGCAGCTATATGGAACAGTACACTTGGTAACTAATCAGCTGAATAACCAATCACCCTGCGGCTTACCGGATGGTAAGCCGTTTTGGGCTTTTTAGAAGTATAAGTCTTTTGCCTTTCTAAACGTAAAAATAAGTTGTTTCTTTTTACGCTTAGAAAAGAAAAAACTTTATTATAAGTGATTTACTGTAAAGGAGAATACCGTTATGTCAACGGAAGTCGTCATTTTTATTCAACAGGTTATAAATGGATTAAAAATAGGCAGCGTGTATGCATTGGTAGCCTTGGGGTATACCATGGTATATGGCATTATCCGGCTGATTAATTTTGCACATGGGGATTTTATTATGGTTGGCAGCTATACAATGCTGTATTCCATACCGCTGATGGTGGCACTTGGAATGCCTGCCTGGATGGCTGTGATTCTGGCTGTGGCAGTCTGCGGTTTAGTTGGGGTTACCGTAGAGAAAGTAGCATATAAACCGGTACGTAAAAAAGGAAATAATATGTCAGCCTTAATTACAGCCATTGCTATGAGCTTATTCTTAGAGAACTTTGCGCAAACAATCTTTGGTGCAGCACCAAAGCCTATCGGAACAATATTTTCAATTCCGGACTTAAAATTTAATAGCATTAAATTTAATGGAAATACCATTCTTACCATTACTCTTGGTATTACTGTCATGATTCTGTTACAGCTGTTCGTACAGAAGACCAAAATGGGTAAAGCCATGAGAGCGGTATCAGAAGACGGTCAGGCAGCTATCTTAATGGGTGTTAACAGGAACAGGATCATTACCATAACCTTTGCAATCGGATCAAGCCTTGCGGCAATTGCATCTTTAATGTATTGCGCTTCCTATCCGCAGGCAACACCTACAATGGGAGCAATGCTCGGTCTGAAGGCCTTTGTAGCCGCGGTACTTGGAGGAATCGGTATCATACCGGGAGCCATGCTTGGCGGTATTGTGGTAGGTTTGGTAGAGAGCCTTACAAAAGCCTATATAGGACAGATAACAGGAGGAATTATTACCTCTGCTTTCTCAGATGCTATTGTATTCGGTATTCTGATTGTAGTATTACTTGTTAAACCTTCCGGTATTCTCGGAAAAAATTTAGGCGAGAAAGTGTAGGTGGAAGGTATGAAAAAGAATCGGATTCGAGCAACTCTTATCAATTTCATAAGCATCTTTCTTCTTTTTGGTATCTTAGTGGTATTGTGTTCTACGGGAACATTATCCAATTACATAAAGGGAATTTTGATGGTATGCTGCATTTCAATTATCATGGCCTGCTCCCTTAATATAACAGTGGGTTACTTAGGTCAGATAGCTCTTGGTGACTGTGGATTTATGGCAATCGGTGCATACACGGGAGCTTTAACGACCAAAGCCATGGAAGCAAGCAATATATTAGTAGGTATTGGTGTGCCGAATACTTTGCGCTTTCTGATTGCTACCTTAGCCGGTGGTATTATCGCTGCTATTTTTGGTGTTCTTGTAGGTATTCCTGCGCTGCGTCTTCGGGGAGATTATCTTGCAATTATTACTCTTGGTTTTGGTGAAATCATCCGTGTTATTATTCAGAACCTTAAATTTGCCGGCGGTAAAGGTTTCTCCCAGGGGCAGGCGGGTCAGGCGCTTATAGGAATAAACCGTATAGCTGATATTTATGTGGTGTTCTGGATTATGGTAATTTCCGTAGCACTGCTTTATGCTTTCATACGTTCGAAGTATGGACGCGCGATAACTGCTATCAGGGATGATGATATAGCAGCCAGTGCCTCGGGTATCAACACTACTTTTTATAAGGTATTGGCATTTACAGTATCTGCGTTTTTTGCAGGAGTAGCGGGAAGTATATTTGCCCATTACATCGGTTCTTTGAATGCGGCTGCTTTTGGCTGGTTAAAGTCCACAGAATATGTAATCATGGTAGTATTTGGCGGAATGGGTTCTATTACCGGTTCAATTATTGCAGCTATTATTCTTACAGCTTTACCCGAGGCGTTAAGAGAATTTTCGGAATACCGTATGCTGGCATATTCTGTAGCGTTGATTCTGGTTATGATCTTTAAGCCTACCGGGTTACTTGGCACCTATGAGTTTTCTCTGTTTAAGCTCATTAACAGGGTAACAGGAAGAGGTAGAAGAGCAAAAGAGAATCCATTGATTACAGATACTACAGCAAAAACCGATACAGCAAAAACTGTTGAAGAAAAGGAGGAATCATAATGGACACTCCTGTACTTGAAGCAAAACATCTGGGCATCGCCTTTGGTGGTTTAAAAGCTGTAGATGATTTTAATATCAGCATCAACGAAGGCGAACTGGTAGGCCTTATCGGACCTAATGGTGCCGGTAAAACAACCGTATTCAATCTGCTGACCGGAGTATACAAACCCACAGAGGGGGCCTTCTTCCTATGCGGGAAGAAGATGAACGGGAAGAAGATACATCAGGTGGTTCAGGCAGGTATTGCCCGTACCTTCCAGAATATCAGACTCTTTAAGACAATGACCGTTCTTGATAATGTTAAGGTTGCCTTTGGCATGAAGTTCAAATATCGCCTGGGCAGTGCTTTGTTCCGCTATACCACCTTCTGGAAAGAGGAGAAGGATATAGAAGAAAAAGCAATGGATCTGCTTAAAATCTTTGGTCTTGAGGAAAAGGCAGATTATATTTCCAGTAATCTCCCTTATGGACAGCAGAGAAAGCTTGAAATTGCCAGAGCTCTTGCTACAGGCATGAAGCTGCTGCTCTTAGATGAACCGGCAGCGGGAATGAATCCTACTGAGACAGCTGAGCTGTTGTCTTGCATCAATGTTATACGTGAAAGATTTGGTATTGCGATTCTATTAATTGAGCACGATATGAGTTTGGTTATGAAGATTTGTGAAAGAATCATTGTTATTGATTACGGCATTACCATTGCAGAGGGACTGCCGGCAGAAATTGCTGCCAATCCCAAGGTTATCATGGCGTATCTCGGTGCAGATGATGAAGATGATGAGTTTTCAGAGGAATCAGGATCAGAGGAAGAGTCAGTAAAAGCGTCGGAAAATGAATTTGAAGACAAAGCAGAGCTTGACCTGGAAAATAACTTATTAAATGAGCAGGGGAAGGAGACGGAAAAGGATGTTAAAAGTTGAAAACCTTGATGTATCTTATGGTGCCATCCATGCCTTGCATAATATCAGTCTGACGGTAAATGACGGTGAGGTTGTATCATTAATCGGAGCCAACGGTGCCGGAAAAACTACCACTCTTCATGCCATAACAGGCCTTATCGAGAGCTCATCAGGCAGTGTGGAATATGATGGAAAAGATTTGCGCAGAACAAGAGCCAGTGACATTATAACGCTTGGAATGGCACATGTGCCGGAAGGACGCCATGTATTTACAAGAATGACAGTGCAGGAGAACCTTGAGATGGGTGCCTTTATTCTTAAGGATAACTCCATGGTTAAGAAGAACATGGATATGGTATACAATTACTTTCCAAGGCTGAAAGAACGCCGCAAGCAGCCTGCCGGTACCCTCTCCGGAGGTGAACAGCAGATGCTCGCTACAGGACGCGCATTAATGAGTAATCCGAGAATTGTATTGATGGATGAGCCATCCATGGGATTATCACCCCTATTGGTAAAGGAAATCTTTAAAATTATCCGTACCCTTCACAACAATGGGATAACCGTTCTACTGGTTGAACAGAATGCGAAGATGGCTCTGGCAATCTCAGACAGGGCATATGTGCTTGAGACAGGATCTATTACCATGAGTGGTAAGGCATCTGATTTATTAATAGATGAGAATGTGAAGAAAGCCTATCTGGGAGCTTAGTAAAATTGGCGGTAAGGTTAGGAAAACATGTAACAACACAAATTAAGGGTCTGTAATTTAATATGATTTGAACTCGATATGTTTTATATGTGAGATATGCGCTTAAAGTGATATGTATTCAATGTGACTAGCATTAAATATATATTATAAAACATGAGTCGCTTTCAGTATAAATACATACGTTATTAGTTGGAATTAATATTGCAGGTTAATAAATATGAATTAATGAATTGAAGAGCAGATACTTTATGTGAAAACGTAAGGTGTCTGCTTATTTTTAGTTATATTTTTATTACTATTAAAAGTCTTCCAAGGTCATGTAAAAGACGTACCTTAGGAAGATAACCATATCGTTTTAGTATGTAAGCTCTAGAAAACGACAAGCCAAACCTTATACGCTATTTCCCTATTATTATAAACGGTATCATACCTACAATAAAGCAACAGACACTTTGAGGCCAGGGTTTCTAAAATATTAAATTATAAGACTATACCATTATGCATGTCTATGGTAATATTTAGGTATCAAATGTTAGAAGATACCAATTTTTCAGAACTTTAGTTTAATACTTCATTATAAATCAATAAGTGAAATTTACTTTGAAAGGTAGGATAAGAGATGTTAGAAATACCAGAAAGCAGTACCCTTGCAAGGCAGTTGAATGAAACAGTACCAGGAAAAACTATTAAGCATGTTGAAGCCAATAGGTCTCCTCATAAATTTGCCTGGTATTTTGGAGATCCAGAGGAGTACGATACTTTGCTTGGCGGAAAAAAGGTTGGAACAGCCATTGCCAGAGGTGGAATGATTGAAGTACAGGTAGAGGATTGCAGACTTCTGTTCGCTGACGGAGCAGTACTGAAGTATTTTGAGGATTCTAATAAAGCACCGCATAAGAATCAGCTCTATATTGAGTTCACAGATGGTACAGCACTTATGGCTACGATACAAATGTATGGAGGGTTGTGGGCATATAAAGAAGGGCAGAATGATAATCCCTATTACATTGGTTCCTGTGAGAAACCTTCACCTCTAAGCAACGAATTCACCTATGAGTATTTTAGAGCACTTTACACTGAAGCTTTGGAGAAGAAGTCTGTGAAAGCATTTCTTGCTACAGAGCAGAGAATTCCTGGGATAGGAAACGGTGTAATACAGGATCTGCTATATCAGGCAGGTATTCATCCTAAGTGTAAAATGAATACTCTTATGGAAGCAGATCTAGAAAAACTCTATCATACAACCAGGAAAGTACTAACGGAAATGATTGAGGGCGGTGGCAGAGACACAGAGAAAGACCTGTATGGAAATCCAGGTGGATATATTACTTATATGAGTAAGAATACTTATGGAGAACCCTGTACAAA
>JAQSXJ010000053.1 GCA_029256725.1 Anaerocolumna sp. | reverse complement strand
AAAAAAGAATGAGGATACGAAATGGATATCAGGGACTTCGATAAGATTTCTCCTTTTATACGGATGATGAGAATTAAGAAAGCAACTGCTATGAGCGGGAAATGGAGAGATATTGATAATGTTTTCACTTACATTGCGCAGGGGTGTGCGGAATTTGTAGTTGATGGAAATAAATATGTCTGTGATGTTGGTGATGTAATAATTATACCACCCTATAAGACTCATATAGTAAGATCATTGGGAAATGATCCGCTGGTACAGCTTATATTTCATTTTGACTTCTTTGAAAGACCTGACAGCCTGCTATTGAAACACCAGAATGTACAAGAGAGTGAAGAAAATATTACTATCTCAAAGCAGGAAACTATACTTAACGGGCAGGTAATAATTGCACCAGGTGTGTCGGGAAAGCGTTATGAACGAAAACGCTTATATTTAAGCATGTATAAGGAATTCAATGATACAAAAGAAGCCAGAAGCATAATGCTAAAAGCATATTCTACATTATTACTTATTACAACCCTGCGTGACAACTTAAAAGGAGAAGAAACAAGCACTCTAAAAGATCAGGATATAACCAAATCAAAGTCATGGATGCATATTGAAAATGCCATCGCATTTATTGAGGCTCACTACGATTACGATAATCTAAGTAATGCTGTTATTAGTAATGCAATCGGTGTGACTCCCAATTATCTGACCCGTGTTTTTGGAGATTTTTTGGGTATATCACTTCACAAATATATCCTTAATGTCAAGATAGAGAAGGCACAGCAGGTTCTGACAATCGGAAAAGTCAATATAACAGAAGCAGCTGAAATAACAGGGTTTAATAGTATTCATGCTTTTAGTAAGATCTTTAAGACAGTTGTAGGTATGACACCCAGTGAATATTTAAATTATGTAGCACAAAAGGAAACTATATTGCGGTAACCAAAGCTAAATCCGCAAGTGACAGACAGAGGTTATAAACTGTTAGAGAATAGGGAAAAGAGGTAGAAATGTGGATTGAAGGTAACTACAGACGAAATCTGATGGACATGCATATTGATGACTGGAATGAAGAATTTTTATCAAAAATTAATTGTAAGGAATATGTAAATGCCCTTCAAGATGCAGGAGTTCAGGCAGCCATGGTGAAAGCAAAATCACATACCGGCTTGTGCTATTATCCTTCCGGTATTGGAAGAATGCATAAGGGGCTTAAGGGAAGAGATTTTCTCGGCGAAATGATACAAAGATGTCATAATGCAGGAATAGCGGTAGAAGTGTATTTTACACAGGTGTTTGATAACTGGGCTTATGAAAATCACCCGGAATGGAGAAGTATTGGTCCTGACGGTAAGAATTTCCGTGAGTACAGAGATGGTGACTGGTTCAAGAACGGAAGATATGGTATTGTATGCCCCAATAATGAAGGATACAGAGAATATGTCAAAGTTAATCTGCAGGAGCTAAATCGGAACTACCGGTTTGAAGGTATGTTTCTTGATATGACCTTCTGGCCCGATGTTTGTTATTGCCCCAGCTGCCGAAAGAAATATCTGAACGAAACCGGAAAAGAACTTCCGAGAACAGTACAATGGAAGAGTGCCCATTTTAGGGAATTTGTCTACCACCGTGAAAAATGGATGGCAGAATATGCTGAATTTGCAACCAAAGCGGTGAAAGCAACTAATCCTGAGGTTACAGTGGAGCATCAGTTCTCCATGATTACATCTCCCTGGATTAATGCCAGCAGCGAACTTTTAATGGAGGCAGTGGATTATGCAGGAGGAGATTATTACGGAGGTTTTTTACAACAGACCTTTATTAATAAATATTATAAGAATGTGTCACCTAAGCTGCCCTTTATTTACCATACTTCCAGATGTGACCCGGAATTGGCTTATCATACTACAACAAAAACAAAAGAAGAACTGCTTCTGCATGTTATTACTGCCCTCGTGCACAATGGAGCTTTTCTGCTGGTGGATGCCATTAATCCCGATGGTTCTATTGTACCCGAAGTATATCATGGCTTGCTGAAGGATATTTACGCAGTGACCAGTCGTTATGAAAAGTATATCAGTGGTAATTTTCATCACAATGCCGCAGTATGGTTTGCCAGCCACGCTAAATATGATATTGATGAAAAGGATATTGATATGAGCTTTAAGAGCTTTGGTCGAAATATTTATCTGGAAGCACCCGTAGCGGCAACTTCTATCCTTCGAAGCAACAATATAGCCTATGAAGTAATAGGCAGCAGGAATATAAGCAAAGAAACAGCAGACGTACTTCTTCTCTCTCATGTTGCAGTAATCAGAGAGGAAGAGATGGAAGCATTGGAGGAATATATTAGAAGGGGAGGAAATCTGTATATTAGCGGTCCTATCGGAAATACCAGGCTGGAGCAATTATTGGGTATTAAGGTAACCGGTAAGACGGAACATCAGTTTACTTATTTAAGTCCTACAGCAATTGGTGAAAGTCTATTTGAAGGATTCTCAAGTAAGGTGCCTTTAACAGTGCCCATGGCACAGTATGAAATTGAAGTGGAGAATGACGAGGGCTTAAGAGTTCTTGCTACACAGACATTGCCATATACCATGACAGGCACCGATTCATTTGCGGCAATTCATTCAAATCCGCCGGGAATATTTACAGACAAACCCGCTGTAATAGAAAAGACAGTAGGTAACTCAAAAATAATTTGGTCAGCAGCGCCTTTAGAGATCTCCAGACCTTACTTAAGCAGACAGGTATTTCAGAAGATAATTCGTTCTTTATGTAAAGAGCTGGTCTTTGAGTCAAATGCACCGAAATATGTAGAGGTAATAAATTGGAGCAAGGAGAACAGAGAGTATTTTGCCTTGCTAAACCAACAAGAAGAACCGCCTATTGTGCCGGTATATGATATTTATATTGATATATTGGGAGAAGGAAAGACGGCTAAACAGCTAGTGACCGAAGCGGTATTAGATTCCGAGAATATTAACGGGAAGACAAGAATTCATATTAAGAAATTGGAAATGTTCCTGATGTTTGAGGTTCAATAATATACATTATTATCTATAGATTTATGATTCTTAACATATAAAGTGAGATGTAAAAATCTTTCTTCAAAGTAAGGGTTATGATCTTTCGGATAGACTTTACAATTTCTGGACCCTGTGTTAGAATTGTATTGCTAATTGCTAATTGCTAATTGCTAATTTGGAGGATTTAATCGTGAAACGTTTAATAATAGATGAAATGACAAGGAAAAACAGCTCTGTACAACTGAAGCCGATGAAGCATTGTACGGAGCCGAAACTAAAAGCATAGAGCTTTCCATTCGTCGGAAAACAGGTGTTTTAAGCATAGAGAGATAATCGTATGCTTTTATTTTAATACCTGTTTTTCGGGAATAGATTCAGCTATCTTTATGGCCACAGACAATGTTTTGTCTGCGGCCTTTTTTGTGTACCGCTAAGGAGTACAGTCAGGATGCTGCATTTACACAGTAACTGAATTAATGTATATACCAAAGCAGAAGGCCGCTATATCTATAGGTCTTCTGCTTTCTTTGTGCGATTATTAGCAGTTGCATGGAGACGCTGATCTATTCTCAGTAATAAGTTTAGAAGAGAACTGTTAACTATAGTACTCCCTAGTATAGATTACACTTAATACAGCACCGCTTATATTGATACTGTGTTGGTGTCAATTGGTGTAGCAAATATGCAGCAGCAAATATGCTACGCATACTTGCTACAGGAACCGCAGTAAATTATCCTTTGCGTCATCTTAGTACGATACCAGGTACTGGCATTAAGAAAAGTTATACAAGGCAGTATGATTATGAAAAGAAAATACAGAAATAACTGTTAAGGGAGATTATTATGAGCATATTTGAAATAAATGAATTAACCCATACCTATGGAGATAAACTGTTGTATCAAAAGGAATCCCTTGCCTTGTATAAAGGTGAACATATGGGGATTGTAGGACAAAACGGTGCCGGAAAAAGTACTTTAATTAAGATCTTATCAGGAGAGGTAGTTCCAGATAATGGGCGGGTAGTATGGCAGCCGGGAATAAAGATAGGACATCTTGACCAGCATGCGGAAATACCGGGTGAAGATACAATAATAGAATATTTAAGGACAGCATATAAAGATATGTATGAGTTGGAAGATAAAATGAATGCCCTATATGGAAGGTATACAGAGTACAGTAACGATAAAGACCTGTTAAAGGCTGCAGATTGTCAGGTGATTTTAGAGAACAAGGGTTTTTACCTGATAGATCCACAGATTGATAAAATTATGACCGGACTTGGGCTGGAGGCCTTGGGAAAAGGAAGACAGATATCACAATTAAGCGGTGGTCAGAGAGCCAAGGTAATTCTTGCAAAGCTTCTGTTAGAGAAACCAGAGGTATTACTTCTTGATGAACCGACTAATTTTCTGGATAAAGAACATGTGCAATGGTTAGCAGACTATTTAAGAGATTTTCCCAATGCTTTTGCAGTAGTGTCCCATGATATACAGTTTCTTGAAAAGGTATGCAGCTGTATCTGTGATATTGATTCAGGAATTATAAAGAAGTACAATGGAAGGTATTCAGAGCATCTAAAGCAGAAAAAACATTTGAAAGAAGACCACATCCGAAGATATAATGAACAGCAGCAGATAATAAAGAAAACAGAAGATTTTATCAGAAGAAATATTGCGGGTAATAACAGCAGAATAGCAAGAGGTAAGAGAAAGCAGCTGGAAAGACTGGACCGGATAACTGCACCTGTAAATAGCAGCACTAAGCTGGATTTTGGCTTTGAAGAAAGTACCGGAACGATTCAGGAGGTACTAAAGATAAGTAATCTGGTAGTGGGATATCACTATCCTTTGCTGCCGCCTATCAATATAACCGTAAGAGGTGGTGAGAAGATTGTATTAACAGGATTTAATGGAATAGGAAAGTCCACACTGCTTCAAACCTTAACAGCAAATATAACTAAACTATCCGGCAGCTATCAATTTGCGGATTGGGTTAGAATCGGATATTACAGGCAGGATTTAGTCTGGGAGGAACCATCTCTTACACCCTTTGAAATTATATCCCATGCATATCCTTTATATAATAACAAGGAGGTAAGACGACAGTTAGCCAGATGTGGCATTAGTAATGAACATGCAATTCAGGAGATAGCTTCTTTAAGTGGAGGAGAACAAGCGAAAGTAAAGTTATGTAAACTTATGCTTTCACCCAGTAACTTTCTGATTCTCGATGAACCAACGAATCATTTGGATACCAATGCCAAAGAAGCACTGTTAAATGCCCTAATGAAATATTCAGGGACATTGCTGTTAGTATCACACGAAGAGTCATTTTACAAGTCATGGGCAACTAAGGTACTTAATATTGGCAGTATAAAATAGAATGAAACTATAAATGTGACAGAAAGTTTGTACATGTCTAAAACCATCAATCATGAGTTTACTGATACACTTTAGAATGTACTTTAAGATTTTACTCAGTAATCAAGGATTTGCTTTGACATTTAAATTTACATTTTACTTTTTACCTTAGCATTTAACAGTACTTTAGCATTTTACTAACATTTTAAACAGTTAAATTAGCAGTTAAATTAGCAGTTAAATTAACAGTTAAATTAGCAACGTTAAATTAGCATTCGTTAAATTAGCAACGTTAAATTACTTTTAACTTTAACATTTTACACTAGTATTTTACAACGTATCGTTACAACGTATTCGTTACAACGTTACAACGTATTTTACAATTTACTTGACTTGGAGTTAACTCCAAGTGTTAAGCTATAATTAATGTCTGTTCATAAGCTGCTAACAGATGTAATTAAGATTAACGGAGGAAAGTAACATGACAAAAAAACTAGGTTTTGGATGTATGAGGCTGCCTTTAAATAATGGAGATGATCCTACAAGTATTGACTTTGAACAGTTTAACCAGATGGTAGATACCTTTCTTGAAAGAGGCTTTACTTATTTTGATACTGCTTATATGTATCATAACTATATGAGTGAAACAGCATTAAGAGAGGCGTTGGTGAAACGGCATCCAAGAGATTCTTACACAATTGCCACAAAATTGCCAATCGTGTTTTTAAAAGAACAAGCAGATATGGAGAGAATATTCAACGAACAGCTTGAGAAAACAGGAGTTGATTATTTTGATTATTACCTGCTTCATAACCTGGGGGTCACCCATTATGAGATTGCTAAGAAAATGGATGCCTTCTCATTTATCAGTGAGAAAAAGGCAAAAGGATTTGTAAAGAATATCGGTTTTTCCTATCATGACAAGGCGGATTTACTCGATGAAATATTGACGGCACATCCGGAAGTGGACTTTGTTCAGCTGCAGATTAATTATCTTGACTGGGAGAATGAAAGTATACAGTCAGGCAAATGCTATGAGGTAGCAGTAAAACATGGAAAAAAGGTAATAGTAATGGAACCGATAAAGGGAGGCACTTTAGCAGAAGTTCCGGAAGCTGCCAAACAACTCCTTAAAGAATACCAACCTGAGCTGTCAGTGGCCTCTTGGGCTATTAGGTATGCAGCCAGCCATGAAAATGTTATGAAGGTTTTAAGCGGAATGTCCAACATGGAGCAGTTAGAGGACAATACATCTTATATGCAGGACTTTACACCCCTTAATCAAGAGGAAAATGATATCATACAACGGGTAGTAGAGATCTTAAATAATGCCATTGCAATTCCCTGTACTGCCTGTCAATATTGTGTGGAAGGATGTCCGAAAAATATTGCCATACCGAATTACTTTGCTTTATACAATGCAGAGCAGCAAGAGATTAAAGGAAAATTTACCATACAGGGAGTCTACTATCGCAACTATACGAAAACCTATGGCAAAGCCTCTGATTGCATCAACTGCAGAAAATGTGAAAGAAATTGCCCGCAGTATATAGAAATCACTGGCTGGTTAAAGGAAGTAGCAGCTGTTTTTGAGGCATAATAATAAAAAGGAGAACAAATGACAATTGCGGAAGTAAGTCAGAAATATCAATTATCAGCAGATACATTACGCTATTATGAAAGAATCAAACTGATACCCCCTGTTAACAGAAATTCCAGTGGTATCAGAGATTATACAGAGGAAGACTGTAACTGGGTGAATTTTATAAAGTGCATGAGAGGTGCTGGGTTGACTATTGAGGTTTTGGCGGAATATGTATCGCTCTTTCAACAGGGGAATCAGAGCATTCCAGCACGGAAAGCACTGTTGTTAGAACAAAGAAGACAGCTTGCTGACAGGATTACAGAGATGCAGGCGACCCTTAAGCGACTGGACTATAAGATTGAAGGATACGAGGAACGGTTACTTGTTAAAGAAGTAGAATTATCAAATATTGATCAGGTTGTAGGTTGAAAAAATAAAGTCTTTTTTCACTGCGGATTCAGGAGTATCAATCGAAGATTTGATAAACACAAAAGTGGTTAGTGGAAATTAAAAACAATTTCCAGTTTAGATTAAAGTGCCTAGGGAGCAAATAGGTGTTAATGTAAATTATTGAAAAGCAAAATTCACACCCTGTGTCAGTGCAACATCTGTAATCAGATGCGGCATGCAATGGAAGAGTGTGGAAATAAACCAAGACGCAAATGGAGGTTAAAATGAAAATCATTGCAATTAACGGAAGTCCCAGAAAGAACGGGAATACGAGCAAAGCCCTTGAAATTATGGGTGAAGAGCTTGAAAAACAAGGAATCTCAGTAGAAACTATTCAAATAGGTCATCTGGATATCCATGGCTGTATCGGCTGCGGTTATTGCAGAACTTCAGAAAAGAACCAATGTGTATTCAAAGAAGATCTGGTAAATGAAACAGCAGAAAAGATGCGGGAAGCAGATGGATTCATACTGGCATGTCCAACCTATTATGCAGGCATAGCAGGTACCATGAAGGCTTTCTTAGACCGTGTATTCTATACAAGTTCCAGGTATTTTAAATATAAGGTAGCAACCTCTGTTTCTGTTGTAAGGAGAGCAGGCGGTGTGGATACTGTACATCAGCTCAATAATTATCTGAATCTGGCGGAGACGATTCTGCCCCCTTCCCAATACTGGACGATAGCTTACGGCAGGGAAAAGGGAGAGGTTGAAGGCGATGGAGAAGGCCTACAGACGCTTCGTAAAAATGCCCGTGCAATGGCATGGCTTCTCCAGGTTGTTGATGCAGGAAAAGAAACAATACCTCTTCCTGCCGAAGAAGACCGTGTCATGACTAATTTTATCAGGTAGGCTATCAGTCTGGTAGAAATACTTCTCACCATTAGATAGCAAAAGATGATAGCAAAAGACAGACTACTTAGTCTGTCTTTTGCTATTTTAAGTGTAATAAAACAAAGGCAGTATTACATATTATTAAGTATGACAAGTGTACTGTTACATTCACTTTAACGAGCGAATGCTCACTCTAAATAAAATTTCATATAGGGAGGTTACTATGGACAACAGCTTTTCAATTTCCACTTATCCGGATGCTGCAGATATAAACAGTCAGCTGGATGCACTGATAGCAAAACCAATCTATTCGGTAAAGCCCGGTGCTTTAAAGACCTACGAGAATGAATACTATAGCAAAAAGTGTATCAAGTCGAGGAACATGATTCAGGAAGCTTCCAATGTAATTCCCGGAGGTGTACAGCATAATCTGGCCTTTAATTATCCCTTCCCGTTGGTATTTACAAAAGCGGAGGGAGCTTATCTTTATGACCTTGATGGGAACAAGTACTATGACTTTTTGCAGGCAGGCGGACCGACGGTTTTAGGCAGTAATCCCATAGAAGTACGCAGTAAAGTAATAGAGCTGCTAAATGAATGCGGTCCTTCCACCGGACTTTTCCATGAATATGAATACAAAATTGCAAAAAAGATTATCGACAATTATAAAACTGTTGAAATGTTTCGAATGCTTGGTTCAGGTACAGAAAGCTGTATGGCAGCTATAAGAGTAGCACGTCTTGCTACCAAGAAGAAAAATATCCTTAAAATGGGTGGTGCTTATCACGGATGGAGTGACCAGTTGGCTTACGGTATCCGTATACCGGGATCTAAATGGACTCAGGCCCATGGTGTACCACGCTATATCTTCCGGCATACTCAAGAATTCTTCCCTAATGATTTAAATGACCTGGAACGCAAATTAAAACTGAATACCTTAAAAGGTGGTACGGCTGCAGTTATGATTGAACCCCTTGGACCGGAAAGCGGAACCACGCCTGTAGACCGGAAGTTTAATAAAGGTGTTGAAGCTCTATGTCGTAAATATGGTGCTCTCCTGATATTCGATGAAGTTGTTACAGGCTTTAGAGTAGGTATGTCCGGTGCTCAGGGATATTTTGGTATTAGTCCGGATCTTACCATATTCGGAAAAGTGGTAGCCGGAGGTTATCCGGGAGCCGGTGGACTTGGAGGTAAGAAGGAGTATATGAAGTATCTGTCGGCAGGAATTGCCGGAGGACCGAAAGTTAAGAAGGCGCTTGTTGGCGGAACCATGGCTGCTAATCCTCTTAGCTGTGTGGCAGGATATTATACTCTTTGTGAAATTGAGAGAACCCAAGCGGCACAAAAGGCCGGGCTTATGGGTGACCGATTAACCGAAGGATTAAAACAACTGATTGCTAAATATAAACTGCCTTTTGTAGCCTTTAACCAAGGGTCGATCTGCCATCTTGAGACGGTAGGAACAACTCATTATGCAATCAACTGGTCAAAACCCTGGACAATACCAGCCGTATTAAATGCAACCTCAGAGCGTAAGAAAGAGATGGAACATGTGGGAGCTGCTTACATGGCAGAGGGACTTGTAACCTTGGCTGGAAGCCGACTCTATACCAGTGCTGCGTATACGGAAGAAATGATAGATGATGTATTGATAAGATTTGAGAAGGTATTTAAAAATATGGCGGTAAAAGGATAGCAAATGAAGGAGACTGTCGTGGAGGAGAAGGAAGCTAAAATAAGTGTTGTTAACGCAGGGAAAAAGCTGGTGAAAGTAGGGCTTATAGCCAGAACCTGGGGGAATGTAAGCTGCCGTATCAGTGATACTCAGTTTGTTATAACACCCAGCGGTAGAGACTATATGTCGTTGACCCCGGAGGAAATTGTTACGGTAGCAATAGAGGATTTAAGTTACGAAGGAAATATTAGGCCTTCCTCCGAAAAAGGTGTGCATGCGGAGGTCTATAAACATAAATCAGATGTAAATTTTGTGATACATACTCATCAGGAAAATGCCTCTGTTATCAGTACCCTTGGTCTGGAATCGGTAAAAGCTGATGTGCAATATCCACTTCTGGGTAAAAAAATAATCTGCGCAGCTTATGGACTACCGGGGACTGAATTCTATGATTGCCTCTGTGGTAGGGGTGGTTGAAGGTTCCTATAATTATTTTGCGGAACTGGAAACGGCAAGTAAATGCCTGGAATGGGTAAAGGATCATATGGCACTGGATGAAATTAATATTTATCTGGAGAAAATCTGCGTATCTGAGACCAATGAAAGTATCTATGTGAATTTATATGATTTTATGATGGAGGAGATTAAGGATGTGCCAGCAGGAAGTCATAGTGTTATATTTACACCCTGGCTTCATGGTAACAGATGTCCTTTTGAGGATCCCAATGCAAGAGGTATGTTTTTTAATATACGGCTGGAAACTGGTAAAAGGGATATGATTCATGCGGTTATTGAAGGAATCTGTTATCATCTAAGATGGCAGTTAGAAGCTCAAGATAAGAAGTTAGAGACCTCTAAGACAATTCGCTTTGTTGGAGGAGGGGCTTTATCATCTCTTACCTGCCGTACCATCGCAGATATTCTGGGCCGCGATATCGAAACAATTGAAAATCCTCAAAATGCTGGGGCATTAGGCGCTGCGGTAGTAGTGGCAGTAGGACTTGGTATCCTTAAGGGAATTGAGGAGGCTGAAAGACTGATAAAAGTCAGGGAAGTATACCATCCAGACCTTAAGAATAAAAACCTTCATGACAGGAATTTTCAAGTGTTCAAATCTTTGTATAAGAACAATAGAAAAGCTTTTCGGAGGTTAAATCAAAGAATTTAATGTTTACACTGGAGGCACAATGACAGAGATCATATTAAGAAGTAATCAGCTTAAATTTCATAAAGAAACCTTTGAAAAGACAACAGAGGATAGAAGGCAGAAAGTTTTGGAAGTCGCTGTTGATGCATTTGCCTTAAATGGTTATAATGCAACCAGTATCAATGATATAGCAAAGAATGCCGGTATCAGTATAGGCGCAATGTACAGTTATTTTGCTTCCAAGGAGGATTTATTTCTAACTATAATAAATAACGCTTATTATCTTATGGAAGAAATCTTACGAAAGGTGAAGGAATCAAGCAGGGATATCTATGACTGTGTGGAGGGGATGCTGTCTGCTTCCAGAGAGTTTTCTCTTAAATATCCGAAATTAAATCAGCTCTACCTTGATCTTACTACCCAGGCATTGGCACCCCTTTCTGTCAGGCTATCTAACAAGCTTGAGAGAATTACACCACAGATGCTTTGTGATTTTATTACAGCAGGAGTAGAAGAAGGAATCGTCAATAAAAAGGTAGACGAAAGAGTGATGGCATATTGTATTGATAACATATTTATGATGTATCAGTTCTCCTTATCCTCTGACTATTATAATGAGCGGTTAAAAATTTTCGTAGGTGAAGATAAAGTATCTGAGGTTAAGGGGTTAGAGAAAAGTATAATAAGCTTTATAAGAGCAGCGTTAGAAGTAAAATAAAAAAATCAGTTTCTAATAAGTACAACAGGTACTGTTCTGGAATAAATATTTCTGTTAGTAGAAAGTTTATTCCAGGACAGTACCTGTCTTGAATTTGGATGTAATATTAAGTATTTAAAGAGAAATTGGTAGTTCAAGTTCTACATAATACCCTTTTTTGCTTCTTTTTGCTTCATAGAGCAGTTCATCGGCATTATGAAGGTATTCTTCAAAAGAAAGCTCTCTATCGCTAAGCCATACTAAACCTGATGATATAGCAGCTGATCTTTTTGTGCCATCAGGAAATTCCAAAGGGTCATTGTGCAGCTTGTGATAGAAAGTATCCAGGGATTGCCGTATATCGTTCATTGAAGGAAAATCATATAGTAAAAGTGTAAATTCGTCACCGGAACGTCTTCCTAATACCTGCTTCTCGCTGATTAGTGAAAGGTGTTTTGTTACATGCTTAAGATAGATATCACCCCACTTATGACCGTAAGTATCGTTTACGGATTTCAGATTATCAAGGTCAAACATTAGGAGTGCACTTGTAAGATTAGTGTCTCTTTTTCGTATAGTATCCTCCATGTAAATTTGCATAGCCTTCCGGTTGTAGATTCCGGTTAAACCGTCCAGGTCTCTGTCAGCCATCATCTGTTTCTTCTCTGCAATTTCATCGGTTACATCTAAAATAAAGCCCATAGTGGAGTTGTCGTTGTGAGTATATTTTACCTTAAGCCATTTACCTGGTGTGCTGTCAAGAAAGTAAATATCGTCCTCTGCTTCCTCTGGATGCTTTAATAATTCATTTAATGTATAGGTAAAGAGCTCTTTATTATCTGCAACAGAGCTACTTGCCTCAGTATTAAGGTCTAGAAGTTCAGGAATCCTGTCTGTAATAAAGACAGCATCTGAACTGTCGTTGAATTCAAAAACCCCAACAGGCAATTCAAGCATTCCAATAATACAAGACATTTTACCGGAGGTTTTGAGCAGCTTATTACTGGTTATCTGTATGGCGTCCAACAGTTCATCCACTTCTGCAAGACCTGTATTTTCAAGTTCTATCACCTTTGCTGTCTTGGTAGCTTTTACCTTCTTAGCTACTTTGATAATAGGCTTGGTGAAGCGGTAACTGACGAAATAGGCAAGAAATCCGCCTACAATAACAGAGGCTATAAAGGAAAATAGCAAAATCTGTTTCATTCTGATTGCATATTCCAGCAGATTGCTTTCATTCATAATGCCGATAAGATACCATTGATTATCTTCAAAGGGGGTATTGTTTCCGTAAAGTCCCAGGTTTTCGATAGACAGATAGAGTTTCCAGTTCACATTGCTGTTATCCAGAAGATAAATTGAATTATTGGCATCCGCAGTGGTGTAAAGCAAGGGTTCATTGGCTTTTGTTATTCTCTTTTGGATTGCCTTTGTCGTTACCAGGGTATGTAATTCTCCGGTATCCGGATTCTTGATTCCTAGCATATAGCCAAAGGAATCTTTATTCTGCAGATCCGTAGCAGGTAAATACTTGGATAAATGCTGCTCAGATATTTCTACACCGATGATGCCGATAAGATTATTCTTGTTGTCAAACAGAGGCATGGAATAGGTAATGATAGAAACATCCTCTTTCGATAGTTTAAAGGGCATACCCCAATATCCCAATAGCTTAGAATCTGTTGACAAATCAGCTATGTCTAAAGGTTTTTCATAGAAATCCGAATCAATGGTATTCAGGTTCATCCGGTACTTCCATATTTTATCCAGTGGAATCTGCAAATCTCTGGCTAAACCGGAAGGGCCAAAGACCATATAAAGATCACGTTTATTATAGTCGTTCAGAATTGGATCATAGTCTCTTATATATAATGCTGATTTTTCATCACCGATATTATTTAATATTACAAAGGCACCGGTTGCCTGGGTTGCCCGTAACATAGAGATTAAGGACTCACTTATATTTTTAATAAAATCATCTGAGGTAATGTGAGTGTTATACTGATCTGAAATCTGATTAACATAAGGATCCATATTAGTCCAGCGTAACTTCATTTCTCGCTGGAGATAGTCCTTTCGGTTGTTTACCTTGTCGGAAAAGGAACTAAAAGCATTTTCCTCCGCCTTACTAAGTGCCCCGCCAAGAATCAGAAATAAAGATAACAGTGCTGCCTGTCCCAGGATTATGATAACGGTAAGGGAGGTTAACCGGAATATCATTGAATGTCGGTCTATTTTCATGTGTTTCATTCGGAAGTCCTCAATACTGTCTGAAGTTCATTGGTAAAGGTCTGGTACCAGGTTAGAAAATGTTCTTTTGTGCAAAGTTCGTTTATAACAGCAGTACGATCTTCACCGTTTATAATACGTTCCTCAAGAAGAGCAAGACCTGTCTCAACCTCAGTATAAAGGTGGTTTTCTAAGATTGTCCTTAATTGAAAGCTGTTCGTAAAAGGCTTATTTCCGTATAGAGTATGAGTGCTGAGCATGTTGATAGTCGTTTCAATGGAACTCTTAACAGCAGCATTCGTAATTTCTTCATATTTCATTGTTTTCGTAAGGGTATTAGCGGTCAGTGACTGGCTTTTAACAGGAAGATAAGCAGTAGAAATCGCAAAGTCTATATTTTGTGGCATATCTATAAACCATTTCAGGAAGACAGAAGCAGCATACTCGTGTGCTTTATCACTTTTGGTAATACACATGCCGGCACCCTGCTGCACAACATATGGCTTGGAGTTCTCATAGTATGGATAAGGAAGAGTCAACACTTCGATAGGCGTAACGATATCCTCACAGGCAACTTCTTCCGGAAAATAGGAAGCACTTGCTGTAGAACCGGTGTATCCGACAATTGTTCCGGTCTTGGCATCATCAGAACTAAAACGGCCTGACTTTACGAAATAACCGTTAAGATAAGGCACATAGTAATTTTCCCATATGCGATAAGCGGTATCCTGACTGAAGTTGAGGCTTGCTGTATCACCATCATATTGATAGAATTCTTCCCCTAATTGCATTGCAGATATCAACATAAAATTTGCCACTGCATCTATACTAAAGAAGGCTTTGCCGGTATGTTCATAATAAAGTTTAGCAGTCTGTACCAGCCCTTCCCAGGTCTTAAGATCATCAAGAGATGCACCTGTCCCAGCTGCAAAGTCCTCCCAGAATGTCTTATTTAGAAAAAGTATCTCAGTAGATTTAGCTACTGGGAGAATCTTTAATTCCTGATCCTTGCCAAAAATTCCTTCTGATAAGAATTCCTTCTTAATTTCTGCCAACTCCTCCTTCGTAAAATAATCTGTCAGATTTACCAGATTAGCAGACTGACTGATTCGAAAAGCATTATCCGCATAGGAGGCAAATATATCAGGCATTGGTGAAGCACCAATACTGTTATTAGACGATTCATAAACAGCATCTGCAAGCTCTGTAACATCACCATAGCTTTGAGCTTCTATAACAATACCCTTTTTTGCACCTACAGTCTCGTTGAATTGGGCTACCAGTGTATCAAATTGAACTTTTACTGTTCCGTTATAATAATTCCAGACCGATATGGTTATAGGATTATCGGAATTCAACAGTTTCTTATCGTTAGAAAGCAGACTGCAAGAATTTAATAAAATCAAGGATAACAACAGTATACTGATTAATAATTTCCTTTTCATGTGTCCTCCTGAATGTCATAGCAAGGTTCATAGTTGTTTTGTCATAACAATGCTTTATGCAACCTTGCAATGGAGCTGTCCTTTATGCACCAATTCTATCATAAATTGTCAAAAAAGTGAATGAAATTAATATTCTGCAATAAAATACTTGTGCATGTCCAAAAGTAAGTGTATTTTATAATATGAGCAGTCAGTGTTACATCTTACATAACTGGGATGCTTTAGCTGGTATGCAGAAGGAGTGTGTCTATTATGATTCAGGAGATTCTTAAATACAATAAAGAATTTGTCAAAAACAACGATTATGAAAAATATAGAACCAGTAAATATCCGGATAAAAAAATTGCGATTGTTTCCTGTATGGATACAAGACTTACAGAATTATTGCCATCTGCCCTTGGACTGAAAAATGGTGATGCCAAGATTATTAAGAATGCAGGAGGAATTATATCCCATCCTTTTGGAAGTGCCATGCGAAGTTTATTGATAGGTATTTATGAATTAGGTGTAGAAGAAATTCTGGTTATCGGCCATACGGATTGCGGAGCAAGACATACGGACAGTACTAAGATGATTGAGAAGATGAAGGATAAGAATATCGATCAGAAACAAATTGATATGCTTAAATACTGTGGTATAGACTTTGAAGCCTGGCTGGGAGGTTTTAAGGATTTGGATGTATCTGTGAAGAATTCTGTAGAGTTAATTCGTAACCACCCCCTGGTGCCGGAAAGTGTTATGGTCTATGGATTGATTATAGACTCAGTTACGGGTGGACTAAGAGAGGTGACGGAGTAGGGGCAGTTTTTCTCAAGGGGACGGCGAATTGCACAAAACAGAAGGAACTCATGTTTCGATTCCGAGGCATAAGAAGTCTTAATCAAAGGACTTCTAATGCCTCTCCATAGGCACATTCGTTCCTTCTGTTTTGTGCAATTCGCCTGAAATCATATGAAAGTAGATTTTTTATGCTTGAATTGTAGTTGGTGTTAAATGAGGGATAATTGTAAGAATAGAGAAGCCACCTGTTATGTATCGTTGTACTTGGTGACAACTATACATAACAGGTGGCTTGTTAAGTATTAACAGTGAGGAAGCTGTTAAATAATTATCAGTTTACTGTGTAATTATTGCCTGCTTCAATGCGTCCTCTAAAGAGGTGGGTTTTCTGCCTATAAGCTGTTCTAAAGCTGATGATTCTTTTGAGAACTGTCCTTGTACGATAGGGAGATAGAGCCCGTAAACATTAAAAGAAGCAACAGGTTCTATTTCGCCTTCTTTTACAAGTCTTGACACAGCTTCTTCCGGTGAAAGGCTTTCGTGTTTTATGCTCTTACCTGTTAACTGTGATAGGATGGTAACATAATCCTCAAAAGTTCTTAAAGAACTGTTTACAAGTTCGTAGGCTTTGTTTTCATGACCGCTTTCTGTAAGTACTACGGCAGCAGCTATAGCAAGATCATCCCTTAGAGCAAAGTTATACTTCCCATTGTCAGCTGCAGTAACGAGAACACCGCTTTTCACAGCTGCAGCCAGAGTATTTCCGAAAATATTCTCCAGATAGAAGCCGTTTCGTAAGAAGGTGTAGGGTATATCAGTTGTTTTGATCATATTTTCTGTAGCAAGATGCACATATTGTAATCCGGCTACATTCATTGTTTCTGCAAATGCTATACCGGTGTAAACGATACGAGTGATGCCGGCATTTCTTGCAGCCAATACTACGTTAGCATGCTGATTGATACGAAGCGTGTTGTCAAAATCAGGGGAGGATACAAACATCAGCGTACCAATTCCTTTAAAGGCCTCCGTTAATGCAGAGGCATCCTCATAAGAACCGATTCTGGTCTCTATTCCTTTTTCCTTTAATTTCTCAGCACCTTTCTCTGATCGAACCAGAGCAGTTATATCCGCTGCGTTTACACCTTTCTCTAAAAGATGATTTATGATTCCGCTGCCTAAGTGGCCGGTAGCACCTGTAACTAGTATTTTTGACATATAAATACCTCTTTGCTTTCTTAATGGCAAAACAACGTTTTAAAATAATTAGAACTTTATAACCTCTGGTTCACCGGTAAAGGAATAAATAGTAGCAGTTACATCTTTGATATAGAATACTTCCATGATTCCATCATCTACAGCATACATCTGCTCTAAGGATGGATACTCAGCCAGCATACTTTCTCTGGCCGCTCTGTTGTCATCATGTACAGCAATACCTTCTACTCGAATCCACTTTCCTTTTGCCATACCTGATAGTTCAAGTTTGGGATTTTCCAGCAGCTGTTTGAATACTTTCTTTTTGTTGTTGGTGACAGAATATAGTTTTCCGTCATAAATCATTACAGCTCCAAAAGGTCTTACTCTTGGTTGATCTCCCTCACAGGTTGCCAGATAGAAGGTCTTACAATCTTTTAAAAATTCTAAAACGTTATTCATGATAGTTGCTCCTTAGATTATTTAATGGTATAATAAATATTATAGTTCTATTATATATAGTATATTAATAAATTCAAGTACGATGTTTTGTGATAGTGCTATCGCAAAGATACCAATATTGTATATAATACCATAAAATAAGTATAAAACATGCGTAGATTGCATTTTTACTTAATAAGTTGGATTTAGTTTCTACTGTTCAGGTAGTAAAACTTCTTGATTACATGCTATTATAATGCTTTACCAGGTATACAAACTTATACAACTTATATATATCCAATTGGTGACTGGATAATCAGAAATATCAAATCAATGATTTGATATTTACGAAAGGGGTTATTATGAAAAAAGAAATTATAGATAAAGATAACATAAAAAAAGATATTTTTGGTATATGTCCTTTTGCAACCACACAGAAGATCCTGTCAGGTAAGTGGTCAATTTATATCCTTTATTTACTAAGTGAAGGACCTGTCCGGTTTAATGAATTAAAGAGGAGATTACCGGAAGAAATGACCCATGCTACCTTATCACGTCAGTTGAAACAGTTGGAGGAAGAGGGGCTTATTATAAGGCATGAATATGTACAGATTCCGCCTAAGGTTGAATATTATATGAGTGATATCGGAGAGAAATTCAAGATTGTTTTAGAAGCATTAGAAATTTGGGGTAAGGAATATATAAACTATATAACTCAGAAAGAAATGAAATAGGAAAAAAGTACTAGAGGAGCTCACTTTACTTTTCGAAAGGTAAAGTGGGTTTTTCTTTATTTTACTGTGTTTTAGGAATGATTATTACTTTTACAAGTTGGTTAAACGTTATGAAATAATTCAATAAATAAACTAATAGATGTAATTTATTAACAAATGCCGATTGACAGAGTTTTGCAAAGATGTTATATTGTTGGTAAATAGTTACATATTATGGTAAAAGAGAATGAATATTCTGGCAATATAACGAAAAGACGAAGGAAAGTAAAGAGTATAACAAACTGAGCAGACATTGGACAAGCTGGGGAGTATGTAGTAGCTCAGAATTATTATAAACAGCATAGCAGAAAAATAACAACGGGTATCAGCATAACGACTCACAATTTTTTAGAGGGGCTTTCAGTTATTCTAATGACGATATGTTTGATTGTAATACAGTAGAGAAAGGAGCAGAGTCTGGGAACTACAGCAGTCAGATAATAGTCTAGGGGTAATTGCAAGATAAAAATCGATGAGGAGGTTATAGTATGTTACACAAAAAGTTATTGGAACGTGGTAATCATCAACACTGGCTTGGGAAAAAGGGCAGGAGTTTTTTTAAGGGTGCTATAGTTACTGCAGCCATTCTTGGAATTCTTTCGACCTCTTTTATGCCAAGTAATTACACCAGTGCTTCGCAAGCGGCGCCAACCAGTACGGACACCTATCAGGATAGATTCCTGGAACTCTGGGGAGATATTAGTGATCCTGATAATGGTTATTTTAGTCCGCAGGGGATTCCCTATCATTCTATTGAGACGTTAATTGTGGAAGCACCGGATTACGGTCACGTAACTACCAGTGAAGCAATCAGCTATTATATGTGGCTTGAAGCCATGTATGGCAAATTCACCGGAGATTTTTCCGGCTTTAAGAAAGCCTGGGATGTAGCAGAAACATATATCATTCCGACGGAAGCAGACCAGCCTAATTCCAGTATGAGCAAATATAATGCCAGTAAACCGGCAACCTATGCTCCTGAATGGGAATTAACCAGTCTTTATCCGGCGCAGTTGAATTTCAATGCGGCAGTTGGAAGTGACCCAATTAGTAATGACCTTGTATCTACGTATGGAACAAATACCATTTACGGTATGCATTGGCTCTTGGATGTGGATAACTGGTATGGTTACGGCAGTAGGGGAGACGGCGTAACGACACCATCTTATATCAATACCTTCCAACGAGGCAGAGAAGAGTCCACCTGGGAAACCATTCCTCAGCCTAGCTGGGATGCCATGAATTTCGGCGGGAAGAATGGTTATCTGGACTTGTTTACCGGAGACAGCAATTATGCAACACAATTTAAATACACCAATGCACCCGATGCTGACGCCCGTGCTGTACAGGCAACATACTGGGCTGATCAATGGGCTGATGAAATTGGTGTAGATCTTGGCACCTATAAGGGTAAAGCCAGTAAGATGGGGGATTATTTAAGATATTCTATGTTTGACAAATACTTTAGAAAGATCGGTTCACCTACAGTGGCAGGTACCGGTTATGATTCTGCACATTATCTGTTGTCCTGGTATTATGCATGGGGCGGCGGAATAAGCTCCAGTTGGGCCTGGAAGATAGGCAGCAGCCATAATCATTTCGGTTATCAGAATCCTATGGCAGCCTATATTCTCTCAGAAGAAGCTGACTTTAAACCTGCTTCTGCTAATGGTGCTACGGATTGGGGTGTAAGCCTTGACAGACAGCTGGAATTCTATCAATGGCTGCAGTCCTCAGAAGGTGCCATTGCAGGCGGTGCCACCAATTCAAACAATGGACGATATGAAGCTTGGCCGGCTGGAACCTCAACCTTCTATGGTATGGGCTATGAAGAGAATCCTGTTTATGCTGATCCCGGCAGTAATACCTGGTTCGGTTTCCAGGCATGGTCTATGCAGCGTGTTGCTGAATTATACTATAAGACCGGTGATACCAGAGCAAAAGCAATTCTGGATAAATGGGTAGGCTGGATAAAGACTGTCGTTCAGCTAAATAGTGACGGTACCTTTGCAATTCCAAGCAATATTGACTGGAGCGGTCAGCCGGATACCTGGAATGGCACCTATACCGGTAATTCTAACCTTCATGTCACTGTAACCAGCTACGGTACAGATCTTGGTATCACCGGTTCTTTGGCCAATGCTTTATTGTATTACAGTAAGGCTTCTGGTGATGATGAATCGAGAGTGCTTGCCAAGGAACTCTTAGATCGTATGTGGAATCTCTACAGAGATGATAAGGGTCTGTCAGCTCCGGAGTCAAGAGGAGATTACAACCGTTTCTTTGAACAGGAAATATTTGTTCCGGCAGGCTGGACAGGCACTATGCCTAATGGTGATGAAATCAAGTCCGGTGTAAAATTCCTTGATATTCGTTCCAAATATAAAGATGATCCGGATTACCAGAAGGTTCTGGATGCCTACAATAATGGAACAGATCCTGAATTCTACTATCATCGTTTCTGGGCACAGTGCGATATTGCAATTGCAAATGGTGTGTATTCCATCCTCTTTGGTGAGGGTAGTGAGCCGGTAAATAATTCATCAATTACACCGGTATCAGCTGCATTTGATAAGAATACACAGAACCAGGCAGATATTGCTGTTAACTTGAATCTCAATGGCAATACCTTTAGCGGTATCAAAGATGGCAGCACTTATCTTACACAGGGTACGGATTATACCCTAACAGGTAATGCTGTAACTCTTAATAGAAATTATCTTGCCGGAAAAGAAATCGGTGAATTAAAGCTGACCTTTGATTTCAGTAAAGGCGTGGATCCTGTCCTTACAGTGAAAATCAGTGATACCACACCAAGCGGCTCTATAACACCGACAATTGCAAGCTTTGATAAGCATCCCGATAAACAGGCAAATGTAGCTGTTACCCTTACGACGGCAAACCATACGCTATCGGCTATAAAGATAGGAAGTACGGTGTTAACAAGCGGTACGGACTATACTGTTAGCGGAGGTACCGTTACCCTTCATAAAGAAGCTTTAGCCGTCTTGCAGACCGGTGTATACAATATTGTCTTTGATCTTAGTGCCGGAACAGATCCTGCTCTTACACTGACAGTTAGTGACTCCTCCGTAGCAGCGGGAAATATCAAAGTACAGATGTTTAACGGAAACACTACTGCCCAGACAAATGGTATCTCACCTAAAATTAAGCTTTACAATACCGGAAATACAAATGTGAATCTTTCCGATGTAAAACTTAGATATTACTATACCATTGATGGAGATAAGGCTCAGAATTTCTGGTGTGACTGGTCAAGTGCCGGCAGCAGTAATGTAACAGGAACTTTCGTAGCCCTACCATCCCCTAAGACAGGAGCAGATTATTATCTGGAGATCGGATTTACCTCCGGTGCAGGTGAACTGGCAGCAGGAGCTTCCATTGAAGTACAGGCAAGATTTTCAAAGAACGACTGGACAAACTATACCCAAACGGGTGATTATTCTTACAATGGAACCAGTAGCAGCTATGCAGATTGGTCAAAAGTAACCGGATATATTTCTGGTAATCTGAAATGGGGAGTAGAACCTTAAAAATTGTTGTAAAAATCTAAGGTTCTGATAAGTTATGTAAGTTTCTTAAATGAGTAATTATCTTTTAAATTACTCAAGCTCATTAAGGGGCATAAGTCTCTGAAAAGTTAGCTTTTAATAGAAAATGTTAATTTATAAATTGTTCCGGGGTAACAAATTACCCCGGAGCAAAAAGCAGATAAAAACGGTGTATCTGCAAATCTGGCTATTAAGGGTTACCATGTTCTGCAGATATACCTCCAAAATAATAAGGGGGTTAAGATATGCGTAAGTTGACTAGTCTCTTTCTTATCGTATGCCTATTAACAGCAGGTTTTGTTACTGCAAAGCCTGTAAAAGCGCAAACGAATTATAATTATGGGGAAGCTTTACAAAAAGCAATTATATTTTATGAGTTCCAACGTTCGGGAGATCTTCCTGATACTATCAGAAACAACTGGAGAGGGGATTCCGGTCTGACTGACGGAGCAGATGTTGGACTTGATTTGACAGGTGGTTGGTATGATGCAGGGGATCATGTGAAATTCAATCTGCCCATGGCTTATACTGCTGCTATGTTAGCCTGGAGCGTTTATGAATCAGAGGATGCACTGCGCCAGAGCGGTCAGCTTGAGTATCTGAAAGCTGAAATAAAGTGGGCAACCGACTATTTGATTAAATGCCATCCTTCTGCCAATGTCTTTTATTACCAGGTAGGTAATGGTAATACAGACCATTCCTGGTGGGGACCCGCAGAGGTTATGCAGATGGAGCGTCCTTCTTATAAGGTGGATTTAGCAAATCCCGGTTCTACTGTAGTGGCAGGAGCTGCTGCTGCCTTGGCTGCCGCTGGTGCTATATTTGCGGACAGTAATCCAACCTATGCCGCTGAATGCATCCGTCATGCCAAGGAGCTTTTTTCCTTTGCGGATACTACAAAGAGTGATAAAGGATATACCGCTGCTAATAGCTTCTACACCTCATATAGTGGTTTTTATGATGAACTTTCCTGGGCAGGAACCTGGATATATCTTGCAACGGGAGACGCAACTTATCTGAATAAAGCGGAATCTTATGTGCCCAATTGGGGGACAGAACCTCAGTCTACTACTATAGGTTATAAGTGGGCTCATAGCTGGGATGATGTACATTATGGTACTGCAATCCTTCTTGCAAGAATTACAGATAAGGCTATTTATAAGACCGCATCAGAAATGCATTTAGATTTCTGGACTACCGGTTATAACGGAAATCGAGTTTCTTATACACCAAAGGGTCTTGCATGGCTGGATTCCTGGGGGGCTCTGCGCTATGCTACTACAACAGCCTTCTTAGCAAGTGTTTATGCCGATTGGTCAGGCTGTACTGCTGCCAAAGTCAGTACCTATAAGACCTTTGCCAAACAGCAGGTAGATTATGCACTGGGAAGTGCAGGACGCAGTTATGTGGTAGGCTATGGTGAGAATTCACCGACAAGACCTCATCATAGAACTGCTCACAGTTCCTGGGCTGACAGTCAGACAGTTCCTACCTACCACAGACATACAATTTATGGTGCTTTGGTTGGTGGTCCCGGAAAAGATGACAGCTATACCGATGATATCGGAAATTATGTAAATAACGAAATTGCTTGTGATTACAATGCAGGATTTGTAGGCGCTCTTGCCAAAGTATATGATGAGTTTGGCGGAACTCCAATAGCTAATTTTAACGCTATTGAAACAGTAACCAACGATGAATTCTTTGTTGAAGCTGGTATCAATGCCTCCAGCAGTAATTTCATTGAGATAAAGGCACTTCTTAACAACCGTTCCGGTTGGCCTGCCAAAATGGGCGATAAGCTGTCCTTTAAGTATTTTATTGATATTACGGAAGCTGCAAATTTAGGGTTTAAAGCCACTGATTTCACTGTAACAACTAATTATAATGCAGGAGCAGTAGTGTCTAAATTACAGCCATGGGATGAAGCGGCGAATATCTATTATGTCAATGTAGATTTCACCGGAACCAAGATATATCCAGGCGGGCAATCTGCTTACAGAAAAGAAGTACAGTTTAGAATTGCTGCTCCGACTGCGGTAACCTGGAATAATGCCAACGATTTCTCTTATACGGATTTAAGTGGTGTTACCTCCGGTAATACAGTTAAGACTTCTTATATTCCTGTATATGATGCTGGTGTTAAAGTATTTGGAAATGAGCCGGGTAATACAGTGGATAGTTCTACAATCACTCCGGAAACAGCGGCCTTTGACAAATATAATCCTGCAAATATTAATGTGACTGTGAATTATAAGAATAATACTCTTAATGCTATAAAAAATGGAACTGCAACACTGGTAAAGGGAACAGATTATACGGTAAGCGGAAATACTGTAACAATAGCTTCTTCTTATCTGTCAACTCTTAATACAGGAACAGCTAAGCTGATATTTGATTTCAGTGCTGGTTTGGACAGAACACTGACTATAACAGTTACAGATTCCTCACCTAGTGGAACAATCTCCATAACACAGGCACAGTTTGATAAGAATACACCAAATCAGCAGAATATAGCTGTGGATATTACCAATAACGGTAATACCTTAAGCGGAATCCGAAACGGCAGTACGCTGCTGACAAGCGGAACAGACTATATACTGTCTGGAAATACGGCTACACTTTTAAGCCCTTATCTGGCATCGAAACCACTTGGTAAGCTAGAACTTACTTTTGATTTTAACAAAGGAAATGATCCGATACTTACAATTACGATTATTGACAGTTCAATTGTTGTAACAGGAAATGTCAAGGTGCAGATGTTTAATGGAAGTAATGCTGCTGTAACCAATGGCATTGCTCCCAGATTTAAGATTGTTAATACCGGAACTGAAAGTATCAATCTCTCCGATATTAAGTTAAGATATTATTATACCATTGACGGAGAGAAAGCGCAGAACTTCTGGTGTGATTGGTCTTCTGCCGGAACTGCCAATGTAACAGGAACCTTTGTTAAGCTTACAACAGCTAAGACAGGGGCAGATAATTATTTGGAAATTGGATTTACAAACGCAGCAGGTTCACTGGCCGCAGGAGCTTCTGTTGATGTACAGGCGAGATTCTCAAAGAGCGATTGGACTAATTATACACAGACCGGGGATTATTCCTTCCAGGATTCTGGTACCGATTATACCGATTGGAATAAGGTAACAGGATATGTTGCTGGTAGTCTGGTTTGGGGAATTGAGCCGTAGATTATTGAAATAGACTATAATTAGATACTGAATAAACCTTTGAACTGATTCAGCAGTTTGAAGGTTTATTCTTTTTCTTGGAATTGAACAGGTGTCGTGTCAAAAGAATATTAATTGCTTAATAGAGAACTATATTATCCCTTCTTTAAACTGATTGTTTGAAGAGGGGGTAAACTTATTAATTGATAAATTTTGGTTGGATGTTATAATGACAAATTAATTGAAATAATATCCATATAATGGTATATTGGTACTAGGTAATATAGCAATAATCCTGCTAAAAAGCTATAAAAAAAGATTCTGTTAGACAAATATTTGTTACTAAGCCAATAAACAATGTATAATATTTTATCATGTAAATGATTCACAATTGTTTGCAAATACGAATGAGATTATTTTAAATTTCGGAGGTGTTCATGAAAAAAGATAGCTCAACTGAATCTTGGGGTAATATTGAAATGTCTGAGGAGTGGATACAACTTGCACAAACAAATCCGCATAGAGTAAATTTTATCATGCCGTTCACTTTTAAGCAGCTTGGAGATGTTTCAGGTAAAGCAGTTTTAGATTTAGGTTGCGGAGAAGGCGGATATTCAAGAGAATTGGCACGGAAAGGTGCGATTGTTACTGCTGTTGATTGCAGCGAAAACGCAATCAAATATTGTATATCGAAAGCAGAGGAAGAACAAGTAAAAGTTACTTATCACCTACGTAATAGCTGTGATTTATATGAGATTGCTGATGATACATTTGATATTGTACTGGCTTCCATGATGTTGATGGATTGCGAGGATTTTGAAGGAACTATAAGAGAGATAACAAGGGTATTAAAGCCGTCTGGAAAATTGTTTGCAAGTGTGTGTCATCCATGTTTTCATGTTAGTGGTGGTATTGGGCGGCAAGACAAAGGGATTGATAAAAAAGTTGTTGTATCGAATTATTATCATCCAACCGAATGGGAAGCGCCATTATCATCTGGCAGCGTTAAAGTCATATGGAGACATCGGACAATTGAAGATTATGTAAAGACATTCATCAAATGCGGATTAATGATTACTGACCTAAGCGAACCAGTTCCCACAGAAGAACAAGCAGCACTATTTATTAACATTGCTTGGATGAAGAAAATTCCAATATTTCTGTTTTGGGAACTGAAGAAACAATAATCTTTCAGAAACCGTAAAAGCATCTTATCTTTAATATAAATTGTGCCAGGAATAGACAATAGCCTTAATTAAAGAAGGAGTATTCTTATGATAAAATATAAGGTGGTATTTACTATTCTATTTATATGCTTTTGTTTTACCAATTTTCCTGGTCATAGTAAGAAGAATGAGACTATAGGAGAAATAAATCGAAATTGCAACGTGCCTTTTGCACTGGCTCTGTCAGAGTCGGCGTTGGAAAACATAGGCGAATACTTGGTGATTGGGGGATTCGGGTGTTATTTGCTGGAAAATGAAGACATCTCTATTACTGTAGGCGGTTATCCTGACTGTCTTGATATGTATCATATAACCGGATATCAGATTAAATCACCCAAATACACCTTTATGGGTCTTCAGGTTGGTTGTTCGATTGATACTGTAGACGAAGTTATGGAACAAAACGGATATATCAATTCAACCAAAGGCAGTTGGTGGAGGGAATATATAAAAAACGGTGTAAGAATAGGTATCAGTTTAAAGGATAAAATTGTTACTTTTTTTCGAATATCAGTCGATGTAACGAATAAAAGGGGTGTTTCCTTTTAATTTAATCATTAAGTAAGTTGTCGATTAATTTAATATTTAACCATAAATATGATTATGCAGGCTAACTCTTGAATTTATGATTAATAATGAGAGCAGGGTAATAAGACCCATATTGATAAGTATAAAGAATAGTATAAAAATAAAGAAAGAAGAACTTATGAAGCAAATTGCAATTTTATCAGATACTCATGGTCTGTTACGTGATTTTGTAATGAAGGAACTTGCAGCAGCTGAATAATAAGAAAGATGTTCCCAATAACCTAATAGATGTGGATGTGGTAGTCTATGGTCACTCCCACAAATATTCCGCAGAAATTATTAATGGCATACTATTTCTCAATCCTGGCAGCTGTGGTAAAAGGCGCTTTAATTTGGAAATCACAATGTGTCGTATGATTGTGGATGCAGGGCACTATCATTATGAAAAAATCCTGATTCCCCAGGAAATTTCATAAAAGTAATGATTTGGCTTCAAATCAAAAGCAAAAGAATGGTCTAAATTAAAATGCATTGGTTATGATTTGTCAGATATTGAATCTGAAAAAATTCATTTATCGGATGGATTTTAAGTATTTATTGTTGATAATTTAATCCTATGAAGAAGGTGCGATATGACAAAACACGAAATGTTTAAAATTGTTCAAAATCAACTTGCAATTGATTTAAATTGCACAATTGAAGATCTGAATGGAGCAAAAGACAGCCTTGTTTTTGCTGAGGCAAAAGAGAATCCGGGGAGGAGACCTTTTCGACGTAGAAAGCAATTCTTTGAAATACTGACAATGGGAAAATCAATTGTGGTTTCCGCAACACCTGCACGTCTAAAATATGCAAAAGAACAGCTTGCCGGAAAAGAGCGTGACGAAGCTTTTTCAATGCCATTCATACGTGGACATGTTATGTGTTATCTGCCTGATATAGATAATATAAAGCGTATTTCCCCACCGCTAGGCTTTACCTATGAGATAGTACAAAAAGATAGAATTTCAATGCTGCTTGAGTCTCAAGGTTTCAGCAATGCTCTGCAATATGATCTGAGTCATCCGGTTCAGAATTCCTTGGCAATAGTGGCAAGACAAGGAGATAGAATTGCAGGAATAGCAGGTGCATGTTTGTGGAGTCCAAAAATGTGGGCAATCGGAATAGATGTATTGACTGAATTTCGTAATAACGGGTTAGCTGTATATTTGGTAAACTCACTTACTTTTGAAATATTGCAGAAGGACATTGTACCAGTTTATTCAACTACATCCAGCAATATTGCCTCACAAAAGGTAGGATACAGAGCAGGATATATGCCTGCCTGGATGTCTGATCACCAATTGCGTTTCGAAGGTGAATTAAGTAATTTTTCCATTTAATTCCTTAGTAATACGAAAGATGGCAGGCTAAGGATTTTATTAAACATAAATATGATTTATCAATTATTGCTCATAATGATGCTATTGGAACTGATTGGAGAGTATAATAAATGGATATTGTTGAATTATGGAAAACGGTGTTTGAACAAGATGCTGAGAAACTGAAAACTTTTTTCAAAGACACAGCATATGTAAATTGGCATTGTACAAATGAACATTTTACAGTGGATGAATATATAAGAGCAAATTGTGAATATCCTGGTGATTGGGATGGTACGATTGAAAGAATAGAGAAAACAGGTAATTTGATAATTGCAGTAGTGAAGGTCTTTTCTATCGATAGAGAGATATCGTGTCATGTGGTATCGTTTATTGAGTTAGAAGATGATAAGATAATTGCTATGAATGAATATTGGGGGGATGATGGTATAGCACCGCAATGGAGAATAGAAAAGAACCTAGGAACGGTGATTTGCTGATTTGTTTTACATGAATGAAGAGCGTAAATGCGGTATATGGCGATTTATGATAGCAAGTGATCAGCAGGGTAGGGTATGGTAGAAAAGCTATGGAGTATGCTCTTAATATCATCAAAGAAACTGGAAAGTTTGATTGTGTGTCTTTAGATTATGTACCCGGAAACGAAGTAGGTAAACATTTATACGAAAGTATAGGTTTTATAGCAACGGGAGAAATTGATGAAGGTGAAATTGTTATGAAGTTAGATTTAATTCAGAGTTAATTGTATTCTTTAATAAAATAAAAAACGTTACAAGTTGGTAGGAGTATGCAAAGATGCAACTTGTATAATGCATTTTGATAATAGTAGATTTGACAGTGAAGGAAGTAAAGGTCATATGGTTGAACAAGGAACGACATTTGGAGTGGTGCAGAAGCAACCTGAGCAGGTAAAGTCTCCGATAAAGAAAATGAGTGCAAATGTAATAAGCATTGGTGTAGACGGATGCAAAGGGGGATGGGTTGCGGCCATTTTGAATCGGGGAGAATTAGAAATTAATAAATACAATAACATTTATGATATTGTGAATGAATATCCAGATTTTGATGAGATTTTTATAGATATGGTTATTGGTCTGGCAAGCAGTAAAAATCATATACGCCCTGACACATATGCCAGACAGCTTATTAAAGAGAGAGCTGCAACCATATTTCCCGCTCCGTGCAGGCAGGCTGTTTATGCTAAGACAGTAGCTGCAGCTTATGAGGAAAATGAGCGAGTTATGGGTAAGAAATTTACGCCACTGACTGTTGGAATCATTCCAAAGATACGAGAAATTGATTCTTTCTTACAAGACAATCTGAAATATAGAAATGTCATGAAGGAAAGTCATCCAGAAGTCTGCTTTGCACAATTGAATGGAAGAACATTGTTAACAAAAAAGTCAGAAGTTGAAGGGCTAGAAGAACGTATCCATTTATTAGCTAAATACATACCTGAATTATCAATTATAAAACTATCAGCTCTGACAAAAAGTTTGAAATGCAAAATTGATGATATTGTGGACGCTTTATGCCTAACTGTTTCAGCAAATATTGCAGCTCAAGGTTACTTTAAAATTATACCAGAGAATCCGATGATTGATGAAACTGGTCTGTTGATGCAGATGGTTATTCCGTGTTTAGAAGAAAATAATTAGGAATAATAAAGATGCGGTTTCTGATCATATTGTAGAATTTTGATTGTAGATGGATATGAAATCAGATGGTGATTCTTTATCATATAAATCTGAAAACTTTCATTTGTTTAGAAAGTTATTATTAAGAGTTAGTTAGTAATGTTACTGGAGGAAAAATTAAGGTGGACAAAAATATAGATATACGTAAAGTACAAACTGGAGATGAAAATGTTTTAGCGCATATACAAACTGAATCATGGAAAATAGCATTTCAACAAATATTATCGAAAGAAGTATT
>JAQSXJ010000052.1 GCA_029256725.1 Anaerocolumna sp. | reverse complement strand
TAATCAACTTACCAGCAGAAATCTCAAATATCCTTAAAAGTAAAGTGGATGAATGGATGAGATCCCAAGCCTTATTTATTCAGGCTTTGTTTGGGAATTCAAACTGGGAAAGTTGAGTAAATAAGTAGAAAGCAGGCGGCAATAAACAAAGTTAAAAGAGGTATTTTTTATGATTGATACGAAAAAGAGTAATAGTTATTTATATACATTTGACTTACTAAAATTTATAGCAGCTATTATTGTCGCTTTGTTACATTATAATTGGGAAATAGTACCTCAGGGGTATTTGTGTGTTGAATTCTTTTTCATAATAAATGGAATGATGATTGCAAAGGGCTATAAAAAATTATTAAATACATCATGTATTGATATTATAAAATCTAAACTAAGTAATATTTATTTATACTATATTATTATTTTATTATTAACGATAATTTATCAAGAAGGTAAAGTTAGTATATTGGATATTTTTAAATATTTATTTTTCTATCAATATTTGGGTTTAGCAGAAAATAATTTACCATTTTGGCAAATATGGTATATTGCTATCTATCTTATCGTTAGTATATTTTACGTTTTAATAATAAAAATATTTCAAAGCAAATACGTTTATATTACAATAATTATTAGCATTACGTTATTAATTAATATGTATAATTTAACCGAATATCATTCTATTAATATGACTTACGAAATTACGTTATTTGGGCTTCCTTTTGGAATGGTACGTGGTATCGTAGGTATAGGAGTTGGTATAATAGTTCAAAACATTGCAGATAAATGTAGAATTATAAGAAAACCCTTAAAAAACTTTTCTATTTTAGTGGAGTTAATTCTCTGTATTTTATTATTTAGTATATTTATAAAAAAACCTGTTACTACAGAGGGTGATTTTATATCTTATGTTTTAATAAGTATTTTATTACTATCTCTTTCGCTTAAATCCAATTTTATATCTTTTAAATTGGATGCTTTTTTGAGTAATAATGTGTGTAGTTTTATACTATCATTAAGTTTGCCAATATATATTTTTCATACAGTGGTAATAAGATTTTTTGATAAGTATAATACGATTTTATCTGGTGGCGATAACCCTTTATATTATATTATTATAGTTTTATTAGTTTCTATTGTTGGGAAATTAATACATGATTATATAGTTTTAGTATTTAAAAAAATCAATAACAAGTTAATGATATAATGTGTGTGGTAAGAAAGGTTTGATTATATGATAGATTCGTCAGATATCTCAGTTATTGTTCAGGGTGGAATAAATAATTATACATCTAATTGTTTGATAAAAATAAGAAAATTGTTACCAGAATCTCAAATTGTTTTAGCTACACAAAAAGAAAATAACTTTAAAAATCTTATCTATGATGATATTGTACTAATAGATGATCCCGGCAGTACAATACAAGATTATAAAATGAATACATACAATAATGTGAATCGTCAAATTTTAACGACACAGGCAGGATTAAAAAAAGCTGACCGTAGATATATATTAAAGTTTAGAACAGACTTATATCTTGAAACAACAAACTTTCTTAATTATTTTAATGTTTATGATATTAAAAAGAATGAATATACGATCTTTAAAAATAAAATATTAATATGTAATTATTATACAAGAAATCCAAGAGTAGTACCTTTACCGTTTCATCCATCCGATTGGATTATGTTTGGTAATAAAGAAGATATAATAAAATATTATTGTGATATTGAGCTACAAACTAAAGAAGATGCAAATTGGTTTATGAAGAATGTTAAGAATTCAAAGTTATACTTTAATTCTTTGTGTAGATTTTTTCCTGAACAGCATATATGTTTGGAGTTTCTAAGAAAACATTATCCAGTAAACTGTAATAATTATTATGATAATAGTATTGACAATATAATTTTAACTGAAAAGTTTTTAGCTAATAATACTGTCATAATTGATTATGATAATATATCAGGAATTATATTTCCAAAATATAACCCTAATCGATATAAAGATAAAATGACTTTAATTAAACATAGTGATTGGTTAATTATGTATAATAAATACACAAATAATAAAAAATCTATAAAATGGTATGGATATTTAGTTAAAACATTTTTTTTGAAAGTATGTTATATGCACATTTATATTTTTTTAAGTAGATTACTTGATTTTTTACATATTAAAAAATTTATTAAATCTATATTTAATTACAAAAAATTCATATGATTAAACTTATATAAAAGGAAAAGACATGTTTCGTATAATTAACACCAAATTTGTGTTGAGTCTGTGAAAGTTTTTCTGTAAATAAAGATTTATAAGATCTTCTATGATAAAATATAATCATTAGTAGGCCTTTTATTATAGCAAGAGAAAAGAAACCAGTACACAAGGTACAAATGACAGATGGAAAACGTAACATTATTCAACAGCTTCTGGAGGAGTACGACATCCAATCAGCAGAAGATATTCAGGATGCGCTCAAGGATCTGCTTGGTGGTACCATCAAAGAAATGATGGAAGCTGAGATGGATGATAATCTGGGCTATGAGGGACGTCTACCTCAATAAGGTACTTATTTATATAATTTTATACAGGCGGAATATCCGCCTGCTATTGACATACATCGCATGTACTGTTATATATATAACAAGGTCTGAAAGCTTATCGCAAAGCCTTCAGACCAGTTATTATCATAGAAGATTAGTATTTGCAGACTTTTCTTCACACACTCTTAGTGTTTATCCTTGATTTAGAATATAATTACGAAACATGTCTATTCTTAAATTATTTGTTTTTCATTACGGCTCCACCCCCCAAACCAAACTACCATCCAAGTAAGCCGTTACCTTACTCCAATCCCCATAACTCGTACCACTGGAATTAAAGGAATAGTCATTACTCTGTGTATAATTACTCCAATCACTCTTAGAAAATCGGCTCTGAATAAACACACTGGACCCAGCCGCCAGACTTCCGGCACCACTGGAGAAGCTAATCTCAAGGTAACAATCTGCCGTAGTCTTAACGGTAGCCATATCCACAAAAGCCCCCGTAACATTAGCAGTACCAACAGAAGACCAGTCACACCAGAAGCTCTGTGAAGTAGCTCCATCATCTGTAAAATAGTATCTCAACTTCAATCCCGCCAGATTAATAGCACTACTGCCGTTATTAATCACCTTAAACTGCGGTGATACACTGTTAGAACTGGCAGAAAGTCCATTATTATACATCTGAACTGCCAATCCACTGTTACCACTATTCGTCGTATCCGAAATCACAATACTAAGAACCGGATCAGTACCAGCACTAAAATCAAAAGTCAAACTTGTAGTTCCAACAGTCCATCCCGCCAAATACGCTTTCTTAATCACAACTGTATTACCAGATACCGTATAATCTGTTCCTGCCGTAAGTGCAGTTGAACCATTCTTAATAGCATTCAAAGTATTGCCATTAGGCGTAATTGTAACAGTTATATCCGCTTGCTTCGTCGTATTCTTATCAAAAGCTGCTGTTACAGGTGAAATAGTAGCAGAATTCGTTGGTGTAGGTGTTGGAGTAGTTGTAGGGGTAGGTGTAACAGTAACCGTTGGAGTAGGTGTAGTAGTGGGAGTAGGTGTAGTAGTCGGTGTCGGTGTAACGGTCGGTGTTACATTCGAATCACCATATACAATACCCCTTCCATTCGTTCCTACATATACACGTCCAAAGATTCTGGGATCACCGGTAATACACATATTTACTCTGCCATACTGGTGATTGTTATCATTTATTCTTATCCAGCTGGCACCAGCATCTATTGAACGGAAGAGTCCCCTTACTCCGTCAATTTGTGCTGAAATATAAAGTGCCATATAACTAGCACCGGGAGCAGCTTTACCAAAACCAACTACATCAGCTTCCTGCACATTATTTATTCTTGTAAAAGTAGCACCTGAATTAGTTGAATGGAATAAACCATAATCATAACCTTCACTTCCGCCAGCCAACCAGATATCACCTTCAATACCGGGCATAGCCTTGAAGTTAACAGGCGTTGTTTCAGGAGAAGGACTGGAGGAAGGATCAGGAAGTCCTGTGGCAGCAGCTGTAAAGGTAGCACCTTTATTTGTACTTACATAGAAGGTTCCTCCGGAAAAACCATAAAATTTATTTGGATTAACACGGTCAGAGGCGATAAATGAATCTATTGGCAGACCGGAGCAGGCTGTCCAGGAACTTCCTGTAGTAGTAGAATAAGAAGGTACTTTCCCGGGAGGTGCCCATACTATGGTATTACCGTCTGCAGACATAGCCACTTTACCGCCGCCGGTACTATCGGTATCATTTGTGGTCCAACTGTTTGCTCCGGCGGACCAGTTATTACCGGAGTCGTAAGAAATGCCTATTCGGGGATGGTTACCGGCTTCGGTATTTCCTACTCTTACATACTTTGTAGGATTAAGTTCAGCATAATCCATACTGGTAGTTGATGAGAATTTAGGTGTAATCATCATCATATTAGGTACTTTAGTCAGATCATTATGTACAAACCCTGTAACATCACCAAGTCCGCTGACTAAGTGTGCAGTACCGGTTGTAGGGCTTATAAGGGAAAGGACTGCTGTCTGTTCTATTCCAAGGGATTTAACAGTAAGATTAATTTTTCCGCCGGTATCCAGAGCTGTCAGGTTATCCGTTCCATAAACCGTCGCGCCTGTACCATACATCATTTTGTTAGAGTTAAAAGGATCAATCGATATATTACCCATCATCCAACCAATCAAAGGAGAAGGAATTGGCGGTTCTGGTTGCTTTCCAAAGGTAAGCCAGGGTGAAAGAGAGATATCCTGTGTATATCGAAGAGTACGGTCAGGGTAACCATTCCAATCCCAGAACCTTGTCCAGGTTGTACCTCCGTCAGTGGAGCGGAAGATGTTGGAATCAGGCCACCAGCTGTTAAAGGTTGTAACAATGAGTGTATTGGGCTTCTGTGCATCTACAGAGAGTCCGCCATAACCAAAGTAATCATCATCACTGGTAGAGGGAACAGGGCTTATTTTACTCCATACACTTGTTTTGGTATTGTATTTCCATACATCACCCTTTGAGCCTTGATATGGCCCAACATCATTGCTGTAAGGGATATACAGAATACCATCAGAGGACAATACACCGTGATGAGGGAAGAAACCGTCTTTTGGCTGACCGGCAACTGCGCTCCAGGTTACACCGCCGTTGGTTGTATAAAATACTGTATCTTTAGCTGCTTCGCCGTTTTTGGCCTTGTTGGCTACACCTACATAAATTGTTTTGCAGGGTGAACCGGCTGTACTTGAGCTAGGGTCGAAGGTAACCCATACCACACCGGTAAGGGTATTATCGTAAAGGGTCGGATCGAGATCTGTAGGGGCAAAGTTACCTACCTCAGTAAATGTAGTTACCTTACTCCAGGTTACACCGTAATCGGTACTTTTCCATAATCCGTTACCATTGCGGGTACCCATGTATAAAACATTGTTGCATATAGGGTCAACTACAAGACGTTCGCCCATGGAACGACCCATCATATTTGCACCAACTTTAAAGGGTAATTGTGTTACCTGCCAGGTATTTCCCTTATCCGTAGAACGTAGGATGCAGCCGTTAGAGACTGTCCAGTTATTGGTATAAGTACCTGCCGCTATGTATACACGGTTAGTGTCTACAGGATCAACTGCAAGGCTGTCACAGCCTAAGTTGTTCCAGTCATCAAAGCCGATTGTATCTGTTAAAGGAATCCATCTCTGAGTGGAGGGATTCCAGCGGTAAGCACCGCCCATATCGGTTCTTGCATAAATTAGATCTTTTTCCCCGGGATTGTAGATAATGTTATCTACATATCCGCCTCCGCCAATCTGTACATTCTGCCAGGTGTAGGATTCACTTGTTACTTCAGCAGAAACAACTGCCGGAAGTATAAGTGAGGCAGCAGTAGTAATGACCAAAGCCGCCGCTGTTAATACGCCGATAGCAATCTTAAATTTTCCTTTCATTATTTACCCTCTTTTCTGAACCACCAATTTATTATTGGTCGTTCCTTAATTAGTTGTACTAAAAATGACTTTCTTTTAGTTGTACTAAAAAACGCCTTTCTTCTAATTGTACTAAAAAACGCTTTTCTTTTTAGTTGTACTAAAAAACGCCTTTCTTTTAATTGTACTAAAAAACGCCTTTCTTTTTAGTTGTACTAAAAAACGCTTTTCTTTTTAGTACTATACCCTCCACATTTTTTGTATAATGGCTACAACCTATCAGTCATTAAATACCTTCGTTTCCTCCTTTCCTTTTCGTCTAAAAATAAGTATTGATTATATATTAAATGGGTGTGCCATTATGCACAGTATTAAATGAATAACTCGGTAATCTGATTGAGCATACAGCAGCTGATAAAAAAGTCGTTTTGAGAGTAAAGCAGGTGATAATCTTCAAGCAATCATAAAATAGTGTAATAATACTAGTCGGGATATTAAGCAAGTTGGTTGAAAACTCCGGGCAAATTAGTAATCCTTCGGAGCATATGCCGATAAAAAGAATTAGGAAATGACAAGCAGTCAAGAAGTGTTAAATATTTACAAAATATAATTTAATACTACATAATAATATGACTTTTGTCAATGATGATGTTTCACATATCTCACATTATAATAATAGTATTTTTTAACAAAATATTAATCTACATTAATTGACTTTTACCTAAAAGAATATTAAGATTAATAAAAGCCAAAAGATTCCATGCAAGTTGATTTTAATAATTTCCTTTTCAGAAAGAAGTTCGTAACATAGGGCAGTTTTTACTTGTAAAAGATAATTTTATTTCAACTGTTATATAAGCCTGTAATTAATAGATTCTATGAAACCAAATAATTGGAATGGGGAAAATATGAAGAATAAAAAGAACCTTACCCTATATGGGTTGGTAATACTTTCTGGAATATTAACAATACCAATAGCTTTTATAATCATTAAGAACTTTCCAAACAGCTCTGATGTAGTCAAAGCTATTTTTATAACAGCTATTTTTGTTGTATTGGCAGCTGCTATAATTCTGATTTACCGTCAGGTCTTTGATGTACCGATTGATGTGATTACACAGGATAAAGAAGTAACAAAGCTTGGCAGAAAGAAGTATTGGTTCGCTGCATACATTCGAAAGCAGAAATTTTCCAGCAGCTACATGAAGCGGCTTTATCGCAGTATTAATAGAAATATTGAGCAGATCGAAAGCTTTTATAGACGAAAGGATGTGTTCTCTTCACTTTTAGAAGAACTGCAGGGAGAGCAGAGCGGTGCAATCGCTGATATGGCGGCATTGGTGGAAAATTCACTGGACTTTAACTCAGATAAGATAATTGACCGGATCAAAATATTCGATGATAAATTACAGGTATTCCTGGTTGAACAGAACTTAGAATATATAGAAGAATATATTAATAAAAATGATCAGGTTCTAATGGAGTTTGAAAAATTAATTACGGAAGTCTCCGGTATGAGCGGGTCTGAAAGTGAAGTTGATATAAGTAAGCTTACAGATATCATTAAGGCTATGCAGAATTTGCGTAAGAATGAAGATAATCAACTTGAGGATTTAAAGAAAAAGTACCAATAGGAAAGAAAAATATTAGATATGTCTAAGTACACAGATAGGAGTAAGAGTGAAAGAAAAGCACTTTCACTCCCACTGATTTTGTACGCGTGCAAAAGCACGCAGATGGGAGCCAAAGATGGAAAATAATCAAAAAGTATTTAAATTTATTTTAGGCATTGCCCTTGTATTTGTTATAGTGCTGGTAATAGTTGGTGCTCTAAGCGGAAACGGCAAGAAGGAAGATAAGAGTGACAGTGCTTTTAATACTTATTCTGAGAAGGACTTAAATGCCAAGCTTGAATACCTTACCAACAACATTAATGTCACGACCTCCACACCTAGAAAAGCCTCGGTGGAACTTACACCGCCCAGTTTATATGACGAGTTACCGGAAATTGATAAATACCCGTTAACCGTAACCGGAACAGGTGACATAAATATTGAGATATTTTCCAGTCCGGAAAAGGCAGGGAGTGATAAAGACGGCTGGCTGATAGAAACGGCCGAAGATTTTAATAAGGAAAACATAGAGATAGCTGGAAAGACCGTATCGGTGTCTGTGAGAAATGTATCCTCCGGTCAGGGAGCAGATTATATCATCTCCGGTAAGTATCTTCCTGATGCTTATACCCCTTCTTCAAAGCTATGGGGAGAGCTTGTAGCCTCTCAAGGGGGAAAAGTAGACGTGGCAGCAGATAGGCTTCTTGGCAATGTTGCCGGGATCTTGATCAGTAAAGATGCCAAGGCCAAACTGGAGCAAAGCTATGGTAAAGCAGACTTTAGTACGGTTATAAAAGCGGTAGTTGAAAACAACCTGATCATGGGTTATACCAATCCCCTGGCAAGTGCAACCGGCCTTAATTTCTTATTAAGTACTCTGCATAATTTTGATTCCAATGATATGTTAAGCAATACAGCCAAAGAGGGATTTACTAAGTTTCAGAACAATATTCCTTATGTGGCCTATACCACCATGCAGATGCGAGACAGTGCATCCTCCGGTAAGCTGGAGGGCATGATCATGGAATATCAGACATATATCAATGACAAAGAGCTTTCCAAATATGAATTCATTCCCTTTGGTATAAGGCATGATAATCCCCTCTATGCAGTAGGTAATCTTTCTTCTGACAAAACAGCTGTTCTTAAGGAATTTGTAGAATATGCGACTGGAAGCAAAGCCCAGAAGTTAGCGACTGATTATGGCTTTAATGGTAAGAACGATTATGCAGGTGAGACATATGATACTACCGGAAGAGGTATTCTGGAAGCCCAGAAACTTTGGAAAGAGAACAAAGACGGAGGAAAGGATATAATAGCCGTATTTGTAGCTGACACCAGTGGAAGTATGGACGGAGATCCTCTCTTACAACTTAAGAAAAGTCTGATTAACGGAGCGGAATATATTAAAGATAATAACAGTATAGGTCTTGTAAGCTATAGCTCTGATGTAGTGGTAGAAGTTCCTATAGCAAAGTTTGATTTGAATCAGAGAGCATATTTTCAAGGAGCGGTAGAAGATTTACAAGCAGCAGGAGGAACTGCTTCCTATGACGGTATAACAGTTGGCGTCAACATGCTGTTAGAGGCAAAGAAAAGTAGTCCAAATGCCAAGCTAATGCTGTTCCTTCTAAGTGATGGAGCAACCAACGAAGGCAACTCACTTGACTATGTTTCTCCGGTAATTAAAGAATCCGGTATTCCTATCTATACTATAGGTTATAATGCTGACATTGAAGCTCTCAAATCAATCTCTGATATTAATGAGGCCTCCAGTATTAATGCTGATTCAGATGATGTTATCTATAAGATTAAAAGTTTATTCAATGCACAGATGTAGTATTATAGCAGATATAGTTATTTATGTAAGTATCAAATAGATTATGAAATAAGCTTATTATATATGAAATATTAAAAGCCGGTTGCACTTGTTAAGAGAAGCAGCCGGCTTTTGAAAATTAGTTTATCGGGGTAATAGGTGACTTTGTTTTAATACTTCAATAATAGTATCATACTCATCAGACAGCTTTTTGATATCCTTTCGGACATTAGATTCTGACATACGCACTCGAAGTTCCAGATTTTCAATCTTGTCACTGTGCATGTCGAGTTTATAATTTACAATATCCATTTCTTTTCTTAAGGAAGCTACATCCTCTTTCAAAGAAGTAACATCCTCTTTTAAAGAAGTAACATCCTCTTTCAAAGAAGTAACATCCTCTTTCAAAGAAGTAACATCCTCTTTTAAAGAAGTAACATCCTCCTTTAAAGAAGTAACATCCTCCTTCAGAGAAGTGATATCCTCTTTCAGAGAAGTAACATCCTCTTTTATGCTTCTTACATCTTCCATTATCTGAGTTAACAGACTTTTCAGTTCTGCATCCATTCTAAAGTACCTCCTTTCCGAATCATTGTATTATACAAGCCTGAAGAGATGCAAAAGATTTATTCTTAAGAATTTAAAATTGCCATTGATAGCAAGCAGAATAAATTTATTCTCTGCTTGCCGCCACATAGGTCAAAGCAATTGTATCATCGCTACCATTTTCAGCACCTGCATTCTCCGGATGGTAAGTAGGTATTAATTCCATTATCCGCTCTCTAATATCTTCAGCTTCCTCTTTTGCAGCATTGTCCAACTCCAGGACATTCTTTAGGAATTCATCTGCATCAATATCAATCTGCTTACCAATATAAATGAGCTTATTGGCGGTTGTAGTAAGACCTTCTTCATCCATTAACAGTTCTTCGTATAATTTCTCACCAGGTCGAAGACCGGTGTACTCAATCTCAATGTCCCTTCCGGGCTCATATCCTGATAAACGAATAAGATTCTCAGCTAGGTCTGTAATTCTTACCGGTTCACCCATATCAAGAACGAAGATCTCGCCGCCTTTTGCATAAGCACCCGCTTGCAGTACCAGGGATACCGCCTCAGGGATAATCATAAAATACCTTATAATATCCGGATGGGTAACCGTCACTGGTCCGCCTCTTAGAATCTGTTCCTTGAATAGAGGTATGACACTGCCGTTACTGCCAAGAACATTACCAAACCTTACGGCAACAAATTCTGTACCGGACTTCTTTTGAAAAGATTGAATAATAAGCTCACAGATACGCTTTGAGGCACCCATGACATTAGTAGGGTTAACCGCTTTATCAGAGGAAATAAGAATAAACTTCTTCACTCCGAACATATGAGCCGCCATAGCCATATTATAGGTACCGCCAACATTATTCTTAATTGCTTCGTTGGGGCTTGCTTCCATTAAAGGTACATGCTTGTGAGCAGCAGCATGATAAATGATATCAGGACGGAATCTGTCCATTATCGTATGTATTCGTTTCGTATTTCTTACAGAGGCAATAAGCACAGTCAGGTTAAGCTCAGGATGGGTATTCTTAAGCTCCTGTTCAATGGAATAAGCATTATTTTCATAAATATCAAGTATTATCAGGTGCTTCGGCTTATGGTCTGCTAACTGTCTGCACAATTCGCTTCCGATGGAACCGCCGCCCCCTGTAACTAATATGACCTTTCCGCTTACATATCCCATCACTTCATCCATATCAATTTTAACCGGGTCGCGGCCAAGAAGGTCATCGATTTCAACATCTCGTAATTTCGTAATACTGATATCTTCATTGATTAGCTGATACATACCGGGCAGAATCTTAAGCTTGCAATTAGTCTGTTTACAGATCTCCAGTATCTGGCGGATGGTTTTCTGATTGGCGGAAGGGATAGCAATAATAATATTGGTAATCTCATATTTTTCAACGGACTCAAGAATCTTAGTTCTATCACCTACGACCTTAACTCCTTGAATATAGCTGCCTAATTTATTTTTATCATCGTCAATGGCACAGATTACGCTGCCGTTTATATAGATACTGCCGGTAATTTCCCGAATGATATAACTGCCGGCCTCACCGGCACCAATTATCATAATACGTTCCTTTACTACACCGAAATTTCGCCTGGACAGTCTTCTGATATAACGATAGAAGAAACGACCAAGAGTAACTAATAGTAATAGAAAGAGAGCGCTTAAAGGGTAAAAGCTTCTTGGAACATGAATCTTTAAGAAAAAATGCATGGCCGTCAGCTGTACAGCGCCTGCTGTTACGCAGGCAAATAGAATATTAGTAAGTTCATCAATACCTGCATATTTCCACAAGCTGTTATAAAGCCTGAAAACCGCAAATATACCAATAGTTAGCAGGGTATTAATAAACACATAACTAAGAACTGCCTCTGAATAATTAGTCGGCACTTGGCTGATACGAAAATCAAAACGTATTATTAACGCCAGAAAAGAGGCCATGTTAATAAACAGAGCATCCATTATTATAAGAAAAACTCTTCTTATAAAAAGCTTTCGATCCGCTATAAATTTCTTCATCTATTTCACCTTATATTATTTTCTTCCCTCTGGAATGTTTAAAAACTTGCTGTCCTGTTCTGGCTATTTCCCCATGCAATATACTGTTTTGCATTTTAGAGTACATACATCACTACACACTCTAAACAATACATTGTCTTCCACAAATGGAACACCCAGTACAAATAGTTATCAGGCATATCCTAGTTATTTCTAACAAATTCTTTGAAAACAGAATTGTTATATAATACCTACAAGATAGTATCTTATCATATTTTCTTATTTCTTACAATCGATTCACAGGAATTTCAAATAAATTGGTATGAATAGCAATTATTTCCTGACGTTCTGTTAAATAAGCACAAAAACATTTCGACTAATCAATCAAATATATCACTATTCACATATATAAACAAATAATAACAAATGCATACCGTTACTATTACGAATAAATCAGGTAAACTTAGTGTAAACAGTAGTTTGCGTCAGATATGAATAAGAGACTACAGGAGGACAAAATATGCTTAAGTTAACAGCCGGGGCAGGAGAGAAATTAAAAGGTTTAACCAAATATAAAAAAACCTTAGTGCTGCTCAGTATGGTAGCTCCCGGAGCCATTTGGCTCATACTGCTGCGTTACTTACCGATGTTTGGCATTGTAATTGCGTTTAAGGAGTACAAAATCTATACGAAGGACCCTTCGCTGATTAATAATATCCTGCATAGTGAATGGGTGGGCTTTAAGAATTTTAAATTCCTGTTCGCTACTTCGGATTCCTGGGTTATGATACGCAATACACTCGGATATAATGCACTCTGGATAGTACTTGGAATTCTTATATCTGTAAGCTTTGCTGTTATGTTAAATGAAATAACGAAGAAATTTGTGGCAAAGACTTATCAGACCTTAATGTTCTTTCCTTATTTTCTAAGCTGGGTTGTTGCAAGTTATTTTGTCCTGGCATTTTTAGATCCCACCAGAGGTTTAATTGTAAATTTCCAGAAGACCCATGGGATGGAGGTTATAAACTGGTATAATGATCCAACCTATTGGCCTTTTATATTGACACTGGCAAGCTTGTGGAAGAATATCGGTTATTCAACTATCCTGTATCTGGCAGCTATTACTGGTATTGATACCGCTCAATATGAGGCAGCAGGAATTGATGGTGCCAGTAAATGGCAGCAGGTTTGGTATGTTACAGTTCCTCATCTGAAAACAATGATAATCATCCTGTTCATTATGAATGTCGGCAAGATCTTTAATGCAGACTTTGGGCTTTTCTATAGTGTTCCCATGAATTCAGGGCCTTTGTTTTCAGCTACACAGGTTATAGATACGTATGTATACCGTACCTTAATGACCACTCACAGTGAAGGTATGAGTACTGCTGCCAGCCTTATGCAGAATATCATCGGTTTTATCTGTATTATGGTTACTAATACAATTGTAAGAAAAGTAGACGAAGAGAGCAGCCTATTCTAGACTAAAAACTTTGCTGAGGTCGACAGATTTGGATAAATGAAAGAAAGGATGCTGTATACTTTCTGAAATGAAAGTTACGGCCCTGCTGGTTTGGTTAACGGCAGGTTGGGGGCAATATTATGAGTTCTGCTAGTAATACAGTTAATATTAGCGGCAAGAAAAGAAGATTGAATTCAGTAAGTCTGACAGCTGAAGTAATAATAAATATCATTCTGGGGTTATTTTGCCTAATGTGCATTATCCCATTTCTATTTGTAGTAATCATATCCTTTAGTTCACAGGATAGTATCAGGAGCATTGGATTCTCCTTTATCCCAGAGACTTGGTCGTTAGAAGCCTATAAGTATGTATTAGATTTAGGCGATCAGTTATGGAGATCTTACTTTAACAGTTTCTTCGTAACGATTCTTGGTACCGGTCTTAGTGTCTTAATGTGCGTATTATATTCTTATGCACTGTTCCGAAAGGATTTCAAATACCGCACCTTTTTTACTTTTTTCAGCTTCTTTACCATGCTTTTTGGCGGAGGACTTGCACCTACCTATATGGTATGTAAGATAATGCTCGGTTTAAGTGATAATTATGCGGCAATGATTGTGCCGATGTTAGTTAACCCTTTTAACATAATAATTATGAGGACCTTTTTCCAGTCCTCTGTTCCTACGGAATTAATTGAGTCAGCGGCTATTGACGGAAGCGGAGAGTACAATACCTTGTTTAAGATAATCGTACCCATATCAAAACCCGGCATTGCCACCATAGCATTGTTAAATGCACTGGCATTCTGGAATGAGTGGTTTATCCCCATGTTATATGTCAGGGATGCTCATTATATTCCTCTTCAATATCTTTTGATGAGAATGCAGAATCAAGCGGACTTCCTGGTAAAAAATAGTTCCATTATAGGTGCTGAAGCTGCCAAGATCATGAGCTCCATCCCTCAGGATACCTTGCGTATGTCCCTGGTTGTATTAATCGTACTGCCCATTGCCTGCGCCTATCCGTTTTTCCAGCGTTACATCATATCAGGACTTACGGTGGGTTCTGTAAAAGGGTAGCAATTTCCACTTTTGATTGGAGTGTACCTATTCTCTGGCAGTGGTGTTTTTCAACATCCTTTCATGTGGCAAGGTACACAGATGGAATTGTTAAAGGTTCGTATTAATAAAGTTATCGGAATTGCAGCACATTTCTGGTAAAAGGTGGATTCCTATCTGCCATAAAGTTGATTACAGGGATGATTTTTGTTCCTATAATAAAGAATATAAAGGAGGATTATATTTATGAAAAAGGTATTATCAATGCTTCTTGTCCTGGCGCTGGTATTTTCGCTGGCAGCCTGCGGAAAGAACAACACCGAAAAGACTTCCGGAAACGACACTGGAAGTACAAATAAGGACTCTTCTTCGGAGTCCGGCAGTGAGAAAGATACTACAGGCACCGGAAGTGAATCAGCTGCTGCAGATATCTCTCAACCGGTTACTTTAAAATGGTATCTCCATGGAAGTAATGTTACCAATGACACAGAGGTTCTCGCTAAAGCTAACGAATATTTAAAAGAAAAGCTCAATGTAACTCTTGAACCTATCTGGGGAACCTGGGGTGACTTTAACGACAATGCAGTTCTTGCCATTAACGGTGGAGATGACGTAGACATTTATTTTACCTGTTCCTGGAGTGCTGACGAATATAATGCCTTTGCAAAAAAAGGTGCATGGGTTCGTCTGGACGATCCCAATAACAATCTGATAGAGAAGTATGCTCCTGATCTGTGGAAACAGCTGCCTACCGTACTTACAGATGGTGCCAAGATCAATGGTTCTGACGGTTACGGCGTATATGCAGTACCCGGCTATAAAGACATTGCTACTCAGAACTGCTGGGACATTAATGTGCCTCTTCTTGAGAAATACGGATATACGGTTGACGATATTAAGAAGGCAGATTATTACAGCTTCGGAGATATCCTTAAGAAGGTAAAAGACGGAGAAGGTGCAGACTTTTATCCCCTGTTAGTTGAAGGTGCAGTATTAGAGAGAATGGTAAATAACTCTATTATAGTAACCGGTGATTCAGGAACTAATAACCTGTTATCCTATTATATGAATCCTACGGATCCTTCCGCTGAAGGCGCTTATGGTAACAAGATCTTAAGCAAATTCGAAACACCGGAATATAAGAAGTTCGTAGAAAAGACCCGTGAATATTACCTGGCTGGTTACATTGATCCTGCAATGGGTAATGCAAATCAGGCGAATGATACCCGTAGTGCAAAACAGCTTACCGGTGGATATTTAATCGGAACACAGAGTTATGCACTTGGTTATGAAATTCAGGCTACCACAGAGCGTGGCTTTAAAGTTGATATGGTTCCCTGTACACCTGCCTATGTAGATACAACATCATCACAGGGTGCTATGATGGCAATTTCTACTTCTTCCAAGAATCCGGAACGTGCCATGATGTTCTTAAACCTGTTAAATACAGATCCTTATCTTTTCACACTGTTAGAATACGGTGTAGAAGGTGTACATTATAACTTAAAAGACGGTAAGGTTGTATTTACAGATAAACGTGCTGAATATACACCCTGGACCAATGGTATGGGTAATGTAACACAGCTGCCTCCTCTGGACGGTCAGGATATTACCTTCTGGGATGATTTCAAATCCTATTATGGTTCTGCAAAGAGTATACCTGCTTTAGGCTGGGCATACGATCCCACAAACAAGCAGACTGAAATGGCTGCTCTTGCAAATGTAGCAGCAGAATATGCGCTTGCATTAAATACCGGAACTGTTGATCCGGCACAGGCATTACCTGAGTTTATAAAGAAATTAAAAGATAATGGAATCGATGGACTAGTAGAAGATGCTAACACCCAGCTAACGGATTATCTTGCAGCAAAAGGAAAATAAAGAGTCTTAACTTACAGCCCCATCAGGCCTGGTAATATTAACAGCCGATGGGGCTGTTTTTTTGTCTACACCCAAAGTAGTGTTTTGTATTTGAGTACTGTAAGGAGGCTGCGGTATGCAAGAGTGTTTGTGTGGAAATAAAAACTAATCTCCATTTTAGATTAGCGCACCAAGGCACGAATGATGGTTAGTATAAATTATTGAAAAGCATAATTCACACCCTTTTTGTGGCAGTATAACCTCTGCAAGCAGATGCGGCATGCAATAGGAGCTAGAGATTGAATTAGTTTTAGCAATATGTGGCAAGCTCATAGCAATATTTAAGAAGCATAATAAAGGGTTATAAGTTATAATAAAATGAAATGGTAATTATTTACATATAATCCTTCTGCAATCTGTTTCAATTCTAAACATTATCAAAGATACTATCGAGAAAACGTCTGATAAACAGTCATCTTACTTTACTGTTTGATCTATCAGACCGTCAGTTAACCTCAACCAATGCCATAGGGAGATAAAATTAAGTATCCCATTTCAGGGATACTTCTGCATGTTTACAATTTCAAAGAAAGAGGTGTGTAATGAAAACATCAACAGATAAATTAGCCTTAAGAACCAGAAAGACTGCTTCCTATATAAAGCGTTACTGGACCTTGTATCTGCTCCTTGCAATTCCCCTTGCATATTTTCTGGTATTTAAGTATATTCCTATGATTTATATTCAGATTGCTTTTAAGAAGTACAGCATTGTACAAAGTGTATGGGACATGGAGTTGGCAGCTAATCACGGTTTTGAATATTTTATAAAGGCTTTTTCAAACCGAGACTTTCTCTACGCTCTGCGTAATACCTTGACCCTTAATCTTCTTGATCTGGCACTGGGCTTTCCGGCACCGATTATATTGGCACTGTTATTAAACGAGTTGGTATTCAAGCGTTTTAAACGTATTACCCAAACCATTGTATACATGCCTCATTTCCTGTCCTGGATTATCATATCCGGACTTGCTTTGCAGTTGTTTGCACCTACCAACGGATTTGTGAATATTCTCCTGAACAAGATGGGATTAGACACTATCCCGTTTTTAAATGATCCGACTCATTGGATATTTACATATATTTTTCTTGGTATCTGGCAAAGTGTAGGCTGGAATACCATCATATATCTGGCGGCAATTACCGGTATTAACCCAGAGCTTTATGAAGCCGCAGCAGTTGACGGTGCAAGCAGATTAAAAAAAATCTGGCATATTACACTGCCAGGGTTAAGGCCTACGATTGTAATCTTACTTATTATGAGTCTTGGAAGAATTCTTGGCAGTGAATTTGACAGACCCTTTGCCTTAAGCAATAAATTAGTAATAAGCGTCTCAAATGTAATATCCACCTTTGTTTACACTTATGGTATCAGAGGTCTGCAGTTTTCACTGACTACAGCAGTTGGTCTGTTCCAGTCAGTCATTTGTGTAATTTTCCTACTAATGGCAAATTCAATTGCCAGAAAATTTGGCGAACGAGGAATCTGGTAGAAAAGAAAGGTTAAGTTGAAAAACTAAAAGAAATTTTGAACTACGAATTCAGATATTCACGAAAGGGGTTAAGATGATAAAATCAAAGACTACAAAATTGGGAGACTGGGTTATCGCTGCATTATGTGTAGTAATAATCCTAATCTGCCTTATTCCGCTCTTAAGTGTACTGGCACGTTCCTTAAGCTCTCCGGATGCCTTAATCCGCAATAAGGTGCTTTTGATTCCCGTAGGATTTAATCTGGAGGCCTATAAGACCGTACTAGTGGATGCCAAATATGTTTGGTCAATCGCATGGACGGCAATATTAGCAGTGATTTTTACTGTTGTATCTATGCTTATGACAGTATTATGTGCGTATCCTCTGATCTATGATAATTTGAAGGGAAAGGCTTTTTTTAATACGATTATTATACTGACCATGTATTTTAATGCCGGAGCAATCCCCAGTTATCTGCTGATAAAGGATATAAACCTGCTGAATACCCCCTTAGTATTGATAATACCCGGATGTTTAAGTGTGTTTAACATGATTATTATGAGAAGCTTCTTTTATGGAATTCCTGATAGTCTCAGAGAATCCGCCCAGATTGATGGAGCTGGCTTTATTCAGGTGCTGGTCAAGATTTATCTGCCCTTATCCACCCCGGTTATAGCTACCCTTTCCCTTTTTTATGCAGTGGGTCGCTGGAATGGTTTCTCTGACGCATTGATGTATATGAATAACAGGAAGTTCTATCCCATACAGCTGCTTCTGTATAATATTCTAAATAATATGATGCAGGTTGAGGTTGCTACGCAGGAAGGCTTTAGCGCTCCAGGCCTGTCAGAGACTTTAAAGGCAGCTACTGTAATCTTTGCAACAGTGCCTATATTGCTGGTCTATCCCTGGCTGCAGAAATATTTTATAGCAGGTGTAACTTTAGGTGCGATTAAGGAGTAGTAGGGGACATTTAAGCTTGGACGTAATAAGTCAAATTAATATATAATAGGAGGATACAATGAAAAAGCTGATTTCTGTTTTGCTGATAAGTGTACTAATAGTCCTTTCACTTACAGCTTGCGGTGGCAAGGGGAACTCAAACAATACGCCGGCTGTAACCCAGGATACGAATACGGATAAAGGAGGAGAAGTAACTCCGACAAAAGAGGCGGAGGAAGAGAAGGCGGAAATAGTGGATGGTAAATTTACTACTACCAGAAAAATTACGGTGGAAGTATTTGACCGCGGCAATGATGGCGGGTCCAAACCGGAAGATAATTTTTACACAGATTTTATCAAAGAGGGTATGCTAAGAGATCATAATGTTGAAGTTACCTTTGTGCCGGTACCACGCTGGACAGAGGTGGAGCAGATAAATAACCTGCTGGCAGCAGGAGATGCCCCGGATATCTGTGTTACCTATGATTATTCTACTATTCAGACCTATGCCAACATGGGTGGTGTTACTGATTTAAATTCCTATGTAAATGATAACAAGGATATACTTCCAAATCTTTGGGACTTATTAAAGGAATCTAATATAAACTGGGATAAAGATCCCCAGACCGGAACAATCTGGGCACTGGAAGCCAGACTGGGAAATTCCGCCCGTATTAATACTTTCGTAAGAGAAGACTGGCTAAAGAAGTTAAATCTTTCAGAACCTACTACACTGGAAGAGTTTGAGAGTATGTTAAAAGCCTTTAAAGAGAATGCTTCAACCCTCCTTGGTGCAGAAGCGGATAAAATGGTACCTTTTTCAATCAGCTTTGATGTTGGCTGGCGAGCAGACCATCTGATTTCTTCCTTTGTGCCAAACGGTATATCTGATAAAGATAAGTTCATCAATGGATTTGATGACAGAAAATTACTGTATCCGGGTGTTAAGAGCGGCATACAGGTAATGAATAAGTGGTACAACGAAGGCCTGGTATGGAAGGATTTCCCCTTATATGGTTCCGGTGATCCTACAGAAGATAACATGATGAAAGCCGGATATGTAGGGGCTTTTATACATAACTGGGATTATCCCTACCGTAACGGAGAGGATAGTATAAATAATAATCTGAAACGTCTTGTGGGAGAAGATGCCGGTTATGTTGCAATAATGCCCTTTAAGAATGAGGCAGGCCTGTATACGAAATTCCTGCCGGGACCGGTTGATCGAAAGATCTTCTTCCCTGCAACCAATGATGAGCCCGTTGCTTCCATGTTATACTTAGATTGGATCAGTAACCTTGAAAACCGTATCTTCCTACAGACTGGTGAAGAAGGCGTTACCCATGAAAAAATGGAAGACGGAAGTATTAAGACAATGGCAGCTACTGGTGAAAAGATCATGAACTCACAGAATAACATTGATTACACCATAACTCTTAATGGACTGGATCTTGGAAATGAAGAGCTGACAGTGAAATCAATTGCCTTAAGTTATGTGGGAGTGGATCCAAGCTATATTGAGAAAGCCTTCAAGCTTTCCACTTATGACGGTGTATTCGATAATAAATATAACGTAGGAGAAATTAAGTCAGAAGAGGGAATGGGAACAGCACTCAGCGAGAAACGTAATACGTTGCTGACCCAATCCATCGTAGCTGAAAGTGGTAAATTTGATTCTGTCTTTGACAGTGGATATGCAGATTATTTAAATTCCGGCGGCCAGGCAATCATTGATGAACGTAAGACAGCCTGGGAAAAGACCTTTGAAAAGTAAGCTGACAAAGGCTTTTGTATCTTAAACCTGTTACAGGAAGCAGCCCTTAAATATTCCTCACGCACCAATTGAAAGATACCTTTGCTGATTTTGAATACGATAAGCATACAATAATTTATGCTTTCAGCTCACAAAATCAGCAAAAGTTATTCAAGAGTGTTACAGGAATACAAGAGGGCTTCTTCCTGTGTTTGCCATGGAGCTACCCTCCGATATCCTTGACATTTTAGAAATATGTCCATATAATGATAATGAAACTCAAATGCATAAATATCAATTCAGGGGATTAATTGTGAATATGGATAAAGATAAATTAATACAAAGTTTCTCAGAAGGTATTTTCAGGGTAGACGACTTTTTTATCATATCAGTGCAGCCTTTCACAAAAATATATGATAATTACACAAAACCGGAGGTCTGTGGTCTTGTTATCCCCATCAAAGGAAAAGCTGTATTTACGCTTAGAGGGGAAGCTCATGAACTGGAGCCTGGGGTGGTCCTTCATGCCGGACCCAGCATGGAGCTTGATAAAAAAGTGGTAGGAGATGGGATCTGGGAATTTGCATTACTGCATTATTATGTAAGCGGTCCCAAAGAAGTGAAAGATTACCTTGAAAATCTCCATGGCAGGCTGCACTTAAGCCCCGCTTGCTTTAATGACCTGATGACCATAGTAAAACACCTGCATCAGGTAAGAAGAAGCCCGGGAGTCTTAAATGAATTCCGAAGCAAGGTACTGCTTTATTCTATTATGGAACATTTACTGTCCCATGGTATGGACAAAAAGAAAAATTCTGATGAAGATACCGTAAGAGATCTGGTTGATTATATAAATAATCAATATGATAGGAATATAACTGTCCTGGAACTGTCAGAAATGGCTGGTATGGATGTCAAACGCTTTTCTTATCTGTTCCGAAAACTTATGGGTGAGTGTCCTAAAAAATACATAACCGGTTTTAAGATTAACCGGGCCAAAGAGCTGCTGATTCATGATACCATATCCGTATCGGAAATCAGTACCATGGTGGGAATAGAAGATTCCCTCTATTTCAGCCGATTATTTAAGAAGTATACCGATTATTCACCTAGCAGTTTCCGGGAGACATTCGGAAAAAATCCATGGTGAATTAAAATTATGTCTATTTCCTTTTGGTACAAGGTTCAAAGATACAGGGAGGACATAATGAAAAAAATATTTAGGATAGTGGCTTTAACAGCCCTTTCAGCTATGGTATTAGCTGGGTGCAGTAAAGCGAATGACAACACACAGACAGCTGCAAATAACAGTACAGAAGCAGAAGCAACCGAAGTACCGGCGACAGAAGAACCAGCAGCAACGGAGGCACCGGAAGAGACAGGTGATACTTCTGAGTCAACTGTTACACCGCTACAGGTGGAGGAAACTACCTATCCTTATACATATACAGATGGTGAGGGCAGAGAAGTAACCATAGAGAAGCAGCCAACTAAAATAGCAATCAGCTATCTGCCTCACTGGGAGTCCTTAATTCTTCTGGACGCAATGCCTATTGGTACCACCAACTCAGAGAACTATGCAAAGACATGGGATGCTTTCCAGGGATATGATTTAAGTTCCGTTGTGAATCTTGGAGATACTGATATCAATCTGGAGTTATTAGCTGAATTAGAGCCGGACATTATCTTACAACAGAGCTACAACAAAGAAGCAATTGAGAATCTGGAGAAGATCGCACCTGTTGTAGTATTTGGTCCTCAGGTTAAAATGGACTGGAGATTCAGCTTAAGAGAAATCGGTAAAGTAATCGGTAAAGCACAGAAGGCAGAAGAAGTTATTGCTGAAGTGGATCAGAAACTTGCGGATGCAAGAGTTAAACTTCAGGAAAAATATAACGGTAAAACGGTTATGTTACTTTCCTTAATGAGCGAAGATGAATACTACATGGCATACCGCCCTGATCTATATGACAGTGAGACCGGTCTTGGATTAAATGTACCGGAAGGATTTACAACCAATACACAGTATGAGCAGGTTTCCATGGAAGCGCTGGCACAGATGAATCCAGATTATATGTTTGTCAATGTATTTGATGGTGATGAAGCTTATTTTGAGGAGTTAAACAATAACAATTCCGTATGGAAATCCTTAACTGCTTCCAAAGAAGGACATATTTACCGTCTTGACGGTTCCGGCCATGCTGCCAGTGCAATTTCAACAGTATATACAGTAGATACCATTATTGAGACATTACTGGGCAGTGAATAAATAAATCAGAAAAAGCTGTATAAAGGCAGGGGTGTCGAATAAAACAATAAGGTTTATTCGACAGCCCCCTTTTATATGCGGAGGCATAAATGAAACAGAAGGTTGAAAATGAAATGAAAGGGAAGAGAGGAGTACGGGCTATGTTCTTAATAATAGCCGGCTGCTTTTTTCTTATTTTATCCATGCTGATATCAATAACTCTTGGAGCGGCGACTATCCCGCTGTCTACAGTAGTGGATGCCCTGCTACATTTTGATGCAGAGAATTTACAGCACCTTATGGTGGTGGATTTAAGACTTCCCCGGGTAATCAGCGCAGCACTGGTTGGTTCAGCGCTGGCGGTAGCAGGTGCGGTTATGCAGGGAATGACTAGAAATCCACTGGCAGACTCCGGTTTAATGGGGCTTAATTCCGGCGCTGCACTGGCTATTGCAGTGTGCCTGGCGTATGTAACAGATGTTTCTTACAGTCAGATAATAATGAGCTCCTTTATCGGAGCTGCAATTGGTGCCCTGGCGGTATACGCTATCAGTAATCTGGTACCGGGAGGAAATAAACCCATGAAGCTGGTTTTAGCCGGAGCAGCTGTCAGTACCTTTTTAGTAGCCATGAGCCAGGCAATTGCAATCGGAAATAAAATGAGCCAGAATCTTAATTTCTGGACCATGGGAAGTGTATCCGGTAACAGCTGGAATCAGTTAAAGGTCAGTATTCCCGTAATAATTGGAGGATTGATCATTGCAATTGTTCTCTCAAGAAAGATATCCATACTCAGTATGGGAGAAGAGGTTGCTTTAGGTTTAGGAATTAAGCTAAGCTTTGTGAAGACTGTCGGAACCATTGTTGTTGTTTTATTAGCCGGAACCTCTGTGGCACTTGCCGGCAGCATAACCTTTGTAGGAATGCTGATACCTCACTTTGCAAGATTTTTAGTTGGACCTGATTATCGAATGATTATTCCTCTTAGTGCGGTAATGGGAGGTTTTCTATTAGTTATAGCAGACATTGGAGCCAAAACCTTGAGTGCGCCCAGTGAAATTCCTATTGGCGCTTTAATCTCTTTAATTGGAGTTCCGGTATTCCTATACTTTGCAAGAAGACAGAAGGGAGAACTGTAATGAAGAAGAATAACAGGAAATACATATTACTGCTCCTGCTCTTATCAATCCCCCTTATGTTCTTTATCAGCATCAATGCCGGATATACTGATCTGAGCCTGCCAGATATCTTAAGAATTCTAACAGGCGGAGGTTCTGCAAAAGAGAATCTGGTAGTCCTTCAGTTTCGTTTGCCAAGAATTATGGTAGCAGTATTAATTGGGGCAGGGTTTGCCTTGTCCGGTTGTATCATACAGGGAATCACAAGAAACCCGCTGGCTGATCCTGGTATTCTTGGTATTAATGCCGGTGCGGGAGTTATGGTCGTTATCTATGTAGTATTAAATGGAGCGGTATCCTTTGGTTCAGCGTTCGGACTGCCCTTCCTGTCATTAGCAGGTGCGCTGGTTACGGGAGGTCTGATCTATTCACTGTCAACCAGAAAGACCAGCGGAGTATCCTCCATGCGGTTGGTACTCAACGGTGTGGCTATACAGGCAGGTATTAACTCTGTAATGACCATGATAATAATCCGTCTGGACGATTCCCAGCATGAATTTCTTGCCAAATGGCAGGCGGGAAGTATCTGGAATTCCAACTGGAAATTTGTTGCGGCCCTTCTGCCCTGGATTATCTTAGGTGTTATATATTTAATGCTGCGGGCAAGGCATCTTGATATTCTTACCATGGGAGATGACATCTCCTTTGGACTTGGTGTAAGAGTAGCAAAGGAGAAATACAGATTGCTCTTTACTGCAGTGGCACTTGCTGCGGCTTGTGTAGCCGTCAGCGGAAGTATAAGTTTTGTGGGGCTTATGGCTCCCCATTTGTCCAGAAAACTTGTTGGTACAGCTCACAGAATTCTTATCCCTGTGTGTGCTCTGGTGGGAGGTTTGCTGGTGCTGATATCTGATACCATAGCAAGAACCATCATTGAGCCCTCGGAAATACCTACAGGTATCGTAGTATCCCTTCTGGGAGCACCTTATTTTGTATTCCTGCTGGTAAAAGAGAGAAAGAAAACCGTAAAAGTGTAGAGAGTTAGTGCCGCTAAAGCGGCAGAATGAGAGGTTAGTGTGAAGAAAAAACTTCACACAGAAGAACGCTGAAATGAATACAGAGGGTACTCATTCCAACGTTCTTCCAACAGCATGTTAGTGCCGCTAAAGCGGCAGAATGAGAGGTTGATATGAAAAGCGGCATTCAGACGGAGAGAAGATTTAAGTATTTCCATTCCAATGGGGCAGGTTACTACCATTATCGGACCCAATGGCTGCGGAAAATCCACCTTCTTAAAGACCCTGGGAAGAATTCTGGGGATAAAAAAAGGTAGTATTTATTTGGATGGGGAAGAAATACATAAGCTTCCCACCAAGGAGCTTGCTAAGAAGATGGCAATCCTTCCACAGTCACCTCAGGCACCTGATGGGCTGACCGTGGAGGAACTGGTGGCTTATGGAAGATTCCCTTATCAGAAAGGTCTTGGAAGACTGACCAAAGAGGACAAGGAGATTGTAGCCTGGGCAATTGATGCTACGGGTTTAAGCGGACTGGAAGAAAGAGCTACCTCAGATTTGTCCGGCGGACAGAGACAGAGAGTCTGGATAGCTATGGCACTTGCACAGGAGACAGAAATCATTCTCCTGGATGAACCGACTACCTTTTTGGATATGGCATACCAGCTAGAGGTACTGGAACTGCTGGATGAACTGAATAAGAAGCATGGCTGCACTATTTTGATGGTGTTACATGACTTAAACCTTGCCTCCAAATTTGCAGATCATATGATTGCTTTCAGAGAAGGAAGAGTAATTAAAGCAGGCACACCATTTGAAGTTATGAATAAGGAAGTTCTGAAAGAGGTATTTGAAATAGATGCAAACATTGTATCTGATCCGGATTCCGGACGCCCTATCTGTATGTCCTATAAGCTGTTAAACAGACTTAAGAAAGCGGTGAAAAAAGGCGCATAGATAAACCCAAATAAACAAAGTAGTTATCAGCATGGATTAATAATAGTAAATTCATAAGATTTTTACTATTAGATTCACCCTTATAATTATACTACTATTATCAGTAAAGAAGAAAAGAGGTACCATGAAAAAGATAGCAATATACGGTAAAGGCGGAATAGGTAAATCTACTACCGTTTCTAATCTCTCAGCAGCTATGGCAGCAAGAGGTCTTAAGGTAATGCAGATAGGCTGCGATCCGAAAGCGGATTCCACCAGAAACCTTACAGGAGGAACTAAGATTCAGACGGTTCTGGATGTTTTAAGAGATAATACAGACATTACCCTTGATGATATTGTGGTAGAAGGAGATCTGGGAGTATTGTGTGTAGAAGCAGGGGGACCGGTACCAGGCGTCGGTTGTGCGGGAAGGGGTATTATAACTGCTTTTGAGAAACTGAGCGAGTTAGAAGCTTATGAACGGTATCAGCCGGATATTGTATTGTATGATGTATTAGGTGATGTTGTCTGCGGCGGATTTGCTATGCCAATAAGAGGTGGTTATGCAGAAGAAGTCTGTATCGTGACCTCAGGTGAGATGATGGCACTTTATGCAGCCTCTAATATTGCCTATGCAGTGAAAAGTTTTGGTAAGAGAGGTTATGCTTCCCTTAAAGGCTTAATTTTTAATGCCAAGAACATTGAGAGAGAAGATGAATTGGTAAGAGATGCCGCAAGAGAGATCGAGACAGATATACTTTTTAAAATTGACAGAAATCCAATGATACAAAAGGCTGAAGATCTTGGGAAAACAGTAGTAGCAGCTTTTCCGGAGAGTGCTCTGGCAGAAGAATATAATAAACTCTCAAAGATTATATTCCCTTAACAACCCATATAAGTTCTAATTACGCCCCTGTATATGAGTATAAATGTGAGCATAAATAAATGGATAAATAGTATTTATGTATTTATTTAAACTGAATTACTGTTTTATCCTTATTATCAGACATAAAATACAGATTATAATAGGAAAAAAATATTATATAATTACATTGATAAATATGTAAGGGTTAAATACATAAATCTTAATTCGATTTATATCAATTATATAACGATTCTAGAGAGTAAAAAGGTAGTGTCAAGATTTTTGTGTAAAGTCTTCCCACCAGGCAGACCCCTCCTGTGCTAATTACTAATCAAACAATTCGTTTAGTTCAGCCGATGCCT
>JAQSXJ010000051.1 GCA_029256725.1 Anaerocolumna sp. | reverse complement strand
AGTAAGACCCCTGAAAGACGATCAGGTGGATAGGTTAGAGGTGGAAGTGCAGTAATGCATGCAGCTGACTAATACTAATAGGTCGAGGGCTTGACCTAAGTAAGTGAAATTTTATTTCGCTTATGGTTAATAATGTTCATATCTTTCATAAATCAAGTTATTAGAAAAAACAAGTGTAGTATTCCTCGATAGCTCAATGGTAGAGCACACGGCTGTTAACCGTGGGGTTGTAGGTTCGAGTCCCACTCGGGGAGCTGTAGTCAGCAAAACTGCTGACTACAAAAAAAACAAAATAATGATTGACATGCATTAAAGTTTATGTTATAGTATTTAAGTCATGGCCCCATGGTCAAGCGGTTAAGACATCGCCCTTTCACGGCGGTAACACGGGTTCGAATCCCGTTGGGGTCATTTTTTGATATCATGAACGTGATAAGTAATATGCCGACGTGGCTCAATTGGCAGAGCAGCTGACTTGTAATCAGCAGGTTATCGGTTCGAGTCCGATCGTCGGCTTTTTGGACCTTTAGCTCAGTTGGTTAGAGCAACCGGCTCATAACCGGTCGGTCCGGGGTTCAAGTCCCTGAAGGTCCATTACATTAGTTGTTACAGCTTCAGTTGATACTTAAGATAATAAATACATATTTATTATAAATATGGCCTAGTGGCTCAGTTGGTTAGAGCGCCGCCCTGTCACGGCGGAGGTCGAGGGTTCGAGTCCCTTCTGGGTCGTTTCTTTAGAAATAAAGAACCAAATAATTAATTTACATGAAAGTTTCGTGGGATCTTAGCTCAGCTGGGAGAGCATCTGCCTTACAAGCAGAGGGTCATAGGTTCGAGCCCTATAGGTCCCATAAATAATTGATTACCAGGTCAATTATTGAAAAATGCCGGCGTGGCGGAACTGGCAGACGCACAGGACTTAAAATCCTGCGGGCCTAATCGCCCGTACCGGTTCGATTCCGGTCGCCGGCATTGCAAAACTAAAAATTTATTGAATCCGTGCGTTTAGCTCAGCTGGATAGAGCGTCTGGCTACGGACCAGAAGGCCGGGGGTTCGAATCCTCTAACGCACATATAGGACTGTAATTTCTTGATTGGAATTACAGTTTTTTTTTGTTAATATAAATTTAAATGCATTAACACTAATACTCATTTATATCCCAACTAGGTTTGTGATACCGCTTAACAGAAAATTTTAATGTATTGGATTACTCAATCTAATCTTTGCTTATGTTCTTAGGTCTAGGACAACAACAAAATAATATCTATATTTTCAGTTTGAAACCCTAAAAGTAAGCTAATTTAATGAAATGTTAATATTAGAGCTATTTACCCCGGTAATGCATTATGCTAAAATTAGACTAATTCTTAAAACATTAGATAAACTAATAATTAATAAAAGAATTATTATAGATTAAATAAGAAAAAGAAGCAAATAAATCGGAAATGTATAGTTTGATATTAGGAGGATACATGACTAGAGAAGAATTTATAATGGAACTTAGAAGAGCACTTGAAGAAGAAATACCAGCAAGTGAAATTGAAAATAATATAAATTACTATAACAGTTATATAAGAGATCAGATGCAATCCAAATCAGAAGAAGAGGTTCTTATAGAACTGGGTGATCCAAGATTGATAGCCAAAACCATAGTTGAGAGCTTTCAGATGTCCCAGGGGCCTCTATATAACAATAAGAGGCAACGTATGGGTTATGAAGATGCCTATACGGAGGAATGGCAGGATAATGATGCCAGAGAGGGAAATAGCCAGGATAACGATGTATTTGGTGGTACAGGGAGCAGTTATCACGTATATAAGAATTATGAATTAAAATGGTATCATAAAGTTGCTTTAGTAGCTATGATTGTAGTTGTTCTTTCTATTGTAATTATAATAGGAGGTATAATATTAAAGTTATTCTTTTCCATCGGTATCCCTTTATTGTTAATATATCTCGTTTATAGGCTGATAATAGCAAATCGAAATAATTAATCAGTGTCTACAAATATATAATATCAAGCAATTCTAATTTAATAAGTATGTAAAAAGTAAAGTATAAAAGAAAGCATAAAAGAAGGCATAAAAGAAAGCATAAAAAAAGCGGCTGATGCAAAATGAATTTAAGACTGTAATAAGACCTATGATTTTCCTGTAATGCACTGCCTGAAAGACATGCTGCCGATTTTGTGTGTTAAAAGCGAACAAGTTTTGTTCGTCAATAGCACACAAAATTGGTAATGTGTATTGAAGTCGGTATGCGGAGGAAAGCCATGGGTCTTATTACAGTAACATTTAATACAACAGCCCTTCTTTTATTAAAACCATGTTATAACAATTTAATTTATATCATTTATAGAATTTATATCATTTATAGAGTTTATATCATTTATAGAGTTTATATCATTTATAGAGTTTATATCATTTATATAAATTTATATTGTTATATGTATTTACTTAACTTCACTATTCAAATAGTTAATTTTACTTAATATATAAATGTATATAGTGAAACAACCGCCAAGGGGGAGCCAAGGCGGTTGTTTCGATGAGGGGAGTATAAATAATTAATAAGGGGTTATATAGTGCGTTAGATGAATCTTCCGATCTCTCTCTAACACAATTACATTATAATACATAATTAACAATTATGCAAGATGCTAGCAATATAAAATCTAATATTTTTCTTAAATTTTCTGATTTACTTAAAAATCCATTATTTGTTAAGTGTTTAAATAATATTTTCGATAAAAAAAATTTGCCGTTGCATATTTTAAAATAAAAACGTTCATAATATGTGTGTAATCTCAATAAAAAATTAGATTTTTAGGAGGACTTTTAAAATGGCAAACAACAGTTATAATGATTACTCATCAAACTCAGAAAAAAATACTACAAGCAAAAACACATCAACAAACACAACATCCAATACACAGAACAAATCTTCCAATAGTTCTAAAAACAACGCTAAGAATACAAGCACATCTAATTCTGCGCGTAATACAACAAAAGAATAAGGTTAGAAGAGTTCTAGAGGAGCGTGTTGCAATAATAAAATTGGGCGACACGCTCTTTTATTATGTAATATCCTTAGTTCTTTTCACGTATCCAGGCACAATTAGGCATTTTACAGAATATTATAATATTGAAGTGCAGGTGATATTATGACTTTTGAAACTATTAATGCAAAGGATATAATGTTCTACATAAGAAGGCCGGATGTACTGATTATTGATATCAGAGAACCCCTTGAATACAGACAGGGGCATATACCATCTGCCATAAATATACCCTATGATGATTTTGAAAATGGAAAAAGGGATATACCGGGAGATAAACTGTTAATCCTGTATTGTGACAGAGGTAATTTAAGTTTGTTACTTGCAAGGGATTTAAGTAAAGAGAGCTATTGGGTCAAGAATATTTATGGCGGAATGCATGCATATCGAGGTGCTCTTGAGTATTGATTTATGAATGAAGCATTTTTATTGCATAAACTGCTTAAGATGGTTTACGTATAAACTGCTTTAAGATGGTTTATTTATTGCATTGGTATATATCATATGTTATAATTCATTGTTAGTTCAATTTACCGCAGTTAAACAAAGGGAGTACAATATGATGAATCAATATGAATTTTTGGCACCATGCCATTTCGGTTTAGAAAGTGTTCTGAAGAAAGAGATAACAGATTTAGGCTATGAAATAAAACAAGTTGAAGACGGACGTATTCTGTTTGCCGGAGATGAGACGGCCTTTGCCAGAGCAAATATATTCCTTCGTACAACAGAACGTATACTTCTTAAGGTAGGTAAATTTAGAGCAGAAAATTTTGATGAATTGTTTGAGGGCACGAAAGCAATTCCTTGGGAGAATTATATTCCTAAAGATGGTAAGTTCTGGGTGGCGAAAGCTACTTCTATTAAAAGTAAAGTATTCAGTCCGTCAGATATTCAATCAATCATGAAGAAAGCTATTGTTGAAAGATTGAAGCAGGTCTATAAAATAGAATGGTTTCCGGAGGAGGGTGAAAGTTATCCTATCCGTGTTACTTTTATGAAAGATGAAGTTACAATTGGTATTGATACTTCGGGTGAATCTCTTCATAAGAGAGGATATAGAAAATTTGCAAGTAAAGCACCTATAACAGAAACTCTGGCAGCTGCTTTAATAATGGTTACACCCTGGAAATCTGATCGTATACTTGTTGATCCTTTCTGCGGCAGCGGTACTATACCTATTGAAGCTGCCATGATAGGCGCTAACATTGCTCCTGGGATCAACCGCTCCTTTCTTGCAGAGAATTGGAAACTGGTGCAGAAGAAAAGTTGGTATCAGGCAATCGAAGAAGCTAACGATGTAAGAAAAAAAGATGTTGAAATGACTATTCAGGGTTATGACATTGATGGTGAAATCATTAAGGCTGCAAGACAAAATGCTGCTCTGGCTGATGTGGAGGATTATATTCATTTTCAGCAAAGACCTCTCAGTGAATTAAGCCACAGTAAAAAGTATGGCTTTATCATTACGAATCCGCCTTATGGTGAAAGATTAGAGGAAAAGGAAGCGCTGCCAGCTCTTTATAAAGAAATAGGAAAAACCTATGCTAACCTGGATGCTTGGTCCATGTTCTTGATCACCAGTTATGAAGATGCAATAAAATATATCGGACGTAAAGAGGATAAGAATCGTAAGATATATAATGGTATGCTTAAGACCTATTTCTATCAGTTTATGGGACCTCGACCACCTAAAAGAAATAATACTGTTAAAGAGATCTAATATAAGTTAATAGAAATTCATAAGAAGGCTGTCACATTACGGTTAAAAGCTTATAATCCTATTAATAAATAGAGTTATATGAAACACAGTAATAGGGCAGTCTTTTTTTTCGAAAATAAAGTAAACACTATACAGTTTACACTATCCTACTTATTACCCAGTAGCAAAGAATACAGTTAAATTAAGCACTTCTTAAATGAGATATATGTAATAATATTTTGCTTATTGTAGAAAAATTAGATGCATAGTATAATCTTTCTATCAGGGGGATTATAGAATGGGAGATAAAGTGCTAAAGTATACGGCAGTTTTCACCTTTGGTCTGATGCTGTCGGTAGTTATATTTTCACTGATTTTATCTTATAAAGCAGGTCTTGTGGGGGATGATTCTGCTTTGGCTGCAATCAATACGGTATACGAAATGCAAAATGAAAGTAAAGATTACCTTTCTACCGTCGATGAATTGAAAGATGAACTAGGGGATAAATATATAGCAATTAATAATGAAGCTAATAATGAATATACAATAAGTGAAGACTATATTAATAAAGGTCTGACTTTGGTAATAAAAGGATTAAAAGAAAAGAGTTTGACAGAAAACAATATTGTGAGAGTGAACAATAAGGAAAGTTATCAGGGAATTGTTTCGCAGAAAGTAGAAGCAGAAAAGAGCGGATATCTGGTACCTGAGGTATTAAATGCGGAGGATGGAGAGATTTCCTACGGTATAATACCGGAATTTGAAGATACAGACCCTGTTACAAAAATAGAGATTAACTATAGCCAGAATGAAGATGAAACTTACGAAGCTATCGTACACTTAACACTGGATCATGTTTATGCACCTTTTATGTTAGAAGAGAAAGGACAGGTCTACATAGCATTAAAGAAACCTTCTGAAGTTTACGATCATATAGTGGTTTTGGATGCGGGACATGGCGGCAAGGATCCTGGTGCAGAAGCTGCTGATGGTTCTTATTATGAGAAAGAGATAAATCTTAAGATACTTTTATATGCTAAGGAATTCCTGGACAATGAGAATATAAAGGTATATTACACCAGAACTGACGATAGAACAATTTATCTGAATCCAAGAGTTAATCTGGCAAATGAGACAGAGGCTGACCTTTTTATCAGCATTCATTGCAATTCCAGTGAATCCTCGCTGCCAAGAGGACTTGAGGTGTTGTACAAGAGTAATTGGGGAGAAGGATCTTATAGCTCTGAACAGTTAGCCAGAATTGCGCTGGAGGAAATGGAGACAGTAACAGGTCATGTAAACAGAGGATTGGTTACAGGCGATGAAATGGTGATAATTAATAAATCACAGGTTCCGGTAGCTTTAATTGAAGTTGGTTTTATGTCAAATCCTCAGGAACTGGAATACTTAAAATCCAGCAAAAGAGAAAAAGAGATAGCGAAAGCAATTACTCAGATTATTAAAAAGGCTCTTGCTGAAAAAGAAGCAAAATAAAAAAGAGCTATAATTGAGAAATGAAGTTAAGTTCGCGAAAATGAAGAAAGAAAGGTGCCACGATATAATTACATCAATCTGTGTTATTTGTGGCAGTATCAGCAGGCAGGCCTGCGGTATACAAAGGAGTTAAAATTATGCGTAAAATTATATTTGCCACAGGCAATGAGGGTAAAATGAAAGAAGTACGGATGATTCTTAAGGATCTGGACTGCCATGTGTTATCCATGAAGGAAGCCGGTATTGATATTGAAATTGTAGAAGATGGCGAAACCTTTGAGGACAATGCAATAATCAAAGCGAAAGCAATTATGGAAATGACCGGAGATATTGTTCTGGCAGATGATTCAGGACTGGAAGTGGATGCTATGGATAAAGGTCCTGGTGTTTACTCCGCACGTTTTATGGGCGAGGACACTTCCTACGATATTAAGAACAATTATATACTGGACAGGTTAAAAGGTCTTGAAGGCAGTGACAGGAGCGCTAGGTTTGTCTGCGTGATAGCTTGTGCTTTTCCTGATGGTAGAATTCTTACTACCAGAGGTGAGTTCGAAGGTTTAATCGGTGATGCGATTTCCGGTGAAAATGGATTTGGTTATGATCCTATTTTTTGGGTACCTGAATACGGCTGTACTTCCGCTGATTTATCACCGGAGGTTAAAAATGAGGTGAGCCACCGAGGTAAAGCTTTAAGAGAAATGAAGGATAAATTGAAGGATTTAATGAAATAATAAATATCAGCAGAAAGGCTGTAATCGGGTCATAAAGGAATTTATGAAAATACTAATCGTAAGTGATACCCATGGAAGATTAAGCAATTTGGAAAAAGTTATTTTGAAGGTCAGCCCGCTGGATCTAATGCTTCATTTAGGAGATTTTGAAAGCGGTGAGGACTATATAAGCTCAATAGCTTTCTGTTCCGTTGAATTTGTATCTGGAAACAATGATTTTTTTGCAGATGTACCAAAAGAGAAGAAAATAACTCTAGGCAGTCATACTATATTAATGACCCACGGACACCGGTATGGTGTTAATTTCGGTACGGGTAGATTAAAAGAAGCAGCTCTTTTGCAAGGTGCGGATATTGTATTGTACGGTCATACTCACAGACCTTCCATCGATTTGAGTACGGGTGTATGGGCTGTAAATCCAGGCAGTATCAGTCAGCCAAGACAGGAGAATGGTAAACCATCTTATATTATTATGGATATAGACAGTCAGGGAAAGGCTCATTTCAGCCTTAATTACTTGGCCTGAGGCACTTATATTAATCCGTGAAAAGTGTAAACAATAAGCCTTAAAATCTGCCAAGACAAGACATTGTAGAAAAATTTAAAAAAGTTCAAAAAGTTGTTGACAATTATGGTGGCATAATATATAATGATTCTTGCGTCACAAAAGCCGCAAAAAATAAAAGCCTAACGGGGTGTGGCGCAGCTTGGCTAGCGCGCTTGATTTGGGATCAAGAGGTCGCAGGTTCGAATCCTGTCACCCCGACTTTTGTAAAGGTGGCTAAAGATAAAATTTCATACGCGGGTGTAGTTCAATGGTAGAACACTAGCCTTCCAAGCTAGATACGTGGGTTCGATTCCCATCACCCGCTTGATGTATGTAATATACATCATATGTGTGCTAGTAGCTCAGTCGGATAGAGCAATGGCCTTCTAAGCCATGTGTCGGGGGTTCGAATCCCTTCTGGCACATTTTATCTTGTAAGGACATACGTCAGTTGATATAGACAGCTCCTGCGTATGGTTAATGTGGACAAGATAAGGTGTTATTGTTTTATGGTGGGTATAGCGCAGTTGGTTAGCGCGCCAGATTGTGGCTCTGGAGGCCAAGGGTTCGAATCCCTTTATCCACCTTGGTAATAGTACCATTGGGCTGTCGCCAAGCGGTAAGGCACAGGACTTTGACTCCTGCAGTCGCTGGTTCAAATCCAGCCAGCCCAGTCAGCCATCGCTGAAATCAGGGATCCTGCCGCGAATGGTGTTATACTTTTTATGGGATATTAGCTCAGTTGGTAGAGCACTTGACTTTTAATCAAGGTGTCCCGGGTTCGAATCCCGGATGTCTCATTTTATAATAAGCGGATGTGGCGGAATTGGCAGACGCGCTAGACTTAGGATCTAGTGGGATACCGTGCAGGTTCAAGTCCTGTCATCCGCATTATAAATGATTTGAGAGTTTTGAATAATTTATCAAATTAATACGTGTAGCCAGAAAAACAGCCATTATTTTCTTATGGCTGTTTTTTTGATTGCAGAATCTATCATATTGGCAGCCTCCTCATCTGTACCATTCAATACATTTTGATAATTTTTTGGTGTATTGTATTATGTGATTTTCTATATATATTAAATATTGGCTAGATGTTGTTGGCTGCCATTTTACAAGCAATTTATTTTAGAAAGGGCTATATCAATAGTACATTTAATTTTTAATTTCGAGGGTATCCAATTCCAAATTGTTCGGATTAGGTATGGCTTCAGACGATTGCATCCCCTGCCTTGAGTGATTATGCTACGGAGAGTATTATTTAGTGTATTGTGCAGCATTTTATTTTAGAAGGGTATAACTTTAGTTAGTAAGTTTAAAGTTTAAATTAGGAATGTAATGCAAAAGTGGTCGAATCACTCATTCTACGGGAAGTTTCTTTCTTGCTTTATCCGAAGATTTATTTTTAGGCAGAGAAGGTTTTTTGACCTTTTCTGTGGTTTTGGTTGAACGGACAGACTTCTTACGTTTACCAGGATCCCTGGCTACCGCCAGATAAAACATCTGGATTCGTAGCTTGTTTTCATCGTATATATCAATACTCTTATATAAGTCTTTGTAATAATCAAAGAGAATGCGTTTGGTTCTTACTGTCTGTTTTAAATTTACCTGGGTAGAAACGAGACTTCCCTTGGTTTTTACGTAATAGTAGACAGGTTTTTTTATAACGCAGACATCCTTTATGTATTGCAGATATTCCAGGTTAAATAAGAAGTCCTCGCACCAATTCAGATCCCTTGAGCATTTTAGCTTATGGGATTTTATGATTTCAGTACGGAAAAATTTGTTCCACATAACGCCATAGTAGAAGTTAGCAGGTGCTTTCATCATATACTCGGCAAATTCCCTGCGGCTGATTAAGCCCTCTTTTGGGATATGTCCTTTGATATAGATCTTGCGGTTTACTACCCGGTGATAATCGGTGATGATCATATCACAGTTATAATCTTCGGCAGCGGTAACAAAGGTCTCCGTCGCATCTTTTACAAGCCAGTCATCGCTATCTATAAACTGCAGATATTTACCTCTGGCATGTTTGATGCCAAGATTTCTGCTGTCACTTACACCGGAATTAGTTTTATTTATTATCTGAAAGCGGGAATCCGTTTCTTCGAATTTCTTAAGGACCTTAATACTGTGATCCTTGCTCCCATCGTTTACCACAAGTACTTCAATATTTTTATAACTCTGATTACGGATGCTGGTTAAACATCGTTCTATTGTTTGCTCCCCATTATAAAGCGGTACAATAATACTGACCAGTGGTTCGTTCATAACTGCCTCTCATTCCGCCGTCTAAGACGGCATTACAATAATTAAACCCACCGCTATTTGATATTAAAGTAAGTAAATTATATCATTATTTACTATATATTACTATCGGAATTCCAAAGGAAATATGAATGATTATCCATAATTTCAAGTGTTATTCTTAAAATACAACCAGAGAGATATCCTTATATGTAACCTGAATTAAACTCGTGGTTGAATTTTAATAGGAATAGTTGTTTGCATTCAACAAAATGATGATATATAGTTAAACCATAAAGATACTGATTTCGCGAAGGATTTATTTTTAATGGAGGGTTATCATGGCAAGTGGTATATTGGGTAAAAGAATTAAGGAATTACGGCAAAAGAAACAGGTAACCCAGGAAGAGTTAGGGAAAGCTGTCGGTGTGACGACACAGGCGGTTTCCAAATGGGAATGCGGAGGAGTACCGGATGCAGAGTTACTGCCTGCAATTGCTGATTTTTTTAGCGTAACAATTGATAGCCTGTTTGGGAGGACAGAGGAGATCAAGCAGGATACTGGATTGGCTATTCGGTATGAACTTATGAATCTGGCAGAGGAAGAAAGATATGAAAAGTGTTTTAATTATTGCTGGAGTATGATCCTTGGGGTGTTAGGTCAAACCTCTACATCTATCATACAGGATATAGAAGAAATATATAAAGATGATATAAATCAATACTATTCCAGACTTGTAGCGAATAATGGTTATATCTTCACGAAACTGTCAAAGGATTTTCATTATTTCTTTCTATTACCGGAAAGAGAAGCAGGAAATGAATATGACTTGCCCGGAGAAGAAGAATATCAAAAACTTTTTCAAACCTTGGGCAAGAAAAACATGATGAAACTGGTTTTGTATCTGAATCAGAGAAAGAATGATGGTTTTACTGTTAATTTTCTTTGTAAGAATCTTAAGATGAAGGAAGAAGAAATAGAAGAGATGTTAAGTGAACTGTGTGATATAGAAATAGTCATCAAACAGGATATAGAAACCGAAGAAGGTTTTCTGGTTTCTTATCGCCTAATCGATAACCCTTCAGTTCTGCCTTTTCTTATATTTGCAAAGGAGATTATTAAGCAGCCTTATATGATGTACCCGATGTTATATGATAGGATTAAACCACTGCTATAGATAAAGAAAGGATATTATATGAAACAACAAAATAATTTGTATAAAAAGCAATTTTATAAGAACAATCACATAAATTTTGCAGGAACAGTGATTACGCTCTTAATCTTTGTAGCAATACAAATATCCATTGCTGTTGTCCTGCAGATATTTCTGGATGTGGCAAACGGCGGTACCCTGAAAGAATTCTGGCGTGCTATGATTATTTTTATTCTTGTTATGGGAGCCATGGTAGTGACTCAATTTATGAAGAGGATATTTATGAATCACTTTATGAAACGAGCACTGCAGCAATATAAAAATTATATCTTTGGCAGAATTCTAAACAAGAATATAAATTCCTTTCATAAGGAGTCTTCCAGCACCTATCTTTCTGCCTTCAGTAATGATCTGGCTTCCATTGAGCAGAACTATTTAAGAGGAACATTCAATATTATTATGCAGGGAGCTCTGTTTCTTGGCGGTACAGCTGCAATGGCTTATTATAACTGGAAGATCTTCTTGTGTACCATGCTGGCCAGTTTACTGCCTATACTGGTTTCAGTATTGTATGGTAATAGACTTACGACAGCGGAAACAAATGTATCCGAGGAAAACTCTACTTTTCTAGCTCTTTTAAAAGATTTGCTGGCTGGGTTTCCGGTTATTAAGAGCTTTAAGGTAGATAAAGAAATTTATCACAACTTTGAGGATAAGAATGGAGCACTGGAACAGACCAAGAAAAGAAGATGGGATATTAATGATTCTGTTGAAATTCTTAACACCCTGGCTGGCCTTATTGTAGAACTAACGGTATTTGGTTTGGGGGTATATTTTGCCTTGCAGGGTGTTATCACAGCAGGTGTGGTGGTGGCTTATATTCAACTTCTAAATTATGTTTTGGGTCCAATAACAAGTTTAGGACAGCTCATTGTCAATAGAAAAGCAGCAGGAGCATTAATTGATAAAATAGGGAATTTGGCTGAGACCAGTGAAGATCCGGAAGGAAGTCAGGAGCTTACTGCTGTTGAAGAGGGGATTATTTATGAGAATGTTTCTTTTGGGTATGAAGAAGGATCAAGAACCATCAAGAATGTGAATCTTAAGTTTGAGAAGGGTAAGAGTTATGCTATTGTAGGAGGAAGCGGAAGTGGTAAATCCACACTGCTTAATCTTTTATTGGGATATCACAGGAACTATGAGGGACAGATTAAGTTTGATAACCACGAGTTAAGAGAAATCAGCTCCTCCAGTTTATATGACATGGTATCCACCATACAGCAGAACGTATTTGTATTCAATAATAGCATTGCCGATAATATCAGCCTGTTACAGAAGTTTGATAAAGAACTGTTAGAGTATGCCATTAAATGTGCCGGGTTATCGAAATTAATTGAAGAAAAAGGACCGGATTATAAATGCGGGGAAAATGGTTCAAATCTTTCCGGCGGAGAGAAACAGCGTATCTCAATTGCCAGATGCCTGATTAGGAAGACGCCCTTTCTCTTAATGGATGAGGCGACGGCAGCTCTGGATAACCAGACTTCCAGGCAGGTGGAGGAAGCTATCTTAAGTATTAGTAATCTCACCAAAATAATTATCACCCATAAGATGGAGGAAAGTATCTTAAGAAAATATGATCAAATCATCGTAATGAATCAAGGTATGGTGGTTGAGCAGGGTTCTTTCGAGGAATTAATAGAAGCCAAAGGATATTTTAATTCTTTGTATGCAGTTACAAAAGCTCCCTCAGGAGATTTTGAAAAGGTATCAGTAGCATTATAATGTATATAAATATAATTAATAAGTGGCAGAAGTTGTGCCTAGGTGAAAGGATACCATTGTCTGAGCATTTTTAGCGAGTTGGTATTCTTTCACTGCGTTATATCTGCTATTTCACTTGACATTATGGCGGTTATCCGATATCATAGGTAGAAAAAGTGGCTACAGTAAGTCAGAAATAATAGTTTTTACTTCTTTCAATGAGGAAAAGACGGTTATTTGTGACTTTTTTTATGTCGTAAATACACTCTAAACGGAAACTATTAATGAATCACACATCGGTGAATCACAAAAGCAAAAAGATGTTATTATAATAGAAGGTAACATTTTATTTGAAAGGCGTTGTATGGTGAAGAAAGATTCGTTTGTCCTTAAAGGAAATATTATATATATGAAATCAAAGTCAGAGCTGGTGACAGTTGACAAGGGGTATCTGGTATGTCTTAATGGATTGGTAGAGGATACTTATAAAGAACTTCCGGATAACTTTAAGCATCTGCCTTTAACAGATTATGGTGACAATCTCATAATTCCAGGGCTTGTTGATACGCATACGCATGCTCCTCAATATACCTTTGTAGGACTTGGTATGGATATGGAGCTGATAGACTGGCTTAATACAAATACCTTCCCGGAAGAGAGTAAATATTCCGACAGAGAGTATGCCAGGAAGGCATATGAGATATTCTGCAGAGATTTACAGGCAGGTGCCACTACAAGAGCCTGCATTTACGCTACGGTTCATAAAGAGGCTACCCTTGACTTAATGGATATGCTGGAACAGACAGGCCTTAAATGTATGGTAGGAAAGGTTAACATGGACAGAAATTGTCCGGATTTCTTAATAGAGGATACGGATAAATCTCTTGAGGATACAGTTGACTGGCTGAGGGCATGTCAGGGAAGACATCAAAATATCACACCGGTGATTACCCCCAGATTCGTACCAACCTGTACAGATAAGCTGTTAAAGGGGCTTGGACAGATACAGAAAGAATATAAGGTTCCGATACAGTCTCACCTTTCCGAGAACTTTTCTGAAATCGAATGGGTGAAGGAGCTCTGCCCTGATACGAGCCACTATGGAGAGGCTTATGACAAATTCGGATTGTTCGGAGAAAACGGAACAGCAGTGATGGCTCATTGCGTTCACTCCACAGAGGAAGAAATTGCATTGATGAAGGCAAAAGGTGTATTTATAGCCCATTGCCCTGATTCTAATACCAACTTAGCTTCGGGAATTGCTCCTGTGAGAAAGTTTATCGACCTTGGTATGAGAGTGGGGCTTGGGACGGATTTGGCAGGAGGCAATACCAATTCCATTTTCCGTACCATGGTATCTGCCATACAGGTATCCAAGCTTCGCTGGAGACTTAAAGATTCTGCCCTGAAACCTTTGACCGCAAAGGAAGCTTTCTACCTTGGAACCATGGGTGGTGGTGCTTTGTTTGGTAAAGTTGGAAGTTTTCTGCCGGGTTACGAGCTGGATGCTTTGATTATAGAAGATAGTAGTATACAATCACGGAAAGAGCTGACCTTAGAAGAAAGGCTTGAGAGAATTATCTATCTTTCTGAGGACAGACATATTAAGGGAAAATATATAGCGGGTAATCTAATAGTTGCAGGATGATTCTATTTGATTGATTAGTTCAGCAAATAATATATCTAGAATAATTAGAGAGGAATTTAGATTACCATAATATAATTTACATGCCGATTAGGCGGCATTATGAGAGGCGAGGATAAAAAGATGAGAGCTAAAAACGTAGTAGAGAAACCGGAGGAGAAGATACTGGATGCAGCACTGGATGTAGTGGTAGAGAATACCATCTGCGGGACTAGGATGCATCTTATTGCTGACAGAGCCGGGATGGTACAGTCTAATCTCCATTATTATTATCGGACAAAAAATGACTTAATGCTTGCTTTGCAGAAAAAGGTGTTAAAAAGATGTCTTGATTTAAGAGAGAGACTGAAAGTTGAAGCAGATAATACCCTTGAAGATCAATTAGAGGTATTTATCAAACAGAAGTTAGAGTTTATATTAAATGAGAAGAAATATGATTTCGCAGAAATTGATTTCTGGGTACAGGGGCATACCAATCCGGATATCCAGGAGAATTTTGATTCTTCCTTTGAAGGCTGGCGAAAGGAAATCAGAAAGATGCTTGATAACTATGCTCCTGAACTTTCAGATCAGAAGAAGGATTTTCTTCCCTATTTTATCGTATCAATTCTTGAAGGTGCATCTATGCAGTATCTTATTAATGAGGATAGATTTGATGTAGAGGAATATTTTAAATACAGCAAAGAGGTTATATTAAAGACTATACTTGAATAGTGCTAAATATTAATATGATGCAAGCACTAAGTATGGTATCGGTAAAGTACGATGTATGTCATTAGCTATGGTGTTAAGTATGACTAAGTATCGCGCTATATATAGTACCAATCACCGGATAATAGAAGTACCGGAAGAAACAAAGAATAAGAAAAACAAAAGAAAATAATGCAATGGACAGAAACATAAATGTAATAATCAAAGAGTGCAGTAAATAATTCAGAAAATAATGCCTCAAGCAATACCTCAAATGGTAAAGAAAACAGTACATAAGGGCAGATAGAAGTTTAAGGGGGGCTTTGTGGAGTACCCTTTAAGAAGGATGTGAAAGAATTGAAGACAATTAAAACAACAGAAGCAGTAGGGCATGTACTATGCCATGATATCACACAGATTATTAAAGGTGAAATCGACGATGCCGTCTTTCGTAAAGGACATGTGGTTAGGGAGGAGGATATACCGATTTTACTCTCCATCGGAAAAGAGAATCTCTATGTCTGGGAGAAGAAAGAGGGAATCCTTCATGAAAATGAAGGGGCGGATATACTGTATGGTCTTTGTAAGAATGACTATATGCTTCCAACCCCGGTGAAAGAGGGTAAAATAAATATTATTGCGGACAAAGACGGACTTTTTAAGGTAGACAAAGAAAGACTGTTTCAGATAAATTCTTTGGGAGAAATGATAATTGCTACCATGCATAGCAATCAACCGGTGAAAAAGGGAGATAAGCTTGCAGGTACCAGAGTGATTCCCCTGGTTATTGAAGAGGAAAAGATGAATAAGGCCATAAAAATCGGAAAAGGTGAACCGCTTTTGCAGCTGCTTCCCTTTACGGTGAAAAAGGCAGCCATCATTACAACAGGAAGCGAAGTTTATTACGGACGAATTAAAGATACCTTCGGGCCGGTAATCTGTGATAAGCTTGCAGAATACGGTGTTGAGGTTATCAGCCAGGAGATATTAAATGATGAAAAGGATAAGATTACGGAAGCAATTAAAAAGGCAATAGATACCGGTGCGGAAATCGTATTATGTACCGGAGGTATGAGTGTTGACCCGGATGATACGACTCCGGGCGCAATCAAAGATACAGGGGCAAAGGTAATATCCTATGGTGCTCCGGTCCTTCCTGGAGCTATGTTTATGCTGGCCTATTATAACAATAGGGCTATTATGGGATTGCCCGGCTGTGTAATGTATGCCAGGCGCACCATCTTTGATCTGATTCTGCCAAGGGTACTGGCAGAAGATCCGGTTACAGCGGAGGAATTGGCCGCTTTAGGTCATGGTGGACTTTGCCTGAACTGCGAAATCTGTACTTTTCCAAACTGCGGATTCGGTAAATAGAATAAGATGATTTTGACTGATTCCATCACATAAACCAGCTGTTTATTCAGGTGTTCGAAAACAAGTTTATGTGATGTTGTGAACGCCTGAATAAATATGGTAAACAGGAAAGGAGGCGATTGGATGATTTATATGCAGCTTATAGAAGAACTGGAAAAAGACAAGCCTATGCGGCTGGTTACCAAGCTTCATAAAGCAGAAGGAGAGATCTCTGTTGATCTTGAACGTTATCTGGAGGAGATCAAAGACCCTGGGGCAGAAAGCAGGAGAGAGGAATTATGTATTACGGAAGTATTTTACCCAAAGGAACGGCTGATTATATTGGGAGGCGGACACATTGCCCTTCCTTTGGCTGAGTTCTCTGCTAAAACAGGTTTTCAAGTGACGGTTGCAGATGACAGACCTTCCTTTGCCAATTCAGCCAGATTCCCGGAAGCAGAGACGGTTATCTGCGACAGCTTTGAACATATTATACCCAGACTCCACATTACACGAAATGACTATATTGTAATTATCACAAGAGGGCACCGCCATGATATGGATTGTCTAAGGAGCATCTTAAACTTACCAGAGAGTATCTATCTTGGTATGATTGGTTCCAAAAGAAGAGTGAAAGCAGTAATTGAGCTCTTGGAAAAGGAAGGATATGAAAAGGAAAGACTCAATCGGGTGTGCACCCCTATCGGGCTTTCTATCGGTGCCGTAACACCGGAGGAAATCAGTATCTCTATTCTCGCTCAGCTCATAGAAAGAAAACGTCTGGGGAAGCACTTACAGGCGCAGGAAAAAACAGATGTAGAATATGATCTGTTAAAATTTCTGGCAGCAGGTAAGACAGAACCCATGTGCATGGTTACTATTACGGAAACAAAGGGTTCAACGCCCAGAGGAAAAGGTGCAAAGATGATAATCTATCCTACAGGAAGTGTGAAGGGTAGTATTGGTGGTGGCTGTGCAGAGGCGGAAATCATTCATGAAGCAGTATCTATGATTGGGACTGGGAGGTACAAACTTCGGGAAATAGATATGACAGGGGATGTGGCAGAATCAGAAGGTATGGTGTGCGGGGGAATTATGAAGGTTCTAATGGAGGATTATATGACCTAATTCCTAAGCAGTATGGCAAGTTTGTCTATAGGACTCATGAATAGATTCTAAAACACAAAATATTTTTCAAATGCTTCATGAAAGTAGTTTGCCACCTTGTGGAAAAAGGGTTTGACATTTATAGTTCCGGGTGATAAACTACTAAGCATAAAAAGAACTCACGGGCGAGATATATTACAGTATGTAATGTATTTCGCTTATTTTGCATATTCATATAACATCTTAAGCTGTGTCGGATAACGTGTTGTATCTTTTGACACCCCTGATAAAATTTAACTAAGACTTAACATTCAGCAGGAATTCTACCCTTTTATGAATTGCATAGAAGAATGCCGGTATATCCCGGTTTAGAATAGGGGTATAATTTTTATCGGTACAAATTAGATTGACTAGTCAATCTAGAAGGAATGGAAAGAGGAGGAGTTATGGATACTGATGTTGTAATATTAGCAGGTGGCCTCTCCAGTCGGGCAGGGGGTTTTAAGCTGGAGCTGCTGATTGAAGGAAAGCCTTTGCTTGCTCGTGTAATTGAAGTATTCTTACCCATTTGCACTAATATTATCATTGTAGGAGGATATTCCATAGATAGGCTTTATCCCTTAATTAAACCATATGGCAACAGAGTACAGCTGGTATGGAATAAAGATTATGAAAAAGGTATGTTCACCTCTGTAAAGACAGGTATTGCAGAAGTAAAAAGCCCGTATTTCTTTCTGACTCCGGGAGATTATCCTTTTCTTACGACAGAGCTTTGTAAGGAGCTGTTAAAGGAAATTCCGGGTATTGTAAAGCCCAGCACTTCAAACAGAGGAGGGCACCCATTACTGCTTCCCAGGCAGGCAGCAGAAGAAATTCTTCGACTGGCAGATAGTACTAACTTACAACAATACCTACATACAAAGAAAGTAAAACGATTCCTCATTGAGGATGAAATGCTGCTGCTAGACATTGACACCCCAGGGGATTACGAAAAAGCAAAAGGCAAGCATACGTTATAACCTTAAAAAGGAGAGATTCTTATGGAGTTAGGAATTATAAACGGATTAGTCTACTTAGAAGGACAGTTCAGAGAGGAAAATATCTATATTAAAAATGGCAGGATCGAAGCTATTACAAAAAGTTACCTTCCCTGCGAAGAGGAATTTGATGCAGAAGGTGCCAAAATACTGCCGGGTTTTATTGACCCTCATGTTCATTTTCATCTGAAAGTAGGTAAAAATACTTCAAAAGATGATTTTTATACCGGTTCGGTGCTTGGTGCCTTAGGAGGAGTTACTACATACATTGATTTTCTTGATCCCATACAAAGCAGCGCGGAGTTTGAAAAGGCTTTTAGAGAACGAATGGAACTGGCGGCTTTCAGTGCTACGGATTACAGCTTCCATACCACCATTGCAGCACCAAAGGAAGATGCAGCAAAGCTTCTTAAAGCAGGAATAGTAGCAGGACTTCCTTCTCTTAAACTCTTTACCACCTATTCCGATACGGATAGAAGAACCTATGACAGAGATATAGACCGACTCCTGCAGGTATCAAGTGAACTAAAGGGACGTATTGTTATTCATGCAGAAAACGATACCTTGATTGATACCAGAAAGGATATTCTTATAAAAGATCATGAAAAAGCAAGACCGGTATTAAGCGAGAGAACGGAAATCTTAAAGCTTGCTGAAATGGCTAAGGAACGGGAAGGACAGTTATACATCGTGCACGTCAGTGCTGGCAGTTCTGTAAAACTATTGGCTCAAAACTATCAGGAAGAGCTTAAGAAGGGCAGGGTGTTGTTAGAGAGCTGTCCCCACTATTTCTTCTTTCACAGCGGATATTATGAAAGAGAAGACGGTTATCTCTATACTATGACCCCGCCTTTACGGGAAGAGAAGGAAATGCTGTTACTTAGAGAGCAGGTTGATAATCTTACTGCTATTGGAACAGACCATTGTCCCTTTGATAACTCCTTAAAGAGAGAAAAGTATATTTCCCAGATTCCCATGGGTATCGGTGGAATACAGTATTCCTTTCTCACAATGTATGAAGCCTTTGGAGAGAAGATAATACCGAAATACACAGAAGGACCGGCAAAAGCTTATGGACTTTACCCCAGAAAGGGAACACTGCTTCCCGGAGCAGATGCAGATATTGTAATTCTAAAAGGTGAGGCAGAGCATCAGATACAGGATGAGGCATCTGTGTACAACGGGAATAAAGTGAAGGGTTCTATCTCCCATGTGTTCCTAAGGGGAGAGCAGATTGTAAGAAACGGAAAATTCCTTGGAGGGAAAGGCAGATTCTTAAAAAGAGAACTGTAAGGAAGCTGTCAGGAAAGGAGAAGCTGGGATATGCTTTTGATAGGTAACGGAGCAGTAATAGTCAGGGATAAGGTTAATACCTTTTATGACAATGGGGCTGTCTGTATTACAGATAATTATATTACAGAAGTAGGACCTTATAATATATTAAAAGAGAAATACCCGAAGGCGGAATTTATTGATGCCAAGGGCGGTGTAATCATGCCGGGGCTTATAAATACCCATCACCATATATACAGTGCTTTTGCCAGAGGTATGAATATACCGGGGAATAACCCCCAGAATTTTTTGGAGATACTTGAGGGGACCTGGTGGAGGCTTGATCGTAGGCTTACGTTGAAACAAAGCAGTTTAAGCGCCAGAGCAACCTATATGGAGTGCATCAGGAACGGTGTGACAACCATCATTGACCATCATGCCAGTTACGGTCATATAAGGGGAAGCCTTACAGCAATTGCTGAAGCCGCTAAGGTAAGTGGTGTCAGAACCTGTCTGGCTTATGAGGTTTCTGATCGTGACGGAAGGGACAAGATGCTTGAGGCAGTAAAGGAAAACCGTGAATTTGCAGCTTTCGCAAAGGCAGATACCTCCGGTATGATAAGTGCTATGATGGGTTTACATGCCTCCTTTACCTTAAGTGATGATACTCTGGCTTTGTGCAGAGAGTACACAGATAAGAAGACAGGTTTTCATATTCATGTGGCAGAAGGCTTAAAGGATGAAACAGACTGCAGAAGTCTCTATGGCAGCTCTGTAGTAAAGCGCCTGCTAAAGGAAGGAATCCTTGGAGAACATACTATTGCCGCACATTGCATACATATTGACGAAGAAGATATGGATATCTTAAAAGAAACCAATACCATGGTGGTTCACAACCCGGAATCAAATATGGGTAATGCAGTAGGAGCACCAAAGGTATTGACCATGTATAAAAAAGGAGTGCTGCTGGGGCTTGGCACCGATGGGTATACTTCTGATATGCTGGAATCTTTAAAGGCAGCCAATATCCTTCATAAGCATGAAGCTCAGAATCCTTCTGCCGCCTGGGCAGAAATACCAGAGATGCTCTACTATAATAACCCGGCCATAGCAGAACGGGTCATGACCAGTAATCTAAAGAGTAAAGCAGGACTTGGTAAACTTGTTCCCGGAGCTTTTGGAGATGTAATAATTTTGGATTACAAGCCTATTACCCCCCTTACCAAAGACAATATCAACGGACATATTCTATTTGGTATGAACGGAAAAGATACTTCAACGGTGGTTGTTAACGGCAAGGTTCTGATGAAGGAGAGGCAGCTTTTAGCAGAAGATGAAGAGGAAGTGTTGTTTCAATGCAGGGAAGCTGCCAAAGAGCTGTGGAGTACACTGTAAGGGGTAAAAGGAAGAGTTATGGAGTTAATGAATTTATAAATTACGTAGGCCATACCAGTTGTAGGAAATACCAGAAATCATATGATTTCGAAAATACGCAGATATATAAAAGTTGAGTGCCGGATAATATTTTCGTATTGCACGACTGAATCAAGGATTGCCGGAAGGGTGGATTTGCATGAGTGATAAATTAAGACCAATACCATTTAAAGAGTTGCTTCGGCAGTCAGTAATGGAGTATAAAGAGACAAAAAGTTTTTATGGAGTTCCGGTAATCAGCCCGGAAAAAATATTTAAGAGCCTGCTTATAAACGGGCAGAAGATTGAAACACCTTTTGGGCCGGCAGCAGGACCCCATACCCAATTGGCACAAAATATTCTGGCGGCTTATGCAGCAGGAGCCAGATATTTTGAATTAAAGACCGTTCAGGTAATGTGGGGCGAAGAACTGGGAATCGTTAAGCCTTGTATCTATGTAGAAACGGAGGCCTATAACACAGAATGGTCCTCTGAGCTATCACCGGAAAAGGCTTTGGAGGAGTATATAAAGGCCTGGGTGCTGCTTCATTTACTGGTGAAGGAGTTTGACCTTGGCAGAAGTGACGGCTTTGTATTCAACATGAGTGTGGGGTATCAGCTGGCGGGGATACAGTCTCCTGCTGTCAATTATTTTCTGGAAGCTATGAAGGAGGGGAAGGATACCACAGTGTTTAAGGCGTGTACAAAGACTGCCTTAGAGGAAACGGAATTGTTTGATAAGGTTACTGAGGATTTTGTAAGAACTATACCCTCCTGCATCAGTGATACGGTAACCCTTTCCACCATGCATGGCTGTCCCTCCGGAGAGATTGAAGAAATAGTTCTCTATCTGATGAAAGAGAAAAAACTGAATACTCACTTAAAATGTAATCCGACCCTTTTAGGTTATGATAAAGTCAAAGAACTGCTCGAGAACAGTGGTTATTCCTATGTGGAGATGGACGAGGAAATCTTCCGACATGATATCAGCTTTGAAAAAGCGGTTGCATTAATTGGCAGACTGAAAGAAAAGAGTATGGTACTGGGAAAAGAATTTGGTATAAAACTTACCAATACTCTTCCGGTAAAGATTATAAATCAGGAACTTCCGGGAGAGGCAATGTATCTGTCCGGGCCTGCTCTCTACCCTATAACCGTAGGAGTAGCAGCAGCTTTACGGGAAGCACTTGAAGAAATAATAAAAGAAGA
>JAQSXJ010000151.1 GCA_029256725.1 Anaerocolumna sp. | reverse complement strand
TTTAACAGCGGTAACTATGAAAAGGCGGACGAGAGTTTCACAAAAGCCATAGACGGCAATAAAGAGAGAGCAGATTATTATATTAGTTATGCCATGAACTTAATACAGCTTAAGAGATATGACGATGCTATTATTAACTTTGAGCGAAGTATTCTTGATAAAGACAACGGAGTAGTCAGAAAAAATAACAAAAGAGCTTACAGAGGAGAAGGCATAGCATACTATAGAGCCTATGACTATACCTCCGCTATAGAAAATTTTGATAAAGCTCTTAAAATAAATGAATTAGAGGATATGAATCAGGACATTTTATCTTATAAGGGGAAAGCTCAGGAGAAATCAGGATTATATAAAGAGGCAGCAAAAACCTTTACAGAGCTCTTAGGAAATAACAAGAGTAACGCGCAGGCTTATATTAACAGAGGCGATATTTACCGTAAGATGGGTGAGTACGAAAAAAGTCTGGCTGATTATGATAAAGCGATTAAGCTGAAAGCCTCGAATTATGATTACTATCTTGCTAAATATTTTCTGCTCCTTGACAGGGAGGATAAGGATGGTGCAGGGGAAGTCTTGAATCAGGCAGCAGCCATAAACGGTACAACTGAGGAAGATAAGTTTAACATGGCTAAGATAACCTATTACAAAGGAGATTTCGAAACTGCTATACAGATGTTTGGTGAAGCCTTTGGAAATGGATTTACAGAGAGCTATTATTATCTGGGAAGTATCTACGAACAGCAGAAGGATTATGAAAATGCTGTAACGAATTATAGCAAATATCTTGAAACAGATGGTGGTTCTGATAATGGCAGAGCCTATAACCAGGCAGCAGAAAGCCTTATGAAGCTTAAGAATTATGATGAAGCACTGGTTTATATAGAAGATGGAATTAAAGTAAATGACATATCGGTGAACCAGGATCTTAAAAGAAACCAGATTATTGTATATGAGCACCTGGACCGCTTTGAAGAGGCTTACAAGCTTGTGATATCTTATTTAAAAGTCTATCCGGAAGATGAAGCAGCTAAGAAAGAAGCAATCTTTTTAAAAAGCAGACTTGCAGACTCCGTGACCATTAAGAAAGAAACAGAATAATCTATAACAATAAATTAATTAAAAAAATCAGTCCAGAATGGGAGATGACCATGAGTGAATTGTATGATATAAAAGAGCAGGAAGAGCGACTTATCTTAGTCGGAGTGGAAACTGGTCCGGGAGACGATACAAGAGATTGTCTGGAAGAACTTAAGGAGCTTGCAAAGACAGCAGGTGCCGAGACTCTTGACATTGTAATTCAGAACCGGGAAAGTGTACACCCAGGAACTTATATCGGTAAAGGAAAGATAGAAGAGGTAAGGTTATTGGCGGAGGAACTTGGAGCTACCGGTGTTGTTTGTGATGATGAGTTATCACCTGCCCAGCTAAAGAACCTTGAGGATGCTCTCCAGATGAAAGTAATGGATCGTACCATGCTGATTCTGGATATCTTTGCACAGCATGCGGTTACCAAGGAAGGAAAGATACAGGTAGAGTTAGCGCAGTTGAAATACCGGGCTACCCGTCTTGTCGGTATGAGAAATTCCTTATCCCGTTTGGGAGGTGGTATCGGTACCAGAGGACCTGGTGAGAAGAAATTAGAGGTTGACCGAAGACTGATAAGAGACAGGATATCTCAGTTAAACAGAGAGCTATCAGATGTCAAACAAGCCAGAGAAACTACCAGAGAATTAAGAAGCAAAAATCCCATTCCTGTAATTGCTATTGTCGGATATACCAATGCAGGTAAATCAACTCTCTTAAATCACCTGACAGGAGCAGGTGTATTGGAAGAGGATATGCTATTTGCCACCTTGGATCCTACCACCAGAAACATCGTACTTCCAAGCGGAGAACAGGTACTCTTAACCGATACGGTCGGATTTATAAGAAAACTTCCCCATCATCTGATAGAAGCCTTCCGAAGCACCTTAGAAGAAGCCAAATATGCGGATATGATTCTTCATGTGGTTGACAGTTCCAATCCATCGGCCTATAAGCACATGCATGTAGTCTATGAAACCTTAAGGAATCTTGGTATCAAAGACAAGACAGTTGTAACCCTGTTTAATAAACAGGACCTGCTGGAGACGGATATTATAATCAAAGACTTTAAAGCAGACAGGACCTTAAAGATTTCTGCCAGAGAAGAAAAAGGTCTGGACCAGCTGCTGAATGTGATAGAGGAACTCTTAAGGGAAAGTAAGGTCTTAATCGAGAGAGTATTTTCCTATCAGGAAGCAGGACGAATTCAGATAATCCGTAAGTATGGACAGCTGCTGTTGGAGGATTACAGAGAAGAAGGAATATATGTCAAGGCTTATGTACCCAGAAATGTGATAGGGATGTTTTAAGGATATTCTAAAGAGATGCATCTAAGAAGCAGATAACAGATATGTTGTTTGATTGTCATTTTGAGAACATAATCTACAATATGCATTATAAATGGGCGTATTTTCTATAAATTGGAATATTCAGAATGATACAAGCAGTTTTTAGGTGCACTATAGTTTTTAGATACCCTTATTTAATTGTTTGAATAACTAAAATATTATAAGAAATTAGAGTAACAGAATCAATTTACTAAAATAATATATAACTAAAATTTAATTATAAAAGTGTCTGATATCATGAAAATAAATAGGCTAATGGCACTATATAAAAATACTATATATAGTTTGGTTGTTATATCAAAATAATATATATAGTATTTTTTTATTGACTGGCGGGGAGAAGTTTGCTATTATTTTACCAGGCGGTTTAACGCTGTGTTTACCATAAAATGGTTGAAGAAAATACATATTTACAAATCAAAAATCCAAAATAGACTGATACGGAACCAATTACGTGATACTGTGTGACAGCTGGGGCAAGAAGGCCAAAGACTGTTATTATAGTATCACATTGTATTCTAGGGGAAGCGTGAATGCGAAATATGTGATTCACAGATTTTGTAATCCACAAACAGATTCGTGTAAGTATATGCTGCAAGTAGATAAGCATGTAACAGGAATATTTTTCTTGGTGCAGTATCTTATGCAGACTTGTTATTTAAACGAAGTATCAGCAGATAGTTTCGGATTGGAATGATAATAAAAGGGGGAAAATTATGATTCAGGTTGTAAAAAGAGATGGAGAAATAGCTGATTTTAATCTGGCTAAAATATCCGGAGCAATTGAAAAAGCCTTTACGGCAACGGAAAAATTCTATACGGGTGATATCATAAATTTGCTGACACTCAGAGTAACAGCAGATTTCCAGCAGAAGATAAAGGAAGATAAAATTACAGTAGAAGATGTTCAGGACAGCGTAGAACACGTCCTTGAGCAGACAGGCTATACCGATGTAGCCAAAGCATATATCCTTTATCGAAAGAACAGGGAAAAAATCCGTAATATGAAATCCACCATCCTGGATTATAAAGAAATCGTTAACAGTTATGTAAAAGAAGAGGACTGGCGTGTAAAAGAGAACTCCACAGTTACTTATTCCGTAGGAGGTCTTATCCTGCATAATTCCGGTTCGGTTACAGCAAATTACTGGCTTTCTGAGATTTATGATGAAGAAGTGGCAGCAGCTCACAGAAATGCAGATATTCATTTACATGATTTGTCCATGCTCACCGGTTACTGTGCCGGCTGGTCCTTAAAACAGCTTATCAAGGAAGGCCTTGGCGGAATACCCGGAAAGATCACCTCCTCCCCTGCCGGCCATCTGTCCACCCTCTGTAATCAGATGGTAAATTTCCTTGTCTGGCTCCTTTTGTTAAAATAGATGATTTGTCCTACAAAGAAGTAAAACAATGTATCCAATCCTTTATTTACGGAGTAAATACCCCCAGCCGCTGGGGAACGCAGGCACCCTTTTCCAACATTACGCTGGATTGGACAGTGCCGGCAGATCTTGCAGAGCTGCCCTGTATCGTAGGCGGTAAGGAAACAGATTTCTGTTATAAAGACTGTAAGAAAGAAATGGATATGGTGAATAAAGCTTTCATTGAAATAATGATCGAAGGTGATGCCAACGGCAGAGGCTTCCAGTATCCTATTCCCACCTATTCCATAACAAGAGATTTTGACTGGTCTGATACAGAGAACAATCGTCTTCTTTTTGAAATGACAGCAAAATACGGAACACCATATTTCTCAAATTATATCAACAGTGATATGGAACCCAGTGATGTTCGCTCCATGTGCTGCAGACTTCGTCTGGATTTAAGAGAACTCAGAAAGAAAACCGGAGGTTTCTTCGGTTCCGGTGAAAGTACCGGCTCCATTGGTGTAGTAACCATTAATATGCCCCGTATAGCATATCTGGCTGATTCTGAGAAGGATTTCTTCCTGCGACTGGACAGAATGATGGATATCTCCGCTCGTTCCCTCCATGTGAAACGTGGCGTTATAACAAAGCTTTTAAATGAAGGACTTTACCCTTATACCAAACGCTATCTTGGCACCTTTGACAACCATTTCTCAACCATCGGTCTGCTTGGAATGAACGAAGTCGGACTTAATGCAACCTGGCTGGGAAAGGATATGACAAATGAAGAGACACAAGCCTTCAGTGTTAAGGTATTAAATCATATGAGAGAGCGTTTATCCGATTACCAGGAGAAGTACGGCAGTCTCTTTAATCTGGAGGCAACACCAGCTGAATCCACCAGTTACCGTCTTGCAAAACACGATAAGAAGCATTATCCGGAGATTAAAACGGCGGGAAATGAAGGAGATACACCTTATTACACCAACAGTTCCCACTTACCAGTAGGATTTTCAGAAGATGTTTTTGAAGCCCTGGATATACAGGATGAGCTTCAGACACTTTATACCTCCGGAACTGTATTCCATGCCTTTTTAGGGGAGAAGCTTCCCGACTGGCAGGCAGCTGCCAAGCTGGTCAAGACCATTGCGGAGAATTACAAACTGCCTTATTATACCCTTTCACCTACCTATTCTATCTGCCGTGACCACGGTTACTTAAGCGGTGAGCAGTTTACCTGTCCTCATTGCGGACAGTCAGCGGAAGTATATTCCCGTATCACCGGATATTACAGACCTGTTCAGAACTGGAATGAAGGGAAATCACAGGAATATAAGAACCGTAAGGTCTATGAAGTAAATAAATCCAGAAAAATGACAGGCTTTCGAACTGTAATAAGCAGCAGTGAGGTATTAAAAGAAGAAGTTGCTGTTTCAAAAGAAAAGAAAGCAATGCTCTTTACGACAAAGACCTGTCCTAATTGTAAGATTGCCAAGGAATATTTAAAGGATATCTCCTATATGACAGTGGATGCGGAAGAGAATCCAGAGCTTGCCAGAAAATACGGAATCATGCAGGCACCCACACTTGTTGTATTGGAAGAGGACAAAGTAAATAAGTACGTTAATGCTTCTAATATCAAACGATATACAGAAGAAGTCTTCATTAAGTAAGATATGCAATAAGCCCGGTATTGATAAGGAAGCAAGGGTTAATAATTATCAATACTGGACTTTTTAAAATAATTGAAAGTAACACTAAATAGAGAAGGAGGGAAGCCGATTGAGTTTAGCAGATAAATATTTTATAGCAACCTGTAAGGATATTATAGAAAATGGTGTATGGGATAAAGGGATGAATGTTCGTCCCCGTTGGGAAGACGGTACACCTGCGTATACGATTAAAAAGTTCGGTGTTGTTCATAGATATAATTTACAGGAAGAATTCCCTTTGACAACGATACGGAAAACAGCTTGGAAGTCTGCAATAGACGAAATTTTATGGATGTGGCAGAAAAAATCCAATAATGTCAAGGAGTTAAGCAGCCATATCTGGGATGCATGGGCCAATGAAGAAGGAAGCATAGGAAAAGCCTATGGTTATCAGTTAGGTGTAAAACATAAATATAAAGAGGGCTTATTTGATCAGGTGGATAGAGTGTTATTTGATCTAAAGCATAACCCGTCCTCAAGAAGAATCATTACCAATTTATACAATCACAGTGATCTGAACGAAATGGCTTTAGCTCCATGTGCATATTCTATGACGTTTAATGTTACAGGGAATAAATTAAATGGAATGTTGAATCAAAGGAGCCAGGATATGCTTACAGCTGGATGTGGCTTCAATGAGTTTCAATATTCAGCTTTACTTGCAATGATGGCTCAGGTAAGTGGTTTTGAAGTCGGGGAATTCATCCATGTTATTGCAGATGCACATATTTATGACAGACATATACCAATAGTAGAGGAATTGATAAAAAGGGAACCAAAAGCTGCACCTATTGTAGAAATTGACGGTAACATAAAAGATTTCTATAAATTTACTGTTGACAGCTTTCAGGTAAAAGAGTATCAGACACATAATTTCAAAGAGAAAATTGAAGTGGCGGTTTAGCCGCTTCTTTTTTTGCCCAAAATCATTCCAATGATAAGTAAATGGATAAATAAGTTATATAAAAAAGTATAATGGTTATCAAAATAATAAGATCGAATTGATAAAATTAAATCGAATATCAAAAATATGGAAGATTTTTGACAGAAATATCCTAATACGTTATAATTATGTCATATTAGTATTAGAGAAGAAGTAGCAGATAAAAAGTTTGTTTTAATTTGTTTGCTTTAAATATTTTTATAGTAAATATAATTTGAGATGTTTTATTTTGAATAATCATGCAGTAAAACAATAATTTTAAACGGAGGAATGATATGGCAGGTATATATTGGTATGAATGTAGAATCGAAGAAGCACAACGTAAGATAGCTTCTTTGAAAGCTGAATTGGATAATTTAAAATCGATGAAGAGTGAAGTATCTGATGGTGCAGATATAACACAGGGTCAAATCGAGAAGAAACGCAAAACGGCAAAGGATTTATTGACGATGGAATCAAGATTGCCACTCGTTCGTAGCTTAAATGATAAAGTTCAAAAAAATGTTGATGATACTTTTCGGTATAATATGTTATCTAAATTTGATGATGTAGATGCAGAGGTTAACTCTGCGATACATAAGGTACAAGAAGAGATAGAGGAACAAAATGAGATTATCAGGCAATGCAGATTAGAAATAATTCGTATCCAGGAAGAAGAAAGAAGAGAGGCTGAAAGAAGAGAGGCAGCAAGAAGAGAATCAGAAAGAAGAGAATCAGAAAGAAACAAAATATAACAGGTTTAATTTTATTCCTAAGTGGGATTTTGAAACTTTCAGAAATTAAAAAAACTAGAGTACATATAAGAGGTGTATACATCAATAAGAAAAATAATTGTAATTTAAAGGAGAGAATCTGTGACGAAATATATGAAAGTGGGGATTTTAATTATGGCGATTACAATGTCAATGACAGGATTAACAGGATGTAAAATGGCAAAAGATAAATCGAAAATAAAATCGAGGATAATCTAAAGGCTGAAATAGGTGAAGAGTTTAATGTCTTCAGACTGCAAGGCTCGAACTTTGATACGGAATATGAAGCCGAAGTATCTTTAGTTAGTAATCCTGATATTAGTTTTACTGTGTATACTGATAAATATGGCAAACCAGATGGTTCTTACAAAAGTAGTTATTATACAGCAAAGGTTTGGAATGACTTTGCGCAAGAGATAATAAAGGAGTTTGGGAGAAAGTAATGTAACTCAATAGCGTATAGGAGGTACAGATGGGATATACATCGGTAAGAAATTGTAATTCGAAAGGAGAGAAGCTGTGATAAATATAAAAAAATATATGAAAGTGGGTATTTTAGTTATGGCAATTACAATGTCAATGGCAGGATTAACTGGATGTAAAATAGCAAAAGATAAAATTGAAAATAAAATTGAGGATAAACTAAAAGCTGAAATAGGTGAAGAGTTTAAAGTTTTTTGGCTGCAAGGCTCGAACTTTGATACGGAATATGAAGCCGAGGTATCCTTGGCTAGTAATCCTGACATTAGTTTTACTGTGTATACTGATAAGTATGGCAATCCAGATGGTTCTTATAAAAGTAGTTATTATACAGCAAAGGTTTGGAATGACTTTGCGCAAGAGATAATTAAGGCATTTGATGCTAATGGAATAGAGGCAATTTGTAAAGCATCAGCAGGGAATACTACAACAGAAGTTACTTCCCTGGATATGACAGTAAAAGAGTACATAGAGACGAATCCAAACTTCCATTTTAGCATAGATGTAATTTTGAATGAAAGTAATGCCATGAAGAAAGAAACGCTAAATAAGATAGTAAAAGTATTAGAACATGAGAATGAAGTATATCCAGGTATAAGTATTTATGGTATTTTTTACTTTTTTGATGAAGAGGGATATTCCAAGAGTAAAGCTTATTATGAAAAGACAGTCATGCTTTCTGATACGATATTAAAAGATTATGGTTTAAAATATTCATGCCTGAATGGGATAAAAGATAATAAGGTAAATGAATCCGTAGATGAGATGTTGAAATCTTTAGAAGAAGATAATAACGTAGTTCAATAGTGAATGGGGTGATACCAATGGGATATACGGATAAAGAACTAAGAGATGCAACGCAGATTGCATATATGGACTTGAATGAGGGCTATAAAGAGCTTGTACGTTTGAAGGTTAAACCGCCTTATAC
>JAQSXJ010000050.1 GCA_029256725.1 Anaerocolumna sp. | reverse complement strand
ATTATACATATAGGCATAGGTATTATCACAGACTATAAAATAATCCCACCCCATATTTCCGGAGATTCCAAAGGATTTCGGTCCTGACCAGGAATAGGGGTCTGCAATATTGGTAGTGGTAGCATAAGCTGCTCCGTAGGTTCTGTCCTGATAGACCAGATACCATAAGCCGCCCGGTTCATAATAGAACACCTGGGGAGCACAGAAATATCTCTCACCGATGGAGCTCATATAAGTTCTGGGTGCATTCTTAAGCCCAGATATGGTGGCAGCAGAGGTATAGAGCATCTGCCAGCCGCCGCCTTGATTGGCTCCGGTATAAAACACATGATATTTCCCGCCGTAATAAACGATGGTAGGGTCCTTTGCCCCATAATAATCATAGGGTTTAGCCTCTCCATGAAAAATAACCGGTTCCTCCACATACCAGGTCGGATTGGCAACCGCTGCCGCTTCTGCAGTAATATCAAAGAATGGCAGAAACAATGTACAAAGCAATAAGAAAGCAAATGCTTTTTTTGTATATCCCTTCATAATTATTCACCTCACATAATCAAACGTTAACAGCAACCAGGACCTCTGCTGGTGCGGGCGGTCCAAGGTCAGACACTTACAGCAGAGTTATTTTCATATTCTTAAGCCGTTCCCTGTCCGGCTGAGCTTTCAGATACCGCCTTACTGTACCGTATAACCGGCATCGAAATAGGCCTGCAGAGCGCTGTTATAGGATGCCTATAAAATACAACCTAATTGACTTTTAATATTATTTGTTTGAAATTTAGTATTATCAGTACTACGAACTGTTCCAAGTAAGAACTACTCTAATAATTAGTGTGGCAGAAAAAAATAATGCCGATTTTATAAGAAGCAACATACAAGTATTGTACGATTACTGCTCACAAAATCGGCAACATCTCTTGAAACATGTGCAGGAAGTATCTTTAGGAGGCTTCTTTCTGCACTATTTTTATTGCAAAGCTTCCTTACAGTATTTACTCTTTGTTACTGTAATAATTCTTTCAACCCGTCAGTGATAGAGGCGGCATTTCTTAAATCCATCAGGAAATACTCCGTTCCATTGGTGTTAACAATATAATAACTGTCATCATAGGGTTTGAATTCAACCACAAAAGGTGTATCGGAAGTATTTAAGTGATACGTAATGGTCATTACAGGTGTTTCCTTCTCACCCTTCGTAAGATCTGCTTCCGGTATTTCTCTCTCAGTCTTAGGTGCTATTAATACTTGATAGAACTTTTTGAAGACATCCTCTTCCACAGTTTTCTTGTCTGCATTATAAACAGCGGTTGTGGTATCCTTACCGTCTTCTGTTGTAGTCTCTCTCTCAATTGTCAACGTATGTGTAGCCCCGCCGGCAGTAATATCAATGCTGTCCACAGCTTCAATGCTTATAAGATTTACATATTTATAAGTATTGCTGTAAGCATCAATAGCTGTCAACTTCTCTACGGTTGCACTATCTAATATATTAACTGCATTGGAATCTGAAGTTTTAGCATAATAATTACCGTCTTCATCGGTTGCTCCAATCAATAAGGTCAGGCTTTTGTTAACCTTAACGGTATTCGCAGTATCCGTACTGTCTGTTGTATCAGTGTCTGTTGCATCAGTGTCTGTCGCAGTATCGGTACTGCTATCCGTACTGTCTGCTTCTGCAGTCTGCTCTTCATAGTAATCAAGTGATACTGTATAGGCAGGCTCCTCCAGTCCATATTTACTCAGATCCGTTGCATTATAATCTGCACAGGAGGAGAAGGAAAGAGAAGCATAATTACCAAACAGAGTTGTCATGCTGTCATTATCTGCAGCTACAGGAATAGCATAAGGTTTATGAATGATATAATTGCTAAAGCCGGAATAATCATAAGGTGAATCCTCATCATAAACTACTTCGAAGTCCTTGCCTTCTTTTGCAGTTACAGAAAGCTTTGTTACATTCTCTGCTGTAACAGCCGGTATAGTTTCTACCGCTGTCAGATCTGTCCTGGTATAATGAAAATAACTGTAGAAGGAAGTACCGATTACATAGACTTCATTACTTCCTGCCAATGCAGCATAATATTCACCGCCAAAAGGTGTCTCATTTCCAATCATCACAGTGGTTTCTTTACCATCACTGGTTGAAGCCGTTGCCGTTATTTCCGGATTATCAAGACCAAAAGCAGACAGATCATCAATTCCTTCTGTGAGAGTAGAAGTAGGTGTAATATCTGCGAAGGCATTCTGCATATTAGCGGCATAGGTCTGGTTTACAGGAAAAGCAGAATCCTGGCTTTCTTCCCATACACCTTTGCTATTTAAGGTTAAAGTCATCTCCAGTGAGGGATTCTTAAAATAAATACTCTCTATGGTACTGGTATCCAGTGAAACAATTGCTTTTGTTTCTTCTGTTGCTGTGTCCTGTGTGTCTTTCTTGTCATTGTATTTCACCAGCCAGAAATATACACCCAGTAAGACAATCATAGCAAGGAGCAGCAGCAATAATCCCAGGTGCTTCTTACGCTTACTGCCAGCCATTATTTTTTCCTCCTTCTAAGTACGACAAAACCACCAGTTCCAAGAACAATTACAGGTAATACGATGACCATAAGTACTGACCAGAGATTAGCCTGTGCTGCTGTTACATTCAAATATTGCTGCTCTGTGCTTACAGTTCTAACTGCAAGGGTATCCGCTTTGTCGGTAACGTAGTTAACGGAATTCAAGAACAGGTCAAGATTGCCGAGGGAGGAAGAGGATACCATACTCTCGTCAATCAAAGCAGAAGAGCCGTATACCACCAGCTTCGTTTCAGCCTCATTATAAGTTTCTGTAACAGCGATACCAAGGTTAAAAGGACCATCGATATCTCCGTCTTCCTTGGAACTATTGGTTGAATTAATATCAGTCTTTGAATAAGCCTCATCAGAGGTAACAAGAATGGGGGCTGTTGTTATAGTGCTTCTTGCTGTATCCAATGTCTCAAGACCGGAAGAGAGAGGTGCTACCACATAAGACCCGTCGGACTTCAAATCAGTGGTGATCTCATGGGAATCGTAATCCGGCACAAGATAGGTCATATATTGTCCCATATAATGATCTCTGCTGCCTTCTACCACTAAACCGGTAACCTGACTTACCCCGTAGTAATCCAGTAATGACGCGAAATTTTCAAGACTGCTGGTATTATAATCAGTATAGATCAGCGCATCTCCGCCTTTTGAAAGATAATCTTTTATCATGGTAACCTCATCCGGGGAATAATCCTTCTGAGGAGCATTAATTAGCAGTACGGAGCAATCCTCCGGAATAGTTTCACTGGTAAGGGTATTAATAGATTGGGAAGTAACATTAATCTTACCCAGAGAGGTTGTTATGGTTGACCCCAGTTCCGCTTCACCATGTCCGGTAACTGTATACATAACCGGCAGGTCTTCTGTTGTTACATACTGTAAAGCTGAGGTTACCTGGCCTTCTACATCGATTCCGGTCTGATAAGTCTTGTAAGTATTATAATCCACCTCTGTAACTATCATATCTCCGGTAGGTATATATTTCGCCCTGTCATTGCTGTTATTTACAACCAACACACTGTTGTTGGTGATTGTGTCGCTGTAATATTTTGAGGCAAAGCTGGGATATAATACGGGATCTTTATATTCTACCTTAATATGTCCTGACAGCTGGGGATATTTCTGAATGATTTCCGTAGTGGTCTTATCCTCCTGACCGGTCTGTGCAAGATAATAGATTGTAATGTCATCCTTGATGTTCTTTACATAATCTTTCGTAACATCTGTCAGGGTAAAAGTACCTTCCTTGCTGATATCTACTTTTAAATCAAGTTCCGTAACAATGATGTTCAGTACCAATATTATGATAATGACAACGGCTGAGACTGCAGTTGCATAAGCACCGCCCCTGAATTTTCTGGATTTAAAGGAAGCCTTGATCTTATCAGCAACACTTGGTTTTGTTACTGCTGCTTCGTTGCTGTCGGTTATGTTCTCTGGCGTATTATCTATATTTTCACTGGTATTGTTCTCTGTAATCTGATCTTTCATCTGATCTTTCATCTGCTTTTCCTCCCTCCTTAGTTCCATCTATGTTTCTTGATTACCTGAACCGTTAAGAACAGGAATATGAACACAACGCTTAAATAATAGACTACTGAAGACAAGTCAAGGATTCCGGTAGTGAAATTATCAAATCTCGCCATTACAGAAAACCAACCAAGTACTTTGGTCAGCAGGCCATCAAATACCGCTGGCTTTACGAAATAGGTTACTGCAAGAGCAGCCTCTCCTACCACACCAATGGTAAGTGCAACCACATAATTGTGCATCATACTGTACAAAAGCCAGCAAATTAGAAGAATCGCTATTAAAAATACAAGGTAGCAGGTACGGTTATCTGTAGGTAAGAAGGATACAAGACTATCCATAAGTACCGTAACCAGAATAACTACAAAGGATACAACCGCAGCTACTAACTGGCTCTCTGTTAAGGAAGATACAAATAAACCGATGGAGATATAAGCAGCTCCCAAAAGAGTAAAGCCCAGGATAGAGCCATAGGCAACCTTAAGGGACAAGCTGCCGAACTGCAGCAGTATCAGGGGATACAGGCAGACAATTACCATAGCGATCAAGAATACGGATAATACAGCAAAATATTTACCGGAGATGATCTTACTGATGGATAGAGGTGAGGTAAACAGTAACTGGTCCGTTTTCTGCTTTTTGTCTTCTGCCATCAGCCTCATTGTTAATATAGGTACTAACAGAACGAAGATAAAAGAAATGCCGGACAGCACATACTCAAAGTTAGCCACCATGTTCATTAAATTATAAACAGCATAATATATTCCCACAATTATCAGGAAGAAAGCTACAAACACATATCCTGTCATTGAAGTAAAATAGGATTTAAATTCTTTCTTAAAAATAGCCAGCATCTTAATTCTCCTCCTTCTGTTCAGAATCTGAAAGCTTATCCTCTTTCACAGGAAGAACACTCTCAGCAATCTTAACAGCCTCTAAAGCTTTCTCTATCTCAGGTTCCTTAACATCCTCCTGTATTGCAGAGGCTTTCTTGTTCTTGCGGAACAGTCTGTTAGAGTTCTTTCCTCCATTAGAGGTATGTTTACCTTCCTGGGTAAGTTCAAGGAAGATATCCTCCAAGGACATATTGGAAGTATGCATCTCATAGATAGGGCATCTGGCCTCGCTTAAGGCATAGAATACCGCTTCTCTGATATCACTTTCTTCTTTGCTGTAGGCAGATAATTTTACCATACCCTCCATAGAGTTATTATCAAAATCCAGCTTGGTAATTTCAGCGATATTTTCCAGTGCCTTTTTCACCACGTCTTTCTCGCCTTTAACTTCCAGATGTAAGCCTGTGGACCCGCCGATATGTTTGGACAGATTATCAGGGGTATCCGATACGATAAGCCTTCCTTTATTAATGATCATTACCTGATCGCAGATTGCACTTATTTCTGAAAGGATATGGGAACTTAAAATGATGGTATGCTTTTTGCTTAATTCTTTGATCAAATCTCTGATCTCAATAATCTGCATGGGATCAAGACCTACGGTAGGCTCATCCAGAATAAGCACCTCAGGAAATCCTACAATTGCCTGGGCAAGACCTACTCTTTGCTTGTATCCCTTTGACAGCTGCTTGATAAGACGCTCAGAAACCTCTGTTATCTTGGTCATTCTCATAATTCTGTCAATCATCTGTCGCTTTTCGCTCTTCTTTACGAATTTAATATCCGCTACAAAATTCAAATATTCTCTTACTGTCATATCCTGATAAAGAGGTGGAAGCTCCGGCAGATAACCAATACATTTCTTTGCTTCCTCGGGTTCGTCAAATATGTCATGACCGTTAATTACAACGGTTCCTTCCGTCGCTGATATGTAACCTGTGAGAATATTCATTGTTGTTGATTTACCGGCACCGTTGGGGCCAAGAAATCCGAGAATCTGTCCCTTTTCCAGGGTAAAGCTCAGGTCATCTACTGCCAGATGCTCCCCATACTTTTTTACAAGATTTTTTACTTCAATCAACCTTTTCTCCTCCTTAATTGTAAACATATTTGCTGACTGTATAAGTTGTAACTTCAACCCATAAAATTCCTGTCATGCAAACTAACAAGTCTATGTTACTACCTGATTGCGAAAAATTTGTGAACATTTACATATTTTTATGGAAAAATTTCCGGGATATTTATTTATGGCAATTAAAAAGAGAGCATCCCGTTTCAAATAAGGGTGCTCCCTAAAGATAGTGAGTCAGATTAGTCTGCTCCATAGGCCTCCTGCTTTCATCTGCAAATTAATTATTTTCTTGTGTTTTTTCCATTACTTTTCTCGATTAGATTAAACATTGCAATCAGTAACATGCCGAATTGAAGCATCAGAAACAGGGAATCATAGGTGATCATACTCTCACCACCTTTCCTTTACATCTGCCCCTTTCCGTCAATAGTTCTTTGTGACCTGTTTCCTGCATCTTTCCATAGTCCCCCTCTCATAAGGTGAAAAAGCGGTTACCAAGATGTTTACATTTACATTATAACATCTTGGATATTTTTTACAATACTTCTTGTCTATTCTATCTGTTTTTTGTCTATTCTACCTTTTTAATTAAGAAAACTAATAATTGATATCTTTTTCTACCTATTGCCTATGTTTTGACAAGTTAATAAATTTGCTTCTTCTTTTCTAACTTAGCAGTTGTTAACGGATATGTATTGTGGTAGGATTTTATTGAACACCATTATCATTAGGACAATTTCTGTCCTTCGCAGTATGCTCTTTATTGGAAAGGAGGTTTCCATGGCAGAAGAACATAATTGCAGTTACTGCAATAACCATTTATGCGTACACAAGGTTCCCATCTTTTCCTCCTTGAATCATGAGGATCTGTTAAAGATATCTCAGTGGATCGAACACAGAGACTATAAAAAAGGGGAAATCCTCTTTCATACCGGGGATTCGGTGGACTTTCTCACCATCATGGATGCGGGCAGCGTAAAAGCCTATAAATACACCCAGGACGGACGGGCGCAAATATTATATATCTTTTCCGAAGGCGACTTCTTTGGGGAACAGTATCTTTTAAATAATCTAAATGCCAGCTATACAGTAGAAGCCCTGGAAAGTGTGAAGGTATGTATGTTAACCAAAACACAATTCCGCCATTTATTAGCTGCCTATCCTGATATCGCTGTTAAAGTAATAGAAGAACTTGGCGGACGAATGGCAAAACTTGAGAACACAATGCAGAGTTTGGGAATACGCAGTATCGATTCCCGCATCAGTTCTCTATTAATGGACTTTTCCGAGAAATACGGAAGAACTGTTCCGGAGGGCATTCTCATACGCCTTCCTTTAAGTCGTGAAGGGATAGCCAATTACCTTGGCATCGCCAGAGAAACGGTAAGCCGAAAGCTTATGCAGCTTGAAAGTGATGGCATTATACGATCGGTAAGCAATAAATCTCTGCTGTTGTTAAATATTGAGGTCTTAAAAGAAGCTGCCACTTAAGTAAATTCCACTTAAAATTAGCAGCATCCTGGTAGCATTTTAAACTGTAGCATCTTATCTCTATTATTTACGATATACCAGCCTTTCACTCTTATTTTTATAATCTGACGTTCTTTACTCTAATCATAATATTAGATTAAGATAGAAAAAACAATTTATATTTTGTAAAATCTAAAAATTTGATTTAAATCACAGAATTCCTCCCGCGGGTCCGTTATACTTGCAGTATCAAATAAATGCAAACCAACAGGACATCATAAGGAGGAATTTTTTATGAATTACCGTGATATAAACACCAGCATCGGAGAAGTAGCCGCAGCCCTTCCAAAAGCAACCCGCATATTTAAAGAGTATGGTATCGATTTCTGCTGCGGCGGACACAGATCTCTTGCTGCAGTTATGAAAGAACAGGGCCTTCCCTTAAACGAAGTATATGACAGACTGGATCAATTAGTAAATAATACAGATATCCCCTTTGACCAGATGAGTTCACCCGTTCTGTCTGCCTATATTGAGGATACCCATCACAGCTATTTAAGAAAAGCATTACCGGAAGCAGCAGAATTGTTAAATACCGTTCTCAGGGTTCACGGCAGCAAACACAGGGAGTTATTTGAGATGTACCAGCTCTTTGGCTGACTTAAGACAGATCTGGAACAGCATCTGTTAAAAGAAGAAAATCTTCTATTTCCTTTATTGGAGAACACTTCTGCTGCTTGTGGCTGCAGTAAGGACACCGATTCCACTTCAGAGGCCAGAAGCCTGACAGATGAAATTATCTCTGAGCACGAAGCTGCAGGTGAGATACTTCGAAAACTACGCAGTATTTCTAATGACTATACCCTGCCTGACGGTGCCTGTGCCACCTATCAGAAGACCTACTCCCTGTTAGAAGCACTGGAACAGGATCTTCACCAGCACATTCATTTAGAAAATAATATTCTACTGAAAGATTACGCCACCCATTAATATCTGACCTATAGGTTGCCTCAGGGTAGTCTGAAAATACATCTGCAAGTACATTGTACTGTTCTTACTGCTCCTTTTAAGAACTGGTCAGATTTCAGTCACACCTTGGTTTAAAATACCTGCGGCAGGTTATGCTTCTACATATAAGTGGAAGTAACTGCTGCCAGTGTTAAAGAATTCGGAAAGGATAGAATCTATGAGTGATAAATTTCTTGATCTAAGCAAATCAGTATACGAATTATGCAGCACAGCCCCCGAAACCACAGAAATTCTTGCAAGCCTTGGATTCACAGATATCACAAAGCCTGGAATGTTACAGACTGCCGGAAGATTTATGACAATACCAAAAGGTGCTGCTATGAAGAAAATCAACCTGGAAACAGTTAAGAAAGCCTTCGAGGAAAAGGGATTTTCAATAAAAGAGTAAAGTTAGATAAGGAGGTTACAGTAATGAGTGAAAGTATTAATAACAGAGAGTTCCGACAAAAAGTGCTGAAAGAAGTAATCCACAGCCTTCATGCCGGTAAATCCGTAGAAGATGTAAAGCAACAATTTGAAGAAGCCTTTCATGGTGTTTCCGCTACTGAAATTTCAGAAGCAGAGGCTGCATTAATTGCAGAAGGTCTCCCTGTTACAGAAATTCAGCGTTTATGTGACGTTCATGCCGCTGTATTTAAGGGTTCCATTGAGGAAATCCACAGAATAGACGACCAGACAAAGATACCGGGACACCCCGCTAATACCTTAGTCAGAGAAAATAGGGTCCTAGAAAGAATCATTGACAAAGAAATCAAATCCTGGATTTCTGACCCTGCTTCCATAGAATTAACAACCTTAAAGGATAGCCTTGAGAAACTAAACGGCCTGGATATCCATTATCAGAAAAAGGAGAATCTGTTTTTCCCTTATATGGAGCAATACGGCATTACTGCACCGCCTAAGGTTATGTGGGGTGTGGACGATGAAATAAGGGATCTGTTAAAGGAAGTAAAGTCACTCCTTCATCAGAATAGTTCAGAACTAAAAGCCAAAATTGAAGTCCTAATTGATAAAGTTACGGAAATGATATTTAAAGAAGAAAACATCCTTCTTCCCATGCTTCTTGAAACCCTTACACAGGATGAATGGAAGAAAATCGCAGATGAAAGTACAGAATTCGGTTATCTGGTAGATAAGGTTCCTGAGTGGAAACCTTCTCTTGAGTATCAGCCAGCTATCAAAGAAGAGAAGAAAGAAGCAGGTGTTATCGTTCTTCCTACCGGAGTACTTAGAACGGACGAATTAATCTATATGCTCAATACCCTTCCCTTTGATATTACCTTCGTAGACAAAGATGATGTGGTTAAGTATTTCTCCGAAGCAGCAGACAGAGTCTTTCCCAGAACCAGATCAGTAATCGGGCGGAATGTATCAAACTGCCATCCACCGGCAAGTGTCCATATTGTGGAACAGCTGGTAGCAGACTTTAAGAGCGGTAAGAAAGATCAAGAGGATTTCTGGATAAAGATGATGGGTAAATATATCCTGATACGTTATTATGCCGTTAGAAATGATAAAGGAGAATTCCTTGGAGTTCTTGAGGTTACTCAGGATATTAAACCAATTCAGGAAATTACCGGTGAAAAACGTCTGGTATCACTGGAAGAATAGAACCCATAGGATTAGCCACAACTTAAGTGTTTAATTTTTGAGCAGAGCTGTTACGCTCTGCTCATATTGTTCTATAAATAATTGCTTTTATTAAGATTGTGTAACGTTACTTATGCTTCTATTGAGATAATATCTTTTCAAACTCTTCATTGGCTCTACTTATTTCACTATCACTCAATGAGCCTAGTTTTTTTACCAATCTAACACTAAGAGGACGATTCGTAAGAAATTCGACATTTCTATCCATAGTAGTTCTTGGATGCTGATAGATGTCTTTACATGTATCAAGAGCACCTGCCTTCTGATGCGATAATCTAATATTATCCCTTAAGCTACCACATCCTGCATACCATAAAGTCCCGGTTGTTTATCAACTATAAATTTCGCCCCAGCAATGGCGCCTTTTGCGAATATTGCTCTGGAGTAGGCAGTGTGCTTAATCTCAATTACTTCATCAAGTCCTGCAAAAATTACTTCGTGATCTCCCACGATACTGCCTCCGCGTACTGCTGAAATACCGATTTCCTTTTCTCCGCGCTTCTCACGAACAGTAGAACGGTCATATACATAGTCGTATTCACCATTTAACACTTCATTTATGGAGTCTGCAAGTAACAATGCCGTTCCGGAAGGTGCATCCACTTTCTGATTGTGATGCTTTTCAACAATTTCTATATCAAAGCCGCCCGCACTTAAAAGGGCTGTTGCCTCTTTCAAAAGCTTAATTACAGTATTGATTCCTAAGGACATATTGGCAGAACGAAGAATAGCAATTTTCGTTGAAGTCTCTTTTACCAGGTCCAGATCTTCTTCTGACAGACCGGTGGAACACAGTATAATAGGAGTATTTGTACGGATGCCATAATCAAACATCTCCTTAATATACCTTGGAGAAGAAAAATCAATTATTACATCAGCTTTTTCCGTACATTTTGTAAAAGAATCATATACAGGGTAGGAATTTTCAAAGCGGTTGTTAACGTCAATTCCGGCGATAATCTCTGCAGCATCATCTCCACCACAGATTCTTGTTATCTCCTGACCCATTCGACCGTTACAGCCACGCAAAATTATATTAATCATTTCAACCTCATTTCTGAATACCATCTCTGATTGATATTCGTATCCTTTCAGTACTTTAACTTCATGGTCCTTTGACCTACCGGATACTTAAGAACCACATTCTATCCTAATTATATTACAAAGCTGAAAGCTTTGCCAATTATATCTTCAAACTTATACCAGTTTCATTCCGCAGTCTTTCATCGCTTTTATAAGTTTCTGGGTATTTGCCTCTTCCAGCTCTGTTAAAGGACTTCTTAAAGAACCTACTTCAAAGCCCATAAGGTTTAACGCTTTTTTAACCGGAATTGGATTAACTTCGCAGAATAAGGCTTCAATTAAAGGTATAAGACGAAGCTGTTCCTGTAGGCTGGCCTTACTGTCTCCTTTTAAGAAATCAGCTACTATGTTATGTGTTTCTCTTGGCAGTATATTGGATAGGACAGATATTACTCCAATACCTCCAAGTGAAAGTAAGGGTACAATCTGGTCATCATTTCCGGAATACAGATCAATATCCCCTTGTGTTCTATGCATTAATTCAACTACCTGTGAAATGTTTCCACTGGCTTCCTTAATTGCTACGATGTTATCCACTTCTTTAAAGAGTTCTGCTGTGGAAGCAGGTAACAGGTTACAGCCTGTTCTGCTGGGTACATTGTATAATACAATAGGCAGATCTACCGCTTTTGCAATCAGGGTAAAATGCTGAATCAATCCTTTTTGAGTTGCCTTATTATAATATGGTGTTACAAGAAGCAGACCATCAGCTCCCGCTCTTTTAGCATCTTCTGATAATTCGATGGCTGTCTGGGTGCAATTAGAGCCGGTTCCTGCTATTACAGGTACTCTGCCTGCAACTTTCTGAGCTGTATAACGGATACATTCCATATGTTCTTTCTCTGTAAGAGTGGAGGATTCACCTGTAGTTCCACAGATTATTATGCTGTCTGTTCCGTTATCAATCTGATAATCAATCAGTTCTCCAAGCTTATCATAGTTTACATTCAGATTTTCATCAAAGGGTGTTACGATTGCAACCCCAGCTCCTTTAAATATTGCCATAAGGCACCTCCTGTTTTTCGGCCAAGCGGCCATTCTGGTCTAACGTTTCTAGACTTTTGGTAAAGAAATAGAAGTGAAATAAAAAAAGCCGGCCTATGAGCCGACACCAAAGAATTCCGTTAAAAGTTCTCCAACACATGGAGAAACAAATGTTTATTCTTTAGGCAGCACTCCATCAATTTCTTGATGACAGTCACACAGCTCTTAACTGTATGCCCAACAAAGAAAAAGCAAAATTCTTCTTCATTTCGGCATCTTTTCCTTTCCACAGCGTTCGTCTATGTTCTGCCATATCCTGCTATGTACTATTAAAAAATGCGCCTCTACCAAATCACGTTATTTAATTGATCAAAAAATCAAATATCCTGTTTATATTAACATTGTAAAGTAGTGTTGTCAACCATTATATTTCATGAGCCACTCCGAAGAGCAGCTCATGAAATTACTGCAAAAACTCCCTTAAACTCTACCGCTGCTGGCAGGATATAGTAAGCATTACCTTGAGTAAAATCATATTCTCAGGAATCTGTTATTTATCCTAGGTAATCCCGGCAGCCGCTTATTAATTGAACCTATAATGTTTATTCTTCCTTTTTGGCTTCGAACCTCCAATAATCCATCTTAAAAAGATTACCCGAGGCATTGCCATGAAAAGTAAAATAAATATCATGCCTTCCCTGGGTGTTTTTAACATTTTCGGTTACCATTCTCCAATTATCCCAGGCACCGGTAGCAGGTACCTCAACTCTTCCAAGCATCGGTCCCCCCCATACTGTCTAGACGTATTTCTATGGCTCCTCCCCCAGAGGCGGCGGCAACACATACCTGAAAGGCTTCCGGACCAACTTCTCCAAAGTCCACACTGCTTACCCGGATATAATCCCCGTCATCAATATGGCATACATTTATGCCTCCCTGGCTGCAGGGTTCTGTATTGATACCCTGTGCCCAGGCATTGGTCTCTGCTTCATTTCTTATGTAAGGATTCAGATACCCAACAGGAGCCACACCCTCTTCCGTCATATTAAGTACCGGAAAGGTACCATCATCTTCATACTGAAACTGCTCTACGCATACCGAACGGGTAAAGCCGCTGCCTCCCGGTAAAGCTCCGTTATGGCAACAGAAGAATAAATGAAATAATAGGTTTCTCCTCTCTTTCTAATAGAAGGTGCTTCAAAAAAAGCGTAGCCTTCAAAGGAACTTCCTTTGCTAAAGGGTTCACTGGGAGCAACAAATAACGTCTCCTCCACAATGGTGAGCACCGACGGAATACCGCAGGCAGTATCCTGAGATTTCGAATTATTAAGAAAGATACAGATATTAATACTCTTGGATTTTGGCGAAAGCTGGTCTTTGGGGGTGGACGAAAACCTGACCTCCTCTTTGTACGTTTTTATTCGGAGAAGAACCCTTATTCCACTAGTACTGCAGAATCCGCTTAAGGCAGAACCGAATAAGCCAAACTCGCGTAATAACAGGCTGTGCCTTTTGCCAGTTTTTTGTACGCTCAAACAGTGGCTTATTCGGTTCTTGGCGCGGTTTCTGCAGTACAAGTGTCATAAGGAACCTTTCCGAGACAAAAACTCTCAAAGAGGAGGTCAGGTTTTCTGTTTACTGTAAATGACGTTATTGGTTTACTTAGACTTTAATATACTTGTACGAATGTTTATAATCTATATTAGAGTTAAGATATTTATTTTAAGGAGCATTTAGATATGGATCGACATTTTACCGTTTCAATCTTTATTGTGGTTAGATATCCAAAGGGCTACTTCTGGCTTGCATTATATTAATATGGAAGCTTAAAGTTTTTTTTATGTTTTGTTTGATATTACTTTACTACGTTTTCTCAGCTACTTTATACTACACGTTGTACCGGACTTTATCTCGTAAATTGTATCATCGTATTTCAGCCAGAGGTCTGTGGCTGTTGGGTTATTTATTCTTCTGCCGTCTGAGCTGAATACTAATTGCTCGTAAGCTTTAGTATACTCGTATATCTGAATATTGGTTGCATACCAGACATCTTTTCTATTACTCATATATTCGGCAAATTCTTCTATGACCTGCCAGTTGTTATCGGCTTCAAATTCATAGCTGTGTCCCCAAAGATAGAACAGGTAAGGTGCCCGATCGACTTCGTCTTCTATGAACTTTTTAGCAAGCTGCATTAGCTCCGGTGCTTTATGATGGCAGGTCGCGGTCAATCTCAGCCAGTCGGCAGGCATTCTGAAATCAAAGGTGGAGATTACGGTTCTTGCATAGGCAATGCCGCTGTTTTTCAGTATTTCTACTACGCTGTCACTATAGGTACCAAAGGGGTATGCCATTCCGCGTATTATAGTATCAAACTGTTTCTCCAGGCGCTCTCTGTCTTCTGTAATTTCCTTTATTACCAGATTTCCCGGCAGCTGCTCCAGAAATGGATGGGTGAGGGAATGGACTGCAATTTCCTGACCGGAATTCTGAAAGCACTCATTTATCTGCTTTTCTGTCATTCTTCTGTGTATCTGACCGGCTGGATACTCTGTATCCTCCTCGGCGTATAAACCGCTGTTTAAGTTAAAGGTTCCTTTTAATCCGTATTTCTCCATAATTTCCAGCAGCTTTTTATCCTGCTCCACTCCGTCATCGTAACTTAATGTCAATGCTTTTGCTTTTCCTTCCGGATATCTTAAGTGTATACTTGCCATAACAGGCTCCTTTCCGTGTTACCCCAATCTTTTATTTTCAGGATTATTATATACTTGATAAGTGAATTTCTCAATGTGAAACAAGGAACTTTTGATTTTGGAGAAAAAGAGAGATGGAAATTCATTTGAATTGCATACAGATATACATGATAAACTAAACATCTATAAGGCAATCAGACGGGTTTTTGCTTGGGATGTTCTTATGATGGCCCTACTGGGGACTATGACATTCATTCCAAATCTAGTGTCAGTTTCAGCGCCTGTTGCATGGGCTCTTAGAATTGTTTTGTTAATCTTTTGCGGCCTTTTTGCTATTCCAATGGCAAAATATTCATCATTGGTTAAGTATTTAAAGGAAGAAAGTAAAACTTTTGAATAAGTGAGGTATCCTTAATCGGATTTGTAAAATTACAGTGTTTTGATGACATTGAACCAGATACCAGCTATAAAAATAAAAAGTACTGCTGCATCTAAGGAAATGCCGGAAGGAACTACTAGTTTACCTTCCGGCATTTCCTATCTTTTTGCAACAGCACCTTCTTATTTTATGATGGAATCTATAATTGAGTCTCTTGTTATTCTCTTAATATTCGTCCAGATATTCCAGCTTACTTACCGATACTTCATAAGCAATTCTTTTTTCAAAATCATTTTCACTGATCTTTTTCTGGTACTCTCTGCTCTGGATTCTGCCCCATACCTGGATGTGTCCTCCAACGGTGAAATTCTCGGCAAATCTGGCATTTCTTCCCCAACAGATGCAGGGTATGTAATCGGATTTTCCATAAGGTCTGTTTACTGCAAGTAAAATATCAGCTATTTCTCTTCCTAAGGGAGTTTTTCGATAAATGGGCTGCTTGCAGACAAAACCGTCTAAAAAGATGAAATTGGGGCGGATACCTTCCGTATCCTCTTCGCTTACTTTGATTTCTCTGGCAAATACAGACAGAACCAGCCTGTTCTTGTTGTCCTCATGACGGTTATAGGAACGAAACTGTCCATTAACCTCTACATACTTGCCTTTTAAATCTGCTTTTACATCAACCAGTCTCTCAGATATCATAATAGGTATGTTATCATAGAGTCATTACCTCGCCTGCAATACTTACTTGATTGTTATCAAATACTTTATCTGTCATTTCGTATGACTCCCTTCTCTTTACTCGTGTTCTGTACAATTTATAATTGGTATCCCAATTGTATTGTCCTGACCTTCAAGATAAAATTATTCTCCAATACTATATGTATGCTTGTTTTATTCCTTTTAGAACCAAATTTTAAAAAATTTTTTATAAGTTTTTTTCCATTTGTTGTGAAAGGGTAAGCAAAACGCTGAAAATACCGCCCTCTAAAGAAATACCTTGTAAATTTCCCGTAGTATGTTAAAATGTTTTAGTTAGAGTGTTATTGCTTATATTGAGCTTAATATAGTTTTTATAAATCTATATATTTTATTGAAATAGTATCGCTATTATGACAGTAAAATTAAATTCTGCCGCATCAGCAGTAACAGCTGGTCTAAGATCATATAAACAAATATCCGGACAAAGTTGATTCAGGAAAGAGGATATTAAACAACAGAAGACTATTTTTCTATCCTGATATGTATGTGTGGTAAGCCACACAGACGGAAAATAGTCAAATAAGTAAATATCCAATCAAAGATTGGACATTCAAGAAAGAGGTTACGATGAAAATCCAAAGAGAAGACATCAGAAACATTGCAATCATAGCCCATGTTGATCATGGCAAGACTACCCTTGTTGATGAGCTCTTAAAGCAAAGCGGAGTATTCCGCACCAATCAGGCTGTACAGGAAAGAGTCATGGATTCTAATGATATTGAAAGAGAACGTGGTATTACTATCCTTTCCAAGAATACAGCTGTTTCATATGAAGGCGTGAAGATTAATATTATAGATACACCGGGACATGCTGACTTCGGCGGCGAAGTAGAACGTGTACTTAAGATGGTTAACGGTGTTGTTTTAGTAGTTGATGCCTTTGAAGGCCCTATGCCCCAGACCAAATTCGTTCTGAAGAAAGCTTTGGAACTGGATCTTCCGGTTATTGTATGTATCAATAAAATTGACCGTCCCGAAGCCAGACCTGCAGAGGTTATTGATGAAGTTCTTGAACTATTTATTGAGCTGGATGCTACTGATGATCAGCTTGACTGTCCTTTTGTATTTGCTTCTGCCAAATCCGGTGTTGCAATTCTTGAATTAGATGAGTCTCCTGAAAATATGAAACCCCTTTTCCGAACTATCATTGATTATATCCCTGCTCCTGAAGGTGATCCTGAGGAAAGTACACAGGTACTTATCAGCACCATTGATTACAATGAATATGTAGGCCGTATCGGTGTAGGTAAAGTTGATAACGGTATCATTAAAGTAAACCAGGATGCAGTTCTTGTAAATGCTCATGACCCCAATAAGAGCCAAAAAGTTAAGATAAGCAAGCTTTATGAATTCGAAGGCCTGAAAAAGGTTGAGGTAAATGAAGCTTCCATAGGCTCCATCGTTGCGATTTCCGGTATTTCTGATATCCACATCGGTGATACAATCTGCTCTCCTGAGAATCCCCAAGCTATTCCTTTTCAGAAAATATCAGAGCCTACTATCGCAATGCATTTTATTGTTAACGACAGCCCTCTTGCCGGACAGGAAGGTAAGTTCGTTACCTCCAGACATTTAAGAGAGCGTTTATTACGTGAGCTTAATACAGATGTCAGCCTTCGTGTAGAAGAAACTGAGAACACAGAGAGCTTTAAGGTATCCGGTAGAGGAGAACTCCATTTATCCGTTCTTATCGAAAATATGCGTAGAGAAGGTTATGAATTCGCTGTAAGTAAGGCTGAGGTTCTCTATCGTTATGATGAAAAAGGGAAACAGTTAGAACCCATGGAACGTGCAATTATTGACGTACCGGAAGAATTCACAGGAGCTGTTATTGATAAATTAAGCCAGCGTAAAGGTGAGCTTCAGGGAATGTCTAACGGAAACGGCGGATACTCAAGACTTGAATTCCTTATTCCTTCCAGAGGACTTATCGGTTACAGAGGTGAATTCCTCACAGATACGAAGGGTAACGGAATTATTAATACCTTATTTGAAGATTACGGCCCTTATAAGGGAGATATCCAGTACAGAAAACAAGGTTCCTTAATTGCTTATGAAACCGGTGAGGCAATTACTTATGGTCTCTTTAATGCTCAGGAGAGAGGTACCCTCTTTATTCCAGCCGGTGTTAAGGTTTACTCCGGTATGGTAGTTGGTCTGAATGCGAAAGCAGAGGATATAGAAGTTAATGTCTGCAAGAGAAAGCAGCTCACCAATACCCGTTCCTCAGGTGCCGACGATGCTCTTAAACTGGTTGCTCCAAAGGTATTAAGTTTAGAGCAGGCATTAGAGTTTATTGATACAGATGAACTCTTAGAGGTTACTCCCCAGAACTTAAGAATCAGAAAGAAATTATTAGATCCTACTCTCAGAATGAGAGCTAAACGTAATTCAAAATAATTGCTTTTACCACAAAGGAATTACCTTTACAGGAGAATGCATATGGGAATTGAATTTAACAAATTAACGATAGCAGACTGTCTCAGATTAGAATCTTATTCTAATCTGAGACCGGTTTACATCTCTGAACGACAGCCGGTTAACATGTTTATCTGGGAGGAATTCTACAATACCCATTATTACCGGAATGACCAATATATGGTATGCGTTATAATGACTGAAGACAAAACAAGTCCTATGATGCCTTTATGCAAAGAATCTGATATCCCAGCTGTCTTTCAGGAGATTAAGGAACACTGGAACAAAGAACTGAACAAGCCCCTAAATATGTATCTTATTGACGAAACTTTTCTTTCTGCATTAAAGACCATACCTGGGTTTGAAGAGGAATTCGAAATTGAGAACTGCAGAGATAATCATGATTATCTTTATGATGCATCAAAATTGCGTACTCTCAGCGGTAAAGCCTATCATAAGAAGAAAAACCATCTGAATTCATTTTTGAAGAACTATGACGGCAGATATGAATATCGTACCCTTGATTGTTCTAATGTGGAAGAAATCGAGAGTTTCCATGACAGATGGCTGGATAACAGAGAATACGAAGACAAGCATGGCAGTATGCGAAGCGAAGAAAATGGAATACACCGTTTATTCAAATATTGCGGCTTTGTTGATTGCAGCATCGGTGGTGTCTATGTAGACGGAAATCTGGAAGCCTATACCATTGGCAGTTACGCACCGGACATTAAATGTGCCTTTATCCATATTGAAAAAGCTAATATTAATATTCCCGGCCTGTATAATTTCATAAACCAGCAGTTTCTTATACATGCCTTTCCAGAAGCAGAGGTTGTTAACCGAGAAGATGATCTTGGACAAGAAGGTCTGCGTAAAGCCAAATTGTCTTATCAGCCTATCAAACTGGAAACAAAATATCACATCTACCAACGTAATTTTAAAGACGATAAATAAAGTAATTACTTTTTCATCCCTGAAATCCATACTTGTTCATAAAAAGAAGCTCCCTGCCCCCCATATTCTATGGGATTCAGAGTGCTTCTTTTTGCATTCTTATTTTAGAAATCTCTTACTATTAAAATTATATATATATATATGGTAATTCCCAGCAGCAAGCCTTTAGGCTGCGCTGACCTCCATAAATATAGCACTCTAATCTTAATCCAAGTATCAAAAACCTACCTTCATATGATTTCAGGCAAATTGCGCAAAACAGAAAGAACGAATGCGCCTATGGAAAGGTATTAGAAGTCCTTTTCTCTTGATATTTTGTGCTATAATATAAAACCGATTGTTTGAGTACACATAGTGTACTCATGCGTAGCGAGTTATCGGTTTTATATTATGGCAAGCACAAAATATCCAGAGAATTAGGACTTCTTATACCTTGAAATCGAAGCATGAGTTCTTTCTGTTTTGCACAATTCGCCGTCCCCTTGTGAAAACCTGCCCTTTTGACCCTCAAATTAATCTTAGAAACTCCGTTTTACGGGTCTTAATTCTATAAATCTTAATTCTACGATATCCCCTTAATCTCCATGAATTTTCCATCAGGATATTTATGTATTTCATTTAAACTACGAATTCCATATAACGTCATGATATCTTTAAACTGACTTTTAATAAGCTCTTTTGCTATAATCCTTTGCCCATCTTTATTTCTGGATATTCGGTAATTGGTTCTTTCATAAGCTGCCAATACTTTAAGGGCCTTAGGCCCATACCAGCAGAAGGTGTCAAGCACCTTATTTATAAGGTTCTTCTCAAGTTCTGATAAACGATTAACTGGTACCTCAAAGATATTAATTCCATGTTTCTTCATACTATTGTATAAGGAAATATACGGTGCATTCTCACCATTTACGCTAAACTCATCTTCAAATAACTCTCTTTCATATAGTGCCAGGAAAAACCCCTGAGCATAATACAAAAGCCATTGGGTATAGCCTGGGGACAGATCGCCCTGGGTGTAGTATATCATGTATTGGGCTATTAAGTTTATTTTGCGCTCTGTCATTTTCTCAAGGACTGCCTGCATTGTCTTGCGATAGGCTACATTGGTCAGATTATCCTTGTTTTCAAGCAACAGTTCATAGTAATATACCGGATCTTCTACAATACTTTTGAGTTTACCGGAATACTCCGCAGTAGGTACATCACCTTCAATGTATCTTATTATGGTGGTTTCGCCCCAGCCTAATAATTTAGCAAGAGGTTTTTTTCCTATGCAAAAATCCTGTAAAATCGTTCGTATCTCACCAGAAGTAACAATAGCATTTTCCTGACTTTGCACTTTGTTTTCACTCATAGTTTTATCCCCTTTCGTATAATTTTCCCCAAGACTCCTCTCATTTAAGTTCATCTGAAAATATAATAGCATAGTTAATGTATTCTTACTTTAACGCGCTGGACTTTCTTGTCTGTAAGGCTTGTGGAGTTACTATCCAGCGTGTGAAGAACCCTTGCATCTTAATGGTTGAATATTGGTACAAGTTAATTCGTAAGTGTATAATATTTACAATTCTTATAATACATACTATAATACAATTTTTTACTACCGGTCAACATATTTCTTGTATTATTTGCTATTTTTTTATACTTATTTACATTTTACGCCTTTTCCGCTTAAAAATCAAAAAAGAATTTTTAGAATAAAATATGAATTATTATTACATTTTTCTAAAATCATTAATATCCTGAATGATAATTTTAAAACCTTTTATAATATTATCAAACATACCCGCTTTATAAAAATTAATAACAATCATACCAATGGGTATACCGATTATCATTCCAAGAACACCCAATAAACGATATCCGATAAACATGAATATCAAAGTTGAAAAGGGACTGATACCAACACTGTCTCCTACCATTTTAGGCTGTAGAACCTGTTTGACAATAAGGCATACCAAATAGATGATTAACAGCATTACCGCCTTGAAGTAATTACCGGACAGGATTTCAATCAAAGCCCAAGGCCAGATTACAGCACCGGTTCCGAAAAAGGGCAGAAAATCAAGAAATGCTATCAATAAGGCAAATAAAAAAGAATATCTTACCTTAATGATTTCAAATCCCACAAACATAATTACGGTCAGTACCAGCATGATTTTAAACTGTGCCTTGAAATATCCACCTACAGCAGATTTAAAATTAGAAACGATTAAATTATAGCTTTTTATCAGCGAAGCAGGTGTAAAACGATGTACAAGAGCAGCCAGATTATCTCTTTCTGCAATAAAGAAATATGCGGACATAATTGTTACAATGGCATATAACAGTACATCAAGAATATTCTTAGCATAATTGCCCGCCTCACTAATGTTAAGGTCACTGCTTTCAGACATAAATTTGGTTGCGTAATTCGTGATGTTGCTTCCTATATTATCCAACATATTTCTGGCACTTAGAGGCAATAAATCATAAATTCCGGAAAACTTGACAGATATGGTATTAAATTGCTGTTCCAGGCTGGTATAAATATTCGGGAAGTCTTGAATCAAATTGGTAACCTCTTTTACCAGTACACTTGCAAGAGCATATATTGCACCTACCACTGCACCGATTACCAATATAATAATTATTGCAGAACTGTGTTTACGGACTATCTTTACACGTTTTTCAAGGAATTTGACCAGAGGATTTGCAATGACTGATACGACAAATCCTATGACGAATGGCATAAAGAAACCTAATAGTTTCGGTAGTAAAAATACAACAGCCAATACTCCCAGAAGAAATAGGAGTACATTAACGAGAATCTTTACATAGGTCAAAGGTTTTTTCATTTACTAAACTCCACTGTATTTCATAAAGTGTATGGCTACACTCTTATTATATCTTATTTATCATATCTGTAAATATTATTTCTGAAATAAAAGTATCTAACTTTACTCTTTTTCGACATTTTTCATGAATTTGTACATAGTAATATTTACCTATATATACTAACCATTTTTTACTGTCTGATTCACTATTCTATTAGGTATTTCTATAAATAAAATGTATATACGAAAAGGATGCACCGCCGAATTCCAGATCTGAATTCCGGCGGTGCATCTTTCTATAAGAAATTACTCCCTGCTTTTCTTTAAAATCATATTGATATGCTTCTTATAATGTATGAATTCATCGCTTACGAGGAATTCTTCCCCTCGGGGTCTTTCGCTATCAATTATAAGCTCCTCGGAAATATGCCCCGGTTTACCGGTCATAACATATACACGGTCTGATAACAGTATAGCCTCATCGATGTCATGTGTTATAAAAAGTGTAGATAGTTTAATGCTTTCCATTACCTGAAGATACCATTCATGCATATTGCTCTTGGTGATGGTATCAAGAGCACTAAAGGGCTCATCTAACAAAGCTACCTGATCAGAAAACAGATAAGTACGAAGAAGTGCTGCTCTTTGTCTCATACCGCCGGATAACTGCCTGGGGTATTTTAACTGGGTACCTTCAAGACCAAATTCTTCAAACAAAGCTGAGGCTTTTTCCCTGGCTATTTTCCTCTTCTCCCCCTTAATGACAAGAGGTAATGCAACATTATCAACGATAGTCTTAAAGGGAAGCAGCATATCCTTTTGTAGCATATAACTTAGCTTTCCGGTTTTCCCTGTAATATCCTCCCCATCCAGGGTTATGCTGCCTTTTTCTGGCACCAAAAGACCGGATAATACATTAAATAATGTAGTCTTTCCTACACCGCTTACGCCAAGTAGGCTTACTATTTCACCTTGTTCGAGTCTTAAGGATATGTTTTCAATAATTTTATTACTGCCATAGCTTACACTGATGTTGCTGGCTGTTAGTTTATCCACGGCTGTTTAACCTCATTTCTGCACCTGCATTTACGTATTGTATAGGATATTTTACTACTACGTATTAGTGCATAACAACTTATTTCCTATTCAGCTAAATAGTCATTGGAGAATCCCGTGCCTGAAGATATTTCTTTTTCAATCAGGCTATTATCAAATAACCATTTATAGAAGCCATCCCATCTGTCTTTATCAATGTATCCCCATTGGGTAACTTCTGCTTTATATTGATCTGCCAGCCACTTCTGGCTTTCTGTAACAAGTGCTTTATCAAGTTCCGGAACCGCTTCTACAAGAATATCGGCTGCTTTTTCCGGCTCTGCAATGGCATATTCATAGCCTTTTTTAACAGCTGCCAGGAACTTCTTCGTTGTGTCAGGATCATTTTTCAGATATTCATCATTTGCAATAATTACAGGACTGTAATAATCCAGTTCCGTACCATAATCAGCAAAGTTGAGATAATTTGTCTCAAGTCCTGCTATCTTCGTAGCAATACCATCCCAGGCATAATATACCCACACGGATTCAATATCTGTCTGAAGTGCTGTTACAACGTCTGATACGGTATTAGGAATGAGCTTAATATTGTCGTAATTACCGCCATCATCCTCCACTATCTTCTTAATGATAGCAAGTTCAATGGGAGAATCCCAGGTTGCATAGGAATGGCCTTCCAGCTTCTTGGGAGAATCTATTCCAAGTTCCTTCGGAGATATAATACCGGAGGTGTTATGCTGGATAATTGCTGCGACTGCTGTAACCGGAATAGGGCTGTCGGTTGCATAAGCAGGCGCCAGAGTATCCTGAAAGGATATACCAAATTCTGCTCCGCCAGCTCCCACTAAAGAGGTTGTACTTCCTTCCGGTGGCTGCATAATTTCTACGTCCAGTCCGGCATCTGTAAAGTATCCAAGTTTATCAGCTACATACAGACCTGTATGATTGGTATTAGGTGTCCAGTCAAGAACGATTCTTACCTTTTTAAGGCTGTCACCAGAAGCATTGGCGTCCTCGCCTTTATTGCCTGCGTCTTTGCTGCAGGCTGATAAACCCGCTGTTAATAATGACAGGCATAAAGCAACTGCTAGTATTTTCTTTTTCATAAAACTCCCATCTGTGTGCCTGGCACACTGTTTAAACGAAATGATGAAGATAGGTTACAGCTTCAACATTTCTTTTATCTGATTACGATATTATTCCTTTAACGTTTGCCGTTTTTCAAATTATCCTTAAGTGTTTTATCTGTCTTCTCTTCTCTGTCCCAGGGGGTTACAGCTTTTTGGAGCATGGTAACTCCAAACATTAACAAAAGACTGATGAAAGAGATAAAAAATATTACCGCAAACATTTTATCATAGGAATAAGATTTTCTTACCCTTGTCATATATACACCAAGTCCGCTGAAACCTCCAAGCCACTCTGCAACAACCGCTCCTATAATGGAATAAGATACGGATATCCTGAGACTTGAAAAGAAATGGGGTATGGCACCAGGAAGCTTAATATGTAAAAAGCTTTGAAATTTACTTGCTCCCATAGCTCTCAGCAGATTTAGGGCATCCTTATCGGCAGCGCGAAAACCATCCAGTAAGCCAATGGTTATGGGGAAAAATGAAGTTATAACAATTAAAGTAATCTTTGGCAATATTCCATAACCCAGCCATAACACTAAAAGAGGTGCAATGGCTACGGTAGGCACTGTCTGAGTTATAATCAGTACGGGGTAAATTGATTTATAGGCAATCATAAAACGATCCATTATAACTGCAACAAAGAATCCAAGCAGGATTCCAAACGTAAGTCCTAAAAAGGCTTCTGCAAGTGTTGTCCTGGCATGAGCCATTAATAGGGCAAAGTCTCCTATAAATGCTTTAACCACCTCACTTGGTGACGGAAGCATAAATTTCGGTATGATTCCACCTGCGGACAATAACTGCCAAAGAAATAGAATGGCCACTATTGCAAAAGCAGGTGATATTTTATTGATGATGTTTTGTAACTTTCTGGTCAATGGTAAGTACACCACCCTCCGGTGCAAATGTTATTTTTACATAAGCTGCTACTTTAGGGCAGCCTGCCTTTATTGCTATGTACTGACAATTCTTAACGATTTCCATCAGCTCTTCATAATCCCCTTCTATGGCTGTTTCACAGGGACCTACATAATATTTTAAGCCGGTGCTTCTGATATAATCAATTACCTCGTCTACTACTCTGATAACTTCCTCATCGCTGTTTACGTGAGGCAATACCTGGATTGCTACGCTTGCATTCATGATGCTTCCTCCTTTTATCTCTGTATAATAAAAAAACTCACCGATTCCGGTGAGGTATGTATAATGGCATATTCTTTTACGCCGTCTATTCTATACATCCCTACGCCAGCATTATCCGGATCAGGTACGAAACAGCTCTAGCTGCTTCAGGGTTTAAAACATTCATTAGTTTCCTCTCAGCCTGATTCATCAGGCACCCCTAGTTCATGGCAAGTGTAGCATAAGCAATGTAGATTTGTCAAGGGTAAAGTCATGTCTGGATAATGAATGACTCAAGATAAGATGCAAAATAACATTAGAAAGACAGATTAAAAAACTGCTCTTAAACACCTGGTCTAAGGGCAGTCTTTATTATTGATTTTATATCTATATTATATATCTAAGGCAGCATGATGTCCTTGATATATTGCTGCTGTTATGTTAGAAACTCTTCCACAGTCTCCTACTACAGATACAACAGGAGCAACGTTATAGAGCTCTTCTACCACGGCTCTTCTTGATTTCTGACCCAATGCGCAGATAACCGTCTCTCCCGGTATAAGAACTTCTTTACCAGATTCGTCCATACATACCACACCTTCCGGTAATACCTTCATTCCCCTATGCCCGGTATATACGTCTATTCCACTCTTATCAACTTCCTGGAGCAGAAGAGGGCGATGTCTGATATTCGCATCCGGAGCCAGCTCGCTATTCATCTCTACCAGACTTACCTGCTTTCCTTCTCTTGCAAAGTGGATGGCAATTTCGGCACCTGCCAGACCACCGCCCAATACCACGACAGAATTCTTTACCTTATCCTGCTTCTCATGATAATCGTTTACAACAATGACATTCTCTCCTTCAAGTCCTGGTATTTTCGGTACGATAGGTTCTGACCCGACGGCTATTATGATGGCATCTGCCCCTTCTTTCTCCGCATTGGCTTTGTCCACCTCTGTATTCAGCCGGATGGTTACGCCGGCTTCTTCTGCCAGCTTTCCAAGTCTTTCCCCCAGCTGATACATCTCATATTTAAATGGTATAGCCTTTTCACCAATCAGAATACCTCCGACCTGGTCATTTTTATCACAAAGGATAACCTCATGTCCCCTTCTGGCTGCTGTATAGGCTGCCTGCAGACCTCCTGGTCCTCCGCCTACTACCAGTACTTTCTTCTTTTGTGCCGCCGGGGTGACCTCCATGCCGTCCACTTCCCGTCCAATCAGAGGATTAACGGTGCATCTTCTTGTTGAGGTTGTGGCTCGTTCTGCCATACAGGTATAGCAGCGAAGGCAAGGGATTATATAATCCTCCCTGTTCGTCATGACCTTCTTCGGCAATTCCGGGTCTGCCAGCAGCGCTCTGGCCATTTCCACCACATCTGCTTTTCCGGAAGCTATGATTTCTTCCATCATTTCCGGATCATTTAAGGCCCCAATAGTAGCAACAGGAACCTTAACATGTTTCTTTATCTCTTCTGCCAGATAAACATTGACTCCATGAGGCAGGAACATAGACGGATGGGTTACACCGAAGCCTCTTTGATAGGTTCCGGCAGAAACATGGAGCAAATCAATCTTATCCTCTAATAACCTTGCTATTTCCACACCTTCAGCCAGTTCATAACCGCCTTCAAACAATTCTGAACCGCTCATTCTGAATTCTATGGGAAATCCGGGGCCAACGGCTTTTCGTATACTGTCAAGGACTTCCATGGCAAAGCGTACACGGTTCATAAGAGAACCACCGTATCCGTCTGTCCTTTTATTAAAGTAAGGTGATAAGAACTGATTTATAAGCCAACCATGGCCGCCATGTACCATAACCATCTCAAAACCAGCCTTTTTAGCCAGTGCGGCCTTTTCACCGTAGGCAGCAACGATTTCCTGAATCAGCTCTTCCGTCAGTTCTTTCACTTCTCTGCCATCAGGACGTATACCGGCACTTGGTCCCCACTGTGAAAGACTTTCCTTCTTCTCCTTATCCACCAGATAAGTTCCCGCATACTGTCCGGAATGAGATAATTCCACACTTGGAATAGCTCCATGTCTTCGAATAGCATCTGCGGTATAGGTAAAGCTTGCCAAAGATCCCACTGTCTGCAGATCTAAATGGAACATATGGGAGGCTTCTGTCTTCGGATGCACCACAAGCTCGCTTACTGTTACCGTAGCTGCTCCACCCTTGGCACGCAGCTCATAAAAGGCATACCAGTAGTCAAGTTTGTTCTATTTTAAGATTGATAATATTTTACTACATTTTTCCCAAAGGTCTTGACATTCTTTCGTTCAACCGATATACTTGGCGATGTATTCCAAATCAATACACACAAATCTATGAAACTTATTAACCTTAAATCGAAAGGAGGACAATTATGATGTACTTTAAATTTACAAACAACAACTTAACAGCAAACAACAGAGGTCTGATTGTCCTAGTGTCCATTTAAGGTTCTATATATCTTGATAAGTGATTTATAGTTTTACCTCTTCTGCGTATAAAAAGGCTTGAATATACGGCATTTTTATATCATGAAGGATAGTAAAACTTATTCAACTTATTTATTCCTTAATTGTTCTAGCTATGGATAACAGCACCTTCTTTCGGTGCTATTTTTGTGCAAAATTTTAATAGCACTGTCATAGAAAGGAATTTAGAAATTGAGAACAATTAACGGAGTCTTTACCTCTGCTACAATTTTCACCACTACGAACAATCAGACAAATATAGATGAATACGCCCTTGCCCAGCTTCAGATGCTCTGTGACAATGAAGCCAGCAAAGGCTGTAAGATCCGTGTAATGCCGGATGTTCACCCAGGAAAGGTCGGAACCATCGGACTAACCATGACCATAGGAGAAAGAATTCTTCCAAACCTTGTTGGAATCGATATAGGCTGCGGCATGACAATGGCACAGATAAACACCAAAAGAATAGAATATCAAAAGCTTGATACTGTTATTAGGGAGAAGGTTCCTTCCGGAACATATATCCATTCGAAAGCTCATCTTTCTGCTGCTTTTGACTTTACCTCACTCTGCTGCTTTCAAAATATTAGACAGGATAAGGCAGTCCTTAGTCTTGGGACCTTAGGCGGCGGCAACCACTTTATAGAGATTGATCAGGAGGATGACGGAAGTTACTATGCAGTCATTCATTCGGGCAGCCGTCATTTGGGTAAGGAAGTCACAGAATATTACCTGAGGGAAGGTCAGAAGCAGTTAAAGGAAGGTGGTATCGACATTCCATATGAACTGACCTATCTGGAAGGAGAATTAAAGGAACAGTATCTAAATGACTTACAGATCGTTCAAAATTATGCTGCACTGAACCGTGAACTTATCCTGGAAGCACTTGCAAAAGGTATGAAATGGAAGATTACAGATACCAGCTCCTGCATTCATAATTATGTAGAAGCCGCAGATACCTCTTATAATGAATTGCCAATTTTGCGCAAAGGAGCTATTTCTGCAAAGAAAGGGGAGAATGTAATCATTCCGATTAACATGCGTGATGGCATTATTCTTGGCACCGGTCTTGGAAATGAAGCTTGGAACTGCTCTGCTCCCCATGGTGCCGGTCGCATTATGAAACGGGAAGACGTGAAATCTCATTTTACGCTTTCTGCTTTTAAAACTGAAATGAAAGGTATCTACTCCTCCTGTGTCAATAAAGAAACGCTGGATGAAGCTCCCTTTGCATATCGCAGACTTGATGAAATAAGCGAAGTTATTAAAGAAACCGTAACCATAAATAAAATAATCCGTCCTGTCTATAATTTTAAAGCCAGCGGAAATTAAATATGCTGCATTACGTTTTACCTCTTCAGATATAAATAACATTATAAATACAAGAATTTTTATACCCTGAAGAGAAAAACCTAATATTCAGCTTATATAGAAAGTAGGTAATAGAAAATGGCTGTATTTAGAGAAACCCCTTGTAAATACTATATCTCATTTGGTAAATGTACCAAAAACAGAGAAGCATGTCACACAGGTTACTGTCAGCATTGTGACAAATATTATCCTCGTGCTAAGGTCAGACACATTAATAAAAAGAAACAATACAACGAAAAGGCTCGTATGTAAGTTATCGGAACTTCCTTATCCTTTTCCAGGTAAAAGAATTGAATATATAACTGCTATTTACACCTGGAAAAGGAAAGAAGGTATCTAAAGGTCCCTACACTAAGAGATAATTTGTTGATTATGATAGGAAAAATTATAACATCCGCACCATATAATAAATCAAATAAACTGTTCTGTTTCAATCCCATACCTTTATCTGAATAGAGAGGAGTTACACAATGACAAAGAACATACAATTTGATATACAAGAACCTATCGATTTTATTGCACCCACCACAACTTAATGCTATAATTATCCCGTTGTAAATTTAAATCCTGAATTATCAATTAACAAGCATCTTACAATAAATTCACCAAATCAGAAAGAAGGTCTACAAATGAAAAAGCAAAGTTTATATTTGGAATGCTATTCAGGCATCAGCGGCGATATGACAGTCGGCGCACTGCTGGATTTGGGAGCAGATAAGGATGTTTTGCTGAACGGTTTAAAGAGTCTTAAGGTTGACGGTTACAAAATAGAAATTACCAGAAAGCTAAGGAATAGCATAGATGCCTGTGACTTTAATGTTATTTTAGAGAACGACAATCATGACCATGATATGGATTATCTGTTCGGTCACGAGAAAGCCGCCCGACCTGCCGATGCTGTCACTTCAAAGTCATATAAGCTAACAAGACCCATAAAGGTTCACAGCACCGAATTGTTAAACTTTCATGGTACCACTCATGTACATGACCATAATCATGAGCACACCCATAACCACAATCACTCTCATACCTCCGAAGTAGCAGCACCCCTTGAACATAGTCATAATCATGAGCCTCTTCATACCCATGACCATCCCCACAGCCACACTCCCCATCTGCACTACGGGCATCACGAACACAGGAATCTTCAAGATATCCATACCATAATTGATGCATCCTCCATCACTGACAATGCCAAAGCCATAGCTAAAAGAATCTTTCTCATAATCGCAGAAGCAGAATCCAAAGCCCACGGCAAATCCCTTGAGGAAGTTCACTTTCATGAAGTAGGTGCTACCGACTCCATCGTAGATATAACCGCAGCAGCTATCTGCCTGGATAATCTGAATATCAGCGAAGTATATGTATCCGAACTTTACGAAGGCCGTGGTCAGATTACCTGCCAGCATGGAGTCCTTCCTATCCCTGTTCCGGCAGTCGTAAATATTTCCGCCAAATACAGCTTAAAGCTTCACCTGACACAGGTAAAAGGAGAGCTGGTTACCCCCACTGGTGCTGCCATAGCTGCTGCCATCAGAACCAAGGTAGACCTGCCCTCTAATTTTACAATCAGTAGAATTGGACTCGGTACTGGCAAAAGAGCTTATGAACAGACCAGTTTCTTAAGAGCTATGCTGATTGAGGAAACAGAAACTGTATTACCAAACACCATTCCTGATACGGTCTGGGTTTTGGAAGCAAACATTGACGACTGCTCCGGAGAAGTACTTGGACATACCATGGATATCCTGCTAAAAGGCGGTGCCAAAGATGTATATTATACTCCCATCTATATGAAGAAGAACCGTCCTGCCTATTTATTAGGCGTTATTTGTGCAGAAAAGGATATTCCTGCAGTAGAAGAGCTGATCTTTACACATACCACTACCATTGGCATCCGCAGACAGGAAATGAAACGAACAACCTTAAACAGAAGCTTCACGACGATTCAGACACCATATGGTGAAGCCACTGTAAAGATCTGCTGCTATTCAGATAAGACTTTCTGTTATCCGGAAGGGGACAGCATCCGAAGTCTATCCTTAAGCTCTGGTTTGGATTATACCACTTTATACAGTCTGGTTCAGACCCTGGCTCTTAAGACAATGACCTAATGGAAGCATAACCTCATAGTGAGTGTGCGATTCTGCCGCATAAACAGCGTGTATGTGTTGTTATAATTACTATCCCCCAGCATTCATGCTGATGCGCTCATGCTGATGCACCCGTTCTGATCATCCATGCTAATAAATGGTGTCTTTACCGCTCCTCAGTCTTACTTCCGTTATAGAGGACCTGACAAATCATAATTTATGCTTTATTCATTATTCTTTACAAAGTCTGTTTATCTGGGTTGCCATATAACCCGCACCAAAGCCGTTATCAATATTAACCACTGCCAACCCTTCTGCACAGGAATTGAGCATGGTAAGCAATGCAGAGACACCTCCAAAGCTTGTACCATAACCTACGGAGGTGGGCACTGCGATAACCGGCTTATCTACAAGTCCAGCTAATACTCCGCCTAAAGCTCCCTCCATTCCTGCAACCGCTACAATACAATTTGCTTTCTGAATTTCATCCAGTTTAGCAAATAATCTATGAATTCCGGCAACACCTACATCATAGATCCTTACTACATTACTTCCAAAGAATTCTGCTGTCCTGGCTGCTTCCTCTGCTACCGGAATATCTGCCGTACCACCGGTACATACTGCTACCAGGCCTGTCCGCTCTTTCTTCTCTTTCTCAACCGACAATATTCTGGATAAAGGGTCATAAGTTACATTCTCCAACACCTTCTTCACTTCTTCGTACTGTTCTTTGCTTGCCCTTGTTCCAAGCACGTCCGTATCATGAAGATAGAACCTGCGATATATCTCTGTCAGATGTTCATTGCTCTTTCCCTGACAGAAAACCACTTCGCCAAAACCGCTTCTAAAATGTCTATGATGATCTAATTTGGCAAAGTCCAAGTCTTCATAAGGCATTTTTTTTAATAGATCTGCTGCTTCATTTAGTTCTATTTCACCCTTTTTAACCTGCTCCAGAAATTTGTAAACATCCATATTTATAACCATACCTTTCTCCGAGCCTGCACTATAAGCTACAGTTACTGGAACTTTCAATCATGCCAATTATAGAATAAAGTAACTAAAAAGCAATTATTGTATTAATAACGAAAAAGAAGTCCTACAAGGGAGGTACCAACACATGAATTCAAAGACTAATAGCCAGATACTTATTTTATCAGCACTAATGGCTGCCTTAACCTGTATTGCAACTATGATAATCAAAGTTCCGACACCTGCACTTGGATACATCCACTTCGGTGATGGTATGGTGCTGTTGTCCGGTATCTTATTAGGACCGGTTTATGGAAGCCTTGCTGCCGGGATTGGCTCCTTATTTGCAGACATATTTTCCGGCTATGCCGGCTTTGCTCCTGCCACTTTTATTATTAAAGCCTTTGCAGCACTTCTCGGCGGATTTATATACCATGCTATTTGCAGACATACCGTTAAACAGAATAACCGTATTCTTGGTGTTATTGCCGGCGGTCTGGGTGCCGGTGCAATCGTTGTAACCGGATATTACCTGTTTTCAGCCTTTATCCTTGGAATGGGGGTAAAAGCAGCACTGATTGATATTCCCTTTAATCTGGTTCAGACTGTATTTGCAATTTTAGGTGCTTCCCTCTTACTGCCGGTACTGGATAAGGTCCCTGTAGTCAGAAAAGTAATCTATAAAAGATCTTAATTTGTATTGTCCTCAGTGATATATCATAGCACAAGTTCTAATTGCTTTCAATGCAGCGATGTCTAAGAATCTTGTCTAATCCCGTTAAAATAAATCTTAATCCCGCATTTTTCACATCTTTCTGTCAATTTTTTTATTTTTCCATTTATTGTAAATTAATTTGGTACATGTTATAATGGGTGGGATTTATAATCTAGGAACTACAATGGCGTATTCCTAAATTAACCGGATAAATGATGCACATAAGCTTAACAGTTCCATACGATTTTAAATCTATATAAGTTAAATTAAGCAGCTTTCAGGCAATATTTCAGTAAGCTTGGTATTCTGCTTGAAAGTATCTTTCATAATTTGACTTACATACTCCCTCTGCACATGATAAATTTAGCTGTGGTCAACATCATTAAATCCTAACATTATATAGAAAGAGGGATGTAAATGAGAAAAAAAGTCACAGCAGCACTCTCCGTCATCGTATTGACAGTAACTTCCGTACTGGCTAATCCGTTTCTACAATACCCCCAGGCAGCAGCAGAATTACATGCAGCTTCCGGGATTTCGTACAACGGAACTAAGACCGGCGGCAGTTCCAAGCCAGTAAATGCAGGTGAACTCAAGGGGTATGAAGGAAGCCTTAATGCTTCAGCTAAGAACAAAATTGTAACCGTTATTGTAGAGCTTAGTAACTCTCCCCTTCTGGATCAGTATCTGAGCAGTAGTCGTCTTATGCGTTCAGGTGTTTCAAACAGTTTCGAAGAATTCAATCAATCTGCTGAAGCAGACAGAATAACCTCTGATCTTTTAAAACAGCAGGATACTGTCATTCATCAAATCTCGGCTAAGAATTTCGCAGCCTCAACACCACAAGTATTATACCGCTATACAACTGTTATGAATGGTTTCGCCATCAGGACCAATTATGGAGCCATCGAAACTATTAAATCCTTAAAGGGAGTTAAGACAGCTTATGAAGCTCCTGTTTATGACAAGATTGATCCTGTTATGGATTCAAGTACAGAAACGATAGGTGCAACAGCTCTTTGGGATTTGAATTATAGAGGTGATAGAACTGCCGTGGCAATAGTGGATACAGGTCTTGACACCGGTCATCCAGGCTTTGCAGTAATGCCTGTAAATCCTAAATACAGCAATTCCTCCGCTCTTCAGGAAAAAATCTCAGGCAGTACAGCAGTCCTACAGTCAGGTATATCGGATGCCTCTAAGACCTTTGTCAATACAAAGATCCCATATGCCTACGACTATGCTGACAGAGATACCAATGTAACTCCAAGCACCGAATCCGTCGTTCAAAACGGCAATGATCATGGTACCCACGTAGCCGGTACTGTAGCTGCTCCCGATGGTGACTCTGACGATATTACAGGCGTTGCTCCCGAAGCACAGCTTATGATCATGAAGGTCTTCAGCGACGTATTAGGAGATACCGGTGCTTATACGGAAGACATTCTGGCGGCTATTGAAGATGCGGTTGTCCTTGGTGCCGATGTCATAAATATGAGCCTTGGTTCTCCCAGTGGTTTTACCGATGAAGGAGAAGCTTCCATATCTGATGTATATGCAAGGGTAGAAAGTGCCGGAATAACCATGGCTGTATCAGCAGGCAACAGTTACAGCAGTTCCTACACCAATGGCTTCAAGGACTTAACACCAAACGGACTTGCTTTATCCGCTAATCCCGACACTTCTGTAGTAGGCTCACCGTCTGTTTACCAAACTCCTTTGTCTGTAGCAAGCGTTGTAAATACCAACTATCATGCTTATTACTTTGAAGCAGCAGATAAACGGATTACCTACACGGAAACAGCAGCCGGAAATCAGCCTCTTTTCTCTGCCCTGTCAACTGTTTCAGGCGGAGCGATTCAATATGTTGTTGTTCCCAATGTTGGAAATAATTCAGATTATGCAACTATTGATGTTACCGGTAAGATTGCTCTTGTTAACAGGGGGTCCATCTCCTTTAATGAAAAAGCAATCTATGCAAGAAATCACGGTGCCATCGGTTTAATTGTTTCAAATAATACAACTGGAACCATCAGTATGCAAATTACTGATTATGATATTCCAGCAGTTTCTGTAACTCAGGAAGACGGTTTCTATCTGCGCAGCTTAGCAGAAGCCGTATTACAGGTATCTGGTGAGACCGGTCAGTTCCCTGACAGCCTTGCTAATCAGCCCTCTGACTTCTCCTCCTGGGGAATAACCCCCGATTTGAAACTGAAACCGGAAATTGCAGCCCCAGGTGAAAATATCTATTCTACTCTCCCTGGCGGCAAATATGGTTCCATGAGTGGAACCTCCATGGCCTCCCCTCACATTGCAGGTACCTATGCTCTGGTAAAACAGTATCTGAATGAGGTCTACGGTAACAGTTTAAGCTCCCAAGAAAAAGCAGAGCTGGCAACCAACCTGCTTATGAGTACTGCCAGCCCGTCTGTTACAACAGAAGATGTACCTTTTTCACCTCGTAAACAAGGCAGTGGTATTGTTAATGTTTATAATGCTGTTAATTCAGGAGCTTATCTTTATACCGACAAAGCTGACGGTGCAGAAGGCAGACCGAAACTGAATCTTGGTGATGATTCTGCAAAAGCCGGCACCTTTACAAAGTCCTTCCGCGTACGCAGTATTACAGGCTCAGCCATTACCTATACACCACAGTCAACTGTGTTATCTGAAACTCTTCTGCTTTCAGATTACGGTAATTTTATAGGTGAAAGTCCGTTAGATATCAGTGATTACGCACAAGTCACACTGTCCGTTAACGGAAATACTCTAGTATCCGGCAGCGCTATTACCTTAGATCCGGGAGCAGATGTTCAAGTAGATGTTACCATCCAGCTTGATGATACCATTAAGGAGGTACTGAATAGCTACTATGATAACGGAGAATTTATTGAAGGTTACATAACTCTCGCATCTGATGGAATTGACCTGTCAGTTCCTTTCTTGGGCTTCTATGGAGACTGGAGCCAGGCACCTCTCTTTGATTCCGGTTCCGCAAGTGATCTTGAAGGATACCAACAGATAATTAATGCTCTGTATACACAAACACCGGAAGGTTACAGCTATCTTGGTGTTAATCCTTTTGACAACACCGCATATACACTGATTGAAGCTTATAATCCTCACCTGTACAGTGATCTGTATGAATACTATGATCCCTTTGCAGCAACGGAAAAGATTGCAATATCCCCCAATGCAGATGGTTACTTTGACGGCCTTGATATCGCCCAGCTAAGCCTTCTGCGAAATGCCAAAGTCCTGCGCTATGAAATTACTGACCAGGACGGTAACAAGTTATCTTCCTATACTTCCAATTATGAGAGAAAGACTCATTATGTATCCAGCCAGAGAGCAGTTGTTCCGACTTATTTGGATGTATATTATACCGGAACTGACAAAAACGGTAATCCCCTTCCAAATAATTCTGTTGTTACCCTGACCGTTACCGGAGAGCTGGATTACGATGCTCATGGTCAGAATAATGCCAAAGGCAGTCTGGTATTCCCAATCACCATAGACACTGAGAAGCCTGCCCTTGTGAATGTCGTATCAGAAGAGGATACACTTCAACTTGCTGTAAAGGATAATCAGTATGTAGCTTCCGTAGCCCTTTATGAAAAATCTAACCCGGGAAGTCCCATAACTGTTCTGTTGGCTAATGAAAGTGAAGCAGGCAAGCAGACCTCCTTCCTGCTTGATAAGAGCGACCTTGCTATTACAGATATCCCGCTCTCAGAATTAGCCGTTACTGTATACGATTATGCTATGAACAGTGAAAGCTTTGACCTTGACAACTTTACTTCTCCGGAACCTACAGTTACTGTTACACCGATACCTACCGTAACTGTATCTCCCGAACCCACAGTAACTGCTACACCTACCGTAACTGTGAGTCCTGAACCTACTGCAACTGTTACACCTACCACTACTTACTCACCTACCCAACCCCCTTCAACTCCTGACCCTACAGCAACGCCTACACCTACTGCAACTCCTACAGCAACGCCTACTGCTACACCTACACCTACCAAAGCTCCTGATTATTCCAAAGAAGCTACTGTAGCCATAAGCAGTAAGAATTTGTATTTAAAAGAAACAGCTAAGGTAAGTGTAACTTTACCGAAGGAAGTAACCAGTAAAGATAAGGTTAAAATCTCTTATACAACCTCTAATTCCAAAACAGCAACTGTATCATCCAAAGGTGTCGTAACAGCAAAAGCTGCCGGTTCTGCTGTAATTAAGGTTAAAGTAACTGTTAACTCTTACTCCACTACCTACAATCTCAAGGTGACCGTTAAGAAACCTTATTTAAACTTTACCAAAAAGGTAGCTTCCTTAAAGGTTGGCAAGAGTTATACCTTTAAAGCAACCGCTTATGGAACAAAGGAGAAAGTAACCTATTCTGTCTCCAACACCAAACTAGCTACCATTAACTCAACTACCGGCAAATTAACCGCTAAGAAGGCAGGTACAGTTTATGTAATTGCCACTTCCGGCAATTACACAAAGAAATATAAGCTAGTAATTAAATAGCCCTTTTTATTTAATAGCTAATATTACTACAAATTCATTTATTTAATTATGTTTATAATTTAAGATACTTGCAAATTATAGAATTCCTGCAAATTTATTTACTTGTAATTCTAAATACTTGATTTACGAAATACTTGCAATTTTGAATACTTAAATTTAAATTATTTGCTTGTGTTTTAAATACATCTAGTTAAATACTTGTAATTTAACATTACCTAATCATAAATTCAAATTAGAATCAAAAGCTGCCCTACACTAACCATGATAAAATGGTTATGCAGGGCAGTTTTTTAGATTCCGCAAATGATATGTAAGCAGAACTTACTCTTTCAAAATGAATTTAGTCCTGCAAAGTAGAATTTACCTTAGCATTTAACAGCCTCTGAGTCTAAGCCTCTGAGTCTAAGCCTCTGAGTCGATTTACCAGCAGATGGCAAAAAAACTTGACATCGAGTTAACTCTATACCTTATAATGAAGATGTAAAATACATAAGCTACTTATGAACTTATTAAAATACAATTGAAAAATTACAGTCATTGAAAGGAGCAAAGAATATGAAAAGTTTAACAGATACTTATGAATTAAATAATGGATTAAAAATTCCCTGCATTGGTTTTGGAACCTGGCAGACACCGGAGGGTGATGTTGCCTACGAATCCGTTAAGGCAGCTTTGGAAAGCGGATACAGGCATATAGATACGGCAGCCATGTACGGCAATGAACCCAGTGTAGGCCGCGCGATAAAGGATTCCGGTCTTAAACGTGAGGATATCTTTATCACCAGTAAGCTGAACAATGCCTTTCATGGTTATGAGGCAACCAGAGAAGCATTTCTAACTACCCTTAAGAACCTTGATACCGACTATCTGGATCTCTATCTGATCCACTGGCCTAACCCGATAAAATTCAGAGATATCTGGAAAAGTGCCAATGCCGGAAGCTGGAAAGCCATGGAGGAGTTCTACGAAGAAGGTAAGATCAAAGCCATTGGTATCAGTAATTTCCTCCCTCATCATATTGATGCTCTGCTGGAGACTGCCACTGTAAAACCTGCCATAAATCAGATTCGTTTATGCCCCGGTCTTACCCAGGATGAGCTGGCTGCCTACTGCAAGAGTCATGATATTTTACTGGAGGCCTACAGTCCCTTAGGAACCGGTAAGATTTTTTCCGTACCTGCCATGCAGCAACTGTCACAGAAATATGGTAAGACAATTGCTCAAATCGGTATTCGCTGGAGCCTACAGATGGGTTACTTACCCTTACCGAAATCTGTTACCCCTTCTCGTATAAAAGAAAACACAGATGTATTTGATTTCACACTTACCAATGAAGATGTTGCCTTAATAGCCGGATTGACTGATTGCTGCGGTACAGCTACCAACCCGGACACAGCGACTTTCTAATACAGGAAACGTTGACATTTTATCCCACTCTACTTATAATATAAGAGTAAAAAACATCCCAAACGGGCTGTGGCAGAGAGCTAATACTTCTGCACCAGCCCGTTCGAGTATGTTGTACAGAAAGAATTGAAATCTTCTTCACTAAGAAGAGCTCTAAGATGAGTATTAGACTTTAATTAGAGATTCCAGAAAGAGTGAAGGTAAATCGAAATATGAAAGGATTAATTATGAAAGTACAATCCAGTAATTATCTGAAGCAGGTGAAACCTTGTCTAAAAGAGCTGTTAAACAGGCTTCTAGCCAAATACAGTTATGTTTCCATCCTGGCTTCTGACTCCAAAGCCATGACCTACAATGTATCAAAACGCGGAACTGTAATCTCTGAAGATGCAATTCTAAGCGGTAGAGGATTTGTTGCTAAGGTTTATGACGGCAGCAGTTATGGTGAATATTCCTTTAACGATATCTCCGAGGCTCTCTTAAAGGAAATCGAAGAGAAAATCGATGCCAGCTTAATTCCACTTAAGGACTCCTTGCCTGATGGTACCGAAGTCATATCTTATGAAGCATTAGCTGATGAACCTATGACTTTTTGCGAGAGCACAGAATATATGGAAAGCCTTTCTGATCTTGGCAGTGAAAAGATTATATCACTATTAACCTCTCTTAGCGACGAAGGCCGGGAATATAACCCCTCCATCCTTGACTGCTCTACTGGTCTTAGATATCAGGAGTATCATAAGCTATTTCTTTCCCGTAATAAAGACATGGAGCAAAATGTTCTCTGGACTACCGGAACTACCATGGTTATGGTATCAAAAGGCGAAGAAATCAAATATTACTTCAAAGGTTACTCTAACCTTGGAGGCAGCGAAATCTTAAAGGATATGAAAGCCGGATTACAAGTAACAGCAGATTCCGCTCTTGCTTTACTTGAGAGTGAGCCTATAACACCAGGTGAATATGAATGCATCTGTACACCGGAGGTTACCGGAATGATTGTACACGAAGCTTTCGGACATGGTGTTGAGATGGATATGTTCGTTAAGAAACGTGCTCTTGCTGAAAAATACATAGGTGAATATGTTGCCTCCCCTCTTATCACCATGCGTGACGGTGGTGCCGCAGCAAAAGAAACCGCCACCTATTTCTTCGATGATGAGGGCATTCCTGCAAAGGATACCGTAGTAATTGAAAAAGGTATCTTAAAGAGAGGTATCAGTGACAGCCAGAGTGCCATGTATCTTGGTACCGAACCTACCGGAAACGGCAGGAGACAAAGTTATGAGAGAAAAGCCTATACCCGAATGACCAATACCTTCTTTGAGGCCGGCAACGATAAAGTAGAAGATATGATTGCTTCCATCAAAGATGGCTTTTTACTGGACAATCCAAGCAGTGGTATGGAAGACCCTAAGAACTGGGGTATCCAGTGTATGGTTAACGTGGCAAAGGAGATTAAAGACGGTAAATTAACCGGTAAGATATTCTCCCCCATTGTCCTCACAGGGTATGTTCCTGACCTGTTAAAATCCATTACTATGATCTCTGAGGAACTAGAATTAGGAGGCGGCGGCTTCTGCGGTAAAGGTTATAAGGAATGGGTTAAGGTATCCGATGGCGGCCCTTATATAAAAGCTAAGATCCGTCTTGGATAATTTCTTAAAAGAACAGATTAAAAATAGAAAGGAAATAAAACTGTGCTTGATAGAATACTTCATGCCTTACAGAAAAATAATATAGGGCATTATCTTATAAATGAAGAAACAACAGAAAGTGTTGAGCTGTTTTTTATCCGCAAAAAGCTGGATATCAGAAGAGAAAAAAAGGTTCACGATTACTCCCTCACTGTGTACAGGGATTTTGAAAAAGACGGTAAGAAAATGAGAGGCTCTTCAGCTATCGGAATCTATAATGGAATGACAGCAGAAGAAATAGAAGAAACCATTAAGGAGGCCTATTATGCAGCCTCCTTCGTAAGCAATGCTTTTTATGAACTGCCAAAGGGACAAAAGGAAGATTTCCTTCCCTCCACCTCAACGCTGTCTGCGAAAACTCTTGCTGAAAATGCTAAACAAATAACAGAAGCTCTTTTTGCTGAGGATATGAAGGAGGACGTATATCTTAATTCCGCAGAAGTATTCCTAGAGAAATCTACCGTACATATCTTAAATTCAGAAGGCGTGGATGCTTCTTATATCAAATTTGCAGCAAAAGGCGAATTCGTAGCTCAGTGCCCCACTCCTCAGGATGTTGAGACCTATCAAAGTTTCTACTATGATGAACCGGATACAGAAGCCTTAAAGGCTAAGGTCAAGTATACACTTGAAACTACCAAAGCAAGAGCAGCAGCTACAACAGCCCCAGAGAGCGGCGAATATAATGTAATCATATCCGGTCCCTTTGTTAGTACAATATTTGATTATTATATTGATCGTTCCTCTGCTTCAATGGTATATCCCGGTTATTCCAATTATACCAAAGGTGTGAAAGTACAGGGTGATACTGTAGCAGGAGATCTTATCTCCATTGATCTTATTGCAAAAGATCCCTACAGCGGTGAAGGTATTAAAATGACTGACCGTGCTTTGATTACAAATGGAGAATTAAATACCCTTCATGGCAACAGTCGTTTCTCTTATTATCTGAATACTGAGCCTACCGGCATCTATTCACATATAAAAGTAGCAAAAGGAAGTAAGAGCTTTGAAGACATGAAAAAGGGGAAATACCTTCATGTTGTTAACTTCTCAGACTTTCAAATGGATAGTTTCTCCGGCCACTTTGGCGGTGAAATTCGCTTAGCCTTCCTTTGTGACGGTGAAACCGTAACTCCTGTAACAGGCGGTTCCATTAACGGCAGTATCTTAGATACCCAGGGAAATCTAACCCTTTCTACTGAATTACAGAAAGAAAAAGGTTATGAAGGTCCTTTTGCAGTAGCCTTTGCGAAAGTAAATGTAGCCGGTATATAGAACAATATTACCCTATCGGTTTTGAAACAATACCAGACTTTCTGGAACAGAATTTGCTTCGGTGTGAAAAAACACCTGGTCAGAAGGAAAAACGGACGCTAATATTGAGCGTCCGTTTTTGTGTATATCATTGTTACTATTTTATTAGGACTTATTTGTAATATTGGGTAATTTCTTTACCTTTAACACTTTTCTGTCATAGGTTAAAAGACCGTTTATCTCCTCTTCCACATCTGACAACTGAGTAAATACAGTTGCAGAGAGTCCCTCCTTTATAAAATCAGGTACCTCTTTTTGGTATAGTTTCCTGATAGCTTTTTCAAAGTTTTTTCTATTGCGGTATATCTTATAGCCATAGATTTCCTTGGAATACATGTGGTCAGGAATGGGACAGGCAAAGCCTGCGAACTCCGATAAGACTATTGCCCTTTTCTCAGGCACAATTCGTAATCTCCTAAAATAGTTGTGGATACTCTTAAAGTCTCCTCCCTTTTGATCGAACCAGCCGCTTGCCTGATCAATTAGTCTGGTTGAGTCCATCGCTCTGATTAATTCTACTGCCTCTTCTGCATTAAACTGTCCCCAGCCCTCATTAAAGGGAACCCATACTACGACACTGGGAGAATTGTATAACAGTTCAATGGTGCCAGCACAGTCATTTTTCCAGTCCTGTCTTCCTTTTGCATTTAACCTGGAGAAGAAAGGATACCAGTCGTCTTTGATTCTTTCAGCCAGTCTTGGGAAAAAGTTCGGCAGATAGCCTAACAGCAGCATGTTATAACTTTCACCACCGTTTACCATATCCTGCCATACCAGCATTCCCAGTCGGTCACAATGATAGTACCACCTTAAAGGTTCTATCTTAATATGTTTTCTTAACATGTTAAAACCTAAGTTCTTCATGGTCATTATATCGTAAATCATAGCTTCATCACTGGGAGCCGTATAGAGTCCATCAGGCCAATAACCCTGGTCCAGTACCCCGTTTTGAAAATATGCTTCTCCGTTTAAGAATATCCTTGGGATTCCTTCCTTATCCTTTTTAACTTCGATTTTTCTCATGGCAAAATAACTGTCAACTTTGTCCTCACCTACCATTAAAGTTAAACCGTACAAATGCGGATTCTCGGGAGTCCAGGGAGTAAAGCTGTTAATTGGAACCAGAAATTTATTCCCCACGACTTCAAGGCTTGCAATAATCTCACCTTTATCGGTAATCTGAAGCCATATCGGAATATCCGGCCCTTCCTTTAATTGATTCATCTGAATCTCAATCTGAAGTCTTGCCTCATCATACAATGGTGTAAGTTTAAGGTCTTTTATATAATATTCAGGTACCCATTCCATCCAGACTGTCTGCCAAATACCACTTTGAGCCGTATAGAACATTCCGCCTCTATGCAATTTTTGCTTTCCTCTGCTGTGGTAAGAAGTATCACTGGTATCACGAACCATAACAATTATCTGATTTTTTCCTTTAACCAGGAGATCCGTTATATCAACTGTAAAGGGCAGATAACCTCCCAAGTGACTGGCAGCCTTTTTCTTATTGACATAAACTCTGGCATATTGATCTACTGCACCAAAATGAAGCAGTAATCGATGGCCTGCTCTTATATCCTTTATGGTAATTTTTCTTTCATACCAGAGATAATCCTTGGGCATTACTTGTCTGTTGACACCGGATAGTGCACTTTCTGGTGAAAATGGAACCAGGATACGCCCGTCATAATGACTGGGTAACCTGTTATTGTCCGTTATCGCATAATTCCATTGCCCATTTAAAATCTTATAATTCTCTCTTTTCAGCTGAGGCCTTGGATACTCCTTTAGCACTTCATTTTTTTTCAGAGCTTTTCCCCAAGTTGTATATAGCTGATTTGCTGTAGTTTTCTTATTTTTTAGTAAAAACATCTTTATAAAATCATTTACTGCCATGGCAACCTCACTTTCAGGCAATTCTCTAATATGTACTTTAAATTGAGCTTCAGCTAAGCCAGCGCTTCTTATATTTAACCTTTCTCAGTAACACCAGTTAATTCATACAAAACTTAGTATAGCACATACTTTCTGATTTTTTCATACTTTTATATTATACTCTTCCCTAAAAAAATTAAACTAATACTTTAAAATTTTGAGGTTTTGTGATAGTGTGTTAGTTAAAGAATTTCACGCTTCTTATAGGAGCAGTAACACAAGTATGCTTGGAATAGGTCTAATGAGTGTACTAACAAAGAGTTTCACACTGTGATGGAACATCCGGCACAGATGGTGGAAATAGGGAGGAACCATGAGAAGAAAAGACAGAGAAATAACTGATATAAACGATATTTTTTCCATTATCAAAAAATGTGATGCAATGAGGATCGCTCTCTTTCATGAAGATTATCCGTACATTGTTCCTTTGAATTTTGGATGCACCTATGATGAAGACAATATAGAATTTTATTTTCATGGAGCCAAGAAAGGTTTAAAGCTTGACCTGATTGAGAAAAACAATCATGCAGCTTTTGAGATGGACTGTTCTCATAAATTGATTGTTGATGATGTAGCCTGTAAATATACCATGGAATTTGAAAGCGTATGCGGTAATGGTGAGATAATTATATTGGACACGGAAGAAAAACGAGAAGCATTGACACTCTTAATGCGCCAGTATTCTGATGATTCCTCTTTCACTTTCTCCGATAAAGCTCTGGAAGGTGTGGCCGTTTTTAAATTAAAAGTACACTCTATTACCGGAAAAAGATTAACTACAAATACTAACTAATGAAAATCTGCTGTTCCTTTGATTTATTTCTGGAACAGCAGATTTAATATTAGCAGAGCATAAAATTAGCAACACCGATATTTTTAAGAGTAACCTTTGGTTTACAGCAGCTTTGTTTTGTTGCCTTATCAGCAGGGCATACTTCCAGAACATAGCAGCCGTTATAAGGTACTTCAAATTTAAAGCATCCGTAACGACATATTTTCTCACAATAAATGAGTTTCTTACAATCATCGCATACTGTATAGAGTTTAACTTCCCACTCATGTGATTTATGACAATCGCAACCCCAGACACATCCAAAGATAATTCCAGGTGTAATAAGGCATTCTTTTATATCAGGGCAAACAGGACACGGTTTTGGTTCCTTAATAATCGGTACTGGTACTGGCACAGGAAATGGTATTATTTCTGGTTCCGTTTCAGGGCAAGCGGGACAAGGTTGTGGTTCCGGGCAAACAGGACAAGTCATCGCTGGCATAGTCTGTACTGGTGGTGTCGGTCTTGGTCGAGCCGGTGGTGTTGGTCTTGGCTGCGCGGGTGCTGGCTGCGCGGGTGGTGTCGGTCTTGGTTGTACCGGCGGTGTAGGCCTTGGTTGTGCCGGTGCTGGCTGCGCCGGTGGTGTGGGTCTTGGTTGTGCCGGTGGTGTAGGCCTTGGCTGCGCGGGTACTGTTTGAGCTGGAGGAGTTGGTCTTGGCGGAACAATGGGGGCTGGAGCTGGAATTGGAGTTGGCTGTGGAGCACCACATACTAACCCGCCTACGAATGGATAGAGATGGAATTCAAAACCGCTGTTTGCATTAACTGCAAAACCACCTAATGCAACATTACCGCTGACATGGCCACCGGTTTGATGTCCGTGGAACATAGCCTGAGGTGCCAAGATACTTCCCCAGATATCGGCTGGTGTTTCCATATGAATCTGCTGAGCATCTTCAAATACATAAATAGTATGATTTGCTTTACTTTCCTCACCCATAACGCCATATTGAAGATGGGCATGAGCACCTGATCTTATCCGCACAATAACAAGACTTCCCTCAGGAACTTCAGCACGAAGGCCTTTATTGATAATGCCGTTAGGTCTTACATCAACTGAAAATACATTCTGAACAGGATCTGTCCCTCTTAATATCCATTCATGATAATTATCCGTTATCGTACCGTTTACCGGCAGGTTCTCGATACAATCTTTATATGCTTCAATGCTTTCCTTTGCATCCTGGAAAAATGACGTAACATTTGCTTCTATTCTGCTTGCAGGTATGAAACGAGGAACGTCATAACTGGATATAAGATAATGATCTCCCTTATCGGAAGGTTCCCAATATCTGCTTCCGTTATTAGCCTGATAAAGAAAAGCCAGTTCCTGTTTTTGATCTGGGGTACCATCTTTACCAATCAGATAAGTACTTCCTTTTGCTACTTGAAAGCTGCCGTTTCCAACTACGTGACCAACAACAACGAGAGGTCCCATAAAAGTCGTGTTGCCACCTACCATAAAGCGAACCAAATCAGGGGAATATCCAAGTTCCACCTGACCGTTTTTTCTTTTGAAACCGATACTTATCCCTCTTGGACTGTAGAAGGTACCTCCAACTGCCATAGCTCCTTCAACATCAATTATATTATTGGCATCACCAAAAACAATAACATTAAAAGCTGCTGCCGAACCAAAGGGAGAACCTTCTACATCGTACCAGTTAATATCATCATAGGGGATACCAACGCCTGATATTGCCCCATTGTAATAATACTCATCATTCATATATTCTCCTGTATATTACCTAGCACTGTAACATTCTCAATTCATTTTATTCGCTCCGCAGATATTTGTGCCAGTTTATATAAGAAGAACATGAATATTGTTAATCTTTCTTCTCTATTAATATGCTAATCTTTTTGTCATCTCTTTCTTTTACTATGTAATACAACCCTCTCTTTTTCATTTCCTCCTCAAACCAGGGCATAACATGATCACAGATTATTTCTAGATTTCTAAAGTCTGCATTGTTTAAAAAGGGAAGAATAGTACTTTTGGAAGAATGCTTCGTTCCGGTATTTTTAAGCAAACTAAAATCAAAAAAGTAATCTCCTTTCTCCTCAGTCTCAGATGGTGCTGTTGGAATAAGCAGCGCTTCTTCCCTCTCTTTTTCCATATCTTTAAACTGATCTTCAATTTGACTATATAAGTACTCTAAATCGTCTTCTGCAAATACATTAAGCTCTGATATAATAAAACCTTCACTGTTAAGTATATTGTATATGACACCAGTTATATTTTTCCCTGCAATAATCCTGCAGCCCCCAAGCTTCTTAACCAACTCAAAAGTTTTGTTTCGAACCCTGACAATTCCTCCTTCGTATAAACCGGTTATATCCAGACTCTCTTCTGCATACCACTTTTCCTTGTCAAAACTATATACAGCAAGTTCACTGGCTTCCTGCATTGAAGAAATATTCTTATCCTTATCCCAAAATACTGCAATCTTTTTCTCCATCATGACTCCTTTCTCATATGCTGTGACAAAACTTTAGCTTATCATAATACAAAAGGATATATACAAGCAATTAATAATCTAAGTATTTTATGGGTTTTGCTTTAATTAAATAAGTTTATATCACAGATAATAGGACATAAGAAAAGGCTGCCAACCGGCAGCCTTTTCTCTATCTATATTTTAACAATCCCCTCAAAGTTAAAAATTAGATCCACTTTAATTTAGTATTACATTAGATTACTCAACATTAGTTATAAGCTCAAAAGCTCCTACTACTGTGGCACCATCCTCAGCATAAACAGGTATAACAGAATTAGCCTCAGCATATGCACTTATTGCAACTGCTTCTTCCGGTGTCGCAGGTGTATCAAACAAAAGGTCTTTGACATTCAGGTATCCAACCTTTCCATCTGTTGTAACTGCCTTAACCAAATCAGGCATTTCACCTGTAATCGCTCCGATAAATGCACTACCATAAGTTTGACCATTCTCATTCTCAGCTAATCCAACTGCTGGTGCTTCTATCGTTGAAGCCAGTAAACTGGTGCTAAGAGATAGTGAAGGTGTAGTAGTGGTTATATAATTCGTATAACTACTACCATTATAATATGCAGTCAGACCGAAACTAGTATATGATGTTGAAGTTGAATGTGTATCAGTTGATACAGCCAAAGCTGATGTGGATGTTGTATTATATCTGAAAGATGTGGATTTGCAAATAGCACCGTCCGCTCTAAGTAATTGCGCTAAAGCTCCCATGTATCCTACAGGAACATTAGTGTATCCGGATGTATATATTTCAGTCGTTCCCCATGCTGTGCCAGAGCTTGTATGAACTACCGCCCTGTCATAATATGTATAGGAACCTATGTTATGTTGAATATACGCTGAACTTGCAATACCCGCTTTGACAACAGAGATATTAATAAGAACAAGTGTTAATGCAATAACTATAGAAAAGCAACTCTTTAATCTTTTGTTTAACATAAAATTCTCCTTTTATGAAAAGATTCTAATTATTATAACTTCCCTTTAATTAATTTTATATGTTCCTATAATGGTTTCCCCATCATATTTATAAATACTACATATCTTATCCATTTTCTGTTTGTCTAACTCAGAATCCCGAGCATTATCTGTCCCCTGCTCTTTCAGATTAAGAATCTCATATCCCCAAAGCTCATTAGTATAGACATAACCATCCTCACCATTAATCGATTCAACATATATCAAATCTGGTAAAATGTTTATTTGTTGTGATGCTTTACCATAGGTATATCCGTTTCCATTGACCGGATAGTATTCCCTGGCTTCTAAGTTCTTGGAATGCCCATCAACGATCTCCCCTTCGTTAAATGAACCTAATTTTATTACAAATTGGCTATCATCCATAGCCCCCAGTGCAACGGTATTAACAAATACCATCAATGACATCATAACTACTGCCATTGATACTGTCATACTGGTTTTCGTCTTCTTCCCCAATTTCATAATGGAGACTATTCTTTCTTCCACCGGCTTTTCGCCGAATCCATTGTACAAAAATGCAGCTTGTGGTCTTTTTTCCATTAATTGAATAATTGCATAAGCATAATCCGGTTTTGCTTCATTACCAAACAATTCTATAACACCTTCGTCACAGGCTGTCTCAATATCCTTGTTAAACTGTTTATACATAATCCAGACAAATGGATTATACCAGTGTACACACACAGCTATCATGGATAAAAGTTTCCAGACTATATCAAATCGCCTGATATGTATCATTTCATGGAACAGTACATAAGTAAGCCGCTTGCCCCTGTCCGTTTCCATGGTCTTTGGAAGTATTATCTTGGGACTTAATACGCCAACCGTTACAGGTGAAGTAATTTGATCAAAAGATAATAATCGGACTTTACGTCTTATTCTTTGATGTCTGAGCCATCTTCTTGCATACTCATTTTTAGAAGGCATTGCTTCATTAACATGCTTTCGACTTCTTATGTAATTTATCATAAATAATAAAAATAATACCCCAGTAACTGCCATCCAGATAGAAAATACTACAATTCCTATTGAGGACTTCTTCGCTACTATCTCACCAGAGTTTACCGCACCATCCATACCTCTTGTAATAGCAGAAGTAAAAAGAGTATTCTCTGCCAGCTTCATTTTATCCTTTACCGACACCCAGAATTCAGGAACAGGTATCTTTATGGTTACGGGTATCAGGAGCCTTAATAATACAATCTTCCACAGTATTGCAAAAGTTTTTCTAGGAAGCTTATATACAGCTATCTTCCTTAATACTAATATGAATACGATTAGTAAGGAAGACGTAAGTGATATCCGGTAAAGCTCCATACTTATCACCTCATTTAGCTTCGTCTATAATTTTCTTAAGCTTCTCAGTTTCTTCCTGTGATAAATACCCTTCATTTAAAAAGGCTGCAAAGAATTTCTCATAAGATCCTTCAAACATCTTCTCTACCAGCTCTGTGGTCTGTTCCTGCTGGATCTCTTCACGTGTGATCAAGGCTTTGCACATAAATTTAGAACCGTATCTCTCAACAGCACCCTTATCTATACATTTCTTAACAACTGTATAGGTGGTGTTACGGTTCCAGCCTGTTTCCTCTTTCAGTATTTTGGCGAGTTCTCCAGCTGATAAGTCCCCCCTCTTCCATAAAGCATCCATAATTTTTAATTCTGAATCGAAAAGTTTCATTCTTGATCTCCTATAATAACTATTGCAATAGTTTTACAATTAAACATTATCATACGTGACAGTATTTGTCAACTGAGATTTTAATAATATCGCAATATTTTTTTAATTTTAATCTATTCTTGTCATATTTTCTTAATATTTGTACTTTAATTAAATTGTTTCCGCAATTTAGCCTTATAAACTTAATTTTACTGGTAATATCATGACTAATTTACTATATTATACAGCGATAAAATATGGTTATAATTGGAATTTTATTGTATTCTTAATGCACGAGCAAAAAATATAACAGCTTAAATTATTTTCTTAGTTGTATAAACTATAACCACTTATTCCTATCATATTAATATCATTTTATTATAACAATGAATTCTACACAGACTACTCCTGTAGGATTTGTTATATTATGTATTTTTATAACTAATGCAAAATTCATTAGAAATCTAGTAATTCATCTGCTAGAATTAAGATTATTAACTTATGTGAAATGAGGATAAAAACATGCATTTTAATTGGTGTACCCTTCATGTGAACAATCTGGAGGCATCTGTTAAGTTTTATGAAGAAATTGTCGGTCTCTCAATAGACAGGCATTACTTTTCCGGTCCTGATAAAGAAATTATTTTCATGGGAACCGGTGATACGAAGCTGGAACTGATCTATCAAAAGGGACAAAGTGAGATTTCAATGGGAAAGGATATATCAATTGGTTTTGAGACAGAATCACTTGATAAGCTGATGGAACTGCTGAAAGAAAAAGAAATACCGATTACCGCTGGGCCAATACAGCCTAACCCCAATATCCGTTTTATCTATGTAAAGGACCCCAACGGCTTATCCGTTCAATTTGCAGAACACTTTGCCTAATATAGTAGATGGATTGAAGCAATGAAGGAATCACCTTTTTACTTCAATCCATCTATGTATCAGTCTTCATTATAAAATTTCTGTATGGTCCGGTAGATATCAAGTGTTCCAAATCCCCATCCCTGATCCGGATAGGTTATAGTTGGAAAACGTCTTGCTCCATTTATAAGTAGTCTTCTTAATAAGATATTATTCAGATTTGTAATGTTTCCCCTTACAATGCCCCATTCCAGCATTAAAGCAATTGCACCTGTAGCATGTGCTGTAGCTGCACTGCTTCCGGTTACATTATAAAATCCTTCATCTAGTGCTGGTGCCAGCAGGGATACCCCTGGGGCTGCCACATCCGGTTTTAGCCCACCGCTTTTGGTGAAACCTCTTCCGCTGAAATAATAAAGACTTTGATTTTGATGATTATAAGTCGAGATAGATATACTGTTTAGTGCATTTGCCGGAATTGATAAGGTAGTATCTCTATTCCCATTAATAAAAAAGGTATTGGACGTAAGAAAATTACTGATAGGAAGCCACATATGATAACGAAGCAGTAAATCACCACTACCGGATACCACCAATCTCCATAATCCGGGCACGGGATTCACAAATCGGAACATCATTAACTGATTTCCTGTTCTCTCTTCACTAAACTGATTGTCTATATAGATAGTGGTCTCCCCATGATTGACAGTTTGAGTACTCCGCTGCAGGAATATACCGGAAATCCTTGTAACAAGAGTTCCCTCGGGTGAATACACTTCAACCGCAACAATGTTAGGTGCAAACCCCCAAAGCTCCATTGTAAATCCTTCTTCTCTGTCTCCTATATTTAATCCCACTACATCAAAGTCTGTACTTGGATTAATCTGCCCATAATAATGATGATTGGTATTTCCCTCATTTCCTCCTGCCGCTGCAATGGATTTGCCAGCTATCTTTCCTACATCGTTGATAAAATGGCAGATGACGCTTTCGCCCTCATGTGCGCCTTGCGAAGTACCGATACCGATACAGATTGCTATTGGCCGGTCAAGTTGTTCTGCCATGTTGATAAGGTACTGTATACCCATCATTATATCATTTTCCTGATAGCATATAGTATTAGACGGAATGCGAAAGAAATCCTTTAAATTCTGCTTTGCCTCTTTTAATTTTACAACTATAATCTCTGAATCCGGTGCTATTCCAGTAAACTCCTCAGCTATATCATCTCCCCCTGCGGCAATACCTGCCAACATGGTTCCATGTCCGTTCTCATCTCGGCTTGGGACTATCCGATAAGGATTATCAAGCAATAATGCGGTATTAATATCCCATTGAGTGTATTCTGTCCCATAAAAAAAATTCTTGGGATATTTATCAGTATCTATTCCCTGATCCCAGATAGCGGCTATTCTGCTGGTATTATCTGCATAGCGGAATAACGGATTTGTATAATCGATGCCTGTATCAATAAAACCAACTAAAACTCCCTGGCCTCTGAGTTCCAGAGCCGGATTATTTCGCAGTCTTAGTACTCCTGAGGCCTCAGCACTTGATAAGTTCATTAATCCATAGCATTTGGGTAAGTACTGGTAGCCAAATTTTAGTAAACTATCTATACTTAATTCAGATACAGGAACGTGATATACTGCATAATTGTCATTTATTCTGTTAACTGTATAATTTCCGCCATCTGTTATTGTGTTAATTTTATCGTAACCTTCTGCCAGTATATCCGCATAATCGTTACTGATTATCTTATATCTTTCCGACTCAGTCATATAACCCACCTGCCTGTAATAATAATCGACTTCTATATTTATTCAATGGTATCAGAAACTAAAGTGCCAACGACAGGAAGCTGGGTTAATACATTTTCCATCCCTCTATGGCAGCTTGTAAATTGTGCCGTTAGATCTTTTCCTGCACTTAACCCTGCAAAATGCATTCCACCAGCCCAGGCAGGTTTATCTGTCACATCATAAACTATACCATTAACTGCTACATAAGCAGGATTCCCCTGACTGCCGTTATAAGCGGCAAGCTCACTTAGAGTAAATACCTTGTCCGCAGCCTGCTCATCCGTCGCTGGCTGTTGTATGCCGGTATTTTCGCCTTCTGTACCTTGCTCCTGTGCTGCTGACACCCCTGGACGCCCTGCTTCTGGTTCCTGTGCCCTAATACTTAAGATTTCTGTCAATTCTTCTGTCAGACGGTCTGTACTGCTTTGTATAAGATTTTCATAATACTTTTTGTCATAAGGGTTTGATGTATATATCTGCATCTGACTATAATATGTAATTTCTTTCTGGAAATCTCCCAGCTTCTCTTTCAGTCCGTTTTCCTCCATGTTGGTACTCTCCCTTCACTTTATTCACGAACTGCTTCCTTTAAAAGTCAGGCAAGCTTTTTATTTCTTAATCTGCTTTATTATATTAAGGGGGTACAGAAAATATTCTGCGAAAATATTCTGCGAAATACTCTGCGAAAATACTTTGCGAAAATACTCTGTGAAAATACTTTGCGAAAATACTCTGCGAAAATACTTTGTGAAAATACTCTGCGAAAATACTCTGTGAAAATACTTTGCGAAAATCTTGTGCAGAAATATTAAGCTTAACTTAACCCTTTAGTGGTTTATTATTTCAAGACAAAAAAATACAGCAGCTGCATGATAACTACAATTGTAAATAATATCCAATAAGATATCTTTTACTTTGTCATTATCTTAAGCTGCTGCCATTTATAAGGGGATTTACTCAGATAATAAGGAAAGAATAGCGTTCTTAGGCTTAACTCCAACCGTACTGTCTACAACCTTTCCATCCTTTATTACTACCAATGTGGGAATACTCATGATTCTAAATCTGGCTGCCAGTTCTTCCTCTTCATCTATATTTATCTTCCCGACCTTTATGGAATCCTTCTTTTCTTCTGCCACTTGATCAATAATTGGTGATACCATTTTACAGGGGCCGCACCATGATGCCCAAAAATCCAGCAGAACGGTTTTTTCAGATTCTAAAACCTCTTTATCAAAATTGTCTCTCGTTATTTTTAATACGCTCATACTACACACTCCTTCATATTTTTATTTATAAGCTTATTATAATCAATTTTCATTTAATGTCTGTGATGAAGTTACATTTGAGGTATTCAGAGATATTTATTCTTTTTGACCTTTTTCTCTTGAAAGAAAGGGGATTATAAATATATTTAATTTTTTTTGTTTTTTATTATTATAATATGTCACATTATAAATCCACCGCCATATTATAAAGTATGGTTATAGACGACAGACAGTCGGATGACCTAATAATTTTAAGGAGGAATTCATATGGCATGTGGAGGTTTTAACTCAAACCAGTCATTAGTTGCTCATCTTAGTCATTTTATTGGCGAGACCGTAACAATTTTCACGAAAAGCGGCGGTGTTTCCGGATGTGGTTTTACAGGCGTTCTCTTTGCTGTTAACTGCGAATTCGTACAGATCGTAACAGATTTCGGTAGTGCACCATCAAATCCTATCGGTGGCCCTAACAGTTCTTGCTGCAGGAATCTTTGTTCCGATAACGACCATCACGATCGTAGGCGTTCTTTAGGTTCTGTTTGTGATATCCCCATTGATAAGATTGCAGCTTTTTGCCATAACGCTGTTTAATTTATTGTAAATTAGGAGGGTTCAATATGTCATTTAATAATTTTAATGGTTTCAACAATGGTTTCAACAATGGTTTTAACAACGGTTTTAATAACAATAACCAGAGTTTAGTTAATCATATGTGTAGATTCGTAGGCCAGACGGTTATTATCTTTACTGCAAGTGGCGGTGTTTCCGGATGCGGTTTTACAGGTGTTCTTCTTTCTGTTAACTGTGAGTTTGCTCGCATCGACTCCAGACAGGGCGAAGCTCCTGATTGTCCTCTTGGAAGTTCCTGCTGTGGCGATTTCGACCGTGATCGTGACCGTGATATCGAAAGTATCGTAGCCTTCTGCCACAATGCAATTTAAAACCAATCCCTGAAAATAACAGCATAATTTAATAAGGACTGCTTTAAACAGGATGTGGTGCTTTGACCTCAACTGTTCTAAAGCAGTCTTTCTCTCTATATTGCTTTATTTATGTATTGTATTCACTATTAATGTATCTCTTTATTTATGAATTTTCTATTTTGCATTTTTTATTTATGTATTCTTCATTTATGGATTATGTTTCATCTATATCTTTAATCCAAATGCTTATTGCTTTTTCTCATCGTCAGTCAGTTCTTTTAAAAGAACACTGTTACGATATTCATTGGCAGATAAGCCTGTTAATTTCTTAAAGACTTTGGAAAAATGAGCAATATCCATAAAACCTACTTCCCAGGCAATATCTCCTATTCGCAGAGAAGAATTCTTAAGAAGTTTTTTGGCTTCCTTGACCCTGATGTTGTTGAGAATCTCAGAAAAGTTAAGTCCCATATGTTTATTCAACAGCTTACTTAAATGCCACTGACTGATATAAGTCTTCTCTGCTACTTCAGACAGGGTAATTTTCCTATTATAATTCTCCTCCATAAACTGTATTGCATGAAATACTATGAAACTTCCTGCTGCTTTACTCTCCTCGCAGTCTTCCTGAATCTCTTCTGCACAGACCTTATCCTCACACTGATCAGGGTCTGTAAGCCCTGCAGTCATCACTGCAATTGCTTCTTCAATCTCCGTTAGACTTGAGGGCTTTAAAAGATACCTGCTGACACCAAGGTTAATGGCCTTTTGGGCATAGTCAAAATCCCGATACCCCGTCAGTATGCTGATCTTAATCTCCGGAAATTCTGACTTTAACCCTGCAACCATACTGAGCCCATCCAGCCCCGGCATGGAGATGTCAGAAAATAGAATATCCGGTTTCAGCTCTCTTATCAATCTGCTGCCTTCAATACCGTCATTGGCTGTTGCTATGATACTACATCTGTATTTTTCCCAGGGAACTATTTTCTTTATTCCCTCTACAATAATAGGCTCATCATCAATAATCATTACCTTGAACATAGTATTCTCCATTTCAAGTATCTGTTTAATTTGATTTTATCCCTTAACAGCTCCTGCTGTCAATCCTTTGATAATGTATTTCTGTAAAATGAAATAGATTATCAGTACAGGTATGACTATCAGAGTAACACAGGAAGCCATAAGTCCGTAATCAGTTCCGTATTTCGAACTGATATCGATTAAAAGTGCACTGACTGGCAGGCTGGAATGTTTTCTTATCATGATCAACTGTGTCAGCAGATCATTATAGGACCACAAAAAACTAAAGACTGCCACTGTTGCCATAGAAGGTCTTAGAAAGGGCAATATAATTGTTGTAAAGATTCTTGCCACACCAGCCCCCTCCAGATAAGCGGCTTCCTCAAAAGTTGTTGGTAATCCCTTAAGAAATCCCATCAAGATTACAGCAGCGAAACTTAGATTTCCGGCTGCCTGAGGAAGTATTACACTGATTGGCTGATTTAAAAGCCCTACTCCTGCCATATTCCGAAACACCGGTATAATAGTAGAATATACCGGAAACATCAGACTTGCAAGCAGAAGACTGTGTATTACGGCCTTTCCCCGAAATCGATATCTGGTCATTCCAAATGCCATCATAGCACCAAGCAGCATACATACTACCATTACCGTTCCGGATATTATCAGGCTGTTTTTATAAGCTTTTAGAATATTCTGTTTTTCAAAAGCATTAGAATAATTCTCAAGGGTAAAGTCCTTTGGAAGAGCAAAAGAAGTATTTATTACTTCTTTTGAAGGTTTAAAGGAATTATTGATAACCCACAGAAAGGGGTAGATTGTTGTTATTGCCCATAAGATCAGGATTATGCGAATTACTAAACCTCCCAGGGAAAGTCTATTCTGTCTGTTGTTTACTGCCATTAATTCAATTTCCCTCCTTAAAGGCTGTCCTCTTCCTTTAACAACCTGTTAAACAATCTGTTTATTATCTGGGATACCAACAATCCAATTAATACAATTACAAATGCAATAGCAGATCCATAATCTACATTTCCTATGGTAAATGTCTGTTCATAGAGAAAGGTCCCCAGAAAGTGGGTCTTACCCTGTGGTGCGCCTTTAGGTGCTATGGCCCAGGGCAAATCAAAGACCTTTACGGCACCGGTTACCGCTAGTACCAGACAGGTACCAATTATATTCTTCATTAATGGGAGAACGATATAATATACCTGCTGCCAGGCCAGACAGCCATCTACTTTGGAAGCTTCGTAGAGTTCTTCCGGTATTTCATTGATTCCGGTCAGAAATATTGCGAAATAAAAACCTACATAGCTCCAGATTACAGGAATTGATATCATAGAAAAGGCTAACTCAGGAGACAGCCAGTTAACAGGCTCAAAACCCAGTATTTCAAGGAATTGGTTTAGCATGCCTCCGTTATAATAATAAAATAACTTAAATATTAAGCCTATGGCTGTTGAAGATATAACAATGGGGAAAAAGTAAACCGTGCGAAAAAAATTTTGACCTCTTTTAAGAAAGCTTACAAAGATTGCAAGCAGCAATGCTATACCCACCTGAAATACCACTGTAAATCCCATTAATTTAAAGGTATTAATAAGTGCTATTCTGAATCTTTCATCCGCTAATAGCTTCTGATAATTCTCTAAACCAATAAAATCAAGCTCCTGCCCGGGTATCTTTACTAAAAACTGCAGATCATAAAGACTATCAATAATGTTTTCTCCAAAAGGAAGGTAGAGAAACAAGAACATTAAGGCCAGTCCCGGCAGCAAAAATATCAACAGGGGTAACTTCTTCTTATATAACATACTGCCTCCGCTATAATTTGGTACAAAAAAGGCAGCTGCAAGCCTCCGGCTATATACCCAAAGGCTTCGCAACAGCCCTTTTTCCGTTGCCATTCTTAGAAAATTAAATTATGCGAATTTCCTACCGGCTACTTTGCATTAATAGCCAGTACTTCATTCAGTAACTCTTCCGGTGTCTTTGCTCCGGTCGAGATATCTACAATACCAGCGATTAAGGTATTATAGGCTTCCTGAGAAATTCTCGAATCAGTAGGTGGTGAACTACTGGTCGCCCTGTTGCTGTATTCCAGTCCCGACATCCCAAGAGGTGTCATATTGCTGCTGGGATTGACTACTGCCGCAGCCTGACCGTTTCCGCCCCAATACATGGAAACAGCTTCTTTGTTGGTATTTGCCATAACAAACTTTACTGCTGCCTCCCTTGTATCCATGTCCTCCCAGGCTTTTTTAGTGATATAAAACCCGGAAGAGATTCCACCGACCATTACGCCGGGGTTAGATTTACCTCCCGGTATTACCGGTAATTCTACTACTACGGTATTTATCTGATCTGTTATACCGCTGGCATACCAGGAGCCGTCTAACTGCATGGCTGCTTTTTTTGTCTTGAATAATTCACCGGCCAGATCATTATCTATTGTGTCTGTATCCACAGGAAAGGCTCCCATATCTCTTAAAGTCTTAAACATGGCAAGTCCATTGCACCATGCTACCGGTGCAGTCTTTGGTACCTTTTTATACTCCTCAGGCCCTGCTGCAGACAACATTAGATACTCTACCCAGTAATGCGGAACATTGTTTAAAGATACTGCAATGGGAATGATATCATTCGCCTGAAAGACTTCAATTGCCTTCACCATCTTATCCCAGGTAGTGGGCAGAGCAAGCCCATAATTGTCAAAAAGGTCTTTATTACAGAATAATCCCTCCCAATAGCCAGTGGTAGGTACTGCCCGCCTAACACCATCCGGATTGGCGGCCGCTTCTAAAGCAGAATCCAGAGTATCTTTTGCATAATCCGGATATACTGCTTTGATTACATCAATGGTTACAAATTTATCTGCTGCCAGGACGTCACTTGCATTAGCATCCGTAAAATACTGGATTACATCCGGCTCATTACCTACTGCAAAATCTGCTGCTATTCTGGTTTTCCAATCCTGATCTGCCGCCTGAGAATCGTCTTCTACCGTAATATAAGGATAATCCTCCATAAACTTACTGATAACCGCCTGATAATTGGAGGCATTAGGATCTGTTCCACCATACATGGATATGGTTGTAAGGGTTACCGGATTCTTCTCACCCTCTGTTTCTATACTGTCATCTTCTTCCCCGAAAGCATCAACACTATTATATTTATTTTTACTACTACAGGCTGCCAATGAAAGAACCAGAACTACAGCTAATAGCAAGGACAGCCATTTCACCGTTATCTTCATATTTACACCATTGCATATGGCAGTTTACTCTGCCATACAGCCACTATAAAAAGTGAAAAAATACTTATGTGGCATCCTTTCATATATAATTTTCTTTCACTTCTTCTGGCATATTACCATTGCCACGGTATATATAAATTAATTCGGTCTTCACTATAATTTATTATTATACCTCTTTTAGACTTTCCCCGCCTTCTCCTATCTTGACATTATTTGTATTATCTTGTTTATTTTTCGATACCTTCATTCACCCTTTCCGGCATCACAAGCAGTTCTTAATTTTTCTCCTCTTCTTTCTCCCATTTACATGGAATCGTAATCGCAGATATTACCATCTCTCCTTCTGAATAAATTGATAGTCCGTATGACTCCCCAAATATAAGCTGAATACGTTCATTCACATTACGAATGCCTAAGGACGTATGCCTTCCTCTGCCTTCAGGCAATGCTGTATTTGCTCCCTCCAGCAAATTCTTTATTCTGTCTTCTTCTGCCTTGCTTAGCTCACCAGTATTGGTTATCTTTAAAATAACCCTCTCCTCCTCCTTGTACACCACAAGTCTGATAATTCCTCCTTTCACCGTATAGACCCCATGTACCACAGCATTTTCAAGAAGAGGCTGAAGAATGAGCTGAGGCAGCTGTACATTATGCAGGGATTCATCGATTTGCTTTTCAAAACGTATCCGGTCACCAAACCGCATGGCTGTTATATAGATATAAGCATCTGCTCCTTTTAATTCTTCAGACAGAGTCGTCAGTTTCCGATTTTCTCTTCCCATGCTTTGATTCAGCAGCACCGCTAGCGCCTCTATCATTTTAGATACTGCTTCATCCCCTGCTAATCTGGCCTGCCAATTCATCATTTCTAAAGTATTGTTCAGGAAATGCGGATTAATCTGGGATTGTAAGGCCAGTATCTTTGCCTCCTTTCTGGCAAGCTGTTCCTTATAGGCATAATCAAAGAGGTATTTAACCTCAGAGGACATCTTGTTAAAGCCATCGGAAAGATAGGTGAATTCTTGATTCGGCATGGTTTCCCCCTTAACCTGCCAGCCAAATTCTCCTCCTTCTATTTTCTTAGCAGCCTTAACCATACGTTCCATGGGTTTTGTAATATTGTGAGAGATAAAATAAAACATATAGATAAATACCGGTACTATAATAAGAATATTAAATAGTACCAGATTATTTAAGGCACGTATTTCGCTAAAGATCACATCTTTATTCGCCATTAGCACCGCACCATAATAATAATCATCAAATTTCTGCTGATACAATACTCCCTGGTATATTTTATCCTCTACCTGAAGCATCTTTCTGTTGTTCTTAGCCGCGAACTTTCCCCTCAGAGTTTTTAAGAGTTCTTTCTCGCCTGTTTCTTTAAAACCGCTGTTATAAATGATCATCTCACCGGCATTATCAATAAAGAATCCCAGATCATAATCTTTATTGATATTGATTCCTTCAAACAGCTTATCTTTATTAAGTTCCACCACCAGTGTTCCAAACTTGGTGTAATTTCTGGTAGTATAAAGGTTACGTATGATATAGATCCTGCCATTGATAATTTTAACATGGGCATCCGAATTATTATCTATGGTAATAGCCTCTGCAAAATGCTTCACTTCCCGGTTGTAGATCTGTATATAACTGCTCTGCTCTCTGGTAGTATAATAAAGCCTGTCAGTATTATCACTGAGATAGAAGACCGACATTACAAAACGGTTATCATTTATGTATTTGCTCTTCAGATTTCCAATGACCTCTTTATAAAAACCGGCCTCTGATATTTCGCCTGCCTCCAGCTTTCTCCAGACCTTTTCCAGTACAAGGTCATAGGATATCTTCTTGGAGCTCTCAATTGCTTCATTTAGTTTCTGACTGTGGAAAGAAGTGTAATTTTGTAAACTTTCCGCCATAAGAGTTTCTGTTTTCCGTATTATATTATTTCTGTAATAGGAGAATATAAATACCATAAATACTATGACCGGGACAGTAAAACATATGACTGTCACCAATAAAAGTGCTCTCTTTAAGGATATGGGTGAACCTTTTTTATTAATGGGCAGTAACATATTGGGCTCCCGTCTGCTGCTTTAGCATGCGTACAAAATCAGGGGGAGTGAAAGGATTACGCTTTCATTCTTTCCACCTGTATACTATCTTACTTTCATTGTAGCATAGCCAATTTTACCCTGCAATCTTAGTTTGAAAATACCCACGGCAAACTTATGAATATATAATTGTAAGCCAATCTCATCGGATATTTCCAAAGATATCCTTCCTAACCTTGCCGTGGAAAATGCTTTGCATCATTTGCTTTTAAAAGTGTTCTTATGTTATACTTAACAGGATGCTTACAGGATGAATAATCAGAAAAGAGGTTACTATGAATACGGAAATCTGGCTGGTAAGACATGGAGAGACTGAGTGGAACAAATTAGGGAAATTCCAGGGGAGTACCGATATTGAATTAAGTGAGGAAGGAAGAAATCAGGCGAAGGCGTTAAAGAATTTATTATCTGTTGAATTTGATGCAGCTTATGCCAGTCCTCTTGTAAGAGCAGTAGAAACTGCTGAAATATTGTGCAGGGATACCGATTTAACTGTATTACCCTGTGAAGGAATCAGAGAAATTAATTTTGGAATCTTTGAAGGGCTTACCTTAGAAGAAATTGAGCATAAATATCCTGAGGAAATGTCTAAATGGAGAAGCGATGAAGCAGAAGGTGCCTTTGTAGGTGGTGACCTGTCCATCTTAAATGCCAGTAACAGAGCTGCTGCCACCATAAGAGAAATTGCAGGAAAACATCCTGGAAAAAGAGTCCTTATTGTTGCTCATGGCGGCATTATAAAAGCTGGCCTTATAGGTCTTTTTGAATGGAAAATGACGATGTACCATCATTTTTATGTGGATAACACCGCCATAACAAAAATTATTTTCAGAGATTTAGAATACCCGGTTCTAAAGAGTTTTAATGAAACCGGTCATTTAGTGTGATTCCAATACATTTTTATCCAGAAGACTACTACGGCAAGAAAGCTTCCGTAGAAGTCTTTCTTTCTATTTCCTTCTGTAGTTGTCCTCCTCTTGTTTTTGCTCCCTGTATGTAAGATATTATTAATTATATATATATTAAAAGATTACAAACTCCTAAATCTTATCTATTATTTCTTGAATTTATAAGCACTTTCATATCAGCACTCAGATTGTTCAGGTCAATAACGGATGAATTCATCTGAGATATTAGACTGTTCTCATTCTCTAAAGTAGCCAGTATTTCTTCCGCTGAGGCTGTATTATCCTCTGCCCTCTCTGCTACCTTATCAATTTCCCTCTGAACCTCCAGGAAATTGTCTGCTGCTTTACCTATCATCTCCATATTGTCTCCCAGCGTTCGATTGGAGAGATTATAATCTCCCATGAACTCCTGAAAGCTTTCATTAACCCCTTTAAGTAGCGTTTGTATCCTTCCTACTGCTTCTCCGCCTTCTATGGATTTCTCATCAGCATCCTTCGCTTTATCAGACAGGGATTTGGTAACCTCTGAGATATTTCCAGCAATCCTTGAACTCTCTTCCGCAAGTTTCCTTATTTCATCTGCAACAACAGCAAATCCCTTACCCTGCTCTCCTGCTCTTGCAGATTCGATTGCTGCATTTAAAGCTAACATATTGGTCTGCCCCGCAATTTGTTTAATTCCTTCTAACAGAGAATTTACAACTTCAAGATTATTTCTTAAATCTGATACGGTTTCTGTGGTAGTTCCCATAACTTCGTTAACCTTTATGGCATAATCAGCTGCCTGACTGATATTATCATGACTATCCTTAACCTTGCGGTTCATTATTTCAGTCTTTGATACCACCTCCTGAGATACTGTTACTGCGTTGTCTATTTCATGAAGTGAACGATCCATAGTTGATTTCATGTTACTGACACTTAAAGCCTCTTCCTGTATGGACTGTGCCATCTGCTTTACCGTATCTACAATACGATCACTGGATTCATTGATTGTTCCGGTATTCACAGTGAAGCCTGTTATATTATGATCCAGGGTAGCTACTCCCTCTTCCAGAGAAGAACAGGTACTTTCAAGTTCCTTTAACAGCGCAAGTGCATCTTCTTCTTTCTTTGCAGAAGCATCAATTAGAATCCTTCCCCATTTTGTAAGGAGAAAGAGCAGTAAAAGAATTGCATTCATACAAGTCATTACTATAAGAAAAGTAGGCAATCTTAAATCATCACCCATCACTGTTTCCGGTTTAAAATAAAAAGATACGAACATTCCGATATTGATAAATACCCAAAAGGTGAGCAAAAGTTCCTTCTTAAAGTAAATTGCCGCCATCATTATGGTTATTAATATAATATAATGCTTATTTAACGCATATTTGTCCAGAAAAAACAGAGCAAACATTATTAGTGCAGGGAGAAAGGCAAATATAAAACCTTTAATATAATCATTAATACGCAGGGCATAGTTAACGCAAGCAACTGCGATAATTCCAATACCGATGAAAAGAAACTTAATATTTTCACCTACACCGCGATAAATCAGTATCTGACCAACAATCAGCGTAACAAGTGCAAATGTAATTATCAGGTTTATTCGATGCATTTTCTTTAGATCAAAAACCTTCTTATCTGTATTCTTCATTTATCATCCCTCTTTCTATCTTTATATCGCAGTGAAGTTTATTCACTGTTTTAAACTGCCTTCGGATAGGATACCTGGTTCAATTAAATAACATAGCATCTGGCTTGCAAGACTTTAACGCTAAAACGCTGTCACAAAAGTGACAATCTTCCTTAAGTGCGTCATGTGCATTCTGCCCGGCAGAGCCTTTTATGTAATAAGAAGAAATCTCCTACTACATAAAAAAAAGTTAGTAGTTAGTCTTGTTATGAATTACAACAAGACTAACTTTATTATAATGATATTTCGACAAATTACTATAGTAATATAGATACAGTTTCAACGTATTTTTATGAGTTATTTTGTCATATCTTTGCATTTTTTAGATAATGCATCAATTCTGCTTTATTTAAAGGTTTCTGACTAAAAAGATTTTAGAATAACTTCATCTAGAGGTCTTTTTGGTACATGATGCACGCCTTTTTCATCTCTCCAGTACTTCACATTTCCTTCTATGATTTCTTCTATCACTACTTCTTCTTTGGGATATCCTAAAGCAATTACCAGTGAAATTTCAAAATCCTCAGAGATTTCCAATTCCTTTGCCAGAATTTCACGCTTTACACTGCCGATAAAGCATCCCTTTATTCCCTGGTAAGCAGCACCCAAAAAGATGCTTTGAGCTGCAATTCCTTCGTCCATTCCAGCCTTACCCGCTATGTTCTTATCCCTTAAAAGGATAATATAACCTGCCGGTCTTTCTCCTTTAACAGGTCCGTCCCATTCCTTTAAGTAACCTGCCCAGGAAAGACAGGGAAAAACCTTTTCTCTGCTTTCTTTACTGCTTACCAGTATATATTTTAAGGGCTGTAAATTCGCACCGCTTGGTGACAGTCTGCCCAAATCAGCGAAAGTCCTTAACTGTTCCAGCGTGATTTCTTTTTCTTCTTCAAATCTGCGAACGGTTCTTGCTCCCGTAACAAGTTCATTAAATTGTTCTATCACGTTAATTACCTGCCCTTTCATTTGCGCCTGTAACTTGGGTATTACAAGCTTAGTTTTAGTTTTCAGTATTCAGTATTCAATAAATTGAACACACCTGCATTAGATTTCTTCTACATAAGAAGGTGTTGGGAAATCAATACGTTTAACTACATTCAATATTTTTCCCGTCATTTCCTGAACATTATAAATTACTACCTGATTTGATTTCTGATTGGCAATCATCAGATGCCTGTCATCCTTCGTCAATGCAATATGCCTGGGAACTTCACCCTTAACCGATACATCCTGTTTCGCAGTCAGCGTTCCGTCCGTATTGATATCATATACTCTGATGGTATCAGCTCCTCTGTTAGCAGCATAAAGGAACCTTCCGTCACCGGATATGGCAAGGCTTGAGCCAAAACTCTCTCCGTCAAATTGTTCCTCTAAGGTACTGATCTTTTGAAGGAGCGTAAAGATAGGAACTGCGTCTTTTTCTTCATAGAGATAGACATAGATTTCGTTAGAATACTCTGTTATAACATAAAGACAATTTAAGACAGGATGGAATTTTAAGTGTCTGGGTCCTGCACCTTTATCAAGGCTGACAAAAGTTTGAGGGGTTTCTGTGGTAATTCTCCCCTCTTTTGTATCATATACAAATATTTTATCCTGTGCTATGGCAGCAAATAACAGCCTGGAGCCCTGAGGCTCCTTTTCACAGCAGTGTGCCCGTGACAGTCCTGTTTCCTGATTCACTGGCAGTTTGAAATGATTTAAAACCTGTGTAAAATGATAATCTTCTACCTTTATTGCGGCAATGTCTCCGGTACTGTAGAAGGAACAATATAATACGCTATCCTTCGGTTCATAGAGTATGTGGCACAAATCCCCGCCGGAAAGCTGTAATTCATGCTGCAGGCTATATCCCTCTTCTGACCTTTTATAGCAAAGTACACTTCCGCTGCCTGGCTCTTCTCTTACGGCAAAAAGCATATCCTTCCAGGTACAGGCAAAGGAGGGATTCGTCTTGTACGCTCTAAAACTTTTATTATCCTCTGTAAAATCCGCTGATAGTTCATACAGTCCCATGGAGGGTTCTCCATTTACCGGTCCATATCCGGCTATCAGTATTTCACTTGCCTTCTGATTCATTACTACCTCTTTTCTGCTTGACACCTAGGGTGTATTTGCAAACTGCTTGGGCTGAGCGTTCCAGTTTGTGGGATACAAAAGCAATTTTTGCTGCTGCGTTTTTTTATTGCAACCCAGGATAAGGCACTGTATTAAAGCTACAAGATACCACGTAAAAGCTAACCCGTAAGTCCTGTTTGAGAACTCACTTTGCTGTCCACCCTACTATATACTAGTACTATTACTTACTGTTATTGTAATACTGCTGCTGTCAGATGGCAAGTAAAATGCAAAAAGAGACCCAGCCTTCCAGTATAACCAGAAGGCCAGGTCTTAAATCACACACCTGTATGACTACAGCAATTCCATAATTTCACTTACTGTAGCTTTATTAACCGCTTCTTCTGCAAGTTTTCTTGCAGCTTCATATTTCATTCTTCTAATTCTGTATCTGACACCGGATATCAGGGAGGCTGTCATACTAAGTTCATCCAGTCCAAGTCCTATGAGGAGCTCCGTGGCTTTCTCATTTCCGGCAAATTCACCGCACATTCCCGCCTTCTTCCCATACTTATGGGCACTTTCTGTCACATGCCTTATACTTCTGATTACAGCAGGGTGAAAAGAATTATATAACGCAGCTATTTTAGAATTCCCTCTGTCCACCGCCAGCAGATACTGAGTCAGGTCATTGGTGCCGATGCTGAAAAAATCCGCTTCTTTTGCCAATTCTTCTGCACAAAGTACACTGGCAGGTGTTTCAATCATAACCCCTGTCTGTATGGTTTCGTCATAGGATATATCAGCTGTGTTTAATGCCTCCATGCATTCCCTTACGGCTGCCTTTGCTGCTCTTAATTCTTCCAGAGAGATTATCATAGGAAAAAGAATTCTTATTTTACCAAAAGCACTTGCTCTAAGGATAGCTCTTAACTGTATCTTAAACAATTCTTTCTCCTGAAGGGAAATACGGATGGCTCGGAAACCTAGAAATGGATTCTCCTCTTTATCCATTGGATAGTAAGGAAGTGTCTTATCTCCGCCGATATCCAGAGTTCTTATGGTTATTTCCCTGCTGCAGGTTACCGCTGCTTCCTTGTAAGCTTCAAACTGCTCTTCTTCTGTAGGAAAATGACTGCTGCCAAGATAGAGAAACTCACTTCTGAATAATCCAATACCATCAATATGACTTGTAACAGCCTTTTTAATATCCTCTATATTGCCCACATTGGCACAAAGGTGAACTTCTCTTCCATCCAGGGTAATAGAGGAAAGACTTTCCTCTGCCTTTATCCTTTGCTCCGCTTCCTTATGTTTCTTAATAAGCTCGTGATACTTTTGTTTTTCCTCTTCCGTAGGATTGATTAATATTTCGCCATTATACCCATCCAATATGAGATAATCTCCGTCAGCTACCTCAGAAAGAATCTCCTTTACTCCAACAAGGGCAGGAAGCGAAAGGCTTTTGGCAAGTATTGCCACATGACTGGTGACCCCTCCGTCTCTGGTAATCAGCCCTCTTATTTTATTAAGGTCAAGGGAAGACGTATCAGAAGGTGTCAGATCAGGTGCAATCAGAATGGAATCCTTCCCGCAGCTGACAGGTTTATTTACAATGCCTGTTAACTGGCTTAAAAGTCTTTCTCTGATATCCTTTATGTCGGCTGCCCTTTCTTTCATATAAGCATCCTCCATGGCTTCAAAGAGCAGGATAAGCTCCTCACAGGCAAGGACTACTGCTTTTTCTGCATTATTGCCTTCGCCTTTTATCTTACCCGTTACCGCCTCCTGTAAAGTAACATCTTTTACCATTTCAAGATGGGCTGCAAATATGGGATTTTCTCCTGCAAGTACAGAAAGTTCCTCTGCTGCCTTAAGAACTGCGGCTTCGAATCGTTCTATTTCCTTGTCTGCCTCTTCTGAACTAACTCTGTAATCTGCTATCTTTCTTTCCTTCGGCTGATATAGATATGCGCTTCCCATGGCTATTCCGCCAGAAGCAGGCTGATTCACCTTCAGCACCTTCATAAATCTCCCCCTTCTCTGCTCTTACTCACCTAAACCTTGCTCAATGGCTTCTCCCAAACGTTTTAAGTCCTCGTCTTCTGTCTCACCGGTACACTCAAGCTCAATTTCTGTACCAAAGCGTATAGCAGCTGCCATGATATTTAAGATACTTTTCGGATTAATCTTTTTCTCTCCGATCTTAAGGGTAATGTCCGAACGGCAGGAACTTGCTATTTTAGCCAGTTCACCTGCAGGTCTTGCATGCAAACCATTTCTATTATTTATAATAAAAGTCTGAGTAACCATCATTTACCTCCTAAGGCTATGCAATGCCATGATGCTCAAATAATATTTTTTCTGCTTCCAGGTTCCAGAGTCCCTTATGTTTTTTCACGGACTCATCCAGTTTGTGAAACAGCTCATCACTCTTTCCAAGCTCCTCAAAATCTTCAAGGGCTGTAAGCGGCATATTAAACTGGGTATAAGTAAGCTTCTTGCCACCGGGTATGGAGGGTAGATTTAAGGTTGCTTCTGCTATAGAATCAATCCCTCCGATGTGTGTAACCATAACTGCCGGTCTGATTTCTCCCTTTGCTGCTAAATCAAGGGCTTCTAACAGGTCGTCATTATTACCGCCGGTGGTACCAATAACGTGGGTACTGATATAATGAATGTTATACATATTGATTTCTGAGGTAAAATCACCATTTGTCGGGCCTGCAAAGAAGTTCATGCAGCCGTCAAATGCCAGCAGAGCATCCGCCATCTCTACTACCGCTTTATTTGGCACATATACAAATACATCATCATAACCATGGTCATCGGTAAGCTCTTTAAGAACACTAATAGGATCTTCTAAAGCAGCAGTATTCATATAGATAAGCTCCATTCCTTTTTCTTTCGCTTCCTCCGGTGATATCATCTGCCTTGCATTTTCTATTCTGGCTTCACTGATATCCGTTACCACAATACGTTTGGGTTTATTTTCTGTATAGAGTCCATAACTTACCGCACCAAGTCCCATAGGTCCGCAGCCGCCAAGTATTAAGATATTTCCACCTGTTTTGGTTCCCATGGCATGCTGATAATTCTGCTTGTTGGTATGGTAATTGGCATGATAACCGCCAATAATACAGCTCATTGGTTCACCTAAAGATGCCTCAAAAAAGCTCTCTCCCTTGTAGGGCAGCAGACAACCAAGCTCCATTACTTCTTGCGGCATAATACAATAGGTGCAGGCACCTCCGCAATATTCATAAGAATATCCCGGTGAGTCGAGTTTACCTTTATAATTAAGGGCCGGCTGAAGAGCAAATTTGTCTCCTGCTTTATATTTACCCTCCCACTTCTTTCCTACTTCTACAATGATACCGGCACATTCGTGACCGATGATAATCGGATTGGTATCTATATTCTGAGGTGATCTCTTATGTTTCTTTCCCTGTTTAACTAATTTATAGGTGGACATACAGATACTGTCACTCATGACCTTTACTAGAATCTCATCCTCTTTAATCCCTGGAAGCTCGAACTCTTCCAGGCGTAAATCGTCTTCTCCATACATTCTTACTGCTTTTGACTTCATATAAGCTCCTATCTGTGTGCTTTAGCACACCTAAAAATCAGGATGTTGAAAAACGGCATTTTGTCAGCTATTGCAACTCCCTGATATCTACCTTTTCTTTCAGTTCTTCTATTAGATCCCTGTGAGGCGGTTTCGTACCCTGGGTAGTCACTGCTCCTGCGGAGGTAGCCATGGCAAGCTTAAAGCACTCTTCTTCTGTTTCTCCCTTATGGAGGCTGTATACCAGCGCTGCCACCATAGCATCCCCGGCTCCAACGGTCGAATGTGCTTTTACCTTAAGTCCCGGGCACTTTATTGCTCTGTTCTTTGTTAAGAAAAGTGCACCCAGCTGTCCTAAGGATATAGCCACCAGACTGCTTCCTTTTGCTAACAATTCCTTTCCCATTAACAGAAGTTCTTCCTCACTTGCTCTGTAATCCTTCTTAAAATATTCTTCCAGTTCTTTTCTGTTAGGTTTAATATAATCTGGATTTCCTTCAAGACCTCTTGCAAACAGCTCACCGTCTGCATCCAGAAATACCTTAGACCCTTTCTCTTTCACTAAGGGAATTAATGTACGATAGATAGCTTTATCAATACCTCTTGGAATGCTTCCTGCGAAAACGAACAGGGTATCTTCCCCAGCGTACTGAAGGAGTTTCTCAGACAGCTGCTCTAGTTCTTCCTCTGTAACCAAAGGGCCTGGTTCATTTAACTCAGTTACGATTCCTCTTCCCTCTACCAGTTTTAAATTAACTCTGGTCTCATTACCAATACGTACAAAATCATTTCTGATACCAAGTTCTGTGAGATTCTCTTCTATCTGTCTGCCAGTGCTGCCACCGCAAAATCCCGTTGCTATGGTTTCACCACCCATGGCTTTTATGGTTTTGGACACATTAATCCCTTTACCGCCAATATCCCAAAGGCAATTTTGCAGTCTGTTTAAGCTGCCTTTTTCCAACTGTTCCAATTCTGCTGTTTTATCAATAGCCGGATTCATGGTTACTGTTACTATCATAAGATACTTTCCTTTCTCTACTCCGTCATGATGCTATCTGCTGCTACCTGATAGCAACTGCACCCTTCCTGTTCACATTTATTCTTTAGCGGTAAGGATTTCAAAGATTGTATCTGAATTACTATTAATAACCCTGATTACATTTTCCATATCTGACAGTTTTTCCGCTATATTGGACAAAATCTCAAGGTGCTCTTCACCAACGCCTGCTATTGCAATTACAATCTTAACGGATTCTCCGCCCCAGTCAGTGCCTTCCGGAAATACCATAACAGCAATACCGGAGGCTTTGATGTCACTTTTGGCTGCTTCTATTCCGTGAGGAAGAGCAATTCCATTTCCAATATTCGTGGAGAAGGATTTTTCTCTTAGCAGCATGGCCTCTATATAATTCTCTTCAACATAACCACTGTCACAAAGCTTTCTACCGATATGACGGATTACCTGCTCCTTTGAAGCTGCCTTACAGTTGATTTCAATATTTTCTTTTCGTAATAATTCCACCATAGTCAATCCTTTCTTGTTATGCCCTGTTTTGTAATGTCCTGTTTATACAACCTTGAATAATTAATATTATTTGAATGCTGACTTACTTTTGAATACTGATTACTTTTGAATGCTACTACTTTTGAATACTGATTACTTTTGAATGCTGATTACTTTTGAATGCTGATTACTTTTGAATACTGACTACTTTTTAAATCTTGAATATTTTTTAATACTGATTACTTTTAAATACTCATTACTTTAAAATACTGACTACATTTAGAATACTACTTACTTTTTTAATACTGACTTACTTTTTAATACTGACTCACATTTTAATACTGACTCACATTTTAGTATCAAGATATATAAAACAAACTTTCAATACATTAATTATAACTGCTGCCAAGCAGTGGTTCAATCAAAGCAAAATTGACTTTGTCACCATATCCTGAAGACATTTTTCTGTCTTCTTTTATTTTATTTACAGCCAAACTTAGTAACAAATTTTTCGTGTACAGCCTGTATATATTCATTTAATAGTAGGTACTGGCTATTTCTATAGAAATATTGTAGCAGAAATACTCTAAACTGTTTCCAGATACTGCTTGAAATACTGCCTTAATACCTTCTCTACCTTATCCTTAACCGTTTCTTTCTCTCCTTCAAACATAATCTTAAGAAATTCACTGTTCTCTATCAGCTGACTGCTTAAACAGCCCATAATATCAGTATTTATCCCTACCTGGTCATCCTCCGGTATGAGCATGATTATTACTGCCTTAATACCTTTGAAGTACGGATCAAGGAAGGAATTTCTGTCTTTCGTCACACAGAGTGAGAAGTTAGGTTTCACAACGCCACCAGTTCTGGAATGCAACAATGCAAAGCCATATTCCGGTATAATCTGAGAGGAGATTTTCTCTCTTCTTTTGATATCCTCCTGTATCTGAAGCCTGTTTACCTGAAAGGCTGAAAGCTTTTCAGATACCGCTACCAAAAGTTCATCAAAATTAATATGTTCATCCACCTTCATAAAGCCAAAATCTTTAATGATCCCCTTAATCTGGTTAATGCAGATATTGATATGCTCCAACTGTTTGGAAAACTCACTGCTGCCTTCGCTTTTCTTGGTGGTTTTGGAGTAAGCCCTTACCTTCTCTTCTATTTCTGCAAGCTCCGTATCATTTAACAGCGCACTGACCTTGATCATATCCGCTGGTACTTCCTCCAGATCGATATTCGTAACGATAAAATCCAGATTCTTTAGAACACCAGGTGTTAAATCATCTTTTCCGTAGGTATAAATCTGGATTCTCTCCTTCAGGAAATTCTTAAGCTTAGAATGCATCAGCCTGGAGATGCCGATTCCGCTGGCACAAATTATTCCTACATCAACTTTTCTGAAACTTTCTCTTCTATCATCAAGTCTTACTCCGGCTGCTCCAAAGTGCATGGACAGATAACCGATTTCAGCCGCCGGTACCTTGTATCCATATTTCTTTTGAATAAATTCTCCCACCTTCAAGCATTTGGAGTAAATCTCCGGATACGCCTCCTGTATCTGAGACAGCAGAGGATTAGTAATATTCAGATGATTCTTAAGACGAATAAAGGTAGGTTTTAGGTGTGCCATAAGACCTCTGATAAATTCCTCGTCTTGCTTTAGTTCATAAGAAATACTGCTGTCATAGATATCTGTTATTTCATTTATCAATCCCAGCAATTCTTCCCTAAGAACCGTATCCTTATCTTCTTCATAATCTGCTGACTGGATCTTGGCTCCGCTGATATGAAGGAGTATATAGGCTGTTTCTTCTGCCGGAATCATGAGTTCAAACTCTTTCTCCAATGATTCTCCCATGAGACAAGCTAGCTGATAGTCTTCATGATAGAGAAATTCATCCATGGTTCTTGTGTCTGTTTCTATAAACTCCTTATCCTTTATCCTCATAATTGCTATGGTTATATGAACCACAAGTGAATAATAAGAGCTGTTGGTCAGACGATTTAGCTTACTGTCTCTGATACTTCCAAGGCATAGGACGACCCTCTTAAGTACCTTATAATCTATTAATTGGAACATTCCTTTGTTTTCTTTTTCGTAATACTCCCCTAATACTGTCCATTTCTTTTCTCCAATGGCTAACCTAAGTTCCTCCGTATCAGGATTCTCATCAATAAAACGCTTCACTGCCAGGCGGTAGTTCTTCTCTGAGCCGGACAATGCAACGCCATACCCCTGTTTTCTGATCAATGTCAAATCAAATCTTTCAAACCAGTATTCAATAGCCTCCATGTCATTACTTATGGTTGCTTCACTTACACCGAATATATTTCTATAGTAATAAAGTTTCTTGGGTTCTCTGTCCCTTAAAACCTCTAATATAAGACTGTCTCTTCTTTTTTCCTTGTCAATATAATCAATAACTTCCTTTGAATCCAATTCCTCAAGCAGTCTGTTCTTACTGCTTCTCTCGCCCTCCATCCAGATACCTGTACCGGCTTTGGTACTTAGGCTTAAACCGTATTTCCGCAAAAAACCTTCTGTATGATCAAGTTCTCTTTGCACTGTTCGTTTACTTACCTTTACATCCTCGGCCAGTTTTTTGACAGATACGATACCTTCTTCTCTTAATAGAATAGTAAATAGCTGAATGAGACGCGGAGATAACATCATGCCTCTCCCTCCTTTCTTTTTTTAATCTAAAAGACGCGGAAGAGAGGGTTTACAGAGCACCTGTATAGTGCCTGCAATCCTCTATTCCGCAGAGGTCATATAATTAAACCTTTAATTCATTTACCAACATGTCATATTCCGGTGCTGATAAGAAATTTTTTATTAAAACAAGTCTGGCTCCGGGACAATTGCTGGCTGCACGTTCTTTTAATTCTTCATGTGTTACCACTACCTGGGCATTATCAGGTATGGAGGATACAGATGCGTGTACGACATTAATAGAACCAAGTCCAGCAGCTGCAAGTTTCTTGCGAAGGATGGTTGCACCCATGGCACTGGAACCCATTCCTGCATCGCAGGCAAATACGATACTTGAAATATTTTTTGCTGCTTTTACATCTACAAGACCTTTGGAAGCGTTCTTCATCTCACTTACCATTTCTTTGGCAGCCTCAATATCTTCTGTCTTACCAAAGATCTTTAAGAGAGGTACTGCTGTTACACAGGATACTGCGCAGGCAATAATTACAGATAAGATTACTCCCAAATAACTATCTTTTGCTGTCATACCAAGAACTGCAATAATACTTCCGGGTGATGCAGGTCCGGTAAGTCCGGCTCCAAAAATATTAAGTGTTAATATACCGCTGGCACCACCTGCTATAGCTGATAACAGCAGTATAGGATTCATCAGAATGAATGGGAAATAGATTTCATGTATACCACCTAAGAAGTGGATAATGATAGCTCCGGGTGCGGAACTTTTTGCATTTCCTTTACCAACAAGACAGTAAGCTAAGAGAATACCAAGTCCGGGACCGGGATTTGCTTCTAGCAGAAAGAATAGGGACTTTCCGGTCTCTGCTGTCTGTTGCAGACCCATTGGTGTCAGAATTCCATGATTAACTGCATTGTTTAAGAACAGTACCTTAGCAGGTTCTATAAATATACTTACCAAAGGAAGTATTCCGTGATCTACGAAAAATCCTACACCTGCTTCCATTACACTGTTTAAGGAGCTTACTACAGGACTGATTCCCAGGTAGCCTATCATTGCCAGAATTGCTCCTAAAATACCTACTGAGAAGTTATTGATTAACATCTCAAAGCCGGCAGGTATCCTGCCTTCTATTATTTTGTCAAATTTCTTGATTAAGTATCCCGCTAAAGGACCCATTAGCATGGCTCCTAAGAACATTGGTACATCTGCTCCCACTATAACACCCATGGTTGCAATGGCACCCATAACACCGCCTCTTGTACCGGCAACTGTCTTACCACCTGTATAAGCAATCAGCAGGGTCAGCAGGTAGGTGGACATAGGCCCTACAAGTTCGGCCAGTTTTTCATTGGGAAGCCAACCGGTTGGTATAAACAAAGCTGTTATTATACCCCACGCAATAAAAGCTCCAATGTTTGGCATAACCATGCCGCTTAGATATCTTCCGACTCTTTGAATTTTTTCTTTCATATCATACCCTCTCTCTTAAAATCATAATGAATAGCACATATGACATATTAAGAACTGATTGGCCAATCTCTTCTTAAGATACTTTTATTATAAGGTATGGATAGATGATTTATCAACTTTTTAAAAATACCTTTTGTCACTAATTAATAATGACACAGCTGAAAACCAATGTATTTTGGTTATTTTTACGCGTAGTGGATGCAAAAAAGGTGTATCTAATGGAAAATGTTATGCATTTTACCATAGGATACACCTTATGTGAATTTTTTATAAGATTAATTTGTTGAGTTAATGGCAAAAGGTTGTTTTTTTACAAGGGGACGGTGAATTGCGCAAAACGGAAAGAACATAATGTAAAACAGATAACTCGCTACGCTCAAACAATCTGTTTTACATTATAGCACAAAATATTCAGAGAAAAGGACTTCTAATACCTTTCCATAGGCACATTCGTTCTTTCCGTTTTGCACAATTCACCTGAAATCATATAGAAACATGGCTTTTGACACTTGAATCATTTGAATTTTTTATTCTAGTCTTTTATTTTATATTTTGTAGTTTTCATTTTGTGATTTTCATTTTTGGGTTTTCACTTTGTAATTTTCATTTTGTATTTTCATTTTGTGGTTTTCATTTTGTGGTTTATATAAATTATTATGTAGTTTAGTACTGATTTATTTATTGTTTAATTTTTGAACTAAATATTTAATTTATCCTTGTGTTCTTTCTCATTTTAAAAATCAGTCCTATAAATAGCGAAATCCTTGACACTCCTGACAAAGAGACAGCCAGCTGCAATTATGACAGACCTGGTTCAGTTTCTCTTGTTCTAAGATATATATCTTGACCAGTTTCTTAAATTCCCGCCAGGTCACAATATCATTATCAGATAGACCGCATAGTTTAAGAGCCATGGAATCATACTCTGCCACTTTCTGCCCTGATCTGCATTTTCCCTCTTCATTATGAGGGCAACAGCCGCAGATAACGTCTACTGAGCTTACAAGCCTTATGCCTTCATCGGGATTGTTATCAAGTTCCTCAATTACTTTATACATATTGGCTACGAATTCTTCGCTGTAGCCTTTCCCCATAAATTGCCCGATACACATTCCATGATGAGGTCTTAAATTAATCATGACAGCTGCCTATAAGGAAAGTCCAAAGGATTCTGTATATATCTTAACAAGATCCTTCTCTTCCGGTACAACGGGGCAATTGCCGATATTTTTAGCCTTTATGGCTATGGATGAATACTTTATTATTTCTTCTGCGGTTATTGTCTCTTTGGCACCTAGCAGTTCATCCAGGTCCTTTGCAAGTTCTTCTATTTCCTTATATCCCATTGCAGCTAAGATGCTGTCAATTACTTCCGGTTTTCCAGCTGCTGTTAACTTCATAAATTCCGCCAGTAACAGACCATTGGCTCTTCCGTGGTCTATATCCTTAAAATAGGTCAGGGAATATCCCATAGAATGAACTGCTGTGGTTCCGGTGTGGGCAATTACTACTCCTGCAAGCATGGAGGCATACAAAAGCTGCTCTCTGTGGGCTGCCGTCAGGGTTCCTTCCTTTAAGGCTCCAAAGCACTCGCCGATCTGTCGAATGCTCTCCTTCGCAAGTACATCGGATATCGGATTTGCTTTTACGGATATCATTCCCTCTATGCCATGAGAAAGTGCATCGATTGCTGTATTAATGGTTGTCGTTATACCAAGGTCTTTGGTATATCTCCCATCCAAAAAGGCAAGGGCAGGAAAGAGCAGAGGAGTTGCAATACTGGTCTTTGTCTGAGCTTTGTCGTTGGTAAGTATGGAATAGGGGGTAACTTCTGAACCGGTGCCTGCTGTGGTAGGTACAAAAGCCATAGGCAGTATCTTATTTTCATACTGTCCCTTAAAAAGGTCTTCTTCCGAAATGTCCTGGGCTGCCAATAGAGCAATTGCTTTACCTGCATCCATAGGTGAACCTCCACCAATGGCAATTACAAAATCGGCTCCGGCTTCTCTTGCTGCTGCGGCTCCTTCGTAAACACATGCGATGGTAGGATTACTCATTACCTTGTCAAATATTATGTACTCAATGCCTGCAAGCTTCAAGGCTTCTGTAACGTCCTTCTCAGAGCCGTTTACTTTAGCAGATCTGGCACCTGTGACAATTAGCGCCTTTTTACCCAATGCTTTAAAAGCATCTTTGTTCTTTCGGATACAGTCTTCACCTGTTATAACCCTAGTGGGCATATAAAATTGAAATTCCATGATGTCCCTCCTATTTCCTATTCTATAAAGAACTTTCCTAGGATGTGTCAAAAACTTATTACAGTTTTAAGCCACACCCTGGATTAGTTGAACTTTTGAGTTTTTTCCTGTGATAGTACTAAAATGCTTGAATGTATGGTAATGGTAAGACCTTATTCGTCTTATAAATGTATCATTTAAACAGTAGTCTTTATTTTAAAGACATTCTGCAGGATTGTTTTTCCTGTTTCTGTTCTGAAGATATTACGGTATACATTGCGAATCGTCTCCTCAGAGGCCTTATCTTCCTCCAGATTAACTAAAAAATCGGCTTCTACCAGTATCTGATAGTCTTTCTCGGTTATATTATGATAAGTATGATGATGCGCTATCAGATAGCAGACTCTCTTGATAAAAGCTCTGTCATAGCCCAGTTTAACTAGCATAGGATCAGCAACCAGAGGCCCTTCAATCTGCTGGTAATTACCTGCACTGCTGTTGTATTTACGCTCACTGACCTTAATGCCTATATCATGTACTACGGCAGTAACCTCAAGTATTTCTCTTGCCTCTTTGTCAAGCCCCTCTAGTTCTGCAATTGTTTTTGCATATGCATATACTTTCAAAAAATGGCTTATCCTTTTGGTATCTCCTGCATAATATTCGATCATCTCTTGAATAACTTCACCGATTTGTTTCATAAATTCTCCCTTTCACATTTATGATTATGTAATAAAATGCCTACTTCCTTTTCTGCAGCGCAAACAAAAGGAATAGGCACTATTGTCTAACTATTGAATAAATTCAGAATCGGAGCATTATAGCTGATGGCCTTGGAAAAGTAGCTTTCTTTCTCGTCTTCCTTTTTGTTTTTATCATCTTCCATAAATATTTCTAAAAACTTTAAAAAGTCATCATAGGAAAAAAGCTCCTCTAATGTATCCGTACTGGTTGACACATCTTCTGTATTTATTCCTATTAAATTATTCTTTATCTGTGCTACATTGGGTAAATTACCGTATGCAGCAGCATTTGATTTCACGGTTACGGTACCGCCTGCCTCTACATCCTGCTGCATATAACCCATAACTTTCTTAACATAATTCTGTGTTTCTTCAAATGGAGGTATTCCCCCGTATTTGGCTACATTTCCGCTGCCGGCATTATACGCTGCCAAAGCAAGTGAAACATTTCCATCATACTTATCAAGCATTTCTGCTATATACTTAGCTCCGCCCATGATGTTCTGTTTGGCATCAAAGGAATCGGTAACTCCCAGATAAGCAGCAGTTCTTGGCATTAACTGCATGATTCCCTGTGCTCCGCTTCTGGATACTGCATCTGCTTTAAAATTCGATTCCTGCTTACCGATTGCCTTTAAAAGGTTAACCGGCACGTTATATTTCTCTGCTGCTTCATTGAATATGGCATCCAGACTCACCGTTTCTCCCAGGTAAGAGGAAAAGCTTCCAGCGGAAGAGGCCTTCTTCTCGCTTGTGGCTGATGTACCGGATGTATATGAAAGATTCCTGATTCCTTGAATTTCCGACATAAGGCTGCTCCTATTCTTCTTTAGGCGACAAATGTTATAGTATTCTCCAGCATATTATAACTTAAAGATGTATAAAAAAGCAAGTGCTTTTCTCTGGGAAATCTGTAGGAAAAGCACTTGCATTCATATAGATCTAAAGCCTCATAAATCCACTAAATAACTGCAGTAACAATGGATGCGGCAGGTACTGTAAATTCAGTATTTAAGCCCTGTATCCTCAGGGAAAGAGGCATATCCTCCCCCTGCTTGTTGAGTACAATAAGAACAACCGTTCCATCCGGGTTCTTTAAGGCAGTCATTTCAAGTTTATCAGTATATTTTGTAAGCGCTATACGTTTTGCATCTCTGTCAATGTAATGACTGAAATGTCTGATATAGTGGAAAGAAAGCTTTTCTTCATAGTCTCCGTCTTCTGTATTTACCATAATAGGGGCATCACAAAGATTATTCACATGATTTGGTCCACCCTTCTCATCCAGCAGGATATTCCAGTCGATAAAACCAGTCATGCCGGCATTCAGGTTCCCGATAATATCATGAGCATACATCTGGGCATTCCTTAACTGACCTGCATCAAATCTGCTGTATTCCACGCAGCCTTCCGTAAAGAGCAGTTCTTTGCCGGGATATACCTCACCGGTTAATTGAATCGCTTCAAAGTGATCTCCGGTATACCAGTGGAAGGCTACACCATCTATCATCTTATCTGTCTCCTCATCGATGATCGCTCTGGCTCTTTCAAACATTCTTTCCTTATTATGATCCCATATATTGATCTTAACATGGGTAAGTCCGTTTCTTTCCAGTGCTTTATATAAGTAGTCTCTTAAAAACTCCTTTTCCTCTGTCGGGTTAAAGGTACAGGAATCCCAGGTCTGTACCGCATCCGGCTCATTTTGAACCGTTATACGGTTCACCGGAAATCCCAATCCTTCGTATTCCTTAATATAACGGCAGATATACTCTGCCCAGAACTCACGGTACTCTTCCTTTAATTTACCACCGTTGTTTCTGTCGTTGTTGGTCTTCATAAACGCAGGAGGGGACCAGGGTGTAAGCATCAGGTCGAAATCTTCTCCTTTGGCACTTCTTGCCTTTCTTAAAAAGGGTAGAATATATTCTTCATCCCGTTTTAAGGTGAAAGAGGTCATTTCCCTATCCTCAGAATCCTCCATTGCAGTGTAGTTACTGATAGAAAAATCACAGCTGTCAATATGGGTACGGATAAAATGATATCTTAACCCCTCATTGCTGAAATATTTTTTCAGTATTTCCTCTTTGCCTTTCTCTGTAAGTTTTGAGAAGGAATAACCCGCTGCTTCTGTGATGGCACCGCCAAAACCGTGAAAAGTCTGGTATTCCCTATTCGGATACAGGTTAACAACATTCATTGCCGCGCCTTTATCTTCGGCAAGGTCAATTCTTTGAACCTGGGTATCTCTTACCTGGTCTTTATATGTAGTAATAATTAAATCCATAAGTATGCCTCCTTTATACTGCATTTTCATAATTGAAATTATAAAATTATATTGAATTTTGAATGTGACTATAATGTTCAGATTGAATATACCACGTATATTTATCTTGTCGTCTCAGACGAAAATATCCAGTTATAAAACTGCTGAGATTCTGATTTTATAAAACGTAAAAGGATAAAATTACTTTACTAGAGATTCAAAAGTTCCTAGTTGATTTATTATGATAAAGTTAATTTTTCTTTTTATCAATTTCAGGAAAAAAGCACAAAACAGAAAGAACGAATGCGCCTATGGAAAGGGATTAGAAGTCCTTTTCTCTAAATTTTTTGTGCTATATAATAAAACAGATTGTTTGAGATATAAAAAAGCCATCTAAAACCAGCTTAAGCCTTCTTATAACTGGTAGAGGAAAAAACTCATCTGTTATAGTTACATCCGATATAGTTACATCTGATTTACATCAGCTGAAATAAGCGGTTAACTTTTTAACTCTTCCTTCTCTTACAGCAAGCGCAGTATCTCCACTTATAATATTTCCTTCAATCCGCTCACCGTCTTCTGTTATTATATGTGAAATCATAGCCCTGTCATCTCCATAGGTATTTTTGCCTGTGGGATTCTTATAAACAATCGTACAGTTTGAAAGAAACGTAAAGGAAGCCTCTTTCTCCTCATTAAAGAACCAGGCGGGTAGCTTCGGTTCCAGGTGAAGCTTCAGACCATCTTCACTTGATGTAAACACTGTATTTCCGATAAACATCAGCGACCACATGGAGATAAGCTCTGTTGTGGAACCACTAAGCCTTGCCACATATCCTCTGCCATGGATTTCTTCATTGGGATTGGAAGAGGAGGCAAGGAATGAGGAATTCTCAAGAATACTTCTTCCGTACATCTCGGGAGGCAGAAATGGTATCAGTGTATTGACCAGTTCCTCATAAAAACTCTCCCAAAGTCCTGCTGTCTGCATTCCGTATAAATATTTGTACTCCATATGCAGGAAAATACTCTCTCTTTCCAGCCAGCCGGGAGTGAAGGCTCTGATTCTTCCGTTTTCCATGGAAATATCCTCTAAAGACACGCTGGTCTTATACATTTTAAGCTTGTTATCATAGAGGTCGCTTTCCTTTACCTTCTGATGAAGTGCCTGAGCTTCTTCTACCGACTCTGCCTGAGAGAAATACCTCGCCGGTCCTTCTAAGAAGAAAGGAAGCATTACACGTTCAAAGCTCTGTGCCTTACCGGCTGGTAATCCATAAGGCGTGATAATTTCCTTTCCTGCTTCGTCAGTAAGCGGCACAAAAGCATTTGCATGATAAGTAAAATAAGTCGGTATGATACCCTCTCCGATTTCTCTTGCTTTATCAATACCCTCTCTGACTTTGTTTAGAAATGCAGTTATAATTTCCACTGCTTCTTCGCAGCTTACCATTACCTCTTCCCCGTCCAGACCATATCTTACACCATCTCTGAATTTCTCTCTCTGCGCGGTAACAAAATCCCAGTATTCAAACTGAGTAATTGTGCCTTCCGTAAGCTCATTCAATAGATTTCTGGTCTTTAGCAAGAGGCTGTATACTTCCGCAGGCAAGAGGAATGCTTTCTCAAGAGGCAAAGCTTTAACTACAAATTCCATAGTTCTCTTTAATTCAAGAGTCTCTGCCATACCGCTTCCAAATAAACCGGGAAGTCCGTTCATAGCATCATTCCAGCCCGGCTTTCCGCCTTCCATCTCCACTCCCAGACCTTCCGGATCCAGCATAGTGAATTTTATCAGTGACAGATTTATCAGTTTAGACATAAGAGAAGACTGAACATACTCACCTTTCTTATTCTTTAGCCAATTGGTTCCATTCTTATGAAAGCTCTCTTTGTTTTCCTTCTCATGGTCGTGTAAGAGTGATCCGTATTGCCTTAACCTACCCTTAGATATAACGTATTTTTCCTTGCGGGGCAGTACTCTTGCAGGGCTGTCATAATAACGATAGGTCTTATCACCATATAAAAGCTCTTTCTTCTTATCCGGGTAAATCTTAAGATAGTTCTCAATAAGATCCAAATTATAGTCCCAATGATCGCTCCAATACCCTTCGCCAAAACCCGCTTCTATATTCTGTTCGCACAGAGCCAGCAGCTTTACTAAGAAATCATCCTCTGAAAGTGTAAGCTTTATGGAATGACGACTTAAGGTACCAGCTATCTTTCCGGGCGTAAAGGGCTTATTCGCTATATCAATCAATATTTTCCAGTGATCAGGTGCGGCTGCCTTTAGGAACTCTTCTGCTTCAACCATATTATCTTTTGCCACTTTAAAAGTTGAAGGTCTTACCTCCAGCGGATTGTAGCCGTCTATCTGTATCAGCTGGTAGAAGGTCTTTATATTAAAGTCTCCCACCTGATGGTTAAAGAGCAGATCATTTCTTCTGTTCTGGTTAACATCTCTGAAATTTCCGTTTCCCTGAGAATAATACTCCCCGTTTATGGAAAAGAAATTATAGTCTCTCTCGGGATCTCCATGTTTTCTGCTAAAGAGATGAATAACTGACTTTTTATCCTCTTCGCCAATGACAAAAGGATAACCACCTCTTAAGAAATTATCCAGGTAGCAATGTTCCACATAACTATCAAAGAGAGGTACTCCTGTCACAGTCTTTACATCCTTTGTTAATTCCTCACAACACAAAGCGGCAAGGCCTTCCTTCTCCTGGAAGTAGTTCTCTTGTTTTAAGAGTTCAAGTTTCTGATTGATCTGCTCTGCTGTCTGGGCAAACCCGACCATCGTATGGAAAGTATAGCTGTCCCCGGCAGAGAGCTTAGTCTTTAAGGGTGTAAAACCACAGGGTACTTTATTGGCAAAGCACTGACTCTTCTCTTTTATTCCAAGCCCTTCTTTCAGGAATGGAACCGGAGTCATAAAAGTAGTATCATAACCAAAAACCACCTCTGCGTCATAAATAACTGGTGTTACCTCACCCTCTGCAATTGTAAGGTAATAATAACCGCCTTCTACTTCTACGACCTCAGCTGAATCGTCACTGGAGGACCTCATTGCGTAAAAGGGAACATTATTTTCAATGTTTTTGATATCTGACCAGCTCTTTAACAGATTGGACATCTCCTTATAAGCGCTGTTTCCCATACCAAAGGGTATAATCTTAGGCAATCCGTCCAGTATCTCAAGGTCTTTCTCTTCTTCTGAAATATTGGTTATCTCCACTTTTCTGACCAGTGCTCCGATATCCTCCAAAGGAAGAACATAATATGTAACCTTTACCTTAAGTCCTGTGACAGCATCGGTTTCTTCTATTTCGAAGCTGTTTTGTCTGATAATGAACTTTCTTTTCGCTTCTGTAACGCTGGAAAAGAAAGGCTCATAAACCATTCCGTTATTACGGATAAAGGTACGGAATCCCTTTATTGCTGTATTTTCATAAGCTGTATTGGCTGGATTGAATTCCATAATGGCATTGTTTTTATGATGTACTCCAAAGCTGTTCACACCTTGACCTCTATTGGTATAGTAAACCCACATTGGAATTCCTTTGATTCCGGCAAGACCGGGGAGAAAACTTGAGAAAGGCGGCAGTCTGTGATAGTCTTCCAGCACATAAGCCTTTCCGTCCAGGTAATAATTCTTCATGTATAAATCCTTTCCTTTCCCGGGATGTTCCTT
>JAQSXJ010000150.1 GCA_029256725.1 Anaerocolumna sp. | reverse complement strand
ATACCAAATAAATTACTTAAAAATTATACTTCATTTCAAAACGGATATCAATTAAAACTTCCGCTAAATCTTGAATGTATAATCTCAGAAGATGATTCTCTTCGATTACTAAGTCAGTTTGTGGAGGAAATGGATTTAACTGACCTATATTTGTTAACCATTATTAATTTTCCTCTTTCACCTTAGCTTCAACAACACCGGATTTATATTCTGCAATAGCTTCGGATATCGTTGCTATATTTTTATCATACATAAGTCGTATCAAAGCTTCCAGATTTTCTGCTGTTAAAAGTTCCTTGCCAATATATGCTTCATATCCGGAGGCAATTTCAAGTGAGAGGTTCTTAATATTATCCTGGGTGGTCTTGATATCCCCATGAACCTTGGCATACTCTTTCTTAAGACGCAAGAGCTCTTCCTGATTCTGTTGGGTTATCTCTTCTCTGATTACATTGCGGGTGGTATTCTCAAAGGTACTCAAGGCTTCTTTCTTACCGGCATTAATATTGTTCAGCTCTTCTTCTAACTCTTCTAATTCACGATCAAAATCTTCTAACTCATAGATACTCTCATCTTTATCCTTAAGGATACCGCTACGAATGTTATCAATACCCCTGCGAGTCAGAGTCATCTGTTTTCTTTTCTTATGAACCTGGACAAAGGTATTTCTGTTTTTTGCTTTTATATTATTTTCTATCAGAAGAAAACCTCCGCCAAAGATCAATACAATAAAAGCATAGATTAAGAATAAAAATATCATTTTCTCTTGTGGCAGCACCAGAGTATACAGTAAATACGGAAGAGCTAATAATAAAAATGCTACTACGACAGCAATTATCAGAAGATCCATTACCCTTGCAGGAAAAAAGATGGCATAAAACAATTTGTTATTCAGGACCAGAGGGATTCTGTTACTCTTAAACAAATCTCTTATCTCAAGCTTCATTAAGCGATATTCTTCCCTGATTCCAGCTGTTTCATTGTCTATTCGTTCATTAACCTTCTCATTTTTAGACTTCATCTTGCGATTTTTAATCTTCTTAATCTGCTGCCTGGTAAGGTCAAGCTGTTCATCATAGGTCTTTTCTATCTCTTCTTTTCTTTGTCTGAGTGCAGTTCCTATTTCATCAGCAATATCTTTTTCTTTACCCTTAATGCTCTTTTCAAGCCTGTTTTCCTGCTTTCCCAGTTCATCATATTGATTTTGGCAAGCATTCAGATCTGTTATTTTCTGCCTGACAGCCTCCAGCTCTTTTACACCGCCGGATAATATATTGCCCTGCATCACTTTCCCTCCCTTATGACGATTCGTTTATTTTTGATTTTACCCGATTACTCTACAAAGGTCAATCCTTTTAGACAAAATACACCGGTGTGAATGTGCCCTGTAATGCCTTTAAATAATAGAAAAATTGAACTTAACTTACCCTGTCAGGATGTATTAAAGATAACAGGGGTAAAGATAAGTTCAATTTACTTTTCTAGTATACTGTTTAACCGATTGTAAGTAGTAAATTGCATATGCTGTATTATTGTTCTGAATAGATGAGATGGGTAGTTTGTTAGCTTACAAGGACGCTGAATTGCAGCAATGGCTACATGGAATAAAAATTATGTGTCGAGTGGCCAAATAGTTTATACAGATATTCAAATACCACTTAACGGTACTCTATATTTTAAATTTCTTTATAATAGTCTCTAGTTGAACCGCCAGTTCATCCATGGTTTTACTGGAAGCTGCCAGCTCCTCAAGGGAAGCGGTCTGTTCTTCTAAGGAAGCTGATATTTCCTGTGTAGAAGCCGAATCTTCTTCAGCGATTGCAGAAAGATTCTCCATGGTCTCGATAATCCCGCCTTTAACCTTTTCCATAGCTTTTCCACTTTTACTTAAGTCTTCTACGGCATCAATCGCCTTCTTAATTGCTGCAGAAATTCCTTCAAAGCTTTCCTGGCTGTTGTTGGCACTTATGGTCTGCTCTTTCATGGCAATATCCATTCTTTCAATAGCAGTTACCGCTCTGCCCGTATTTCTCTGCAGTTCTGCAACAATAGTATCGATTTCTCCTGTGGATGCTGTTGATTGTTCTGCCAGCTTTCTGATTTCTTCTGCTACCACAGCAAAGCCCTTGCCGGCCTCTCCTGCTCTTGCGGCTTCAATGGCTGCATTTAAGGACAGAAGATTGGTCTGTTCTGCTATTTGCGAGATTACTTCACTTGCATGACCAATAAGCTGTGCACTGTCATTTGTCTTTTCCGTTACTTCCTTTATTTCTGCTGCCTCTGAATTATTCTCTTCGGTCTTTATACGAAGAATACCCATGGCTGCTGCACCTTCATTAAGGATTTCTAATACCTTATCTGTGGCTTTTTCTAATACCATAAAACTGTGCTGATTCTGCTCAATAGCTTCTCCAAGTTCCTGTGTTCTTATGCTTCCCTCCTGGGTGTGCTCCGCATGGTTCATGGCTGCTCTTGCCAGCTCCCCAATAGTGGTGGCTATTTCACCAGAAGATACTGCTGTCTCTTCAGACATTTCGCTCATTCGCCCTGCTGTGTTCGTCAATTGAGTTGAGGCATTCTTAAGTTCTTCTATAATACCTCGAAAGCTTTCTGTGATATTTTGCAGTGCATTCGCCAGCAATCCGATTTCGTCCTTTTTCTTTCTAAATGATGCATCAATATCAGTTGTAATGTCAAGGTTTGCTATTCTTTCTGCTTGTCTCACTGTTTTGACAATAGGCTTTGCAATGCTGTTGCCAAGACCCACTGTAACGAAGATGCTTACTACCAGTGCCGCAGCAAAGGAGAGTCCGATAATCTTGCTAAAATCCGCAATTCTTTCCATTACTTCACTCTCATCTGCCGCCACTATATAATACCAATTTGAGTCCGGAATGGGGGCATAGGCAGAATACAGATTCTTACCATCAAAGGAATATTCATAAGTTCCCTGCTTTTGTTGCAAAATTGTCTTAAATAAACCTGCAACAGAAGCTGCACTTTTATCTTCCTTTTCTGCTTCAATGGGATTATACATATTAACAACAAGGGATTTATCACGATGGGCTACCAACGTTCCTTCGCTGTTTATAATATAACCGTAACCTCCTTCACCATAACCCATATCTCTAATCAGATTACTCATCTTATTTGCATCACTTCTTGCCAGTACAAGTCCTGTTAAAGTTCCATTTGAAAATACAGGTGCCGCAATCATAAGAACCGGCTCATTGGTCACCTTACTGATAAGCACGTCAGATATTACAGTTTTACCGGTTAAGGCTTCCTGTATATATCCTCTGTCTGATAGATCCGATTCCGTATCATCGGAATATTTTACATGGCCTTTCATGTCTACTATACCAAGGCCTATAAAATCTGTTTTCTCTAAATAATCTATCATAGCTGACTTTTGTCTCGTGTAATCCATGCTTTGTATTTCCATGTTATCCGCTATATTCTCAACAATCAGTTTTTCCGTTTCCATTCTGCTTTCTATCAGCTTCGCATTGTCACCTACCAGAGCATTAATTCCCTGTTCAACCTGCTCTCTCAAATTCTTTCTTGCTGTATAAATAGAAACTGCCTGTAAAATCCCCGTTGTCAAAATTAGTGTAAGAAGAAAGCTTACCAACATCTTTGTCCTAATACTTTTCATCCTCTTATCCTCTCTCTTGAGATATTTTGTACTGTGCTCACGAGAATATAGGTCTGCCTAAATCCCCCAAAATGCATCAATATTCAACATTTTACCATTGGAGAATTTTATTTGCAATGTTATAGTGCCTAATATTAAAAGTAAAATTTCTATACTTTTTTAGATGTATTTCATAAAGTTGCAGTTTATCTTGTATAAATTCTAAGTATCCCATGTCCTTTCTAGGGTACGAAAATAAAATTACATCTTTTAGAAAATAGTTAAGAAAAGCACCATTTTCCTGTGAAAAAGATGCTTTCTTCTCATAATCTTAAGAATTCTTTTATTACCGTAAGATTTTTTCATTGATTTTTAATAAACTCTACAAATTTACGACACATTTAAAGTTTATCATATAATATATAAATCAAGGGACCCCTCTCCCTTGTTTACATAGATGATGCTTTTTCATAAAGCCGCAGTATACTTCCCCCCTCGAATGTATACTGCGGCATCCCCCTTTTATAAGGGACTATTTTTTCTCTCTGTTGTAAATGAATATATTACTGTTCTTATGGATATAAATACTTCTTCCTATAATCAGACCTTTCGATAAATTTCCATGACCTATTTCAACTGTTTTGGCAATGGGTAGGTTTAACTCTCTGGTATAATCCAGAATTAACTCTTCCATGGCAGGTTTCAACTGCTCCCTCTCCATTTCTGTAAAGGTTCCCAGCAATATCCCCTTAATCTTATTTAATGCTCCTATTTGCTTTAGCTGACTTATAAAGGTTATCATTTGAGAGACTCTTCCGCTAAGGCTCTCAAGAAAAAGTATCTTGCCTTCAAAGTCCGGAATATACGGCGTGCCGGAAAGTTTCAGGAAACATCTTATATTCCCTCCTATTACACCTCCCTCCATTGACTCTCCTCTAAGGAAAGAATACTGGAAGGAAAAGAGTTCCCTGCTGTTTCCGTCAACTAATGCCTTCAATCGTTCTCTTTGAATACCTTCTTTTTCATAGATCAAATTTTTTAGCTGATACAGATATGTCTCTCGACCGGTTTTGGTATATACTGCGTTTAATACGGTAGTCAAATCACTGTAACCAAAAAATGGTTTATAATTCTCTTCTATTATCTTGTAATCCAAGTGCTCCAGTATCTCATTAGCTGTATCTCCACCCGAGATATCAAATACTGCTTCTATTCTA
>JAQSXJ010000049.1 GCA_029256725.1 Anaerocolumna sp. | reverse complement strand
AATCGATGCAGCCATGCACCTGCTTTATGTTATTTAAATCGATGCAGCCATGCACCTGCTTTATGTTATTTAAATCGATGCAGCCATGCACCTGCTTTACTGCTTTTGTTCCAGTTCCTTATAAGGAGATACTTCACTTAAGAAGATAATTCCGATTATGCCAGGTCCGGTATGTGCCCCTATTGCACAGCCTACAAAGCTTTCCAGGAAGTTGGTGCAGCCATACTTTTCTGTAAGGAGTTCTTTTACTTCTGCTATGGTCTTTTTATCATCTCCATGTACCAGACCTATGGTCTGTTCCGTAAGATCTTTTCCACGTTCGCCAACTATATCTATTATTCTTTTAATGGATTTACCTCTGCCTCTTACCTTTTCGATGGGCTTTAGGGCTCCGATATCATCCACTTCAATAATGGGCTTTATGTCAAGGAGACCACCTGCAATAGCTGATGTTCTTGATAATCTTCCACCCTTATACAGATATTCCAAAGTCTCTACTGTAAAAATATGCTCCATATTATTGCAATAGAAATTGATAGCCTCTAAAATAGTATTCTTTGGCACATTATTTTCTGCCAGTAAAAGTGCTCTTTCTACTACCAGCCCAAAACCTAAGGAGGCGCATTTAGAGTCCACAATTGTAAGATCAAAATCCGGATATTCCTCTAAAAGCTCCTGTTTTGCTATATTAGCAGCATTAAAGGTTCCTGCAATACCCGTTGAAAAACATATATATATCACTTCATCACCATTTTTTGCGTAGGTTTCAAAATGTTTATGAAACATGAAGGAATTAATGTGATAGGTTTTAACATCTGTTCCGCTCTTTAAGATCTTATAGAACTCCTCCGGAAATATTGTTTCTCCGTCAAAGTAATCTTTTTCTTCAATGACCACCGGTGTAGGAATCACATGAAGATTGAATCTTTCGATTAAAGAACTCGGTACATCGGAAGCGGAATCAGTGATTATTCTTAAAGCCATATTGCTGACACCCATTGCTATAGAGTTTGCTTAAAATCCTTAAGGAGCTATGATTTTAATACATACTCCAGACCAAAATACGAAGGCTTGTCTTGTATCTCAGTCCCACTGCCAGAAAACCGGAAGATAGGCAGCTGCAATTATCCTTTATCTTTATTTCTTCCGGCATCATCCCTAAAGCGTACTGTAAGCTTATATCCCGATTAATTACTTGCGGTCCACTGGGAATCTTTTGTAAAATTTTATTTATCAAACTCATTGGTCAACATAAAAGTGCGTCTCCTTTAACACAGGAGTCGTATTTCATGCGGCTTCTCCATTTTCGAGTGCAAAAGTACTAAAAATTCTATTTACTAAGGCTATCTAGTTCTTTCATCCATAGAGATACACTTGCATCACTGGGCATTCTTAAATCACCTCTTGGTGATACTGCCACAGAACCGACTTTAGGACCGTCTGGCAGGCAGGAGCGTTTGAACTGCTGACTAAAGAATCTTCTGTAAAAGCTCTTCAACCATTTTAATATAATCTCTTCACTGTAATCCTGGTGGAAGGCTAACAGTGAAAGTCTGTATATTTTACCCGGTGTATACCCAAATCGAAGGACATAGTATAAAAAGAAATCATGAAGCTCATAAGGACCCACCAGTTCCTCCGTCTTTTGCGCAATTTCACCGTTTTTTGGCGGCAGCAGTTCCGGACTTACCGGTGTATCAAGTATATCAAACAGTACTGTTCTTAAGGTTTCATTCTCCAGGGTCTGTGCATAATAAGCCACCAGATAACGAACCAGCGTCTTAGGTACAGAGGAATTAACGCCATACATAGACATATGATCTCCATTGTAGGTAGCCCAGCCCAGTGCCAGCTCTGACATATCCCCGGTACCGATCACCAGACCATTGTATTTATTGGACAGGTCCATGATTACCTGGGTTCTTTCTCTTGCCTGCACATTCTCATATGTCACATCATGAACAGAGCTGTCATGTCCGATATCCCGGAAATGAAGATTTACTGCCTCCTGAATAGGAATTTCTAAAAATGTTGTTCCTAGTTCTTTTGCAAGGCTTACTGCATTTTGATAGGTTCTGTCTGTAGTGCCAAAACAGGGCATGGTAACTGTAATAATTCCTTTTCTGTTAAGTCCTAAAAGGTCAAAGGCTTTGCAGACCACAAGCAATGCCAGAGTTGAGTCCAGTCCTCCGGAGATTGCAAGGACACTGGTTTTAAGTCCTGTATGCTCAAGCCTTTTCTTTAAACCATAAGCTTGTATATTAAGTATCTCTTCACAGCGCCTGTCTCTGTCGTCTCTGTTACTGGGGACAAAAGGAGCTTTATCTATATATCTGGTAATTAGGGTTTCAGAAGCTGCCAGCTCTTTGCCAAAAGAAAATTCTACATAAGTGTAATCTGTTCTTTCTGCCACCTGATAGGTGGTCATTCTTCTTCGTTCGCTAATTAATTTTCCCATATCTAATTCGGTTACGGTCATTTCATTGACGAATCTTTTTGATTCTTTTATCAAAGCTCCATTTTCTGCAATCATGTTATGTGCGCCGAATACAAGATCCGTACTGGATTCACCTTCACCAGCGGAGGCATAAACATAACCGCAGACCAATTTTGCTGATTGCATGCGGATAAGATCCCTGCGATAGATATCTTTCCCCGTAGTCTCATCACTGGCAGAAGGATTAAGGATCACTGTAGCACCTGCCAAACAATGATTAACACTGGGAGCAAGCGGTACCCATAAGTCTTCGCATATTTCAATACCAACCGTCAGTTGTCTAAAATCAGCTGCCGTAAACAGCAGATTGGCACCAAAAGGAACTGTTTCCCCATAGAAGTTATAATTCTCAGTTATATCAAGCCCCGGGTTAAAATGTCTGGCTTCATAGAATTCAGAATAACCGGGAAGGTTTTTCTTCGGCACTAACCCTAAAAGTCTACCATTATATATCACTGCCGCGGTATTAAACAGTTTACCATTACGTAATACCGGAAGCCCGAGAGTCACCAGCATTTTTCTATTCTTTGTAAAATCAACAATACGTTTTAGCTCTGTCATTGCACCATTGATTAAGGTATCCTGGAGAAATAACTCCCCGCAGGTATATCCGGTAAGACAAAGCTCCGGTAGCAATAATATCTTGGCAGAAAGGCTGTCCGCCTCTTCAATTAACTTTCGAATCTGCTGTCCGTTGTATTCACAGTCAGCAACCTTAATATGCGGAGTGGCTGCGGCTACTTTCAAAAAACCGTCTTTCATAACTACCTCTCATTTCTGCGTTTTTCGCACTTTATTGTGTCAGGCTATCCTATCTGGCATTATTTAATCCGCTTATAGAACGGGGTTAATTATATTTTTTATACACCATATATTAAACGCTCTTATGACTGTTTAACCATAAACTATTCTACCAAGCTCATCTAAAAGCTTCCTATTCATCATTTTATCAAAACTTCAGAATTATGTAAACATAAATAGTTGATGATAATTCTATTTCATATTTATTAAATAACTAAATAAAAACACCTATAACGGCTTTTTTAAAAATGAATGTTATACAACAATCATTTAAAAAAGTCGACTTAGATGTTTTTATGATTATAAAACAAACTATATTTATATTAACTGAAAAATGAAACTTTTGTTAGAAATTGTACTCCCAAGAGTTCACAAACTGAACAAATTCAGGCAAAAAATAGCATATACTGCTATAAGCTTTGCCTTTATATAGATAAGCAACAGAACAATATGCATAATTACCCATATTAACTGGATTTCCTATTGAAATGTTACTGACACCACTAGTGTAAGAATCTAACTACAAATTAGTAATTACTCCTATCTGGTTGTTAGCATCATTAAATGTAATTGTAGCTGATACGCTAATATTCTCGTCTACAGAATGACTTACTTGGCTTATTGTAAAGATAGTGTATGGTGTAATTACTATATTATTTAACAGACTTTGATTATTATTGCTCTCTTGAATTTCTGCAGCAGACACTGTTGACGAAATACAAAATGTTATAAATAAAGTCAAAATTATAGTAACTGTTTTTTTCATAGAATTACCTTCTTTCATATCATATTTATTCAATCTTTATTTCTGCGTCAATGATGCAAGTTTGCTCTTCCTTCTCATTATAAAGAATAATGTCTAGTAAACCATCTTTCGGAACAGTTATTTTAACTTCATGGCGATAATTCTCATCGACTTTACTGACACTGACATAGGCCTTATTTTTATACATATAACCAAACCTAACAGGATTGTACAAATTGGTTAGATATGATATTTTGATTACATTTCCCTTTTTTAATTTTTCTTCACCTTTGATAATACAAATTCCTTTATTTAAAAAATACATATTAGGAAGAATTCCATTATTATCATCCTCATAAATTGCTTTAATTTTCTTGCCTCTTTTATACAAATCTGTAATACTGTGAGGTATTTTAACATTTTGGATGTCAGTATATTCGATGAATGTTATTTCATCATTTATTCCATACACAAACTTACTATAGTACTCAAAATTTTCTTCATTAATAATTCCCATATCGAATGTATCATCATTTATTGTGTTCCTAATTTTTATAAAGCAAATAATTAAAAATACAACTATTATAATGGGAAATATAAAAGCTACTTTTTTCAAATCAGAACAGAATCCCTCCTCAATGTTAAAAATTTAATTTATTTATATTCTAGCATACGCAGAATCAATTGTCAATTTTTTCTAATATAATCATCTTACTTAAATTCAGTACCACCAGTTTAGCTGTTAATGTGGTCATCTCAGTCCAATTTAAGCATTTTAATCTTTCATCAACAGTGCCCGCATAACTGTTTTTTTTTATTGCGAATACAATACAAAAAAAGGCAGCTTTCGCTGCCCCTTTATCTTTTGTCAATACCCCGAAACGCCGTTTCCCGTATTTTGACTCCTAGCGCTAGCTAGGTGGGTTTCCGCAGGTAAGCCTCTGTCTTCCACTGCAAATGGTGGCTTGACATAATCTTACAAATTAGGAATCCCGTATTATCTGATGTAGGTTCAAAATAACAGGAGTGTCGTACATTCCAGGAATGTTTATGAACATATTATAACCCAGACTTTTATTTTTTACAAGGCTTAAATTGTGTTAATACTACTAAATATTTAACTCTTCTACATAATTTTCCAAGCTCTGAAAGGTAAATAGAAATTCGGTTCCTATTCCTTTTTCACTGTTTACTGTTATTACACCATCATGTTTTAAGGCAATCTGTTTTGCGATTGCTAACCCCAGACCTGAGCCTTGTTCATTTTGCTTTAGCTTAGAACGATAAAATTTATCAAAGATATAGGGCAGTTCTTCTTTCGAAATACCAATGCCTTCATCTCTTATTGATACTAATAGTTTATCCTTTTTGCTTAAATTTATGTGGATGGCAGAATTTACATGAGAAAATTTAATGGCATTATCGAGTATGATTAAAAACATTTGTTTTAAACGGTCATAGTCACCCATCATGGTATAGGCAGACTGATCCCCTGATAATATCATATCAATTTCCTTAGCCTGGCAAAGAGGATGAAAGCTCTTCAACAAATCTTCAAAAATTTGAGTGACATTAACCGGTTCCTTCTCTACCTCAAAATCCGGATTCTGCATTTTAGACAACAACAAAAGATCTCCTACCAGTCTTTCCATACCTTTGCACTCGCCGAGAATCTTAACATAGTACTGGTATACTTTCTCTTCATCGGTTACTATACCATCCAGTAAGGTTTCAGTATACGCTCTGATAACCGTAATAGGTGTTCTTAATTCATGAGAGACATTGGCAAAGAAATCCGTTCGTATCTGCTCTCTGTTCAATCTCTCTTCCTCATTTTCCTTCAGCCGGTCTGCCAGAATATCTATGGTTTTGGCCAGATCCCCTATCTCATCCTTTCGTTTCAGAGCTACTTTACTCTGGTATTTCCCATCTGCCAATTGAAGTGCAGCAATTCTCATTGAACTGATTGGTTTCGTAATACCACGGGCAAATAAAATAGCAATAATAAAGGAAATGAAAAGAGCAATTCCAACACTGGAATAAATCAGAGTCACACTGCTTCTAACAATTTCCTCCTGTTTCTTCACATCTGAACGCAGCAGTACAACACCTACCACCTCTCCATTAATAATAACAGGGTAACCCTGAATTGCAGAACTGCCGCCGAATTCTTCATAATAACCGCTTCGGTACAAGGTCTCCTTGTTAAAAGCTCCTTCTATTACTGTTATACAATCCGGGGATAATGCTACATTCTCCAGATTTAAATTCTCAAACTTCTTATCCATTGGATTATTGGAATTTGGATTTGCAATGGTCCAGATATCCAGTTCATCAGGGTCTACATCCTGTATAATCTGCTGATTATCCAGATACTCATCTGATTCGTTATTAATAATAGCCTTGGACAAATCATCTATTATAAAGCTTGCCTGCTTTAACATTTTATTCTGATAACTTTTTTTCGTTGCACTTTCATACAGGTTTACAAAGATAAGGCCTACCAATATGGCAAACAGAGTCAGAACAAGAGCATAATTAATATATACTTTAAAAAAAAGCCTGTTAAAAGGCTTCCTCTGCTGCTTTCTTTCCATTTATTCCTCTTTTCTGAATATGGAATTCTTCTAAAAATCAGTTTTAGTATTATAAACATTTATATAAGTTGAATTTAGGATTCCACTCTTTCCGTTATAGATATTCCGCTATTTTATAAATTGAATTATTTTGTACCTCCTCCCGGTATAAAAACGCCTTTTTAAGCCTTTTTATACCCGGACGGAGAGTAATTTTAATTGATTCATTTTATATAGCAACTTATAACTAAAAGGATTCTACTTTCATCCAATTTATATTTTCCTACTATATTTTCCTTTTATAAAACCACTACAAAAGGATATTTATTAAGCTTCTCAGCCTAGTAATCCTATTACTAATTATGAGTTATTCCTCTTCGATCTCGAATTTATATCCTACCCCCCAGATGGTCTTAATATTCCATTCCGGATGAGGAAGAGCATCCAACTTGGCTCGCAGCCTCTTGATATGAGAATCCACTGTTCTGCTGTCACCAAAATAGTCAAAACCCCAAAGACTATCCAGCAGATTATCCCTTGTAAATACTTTGTTAGGATTTTTGGCAAGGGTCCACATGGTTTCTATTTCTTTCTTTGTGAGAGACATTCTATTTCCGTTTATATGCAAAGTATATTCATCCAGATTTATTGACATATTACATACTGTTATTGTATTTTCAGATGTGACTTCCTTCTCAGTCTTAGTCATTCTGCGAAGAACTGCCCTTACTCTGGCCATAACTTCACTTGGGCTGAAGGGTTTTACAATATAATCATCCGCACCAATATCAAGCCCCATTATTCTCTCAAAGTCCTCGCCCCTTGCTGTAATTAAAAGAACCGGAACATTGGATACTGCCCGAATCTTTCTGCATACTTCATAGCCATCTTCTTTTGGCATCATAACATCCAAAAGGACTGCAGCAGGGCTGTATCTTTCAAATAATCGAAAAGCTTCTTCTCCGTCACCAGCTATTACCGGTTCCAAGCCTTCTTTTTTGGAATAGGCTGACAAAACATCTGTAATGTCCTGATTATCATCGGCAATTAGTATGTATTGCATTTCTTTTCCTCCAATATCACTTTTAAGCCTTATTTCAAATTTTAATTGTTACTATATATAGAAAAAGGCACATGAAAACTATGAGAAACTCATAAATCCACGAATTCCTCCTATATAAGTTGAATTTTAGCTTTTTCTGTTCCTATGTATAACAAAGGGTGAAAGAGGCTTACACTAAGATTCAATTTATTATAGTAACTAATTTGTTTCACATACACCTCATTATATCTGTCTTAAGGGGTAAAAACAAGTGTTTGACGCATATTGGATGAAATTTGTAAGTTCTGTAAGAAAAAATTAAGAAAACCGTTGCATAGAAAGTCAGAATCCTCCAGGAAAGTACCGGATTATCCACCTTTTATGCAACGGTCTTCAAATTACCACTTTATGGCTGCTATTTTGCAGTTAATGCATAGTCAGCAGCATTTTCTCCTCCAAGACGGCCTGAGGTAAAGGAATATCCGATGCCTACGCCATTTCCGACATAGGTATCATTAAACAGAACTCCTTCTGATTCAAGCCCTACTGCATATAATCCCTTGATGGGCGTTCTTTCATCATTTAGGACCTTAAACTTGGTATTTACAAGCAATCCGCCTACAGAACCCAGGTTGTTGATTTCAGCTACAATTGCATAATAAGGACCTTCTTCTCCCATACTCAGCAGGTAATCAGAAGCTTTGCCAAACTCCGTCTGTAAAGGTATCTACATCCATTGCTGCATTTTCAGCCAGTTCTTCTATGGTATTTCCCTTATAACCGTCACCGTTGGCAACCATGGAGTCAAATACCTTCTCTACCTCTGCCCAGGGATTCTCCAGAGTAAACTGGTCTGTAAAGTCCGCATAGAATTCAGGGGGCAGTCCCGGCAGCTTCGGTGCATTGACACCGCTCATACCTTTTGCTGCCAGTAAATCTAACTGTGCTTTTGACACAATTACCAAATGATAAGCACCGTTAAAAGCACTGGTGTTAGCAGCCGCTACAGCTGTCAAGGTGGACGCCTCGTCTCTGAATCTTGCTCCGGATGGACCTACATTCATAAAATTCGGCAGGTAGGACAGCATAAGAGGATAGCTTGCCTGGAAGGAAGCATATTCTTTCTTTAGATTATCCGTAGCTTTCGCCAGCGTCTGATGAAGCATCTGTCCTCCGATATTATCAGGCACCTTCGCTCCGATGTCCCAGGCCATCTGAAGTCCTTCTCCGATATTTTGTCCAAGACCGCCATTAACACCTTCAAAGCCAAATAGTTCTTTTACCATTTCTGCATTTGCGGCATATCCACCAGTTGCAAGCACTACACTTTTTGCAGTGATATTAAGAGTAGTTCCGTCTGCTTTCACTGCACTGATACCTGTTACAGTACCGTTTTCATTGGTTAACAGCTTTTTACCGGTCGTTTCGGTAATCACCTGTCCGCCTGCTTTTACTACGGAAGCCTCCAGCATACTGCGGAGGATTTCCTGGCGTGTGTTATAAGCCGGGAGCACATGGAGCTGTTCACCACCAAAGTTAAGGAAGGTTGTCTGATAGCCCTTTTTCGCAAGCCAGTCATAGGTTTCTCCGGACTTTGTTACATACTGTCTGATAGCAGCGGCATCTACTCTCCAGTGATTATTAACGATCCAGTCTGATATTTCTTTCTCTACTTCAACTTTTACACCACTATCAAGAGCTGCGGAAGAGTTGTAGAACTTTCCTGCCCAGGATAAGTTACTGGCACCGCCAATTACTGCGGTTTTCTCTATAATGATTACCTTAGCACCTTTATCAGCCGCAGAGACAGCCGCTGAGACTCCTGAGGCACCGGCACCAACTACTACTACATCTGCGGTCAGTTCTTCTGTCTTGCCTTCGCCTTCTTTTACTGTTTCTCTGGCTTTCAGTGCATCAATATCACCGCCTGCCTGCTTTACTGCATTTTCAATAGCTGCCAGAATTCCATCACTGGATTCGGTAGCACCGGATACGGCATCCACATCCAGCGTCTGTCCACTTAATACTTTATCCTTTATGGTATTTAAAGCTTCATCGCCAAGACCCTCTGTCTCAGTCTGGTTTACAATCTTAATATCTGTAATTTCAGTGTCGCTGAAGGTCACCTCAATCTTAATAAGGCCATCCTTCCCTTCTGCTTCTCCTGTATAGGTACCGGCTTTATAGGTTACATCCCCCTGAGCCTCACCGGTTACCTCCGCTTTATTATCCTTTTCATTTTTCTTATTGTCCTGTTCCTTTTTATTGCAGCCGGTAAAAACAGCCAGCAACAGCATACAAACAGTTAATAAAATAACATACTTCTTCTTTTTCATGTTTCCTCTCCCTTGTTGTGTATGATTTCTGCATTGTTCCTGCACTTTAATCATAAACCCTGGTGTAACACCAATGTCAATAGTTTGTTAAATAACAAACAAAGCATCACGTTTTCTTCCAACAGGAAGTGAAAAAACTTATTGTTCCTTTAATTTCGTATAGGTATATTTACTTCAATATAGGTACGGCGCAGGGTATTTGAGGTTTCTGTAAGAACAATCTTTCCAAAAATATCTCCGTCTATTTCATATCCCATTTCTTTTATGTACTCAAGCATAAAAAATATCGAATCCTTTGTAATGTAATCGCTGGAGGAAATGATCAGTGAGGACACACAGTTTGCAGCTGGAATGTATTCCACTCCTTCATCAGGCTTTAACTGCAGCCTCCTGGCATCCTCCTCGAATACGGCAAGTCCCCAGTTGTAATTAAAATAGTTATTTTCGCTTATAGCTTCTTCTCTATCTATATGAAAGGAGAAAAAGGTGAAAGGCAGGCATTTCATCCATTCCTCTACTATCTCTGTCAGAGCAGTATCTTTACGCAGACTGTTCTTTTCCGTCTGCTTTATTCGATAGATGCCTGGAAGCACTTTAAGACTACATTTCTGCAGCCTGTTATTTATGTCTTCATATTCCAGGGTAATCTCTGATAGTTTCTGAAGGAGCATGGTTTTTCGTTTTATTTCTTCTTCCAACTGCCTTTTCCTATCCTGCACTTTTTCAATAATAGAGTGGGGATCTGCTTTTCCGGTGAGGCAGGCAGCTTCCTGCATGGAGAATTCAAGGCTTCTGTACCAGCGGCTCATTAACATATTTCTGGCATCGAAATCGTTGAAATAACGATAGCTGTTTCTTTTATCTTTTGTCGGATTGATGATACCGTGCTTTTCATAGAGCCGCAAGGTATCAACAGTCACTCCCAGCAGTTCTGCAAATTCCCTTATAGTATATTTCATAATATTCACCATTCACGCCCTGGCGTGTTCCAATCAAAAGTAATTGTAAACATTTTTCTCAGAATGGTCAATATTCTGCATAGCTTTTCAAAAGTATCAATCAACAGATACCTTCCATTTTTTTGTACTCTCTTTATTACTGCTGCTCGTCTTACCATTCTGTCTGTCCTTAAGGACTTTAACCAGCTCTGTATATATACCAAGGTTTGATTGATCTGACAGATTCAATGCATTACTCTGCTTCAGGTATGCAGCAAGAGCCTCTTTACTTACCGGGTAAGGCTGATTTAATATCTGCATACAAAAGAAGGCATCAAAGTCTGTTAAACTCTTTGTATCGAACATTTCCTTTGCAAAAGCTCTGGTTATATCCCAAGATAACGTACTCTCTCCTTTCGTGGCAAAAGGTGCATGAATACGGTTTAAAGTATCAAAAATAGTATTTCGATCTTCAAAGTTCTGATACTGATCTCTAAGCTTAGCGCCTTGCTGCAGTTTAAACCGGCATAACTCTAATTCATTCTTATGCAGATCCGATTCCTCCGTTAAAATCAGGTCAATTTCCCGATACACAAAATTAGGTTCTCTTAATTCATCAGAGATATATAGTTTGAGAATGGTGGTGGTATTCGTTGGATAGTATGCAATGGTCATAGGTTCTTTAATGAGATAAGCCTGTCCTTTATAAAACACGATTCCGCTGTTTAATATGATGTTATCTTTCGTTGTTGTGAGCTCACAGCCCGCCAGAATACCGTCTGAATATCCTTTATACACCAGTTGGCTGGTCAGATAAGCATAATCAGATAATGCTATCAGCATTTCCCGTCTTAATATATGCCCATCCTGAAATAATGGGATCGCCTGTGTCAGCATAAATGTCTCCTCCTTTACTTTGTTCCGTCAAAGAAATTCATCAGCCAGCTCTCAATTTCAAACAAGTAAAATTGATCCGGACCTAACATCAGCTGTTCTTCGTATCTTAGTATGGGGACTACCACAAATCCCCAACGCTCCTCATCCGCTAATATGAAGCATCTTAATTCCCTGTCGACAATGGAATCCACGTCGTCCTGTATAATGCCATCTCTATATTGTTCTACAATCTGTTCTGCCTCAACAGGCTTAAAATCTGCCTTAGAAAATGAACAGTTATATTTATATAGCAGATTTCCATTGGTATCTTTCAAATACAACTGCAAGGTCAGATCTGCCATATTTCTGGAAATATATCCACGAATATTCTGCCTGTCCAGACTTTGTATCAGAATCTTCTCTTCTTTCGTATGTGTGATAGCTGTAACAATATAAGGAAAAGCCGGCGGTTCGTTGGTGATTCTTACATCTGCATAACCAAACCTTTTATCCTTAATGTATTTGATGGCGCCGTCAAGACACATCAGCTTAAGCTCATAATCTTCTGCCTGGTTACTGTTTTTCCTGGAAGATGCTATGACTTTTCCCGGAATGAACTCTTTTAAAGCTTCTCTAAACAGCTCAATCTTACAGGATTGACCTGTAAGTCTCATGATGGAATACTCTTGCAATTCTCCGTTCTCATAAGATGCCTCAATAAATCTTTTTATGATTCCATAGATATCGGCTTGCAGTAGTTTATTCAATTCATTGATACTGATGTAAACAGTGGGAATATCCTTTAAGATATTAAGATGTTTTGTCACGGATTCCCTGACAGACAGCTTGAATCTTTCTACCAGAAGACATTTCACTGCATTTTCTTTGATTTCTACTGAGGATACTGCTACGCGCAAGATATCTGTTTTACTGTAAAATATCTTCTTTATCTGCTCAGCCACACCAAATAGGTAATAGAAATTATTTTTCACTGCAAAGTATTCGTTATTGCTCTTATGTTCATATTCTTTGAATCTTGTGGGAATAATAGCTTCAGCTATCTCATATTCCTGATCCAATAATTGATAGACAGCTTTTATCCCCTCTGTATCCACCCGTCTGAAAATATCCGCCCCAAGCATTTCAACAATGGTTTCTTTCATATAACCATCAGACTCACTAATCTGCCTTGCCAGGGCGATCTTAAGCAGCTGAAGTATTCGAAAGGTAAGATTATTGCCGCCAAAGTCCGTATCACCATTTTCATAAGAGGTTGCAATATCAATTTTATAAGATACTCTCTGATTGTTAATGGAAAAACGGCAGGAAGACAAATCTGTCGTACCTCCTCCGCAATCTATTATCAGTGCCCGTAATTCTTCATCATTTTTATAACGTTTTCCTTCAATAAGGTCAGATATGGAATTATAAAGTACCGCTACTCCTTCATCCAGCATATCTTCTTCCTCTATCTGATATTCAGACAGTATTTCTTTGAATAGATTTATGAAGAGTTTTTTCTGTTTCACCGGAGCTGAGATATGCAGACTTTTAAAACGACACTTAAATCGCTGGGTAGCACAGGATATGACATAGTTAAGATACTCCCTTATAATATCCTTTCTTTTAACGAAACTACGGTGTCCGCTTCTGTCTACCAGTTCTTCCAGCCTTTCCGCATCGCTGATCCAGCGTTTCAGATCATAAAATACACAAAAGCCTTCATCTATATAACTCATATGAAACAAACGGTCCGCCTGGTAACCGAATACATAGTCCACCTTATCCTCTTCAATTTTGGTAACACCTATTACGGATGGAAGTACAGGGCTTTCCGTATCTCCTTCCTCCTCTTTTAGATATATGACATAATTCACTTCATTTTCTTTTAGCACCTCCCGAACAGGATCACCATCCAGATTCTCTATATAAGTTGAATCCAGATATGTTCCGGCTGTGGTATTCGAGGTACCAAAATCAATGGCAAGAGGCATATTGATATCTAATAACTCTCTTACTCTGAAATCCAGTACTGGAACCATATAAAACCTTAAATGAGCCGGCAGTGTTTCATATTCTGTTTCGTACAAATGATAGAGCCAGTCAGATTGTAAACGGTCCATACAATACAACTGATAACTTCTGACAGGTGATTCCACGCAGGCGATATCTGCAGACTTTGTCAGGTACAGCCATTCTTTGTCCTGTCTGAATTGTCTTACCTGAAAAATGGCGCATATCTTATTACCGCTCACCAGTAGGGCATTGGTGTCAACAAGCTCAGGCCGGTAACCGATGGTAAAATGATCAAAATATCCAACTTCAATACCGTTATAAGCGATGATCTTGGCACAACCTTTTATGGAATGAGGCATACTCTGTATGGTAGTCATTTGCAGTAGTTTTTCCAAGCGTTTGACACTTTCTTCCTTGCTTTTTAATATGAAAAGATTGTCTTTTCTCCCTCGAAAGCGCATAATCTGAAGAATTAATTCATCTTTATCCATCGGTGCCTGGATTCCATTGATGATTCTTTCTTTCCAGCAGATTTCCCGAAGCTGATAGGTCGTCATCAATTCCAGTTCTTCTCTGGTGTAATAATTCATCCGTATTTCCGGTATTTCTTTTCTATCCGCTATATCCATCTGTGCATCCTCCCGCTTTCTACTTAGTAAATAGACACCTCATCAATCTTCATGGTACCCTCAACTCCGATTATCCCAAAATGATGTTCCCAAAAAATTCGGATATTGTAGCTGAGTGGGAGAAACATATCCTGTACCAGCTGAATCATATTCTTCTTTAGCTCTTCTGGCTTGTCCGACAGATATAAGAGCAGCTTTTTTCTATCCGCTTTTACCTGATACAAAATAGCATCGGGAAACAGGATAAGGATTGATCTTCGAAAAATAAGCAGGGAGGAGCCTGTCTGGATCTGGCTGAGCACCAGCGTCGCCAGACGGTTTTGTTTTTGCAAAGGAATCAGATGAAATATCTTTGCGAAATCCTTCCAAAAGGTACCGTTTAGCAGTTCCTCTGTTAGCTTTCTGATATAGATTTCTCTGGTACTCAGTCCATGTCTAAGGTCTGTATACAACAGAATATGTAATACAGCATCTATCATATATTTCTTGAATTCCGGAAACTCATTTTCTTCCTCTGCCAGAATATCCTGAAATATATCTGTAAAACGATATAAAAGATTCAATTCAATTTCATTGGTATCTACACTATCTTCATTAATACAGCTAAAAGATTGTTCATAAAACGGGCTGTATTCACTTGCCTGCAGAAAAAACAGTTCTTCTTCTTTTTTCTTACAGGACTGAGCCCTTAAAAAAATATCCCATAGAAAGTTCAACTGTTTCTCCTCCTATATCAGTTTTCCGATACACAAATACTCCGGAAATATCTTCTGTACCTGTGTCACTAAAAAACTCATGATATCTTCATTTAAGTAATGTCCCTGTTCGACTGCTGCGAAATTAAGCACCAGTGTCTGACGTGATCTTCCTATTCTTATCTCATCCAGGATAAATCCATCCATATTATAATTGCAGGCATTAAGCCCTTCCGCTGCCGTTTCCAGGATTTCAAAATCCTTGAATATTACATAATTATCGTAAGAAAAAGCCTCCATTAATCTGCCTAGTTCTGCTTTCGTCTTGATACTTCTTCGAAACATTTCTGTAAGACTTCCTGCAAAACTCTCCTTTGACTGATTCGATAACATAGGATAAAGATAATATTCTTTTCCGTTTCTCTTATTCACCTGATACAGGTTCCATTCACAGGGGTTATTAAGGGGACAGGTGATCAGAAGGTCTCCGTTTAACCTTCTGATATTAGTAATCTCTATATCTGTATTCATTATCAGGTATTCACATTCTTCCTTTAAACGGTGTGAAAAGATTCGATGCTCATAATTCACTTTATCAATGCAGGCTTCCGGATAGGTACTGGTCTTTTCCAATTTCTTTTCCAGATTCCATAAAGGTATCATGTTATAATAAACACTGTCGTTAAATTCTTCAAAATCAATCGTAACTTCCAGTATTTCTTCCTTCTCAGGCATTTGCGGAGCAGCACAGAGAAATACATCAAACATTTTAGCAAGATAGGCCTCGCATACTGTCATCCATGGCTGATAGTTGACACCAAAGATGTAATACAGATTTTTAACAAGATCCAGATACTTTTCATTTCTGGAAATTCGAAAAGTTCCTTTGTATTCTGCTTTTTGTGTTCTTATCACCCCCTGAAAGACTCTGTCTGTGTTCATTAATTTATGTATGTTAGTAACTGTGGTTTTAATAAATACTGTCAGCAGCTTTATGTTTTCGTTATGAGTCAGGGCTTTTCTGATCTCTGCATTGTCATAATCTTTCCGCTTTACATCTTCTGCTGCCATGGGATACATAAAGGTATCTGTAGCATCATAATGTTTGAGGTCCGTTAAGGTCAGATAGATTGCAAAATCATTCTGCTGGCTTTTGTGTTCGTTTAAGATTCTTTGTTCCAAGGTTTCGTATGCCTTTTGGTTGTAATCATTTATTTCTAACAGCAGCTTTTCGGTTATCTCTTTAAAAAGACGGCGATCCTTAAGGGATGTGATCTCCAACATTCTTTTATTGATATAGCTCTCCATATCAAAATCCTGTTCCGGTTTCATGTAACACTCTCCCTTCCGATTATACAGTGAACTCACTCCTCCGATTCACTTGCTGAATTATCCTTGTTTTCTGTTTTCGTATTGCTGGTATTTTCTGTTGTTGCGGAATCCTTTGTCTTATCGGCTGATACAGCTGCCGAATTATCTGCTGTAGCTGCACTGCCGGCTTTTTCTTTGGCTTCCTCTTCTTTTTCTTTTTCCTGTTCTTTGATGTCCAGCACTTCCATCTTTCTGGCTATCTGATCTACTTTGTCCTGATTTTTCAGTGCTGCATAGGTGTCCTTTGCTAACAAGTAATACTTTTTAGCGGTGGTGTAATCCTCCTTCGCCGCAGCGGCTGCAGCCTGATCCATGTATCCGTCAGCTTCTCTTTCAAGAACCTTCTGCTGCTCTATTTTAGAATTTGTTGCTTCTGCCTTCTCTTCTGCGGCACTTGCCTGAATATCGTCACCTAACAGCTCTAATTTCTGCTTTGCGGATAGATAGTGGACCTTTGCGCTCTCATAATCTCCCTGGGTAAAAGCTTTATCTCCCAAAGACATATAATTAGCTGCCGCTTCCTGTTTCTCTGCCTGTTCCTTGGCTTCTTCTGCTTCTGCTTCTTTCATCCCCTTTTGATCTGCATAGAGCTTTTCAAGAGCTGCCATCGCAGATGTTCTGCCTTCATCAAAATATATTTTCCCAGACAGAGCTTTTGCTTCCAGATATTTTTCCTCAGCCTTATCATAGGAAAGGTTAAGCGCAAGGGTATCTCCAAGACCGATTAAATCATAGACAGATATATAATCTGAAATCAAATCCAATCTGTCAAACACGTAAGCTTTACCCAGATTATCCACATACCGGACTCTCTTGGCAGCTTCTTGAAACAGCTTGCTGGCATCTGCATATTTTTTACCGTCAAGAGCCTCATCAGCGGATAAGATAGTCTCTATGAGTATCTGATAGTCTGAGAGTTCCTTCTCCATTTTTTTATCTTTCACCTGGTTTGCCAGCTTAAGGGCACTCTTACACTCTTCTTCTGCCCGTACATAATTATCGGATTGTATATATTCAATGCTTTTTAAATAAGCCGTCTCCATTTCCTGAATCTTATCCTGCTTATTGTTATACCGCACGATTAGTATAATTGTCAGTACCGCTGCTATTGTTAAGACAGGTATTACTGTCATAATAACTTTGCGGATCTTCCTTTTCTTCCCCGGATCCACATAAACCTTATTGGCAAAAATTACGGCCAGGGTATATTTTGCAAGTCCTGCGGGCTGTCTGGATAAAAGCATATCCTCCAGGTCATTGACAGTTTTCTCCGGATCATCCGTGGTATCTGCAAAGACTTCTTTTATCTCTCCTTCATCTATGTTCTCCCATATACCTCTTGTGTATAAAGCTATGGCATCGGAGTTCGTCAGTTTGATTTTACCGGATATGATAGGATTAAATTCTTTCTCTTGTCCCAGGCAGGTGTAGAGGTTATTTCGCTCTTCATGAGAAGCTACCTTATCAGGTGGTATTTGTCCGGCTGCTACCAGGTCCATGGTAAGAGACTGATCCAGCGACTGATATTTTAAGAATCCATCACGGTATAAACGCAGTCTGATGTTACCGGCATGTCCATATCTAAGTTTTGCATAGTCTGTTATTATAATAAGTATGGAAGCTTTTAACTTCATCTTGCTCTTAGCCTTAAGCAGAGCCCTATTGGCTGCTTTTAAGCAGGTAAGCATTCCTTTCTTGCTTATAGAGGGAGCTTCTGAAAAAGCTGCAATCGCGGCAGAAACTGCTAATCTGGCACTAATACCATCTACCTGATCGTCGATCCCATCGGCAATAACATAACAGGCATACCGATCCAATTCAACAAAACCAAAGTAGTCCGTATTTTTTAAAGCATTTGCTTCAGAAGTAAAAGCAGTCTTAAACTCTGAATTCTGTTTTCTCATACCATAGCTCCATTCCTAACCCTGATTAAAATAATACTTGCATTATCTTTTGCTTCACTTTTATGTTTATTAACTGCTTCTATAATCTCCAATGCCATCTGCTGGCAGCTTCCGTTCTTATTTAATACCCGCTCTATTTGTTTAAAACCTAACAGTTCATATACTCCATCCGTCATAAGAACGATAATGTCATTATTTTTCAGTCGTATAGGTGCGTCAAATAGTTCTATATCCTCAAAGCCGTCTCTTCCAACGAAATTGTACAGCCGTTGATTTTCCAGAAGTTTTACCGCTTCCTGTTTCGAAAGTTTTCCTTCACGAAACCGTTGTTCCGCCAGTACTGCAACGGTATGACCGGCAGAAACCGGAACCAGGCTTTTCTCTCTGTAGACACATACCTTTACATTTCCGGCTACCGCGTAATACAGATATCCTTTTCGAAGCAACGCACAACTAACACTTGCGGCTCCCCTTTCTTCTCCTTCTAAAGCTTTTAATATCTCTTTATTGGCAGAGTGGAAAGCTTTCCGAAAAAAATATTGGGGATTATGAAAGGCATTATAGTCCTCAAAAATATTAATAAATGTTTCGATCGCAATTTTACTGGCAATGCGGCCACCATACGCCCTTCCCATTCCATCAGACAATACAGCCATCCTTCCAGAAGGTGTAACAGCCACATCCCCAAGGTCTTCTTGTACTTCACAGGTTCCAATGGTCATACAATAGCCTTGGTCCCGTCCGGAGTCCGGTTTGACAGGTCTTACCCACAGTTTCACTATTTCCAGTATGAAAATAATACAAACCAATCCTCCGATTATGTAATAGGAGTTATCCATTCAATCTGTACCCTCCTCTATTTACTCCCACATATAATTTGATCCGCAAAAAGGCAGGAACAAAAATGTAGACTTTCCAAGTTCGATTTTGGCATATGGATATAGTGGCATCGGTGTGTATACTGCGTTTTCGTCCAGATATACTAAACCGTTAGCATCTCCCGGCAACAGCATAAACTCTTTCTTCTTTCTGTCAAAAACAACAATAGCGTGATTACGTCTGGATATTTCGTTATCTCCAAGTATCTGGATATCCATATCATCAGCACGTCCGATAAAATTCTTTCCATCTATGATCTTATAGTCCTTGCCTTTTCTTGGCCCGTCAATGCAGACAAGCCAGCCGCATACGGGTTTTACCTCTTCTTTAAACAGTTCTTCTTCCAAGTCCACCTCTGATTTTTGTGTCTCTTTCTTTTCCTTGGTGGCCGTTTCAATGTTACAGTAAGGGCACACTGTTCCATACCTCTTTTTACTGAACATATGCCCATTCTGGCAGCGAATTAAATTGGATTCTCCCATGACTTCCTACATCCTTTCCGTAATCTGTCTATTATATAATCTGTAATTTGGTCAGAGCTACATATATAATGTCTCCTCTTTCCAATCTACATGGTTTTCCATAAGCAAGTTTGTATTTCTTACCATCTGTTTTCTGAAGGCTTACGCCATTTCTTGTTGATATATCCTCTACATACCAGTCATTACCGGAGAAATTAAGAACTGCGTGTTCGATATCGATCATACTTGCATAGATGGTATGATCCAGATTGACATCTACCTGGTTCTCTCCGATATCTCTGCCTATAACAAGTCCATTTTTACCATAGATATTCCAGCCTGTAAGCTTTTCATTGTTTTCTCCAAGAAGTAATACTTCTGTAAGTGTGCTTGCCAGTGCCCTCTCCTTACCTGCTATATATCTATTTTCCAGTATTTCAGTTTTCTCTTTCTTTTCCGCCCATAAGACATGCATTCCTGCCATTACAAGGGCAATGGAACCCCACAGCCAATAATATGTAATCTGTGTATACATAAACAACAAACCTGCCAGCAACACCAGCAGCGCCGCAATGATTAGATTCAGTCTCTTCTTCATACACTACCTCTTTATTCCCATGAACCGCTCAAACATATCGGTTGTATCCAGGGGATTCTTTTTTAATTTCATTTTATCTTCTCTTGTAATGTCTTTCGTTTCCGGATGAAAGCCGAAGAATTCTTCAAATTTCTTATTCATGTTCTGAAAATCAAAATCCGTTTTGCTGCTATCATTTCCTTCTCTTTTTGTGCTATTACGGTTGTCCTCTGCATTCTGCGTCCGTTTCTTATCGTACTCCTGCTTCTTTTCTGCATTTCCTAAGATTTGATACGCCTGGTTTATGTCATTAAATTTGTCTATGTTACTTCTATCTCTGACATGGGTATCCGGATGGTATTTTTTCGCGAGACGCCTATAGGCTCCTTTTATCTCCTGCTCTGTGGCGCTTTCTGCTATTTCTAATACCTGATACCAGTCTTTTTGCTGCTCCATACCGATTCCTCCCTTTCTTATCCTCATTCTAAGGCCTTTCATAGAAAGGAAAAGCTTTAGAACAGGGACAATTCTATAAAAGGCACGTCTTGTCCAGACGTGCCCTCCATTCTACTGGGATAAGCTTAGGCTCCTGTGTAACCACCTTCTATGGCAATCTGATCGAGCTTATCTTTCTTTTGTTTAATAATGATCTTAAAAGTACCGATACCATCGGAATTACCAAAATCTTCTTTGTAATCAATTACAAATGCTCTTGGAAAGCTGTACTTTCTCTCAATTATACCTGCATTAATAACTTCTACTGTTACCTGACGATAAGAGGCTGAATTCTCAGCCGGTACCATTGACCATAAAGCCAGCTGTCTTGTGCTGTCAAAAGGATCACCATCTGTTGCAACAAGAATCTTACCGAAAATTTCAAGAGTACTTCCCACGTCTTTTGTTCTGGCATTAGAATCCAGAGGGATGTCCGTCTTGAAAATCACTTTTTTTACACAGTCTTTTGCTATTTCAAAGCTGTCCTGTCCATCAATTTTTACTCTTAATGACATAATTTATCCCCCCTTTATTGTCCGAATCCGCCTTCAACAGTAGTATCCTGTGTTAAATCCTTCTTCTGCTTTACATGAAGATAGAAAACACCTACACCATGTTCATCGTCCAGTTCCTCTCTGTAATCCATTACAAAAGCATTGGGAAGAGTAATCTGGCGAACTACCTGGTCTGCTGCAACCACATCAACCTGGACCTTACGGTAACTATCAGCTGATTCACTGGGTACAACACTCCATTTTGCAAGATTTAAGGTAGAATCTTCCACTGCCGCCCCTAAAGAGAACAGCATCTTTCCCTGAATAATCAGTTCTGTTCCGTGGTCTGTTGCTCTTGCATTAGAATCCTCCGGAATATCTGAGTGGAAATTCACACTTGTGATACATCTTTCACTTAAGTTTACAGGTCCTGATCCGTCAATTTTCAGTCTAAATCCCATTGTTCCTTCCTCCAATCATTAAATTTGATATGTTATGCATTGGAACTTACCCGATTAATTAATACTTCCAGGTTTCTCGGGCTGCCATTAAAGGATATGGTAAGTTCACATATGCTGGTTGCCTCATCAATGCTATACTCCAGGTTGTCACCTTCCGTAATAATTGCATTAATACAATCCTTTTTCATGTACCACTTACTCTTCTGACTTTGAGGATTATTTGAGAAGAAATTCTTGATATTATCTTCTTTGAAATCACCCGTCACATAGCGAAGGATTCTTTCGATATAAGTGGTTACCTGTGTCTTGTACACAGATTCATAGGATGAGAACTCTGAATTATATAAAAGGTTCCTGGCTTTATAAACTGTAATATTCGTAATGTTCTCACCATTAAGAGAAGCATTCTCGGAGGAAAAGATCCAACCGAAGTTCTTCTGATTAATCTGGTTCTTGATAGTAGTTGTAAAACCTGTAATTTCCTTCGGCATGGAGGTATATGCCAGCAGAGAATTATTTCCGGCTTCAATATCAAAACGCACACCAGGAAGTTCGGAATCTGTCTTGACTTTCGTCCTGTTGAAATGATCCTTTAAGAATTCCGGGCACTGGGTGGCAGCTCTAAAGCCTGCTGCTACGTAAGCTCCGTTTATGTAAACGCCTTCAATCCACAAACGCATAACATCTTCTTTGGCATCTGAGAAAGCTACGTTGTTATTATCTGTTACACGCATCTTGGTATCCAGGGTAACACCGGATTTATTTTTAGGAATTACCGTAAAGTTAGGTAATACCGGTATTGCAAATTCACTGTAGGGTCTTCCAATAAGCGGGGCACATTTCTCAATGGCCTTTTCAACACCTTCTGCAGCAAGTGCATTAAAGGTGGTTTCTTCTCTGTTTTCAAAGGAAAAGAAAGTCTCTACACGGTAGTCTTTAAACACATCCAGTAATATACTTAAGGACTCCATGCTGTACACATCTGTTCCTGCTTTCTGGACATTACCTTTGAATCTCTCCCTGTTGATCTTATTGGTAACATTCTGGCTCCAGGAAACATTAGGGTAAATTGCATACCAGATTGTATCCTTGAAATTATTTTTACTGTTGGTAGTATTTAAGTAGGTAATAAGCCTTGGAAGATTGGAGCTCTTTGCAAGCATCTCAGGCGATATATTTGCTATTAGCAGGGAAGGGGACATACCCTTTGATTTCGCTTTGTACTGGTCAAAATACATCTTAATGCCAAGGAGTTTTTCTACCAAAGGTTTAACAACCTTAATAAAATTGTCTTTGGAGGTACGATAGAATTCTAAGTAGGAGTTATAATTTAGTACCTCAGTTTCCACATCAATCTTGGTCTGGTTCGTGGATGCCAGGGGACAAAATGTGCGAACTACCAGGTTCTGTACATAATCACTTGGTGTATCGTTCACTGCATTATAATCTTCTCTGATTACTTCTATTAATCCTGCGTTCACATTGTCATCTAAAGTGGCTAATGCGGTATTCTCTTCCTTGGGAGCTTCCAATACCTTTAATTCTCCGTTTTCTGCCATTGTGAGGATTCCAGGCACCAGTTCTTTATTATCGGACTTCTGTTCACCTCCGCCTAAAAGCAGACGGGTCTTTACATCTTCAATTGCCAAGGGGAGCATAGCCATAATATTATTGTAGTTAGAGCTGGCTTCTTCAAACAATACATTTAAGCGGTCACCAAGATCCAGCTTTCCGGGATCCCCGTCTTCCATCTCAGCATATTTGCTGTAATTATATTGAATCTCCTTGCGGACCTGTTTGATATCCTCCATTACCTTTTTAGGTGATATCATTTCCAGCAATTTTTCAAATCCAAACTCAACATTTAACAACCCCTGAGATTTTCTTGAGCTCATAACAGTAAAAACTGTTTTAAGAAAGTTTTCCTGCTCATTTAACTTAATCTCCGTCAGCATTGATTCTGAAATATTTTCTGGTTTTTTCAGAGTATACTTCACTGATTGTGAGTTTGCATCGAAAAAGGACCAGATAACCGGTGCCATTTTCCTCTCAGCTTCTTCATAGCTGCGGCATTCAAGATGCAGATTTATTTCACGCATCTGGTCATCGCTTAGACTGTCGATTCCTTTAACCTCCCCAACCAGAGTCAGTAAGTCTAATTTCTCCGGATTTATAACATCCAGTAATATTGTACGGTTCGTTTGGCTTATAATCTCCATCATTTACCACTCCCTTTCTCTAACTTTTCATTTATTTAATTCCTTCTTACTTCTGTATCACGCTGCTTATCAACGCATTTCGGAAGGCTTTAAATCTTTATATTGGAACGTAAGTTCACTGGTTTCATCCTCAAAAATAATATCCACTTTACCTCCAACGGTAATCTGGTAACTTTTCTTCTTCATGAGAATTTCACGATTCTTCATAACCGTACAGTCTGAATTGTTTGTCAATATCAGGTTATGGTTGGGACCAGATTTAAAATATATCTTATCTGCTCCTTCAAAGAATTCCTGTACGGAACAACTATCCAGTACGTCTGCTAAGGACATAACCTTACCAGAGGGAAGACGAAACAGGTTGTAGGTCAGCGGGGGTATATCATATCCCGTTGGTGTTCTGGTGATATAGATGTTTAGTTTTCCTGTATAACTATACTTACTGGGTTCCGGCTTGTCGTCCGGTGGAAGAGGCTCTGGCTTCCTTCTGATTATGAGCCATAGAATCACTCCTGCCACGATTACAACTGCCGCAATTCCACCTCCCATAAGCAAGTAAGGCGGCTTCGGTTCTTCTACAGGTAAAAGTGCCGGTCCTTCTAACTGAACTGTCACAGCATTCTCACCGTACACATAGAAGGGCAGCTTCCCATAATCAATTATTGCTTTCTCTGTTCTATCCTCTGTAACAGTAGTCTCTATGGTAAGTTTTCCCTCATTCAATGCTTCTTCTAAGTTATCCTTGCCATTAAAGGTAAGACCAACTCTGTTATGATCAAAATAAGGTTCTTTCCATAGCAGTAAGTTATTGTTTTCATAGTCTAAGAAAGAATAGGTTATTCGTGCTGTACGTTCATAAGCAATTGCTTCGGGAGCTGTGGGTACTTTATCTACATATTCAACACTTACCTGTGGAACTATCTGATATTCCGGTATTATTACAACTTTGACACGGCTTCCCGGTACTCCCTGAAACCCTATATCTATCTTCTCACTGGAGGGTTTCTTTATCTGGATGAGTGAATATTTCTCACCATTAATCTGCTTGGCATCTTCTGCCTGAAAGTTCGTCTTAAGATTCTTTATAGGTGCGTCACTGGTTAACAGTATTCGGACAATACTTGCATTAACAAAAGGACAGTCAAAAGAAAAAGACTCCTGTGTGCCATCGGCATCTACAATAGCCAGATTTGTTTGCTTAATATCCAGCTTATCTATAAGAATTGAATCGATTGCATCCTGTATATCCACAGGCAGGGGTGCCAGATAGCTTCCACCTCCCGTTTCTTCTGCGGCATCAAAGATTGGATTTTTTAAGTTCTTCATCTGCTCGCCTAGACCGATTACATGGATTGTTATGCCAGCTTTAGACGCCTGCTCTATTGCCTCCTTGTAAAGGGAGGTCGATTTCTTGGTTGCCGAAGCATCTTTCATCAGTATCTCACCATCTGAAAGAAGAACAATGGTCTTTTCTTCTGCTTCTTCTTCCTTCAGGAGTTTCACTGCTTGCTGCAGACCTCGGCCTGCATTGCTGTAATCTTCATACTGAATCTTATTCGCCTGCTTCATAATCTGGCTTCGCTGGTTGCTGTCAACGGGCTTCTGGCTGATTACAACCTTTGTATTGTAAGACACCACACCTACCCGGTAATCACTGGGCAGCGCATAGGTTAATTGGGCAATGCTGTCTATTGCAAGACGCTCTTTATCATTGGTTTTCATACTTCCGCTGGAATCAAAAAGGAAAATAACAGATTTTGTATCACTTGCCGGCTGCTCAGCCGCAGGAACTGTAATACTCATCATCAGAGTAAATAGAAATAATAATATTACACTAAAAATGGTTAGAAAATTATGTCTAACCATGGATTATTATAACATTATTTGGATAATGCGTATATAGGGCTCATTCCTCAGTTGGAAAACTTTTACCATTTATTTAAGGTTTCTTAATGTATTTTTTTATATGAATTATTTAAATATGATTTTTACAATTTTTAAATGCGAGTGTAAATTCTTACTTTTTTAAGTACTATATGGATAAAAATCCCATGCAAATACTTTAACATATATTACCACTTATTTTATTAGCAAAAATTTACCATTTACAAGAACTTCACGGATATATTATTTTATCACATTTCTTTATTGTGTTAATAACACCTCATTTGCTTGGTTTATAGACTAAAAAACACAGCCGACATCCATAGTTTTTAACTCATTATGGGATATTAGAACAAAATAGGAAATATTGCCCAACCCCTTTATTGTGCATGACAATTTAATTACCTAGTATTTTATGACTACTTCAACTAATGTTACAATTAAAATCCTTCAAAATAATTATCATTTCCATTGAGCCAATACTCAAACCAATATATAAAACTACGTTTAGGCGCACATGGTTGAATACCAACCTCAGTAAAAAACCACATCTGACCTTGTCCTTCACCTGTAGTTATAATATTCCAGCTTTGACCATCACCAATATTAATAAGTTCTATGTTCCCACTACTTACTTTGTCAAATAGGGGATTGTTCTCATCTTCCTCTTCTCATATCCAAAAAAAATCGTTTTATGCTAGTACATATATAAATCGGTTCGTCTAAATCATCATAATATAAGTAAATCTTTATAATAATAATCCCCACCTTGATTACTGGCAATTGGAAGCATATCATTATCCATGTAATCCTTAGCATTATCAACTATTTGTTCAAAAGTTAGTTCACCATACTTTAATGGTACGAGCCATCTTACTTCATATGGTAACTCTTCATCTGTGTCTTCTTCGTGATAATCAAATTCCTCATCATCGTAATCAGCATCAAAATAACATAACTTCATTAAAGCTCCATTAAATTCCAAATAAAATTCAAGCAATTCTATAGGAAATTTAAAATTGTATCTTTCTTCTATCTATTGGATTTCTTCTTTTTTAATCTCAAATTCAAGCCTTTTTACTTTAATAAAACTGTGCATTTAATCGATTCCCTTTCTTTAATAATATCTTATCGAGCTGTCCAAATGAAAAGTAACAAGCATTTGTAAATAGTAATAAGATGGGATTAAAAACATCCCATCTTATTACTTGTACGCAGAGTCAGAAAAACAATATCATTATTTTTAGTTTTATATGCATATCCACATATTCATATTACTCTTTACATTTGAATCTTAGCTCCGATTCTTGGCAATAAATACTCTGATAGTTTTTTAACTACACTCTGGTCATTACCATTTATTCTTCCTGATATTGAAACATAATTAAACATATAAATTGACAAACACTCTGAATAAGCATAGTAAAAAAAACTATCATTAAACACACCTTTTTAGATCATATAATATGCATATCTCATCCATCAGCGCAAATGCATCAAGTCCATTTCTCTTAGCTAAAGACTCTTTTAATGAATTTATACTAGTACCAAAAGATAGTTCTGTAAGTTATTTTTTTTCTATTTCCTTTTTCATACTTTAAATCTGAAAAAACAGGTATTTGATTCTAAATCCCCTTTTTCTGGATTTACAGAATGAGTAACAAATCAAATTAATTAACTTTTAATTTCTTAGCTTCGCTTAAATACCATAACCAATACTCTTTTTGTTTAGCTTCCTTAATTAATTCATCCTCATCATCACTATACGCTAAACAAATTAAATAAGATGCATCCCATGTAAATGAATCCAATTCTTCATCTAAATCTTCATCATAGGTATTTTTAAAAAGTAATTCATCATAAAGTGCAATATTAGCTACATAAATGGCTGCAAAGGCAATTAATGAAACTTTTTGAAATTCAGAATCATATGCTTCTGTTTCTAATTGATTATAAAATTTTGTTGTATAATCCTCTAGTAATGTTCTAGGACACATAGAATTAGTATAGTCTTCAGTTATTTTTAGTATTTCCCTCACACGTCCATCATTATTTGTTATTTTATCCCATAAGTCAATCATCTTCTTTACACACAATGATGCTAATATGACCCGTTTTGCTATACCCTTAGTAATATAATCTTTCTTTATCTCTTCCTTTATTTCTCCAAAACTCTTCCAAATTTCTTTTCTTAATGGTAGAGTCAATGTTGAAGTTTTTTTGACTTCACCTTGTGCATTTATAAATATATCATTCACATTCATACCTCTTATTCTATTTTCTTTTTGTACTGACTATTGACCCATCTTTCATAAATATTCTTATATCACTTGGATCTGCTGTAACTATATCAAGCTGGTTATATTGTGCTAGTTTGTTAAAATAATTTTGACAATCTGGACACATATTACGAGATATACCAATCGGTTTATCTGTAAGTAACGAAAGTTGCTTTTCTGCATGTGACGCTTGAGCTTGACCAGGTTGACCACCTCTGCTACCATTATCAAGAAATGAATTTTCGGATAAATCATGTCCTATTTCCTTAGATTTATTAATAACATCTTGAGGTGTTGCTGTACGATTAAATAAATCCTGGGAATCTTTTATTTTACCCCAACCACTTACTGTATTAATTTCGCCATCTGACGCTACGGTTTTACTTGGATATTGGTCTGATAATTTACTTGCTCTATCCTGAGCAGATATAGCTTGTTTTATTAAATCATCATATCCTGATTTTGCATTTCTTCCATCCTCTTGACCTAGCCCAAGACTCTTTATGGCTTCCTTTTCACGATCAGATATATTTTTATCTCCATGATTAAGCTTATTTCTCAAATAAGCCGCTAGCTTTTTCTGCTCGTTCTTACCAGCTTGCCCCTCAGCAATTTTATCCATGATTGTATTTGCAGTTTTTTCACAGATATTCCCGCTCGGATCCACATAATACACCGGATTATTAGCACAGTACGCATACAGGTTTAGACCATCACCACGGTAATCATCTTCCTGCGTAAAACGTCCAATTACTGGATTATAATATCTTGCCCTCAGGTAATACTGCTGGCTAATTGGATCTAGCTGCTGTCCATTGAACTTAAATCGATTTCCTACCTTTTCCTGACACTCTGTTACATTTCCCCATGCATCGTATTCATACCGATTAAGGACTTCCTCCTTCTCCGTTACATGGGTGATACTCCCTAGCTCGTCGCTTGCATAATGATAGTAGGTTCTTGCACTTTCTGCATCAGAGGCTAACAGGATATCTGATCGGATATAGCGTCTGATTTCTTCTTTGGATTCCTCGGCTATAATTTCTGTTCCACGGAAGATGAACTGTACCAGATTCCCGTTCTCCTCCATCTCATGACGTAATCCTTCTGCATCATATCGGTTTATCTGGATATTTCCATCAAAGGTCTCTACCCTGCTTGTCCGGTTAAAGGCGTCATAATTGTACTGATTCTTTCCATCCTTTAATAAGTTTCCGGCGCTATCATAGGTGTAGTCTTCTATCATACCATTAACACTATGGCTGTTTAAGCGGTTCCTGCTGTCATACTGGTAAAGTTCCTCACCCTTTGGACTGATTCTTCTGGTACGGTTCCCAGCCTTGTCATAGGATAGTTCCTCCCAACTTCCAGGATACTGTACCTTGGTTAATCGGTTCAGACTGTCATAAGTATAACTAATCTCTCCATGGAGCTGCTGTTTTCCAGTTCGGTTTCCGTTACCGTCGTACCTGTAATAATTATCTGTTAGAATTTTCCCCGACAAAGTACTGCGTAACCCCGTCAGATTCTTATCTTTATCATAAACATATTCTGTATAAAGGTTTTCACCGTTTCGCAGACTCTTTATGGTACCGTCTTCATTATAATTATACTCGACGATAGGCTTACCGTCATCACATATTTCCTTGATTTCATCATTTAGATTATAACAATATTCCGTCTGTTTTCCGGTTACATCCTTCTGTTTCCACAGATTTCCGTTCCTGTCATATACAAAGGATAACAAGGTTCTTCCGCTTGCCTTCTTTTCCTCTAATCTTCCCATCGTATCATAGGTATAGCTGTAGCGCATACCTCCTGCGATGGCAGCCTTTAATAAGCCTTCAGGGGTATATTCATATACTTCGGAAAGTTCCTTTGCTCGTCTGCTTTGCAGATTCCCGTAAATATTATAGGTGTAAGATGTCTCTATTCCGTTTCTATCAGTCTTTTTATTTAAGCGGTCTTCTTCATCGTAACAGTACTGCTCTGTTTCTCCTGCTGGGTCAGTTAAACCGGAAAGTAGATTTGCTGCATTGTATTCATAGATGGTCCTGTTACCTTCTCCATCTACACTCTCTATGATATTTCCGGCATAATCATAGCCATAATGTTCCTGGCTTTCATCTGCCATACGTATATCTGTAATCCTCCCCCATTTATCAAGAACATATTCCGTCCGGTGTCCTTCTCCGTCACATAGTCCGGTTATATTACCAAAGGCATCGTAGGTATAGCTCTGGGTTGCTTTGCCTTCGGTCTCGATTCTTGTCCTTCTTCCTCCTAGATCATAGAAGAATCTGGCTCCGCTGCCGGTTCCGTCCAAAGTCTGAATCAGGTTTCCTTCTCTATCGTAGGTACGGCTTTCCTGGACCTTTCCATCGGGGCGAAGGATGGTAAGCAGCTGACCCATAGCATCATAAGTGTATACTGTCCCAGCTCCGTTTTCTTTTGAAGCTTCGTACTCCTTTGGACGGATCACCTTGATTAACTGCCCATTATTGTCATAAAACTGTCTTGTCACCCCTCCGTCTCTCTCTGTCCGCTGAATTTCCCGGTTTAACAGGTCGTACTTGATTTCGGTCCTTCTACCCTGATTATCTGTAATGCATATGAGGTTTCCGGCCTTATCGTAAGCAAAGCCGGTTGTGTTATGAATACCACTTCTTTTTTCCGTACGACTTTCTTTAATCAAACGGTCAGCAGCATCGTACTCACGGAGTATCTCTCCACCGGAGGGCAACACTACTCTGGTGTTATTGCCATTCTTATCATATTCATAATGGACGGATACAATCTCCTTTCCACACCCCATTTGGTCTGCGCTGCGGGATACTTTTAAGATATGTCCTCCCTCATCATAGAAATAACGGAATAACTGCTCTTTGCTCTGGTTGATTCTTCTCTTTTCCAGAGTTCTACGACCTTTTCCGTCATAGCCATACCTAAGAACTGCCCCGGTACAGTCGCTGACACAAACCAGACGATCTTCCCTATCATATTCATAGGAGATAGTATGAACTTCTCCTGTCTGGGTTTCTTTCCTCTGATAGTCACAATAGCGGATTTCCTTCACCTGGTTACCGGCAAGATCATACTCATACCGGATGAGCTGATACCATACAACTCCCTCTCTCTCCTCCATGGGTGTACGGCTTTCCATCAGCCAGCCAAGGCTATTATAAGAATATAATTCGCCTACCGTTTCGCCTTGCTCTGTAACCTCTATCCCACTGTCTTCTACTACCTCCCTGCAGTTCCTTCCGTGGACAGCCTTCTTAAGATTTCCAGCAAGATCATAGGAATATTGGTGAAGAATATCCCCCTCCGGTCCAGTAATCTGTATTAGTCGGTTTCCACTGTCATATTCATAGAAAAAGCCGGGACCATCATCAGACTTTTCATCGTATTGCTCGGGGTTACAAATCTTTGAAATATTTCCATTGGCATCGTACCAGATTCGCCTGGTCCCTCCGCCCGGGTACTGGATTTTATATTTATTGTCACTGGAATCGTAATAATTAATAATTCCTTCTCCATCCTTATCCTCTATCCGGTAAGTGTTTGGATGAATTTCCTTCACTGGATTACCTTCTCCGTCAAGAAACAGGGCATAGATACCACCGGCTGCATCAATATGCATGTTCTGATGATGAAAGGCATCATACCGGTACCTATCACCGGTGTCTGCTCCCATATTTTCTCCGTATTGATTTGGTCTAACCACCTGTATCAGATCCAGTACTCCATCATATACATATCTTGCGGTATGCCCCAGAGGGTTGGTAGCCTGACAGAGAAGATCAAAATTATTGTAGGCATACCGACTGGTTCCATCCATATCTGTACGAGTCATTATGCGGCCTGCTTCATCATAACCATAGACTGTCCGTTCCCCTCCTGCACTGACATATATCTGCACTTCTCCAAAGAGATTACCATACTCATAGGTTTCTCCGTTCCCGTTAGGGTCAGTAAATGAAGTTATTCGTCCATATAAATCATATGTAAATTGATAGTGCTGACGCTGTTCCTCATCCACTTTCTGGAGCTCCTCCAATAAGTTTCCGGCTTTGTCATAGACATATCGACTGTCCATTCCTGTATTGTCCCACTTATGTATACAGTTTCCGGCTTCATCATATTCGTAGAAGAATTTCCTGCCGTTTGGCTCATGAAGAGCAAGCATATGTCCTGTTTCATTATATTCCCGTCTGATTTCATTTCCGTTCCGGTCTTTCTCCCATACACGATTTTCCCAGGTATCATAGCCATATTCTAAGGTGGTACCGTCTGTATATTCCGTTTTTACCAGCTGCTTTAACAGGTTATAATGATAACGAATTTCCTGCCCGTTCTGTGGTGCCAGATAGGTATTAATCCTATCCTCTTCCCCATAAAACAGGATATATTCCTGCCCATTTGATAAGCTCTGTCTGGTTACCCTGCCCTTTCTATCATATTCATTATGTATATAGGTAACGCCATTGGCATCGGTAATCTCGTTAACTCTTCCCTTCGTATCATAGCCATAAGTTTCTTTTCCACCGTTTACCATGGAGACAGTAATTAGATACCCATCTTCATAAAAATATTCCACCCTTCTACCGATACAGTCCTGCATACTTGAAATCTTATTACCCTGCCAGGTAAAGATTAAATACTGACCGCTGGCAAAGCTGATTTTAGCAAGGTTTTCTCCTTTATAATCATAGGAAGTTCGATTGCTGTTACGGTCTGTAGCCGTTAACAGTTTCCCCTCCCGGTCATAAAACCAGTTGGATTTGTCAGTGCTGTCAAATAAATTGTAGCCTTCTCGTTCCTCTGTTAGTGACAGGCGCTTTGTTCCACCTCTTCGGTTCCGGTAGCCCTCCGCTGTTTTTAAAAAGGTCTCTGTATGCTGGTCCGGCAGGAGAATCTCTATTTTTTCATCATAGATGAAAGCCTGACTGAAGAGACTTAAATTCCATCCTTTTCCTATCGAAGATTCTTCATCGGATAAAAGGGATTCATAAGTACGCTCAATGGCTACACGGCCTCCAATATCATTTATTAATAAATCGCATTGCTCAATCAGGTAGCCACCGGTTACCATGTCAATTGGATCTCCGTTTTTACAACGGTTTGCTGAATACTCATCCAGTTTTGCCCTTGCTTTGTCTTTGACAGATTTGGCAGTATCTTTTGCTTTTTGCACCGCTTGCTTTCTGGAATCCTTTCGCTGCTGTCTTTCTGCCTCTTTTTCTCCGCGCTTCTTAAAACGTTCCTTTCCATTTTCTTTTACCTTGGATTTTTCTACTTTTGACTTGGCAAGGTTAGACGTTCCTTGCAGAATACTCATCACGTCCCTGCGGCAGTCCGGATCATTCATATCAAAAGTACCGTCTTTCATGGCAGCTCCGATATCCCAGATAGCCATACCTGCTGTTAGTGCCAGATTCACATTATTGGCTCCACCGCTGAATATCTTGGCTATCTTTATCACTGTAGCGACTTTTTTTACTGTTTTTCCTATCTTGCCTGCTGTGGCAACTGCCTTAGCTGCTCCTACTGCCGTATTCGCTCCAGGGATTAAGGAAAGGCAGGCAGTTCCGGCTGAAATAGCAGCTCCCACATAATCGCCTCTTGACAGACTGATTCCAGCATTGGCAAGATTCGCCACCGTAGAAACAATAGGTATTGGAAGTGCACCAACAATGTCCAGGGCGCACTGTGCTACATCCAGAAACATATCTCTCCAGGAATAATTTTCATCCTCCAGATGCTCATAGGCAGCACTGCGGTCCGTTCCTAATTGCATATAGGCATTAGTACGTATCTGGATGACACCTCCAGCAAAAGTCACACTTGTGGTTCCTACCTGCAGGATCAATCGTTCTAAGGACAGGATATGTGCAACACCTTCATCAAAAACCGGTGCTTCTGCTGCTTCTCCTTCCCCTCCTTCTGTACCTGCGCTTCCTCCTATACGCCCGGTCAGTTCCTGTAAGGTTCCAAACACCTGAAAGGGGGCTTCCAGATTCTGTTTGATATTATCCTTCAAAGCAGTATAACTTCTGGAGGAGAGCAGTGCCATGGCATCAAATTCCATGCTGCCGCCCTCTGCTGTGTATTTACTGTCTCCCTCTCCATACATTTGGTCAAACTTCTGCTTTAGTTCATCAATCCCCTTATATGTACCCTTTAATGCCTGCAGAGTTATCTTTTCCTCGGCTTTCAGGTTGATATCCTTGGTACTTTGAATTTCAATTCCAGTTTCATCATTGAATATAATCTTAGCCTGTTCCCCACCGTTACCGTCATATTCCGATCGGTTTCCGATAAGATCCAATTCCTTTTCTGCAAATTTCACCATTCGGTTATTAGCAGTCATCATCTTATTTTTGGGATTGGAGAAATCAGGACTTTGATTCACATGGCGGCTGCCCAGGCATACTATTTTCTCGCTATCCCCTGTTTCATAATAGACAAATACTGTATCCCCTATGTCTGGCATGGAATAGAAGTAATTACTAACCGAACTGGCATAGGGCATCCATCTGGGTGCATCTCCCGGTGTACTAAAATCTACCATTACATTGGTTCCATCCACGGCAGTCACTGTTCCTGTTAAGATGCTGGAACGTTTCGTGGTTCCCTGAGAACGAGAAACCTCCGGAATCACTCCTTCCCCATGCACAAGGGTGATGGCATTGACTAATAAACCTTGACTGGCTCTTATCTCACTTCGAGTTACAGTCTGGGTCCTGCCTTCATAAGCTACAGCATAGCCTGCGCCTATTGAAAGGTCACTAATCGTAATTGTTGTTTCTTCAAACTCAAATACAGAGGCACTCTGGCCGGGACCTGCCTGTATTGCTCTTACCTTGTCTACATCCCGGCCTACGGATGCAGAAAGTACTTTGCCTGGTTCCTTTACAGCAAAAGGATGATTTCCTAAATGAATTTGGCAACCAGTGGTCTTACTGTTGACAAAAACCTGTTTACCATACTGATTTGCAATCCTGCGATCAAAGTTCCAGTCTGTTTCATTCTCCTGAGACAGCATTTCCGTTACCGAAAGATCAGAATCTAACTGTACCAAAGTTCCGCTCCCAATTCCTTCACTAAGAATTCCCATAAGAGTTTTTCCGGTACTTTGATAAGTCTTTGTTTTCCTTTCCCTGTCAGTCTGTTCTGATAAGGTTTTTGCCTGAACCTTAACTTCTGTGTAGTCATTTTCTTTCTTAAGCTGTATAGCAGCACAGGTTCCGCAGAAAATACAGGCACCTTCCCCATCCATTAGTTGAATCCTGCTGTTTTGATAACGCATAGCATCCATGGGTTCTATCTGCTTTCTGGAAAGGAAACTCAGCGATAGAATTCCATGCTCATTTGCCTGTTCCAGGATATGAATATCCTTTATGTACAGCGCTTCCATTTCTGACTGCAGCACAAGCTGCCCTAATCCGGTCATTTCATCTTTTGCCATTTTTACTCCCTCCTGTTTATTTCCGTTTAAATACCTTTTCCGCTGCTGTGAGTAGCAATACAGCTAAAATAAGGAATACAACTGCAGAAATCCCAAAACGTATTATAAAAATAGTAAAATCATGTTCTTTATTCCATTCAGTATCTATGGCATACAGAACATAGTTTGGAGAAGCCCCATACTGACTGCATATTTCATTCAGATAATCATTGGTTATCTTTCTATTTGTTTTCTTGATTCCCAGTGGAAGTGTAACTGTTTCTCCTTTTTCTATGGATTTTCTATAGGAATCGCTAAACTGAGCCAGTATATAGGAATCATCCGGCAGCTTTATCAGATAGTATTCAAGGTAGTTAGAAGCTGCAACGATAAAGCTGTCTGTCGCTTCTGCTGCCTTCCTGCCGCTTCGGTTTCTCCTTGATTTGTTAACTTCATAAGGATCCAGCCAGGGTTTCAAGCCATATATACCGGTTCTTATCACCTGCTTTGGAACGGCACTTACGTACTTGGTATCCGATATATCTAAGAACTCTTCACTTCCGGTAAGCTTAAGGATGTCTTCTCCTGCAGTTTTACCGGTAGAGGCACCTTTATCATTTTCCGGAATATCAGCCTGGTTGATAACTGCACCCTGTTCTTTTATCCAGCTTTCCGGATTAAGCTTAGTAAATAGTAAAAATGCTGCCACGAGACTAATCAATACAACAATTACTGGTATCACACCTATTTTCCCCTTTTTATCCATAAACCTCCCTTTATGTTCTTTTATAAGACCATATTTCCTCATCTTTTTTAATACCATTAATTATGGTATTAAAATGCTGCGTACTACTTCTATTGTGTTTCCAATATCCTTTTTAGTGAAAGATATAACAGGAAGTCCGTCAAATCTCTTATAACTCACCATATCCTCTGTATCAGTTACCTTGAGGAATCGAATATTGCTCTTGAGATAAGAATCAAGCTCCATCTCTTTCCAACCTAATTGATCTGCACTACTGCCAGCTTGCAGCCCGCACCAATTCCAATAACCCGGATAATAATACGACTCATTTCCATGATATCCCTCATATGACAAATCTGAAACGCTTTTATAAACTTCATTCTTAATGCTATAATTCCCGACTGGTATATCGTCTCCTATCTTATACATTCCTGCTGTATATACCATTTTCCCTTTATCTGCATCTTCACCTTGGTACACTATAGGCTGAATATCAGGCTTGAGGTCTAAAGGTATTAATATACAGTTCTCCAAATTAACCGCCAAATCTCCTCCGATTGTTACATAACCAAATCGGTTTACTAACCCAATTACTTCATTTTTTTCATTTGTAAGCAAACATGTCCCTTCAGATACTTCAACCGATAGCATAAAATACTCACCTTTGGGGATTTCTTCACCTACCTTATACGCTCCTTCATAATAAATTCCGTCGTAATTAGATGGAGGCAATGAAAATACATTTGCTAATGCCATCTCAGTTTTATCACCAAACGTTACTATATTCCCTTCTTGGAGAAAAACATACGTCATATCATCAAATAAATAGTTTACTTTTTTAGCACCTTCTTTACTTTCTGTCTCAACAATAACTTCACCCATAGATGTAACATCATCATCTTTACATATATAGAGCCCTTTCTTAATATCTCTTCCAACGGTATACTTTCCTGATTGTATCCATTGTCCATCCCACTTATTTAAAAAGCTCATTTTCAGTTCTTTTTCTTTTTCATTCTTATCAAAATAATTCCAGTATCCTTCTACCTGTGCTTCAAGTTCTCTTGCATCGAACCCTCCATAAATATCATAGCCATCACCCCGATCTTCTGAATGAGTAAAGCGTTCTTCAGGTGGAGTATTTCTCGTACATCCACTAAAAAGAATTACAATTATAATACATGTGATTGATAGTAAATATTTATTTTCCTTTCCTTGCATGATGATCTATTCCCTCCTGTATCATTTCAGCGTCAGATTGAGCATCTACATTAACGTTATCTCCAAAATTACCAGTCATAATACTTTGCAGATATTTTGCACCTACGTCTTTTGCATCTTCAATACTTCCGCCATCCTTACCTGCTATCCCAAGCATATCTGAAATTAATTGTGCAGCACCTGCTCCATATTTTAAAACTCCATCATCTGCAGGCGTTGCAAAATACTCATCACCAACATACCCATATAACCAATTTCCGGCATAATCTTTTTCAAAAGCATCTCCATTTGTCTTGGGCCATGGTGCTGCCCAAATCGAAAGATCTGCACCCGTATTAGTTCCTGGATAAATAAACTCTCTGGTTTTTAAATCTATGGGGTTACCGGCTGTTCCTCAGGAGCTTCCTCAGTCTCTCCGGCTTCTGCCACAGCCTCCTCTTCTTGTGGAACAATTGTTATTACCCCACCAAACTTGCAGGCACAACAACTATCCAGGGTAAGAGCGGGAGCACCATCAATCATATGATCTCTGCTGGTAAAGATCCAAGGCAGCGGAGTCTCCAACTGACACTTATTAGAGCCAAGGGTTTCTTTTAATACAAGAGAAGCTTTTGTAGCAAATTTCGCAATCCCTTTACCAAGTTTTTTAAAAAATCCGTCTCCTTCTTCCGTCTTGTACTTTTCATCTGCCTGTTTTTTTGCTTCCTCAAAGATTAGCTTTGATTTACAATCACCAAAATGCGTAAGATTCACTCCTTCCACATGATCATTGGCGTTTAGTACAGGCTGCCCCTGATAAAGTACTCCATGACCTGTGTCTGTACTGATATAATTTTCCATAGAACCTTCACTGCATTTTGCTCTCATACCGTATACTACATATTTTTTGCCTTCTGCCATTTAGACCACCTTAATCCTTTGCAATCCAATTCCATAAAGCCTTCGTCTTAATAAGCTTTCTGCAACCGGCAGTGATACGATGATCTTATATTCCAACAACCCGGCTACACGGAAAATGTCCAGTCCCTTTATTTTCTTTCTGTCCAGTACCAGCTCTTTTAGCATTCCGTTTCCATATATTTCACTGGTCTCATGTAAGCATACCCTCTCCTTTATTCCTGCAACCCAGTACAACGGACTTTTAATATTTTCACTGGCAGTAGAAAAAAGCTGTACTCCTTTGTATTCTATGCTCTTGTCATATAATTCAAACAGTCTTTTTATTTCGTTGGAAATAAGATAAACAGGCTCTTTTAGAATATCGCACATTTCTTCCGTTTCCCTGCCACTGTAATAAGCAACTTTTAATGGATCCAGAGCTGTAAACTCCTCCTCTTTCATCCCATAGCAATATCTGCTGCTGTCTAGTCCCATTAGCTCAACTGCATTTTCTACTTTTTCACTTTGATATAATTCAAAATAGTCCATGCTTTATTCCTCCTGTTTCGAAATCCATTCTATTCCAGCCTGTTCCAAGAAATCAGAATTCTCTGCTCTGCCGCCAAAGACTGTTACTTTCTCCATATCACTCTCCGTTACAACACATCCAGATAAATTACTTTCAATAAATTGATTGTCCGTTAGCTGGCACCTATAGAATTCTGCCGGTTCATAATATTCTACTTCCTCATCAATATCATCTTCAAAGAATGTTACCATCTCCCAGACTGTATTCTTCATAGTACAATCAAGAAATAAGCAGCCTTTCATTTTCGTGTCCTGTATTTTCACATTTTCGAATCTGCAGCCTGTAAACAAACAGTCATTCATAATGCAGTCTTCTATTACTGTATCTTTAAAGGTACAATCTAAAAATCTGGCACTATTTACCCTCAATCCTGAAAATACTTTATCTTGATATGAAAATGCGGAAAATCTGCGAAAAGACAGCAAAGTATTCTTATCACAATTGAAAATATCTACCTCAGGCAGAAGGGCATATAATGTCTTTTGCCAGTCCATATATTCACCCATCTGGATTACAAAACTCTCTTCTTTTTCTACCTTCGCCAACTGTCTGAAATCTAAAATATCAGAAATAAGATAGCGAAAACGACTGGTGAAATAGTATAACAGACTCCTTACAGCCCGAAGTCTTAAGACTTCCAGCTCTGCCGGTCGGATAAACCTACGGATACTCTCTGCTAATGTATATTGTTCAAGTTCTCTGGTAAACTCTTCTAAGCAGGTTCCTAACCAGTCCGCAGAAAGTTCTTCTGTAAGAACACTTTCAGCTCCCAGACGGCCTCCTTCTCCATAGCTGTCAATTCGAAATCCTGGCTTTCCAGACAGCAGGGAAGTGTATAGAAAGGATAAATGAAGTTCTGATACCTCCTCAGCCAGTCTATTTTTCTGTAAATTTTCCAGCTCTGTAAGATACTGCTTAATGCCTGCCTTCCATTCTTTGATTATTTCTTCCTCCTGCGCCTCAAATACCTCTATGGTCTTTTCTGCAAGTGTTAGAAAAGCTTTAGGATAGAAGGTTTCCTCAAACATCTCAATACAACTGTCTGCCATTGTTACTCCCCCTAGTTAATTAATACCTGACTTGCAGCCAGTGTTGCCGAATTCTCCGTCAGATCAAGGTATGCATCTTCCGTTCCTATAATAATTTGATTTTTTGCTATGATTTGTACCTCCGAGGAGGAGTTGATCTTGATATTTGCGTCAGAAGTTACAGTGATATCCTTGTCGGAATGAATCTCGATTCCTTTTTCATCGGTTAGATTGATATATACTTTTCCGGACTTACCGATGATATACATTCCTTCGTCGGTAAGTAATATTTCTTTTCCACCGGGTGCTTTCCAGCTTTTATGTTTAGGATTGGCAGGTGGGGTAGCGCAGACGGAGCTTGCGGCAAAGGCATCTCCTTCATTTCCTGACGGGAAGAATACTCTCACTTCATCCCCTACTTCAGGCATACAGTACCAGCCGCTGCCATCACTGGAGGAATAGGCCGTTGAGTATGGGAACCACCAGTTTCCACCGCCGTCATACCCTCCATCTACATCCGTAAGATGTACTTGTACCTTATCACCTGATACAGCCATGACTTTACCCCTCATCATTTTTCCTGAAGCTTGTGCATTGGGCGCTGCAGGTGCTGCTATTCCTGCAAGTCCGCCTCCGGATGCAGACGCAGTTCCCTCTGCTGCCAACAGACCATAGGTCATAGTTAATATCCCATCCCTTAGCGTAGCCTTAACACTTTTAACCCTTCCGCTCTTTCCACCAAAGGATATCTGATCTCCCACATAGCCATATTCGTAGCTCTCTATCTGCTCCCCACCAAAATCCTGCCCAAGAGCTCCTAAGGTCAACTGAGACATTGCTCCGGTATCACTACCGTAAGAATAAGCCGTTTTATTAACTGTAATAGTCTTACTTGCAGGAGGCAGGCCAATATATATCTGGGGCCTGGGCGAGGATACATTGGAAACTAATGGTGCATTGAGTTTTGAAGCCATACGCTTTGCAAACTGCCAGTCCGTTTCATTGTATTTCATAAGCAGCGCACCAATAGCTTTATCAGAAACCATCATATGCAGATCACTTTTGTCTGAAATATCAGCTGTTATTATCTGACCGTATGTTTTAGCAGTGTTCTGATATGTTTTATTCTTTTTATCCATATCCAGCAATCGACTCATGGAATACAACTGTAAAGTCACTCGGCTGTACTCTGTTTCCTGCTGTAAAGATACATTTCGTATACATCCATAAAAAAGGTTAGAGGGCTGTCCTTCTGCTTTTGTTGTTATAGTTACTATCATTTTCTCATCCACACGCTTTAGAAAATCCTGGGCGGTAGTAGAATCCAGTTCTCCGATAATCTCTGCCTGACCATGTTCATTAACAGTGTGACTGATTAGAAGCTGTTCTATTTTCTGAAAAGGAAATCCAGTCACCGTTATATCAGCATATGAAATTGTATTCATCCTTCTTCCTCCTTTGAATCTTCAATGAACCGGAAGGACGTAAGCATTTCTTCTGCTATCGTTTTATAACGGTTCAAATATTGGTAATTAAAATTTATGAAACCAATCAACACTTTGCCCTCTAAGGAGCTATAAAACATTACATTATAAATTGTGTCTGTTACCGTATGAGAAACCAATTCCAGACTTGAGACCATGTGATTGCCTGTCTTTTTAACTTTTTCTGAATATATATTTACCTTTGGACCTGATTTTTCCAATACCATTTTTGCTATTTTCACAAAATCCCCCATATATTCATTGGGAACTTCATTGCTTGTATAATGAAAACCAATGGAAAATCCTAGATAGGAATTACCATACACAACATCGGGCTTATTGCCTAGCAGATAGACTGCATTGATTTCTTCTTGTGAGAACTCCCTGAAATCCTCCGGCATCCAGATTGCTATCTTTTCGTTAAGCAGTGTTCTCTCCCCAAAGGCCACCGGTATTTTGTGTATATCAATTAATCCGTCAAAAATTGAACTCTTATTCTCTTTTTCAATGGTTTCCTTCTCAAAACGCTGCTTTTCAAACTCTTCCATCATTTCTTTTTGTTTTAAAATCTTCTCATCCACATGATCCATATTAATTACTTATCCTCCTTTTTAATTTATTCAGATTATTTCCAAATACATTATAGGGAAATTTTATAAAATATTACCATTTAATTATCATATCGAATACACACTTTTAAATCTATAGTCTATATTTATTACAAATTTTTACCTTTTTTTATTTTCTGGATTTATGATATTAATAAGCACTTTTTTACTATTGGATTTCCCTGGTTAAATTAAATTCGTAAGAATCGTAAGAAAAAATTAAGATTTTGACATGATTCTGACAAATTAATATATTAATTTAATAAGGTACATAATAAGAAATATAACTTCCGTGATGTTATTTGAATCTCACGGAAAGTGTTGGAAACAGGCCATACTATTAATATAATAGTATATAGAAAGCCACCTTTACTTTCTGTAATATTTATTTATGACCTGTCATTAGGAGGATAATGCCATGAAATTTGCTTTATGGAGAAAATGCCTTCTGGCATTTGGCATATGTTTATTCCTGTCTGTATTATTGCCGCCCGTATTCGGCAGTACTGCAGTTGCCAGTGCAGCAACTACTGATGAAGAACAAAACAGCATTAAATTAAATGTAAAGAGTAAGTCCCTGGTAAAAGATTCTACTTTCAACTTAAAGCTGTACAATATTACAGAAAGCCAGAAAGTGTCCTACAAATCCGGTGATACCTCCATTGCAGCAGTTGATGATTCCGGTTTAATAACCGCTGTTGACTTTGGAACTGCTTCCATAACCGTTACCGTTAAGGATGGCACAAAGACAGTTGCCACTTTGGATTGCAGTATTACCGTTGGTCCTCCGGCCTTAAGTATTAAGCTTACCAAGTCGGAGTTAACCCTCACAGTAGGTGATAAGACCTCCTTAACAGCTATCTTAAAGCCTAACAACACTGTAGAAGAAGCAAAGTTCTGGAGTAATGATTCAAATATTGCCAGTGTAAGCATTGGCGGAAGAATCACAGCAAAATCTGCTGGTGTTACTTATATCTTCGCTTCTATCGGAAATGGTAAATATGATTATTGCAAAGTTACAGTAGTAGAGAAATCAGATACTACTCCCACTCCATCGGGAACAGCACAGTAAAACATGAATATGCAGCTTATTAAAAAGCCATAAAAAAGGCACCGTAAACATTTCATACTAAATGTCTACGGTGCCTTTATTTTATGGATTTACAACTTTATACTTCCTTATAATCTGAGGAATCCTGCTCTTCTTTATCCTGGCTGTATGGCTCTTCTTTATTTCCCTTTGACAGATTCTTCTTAATAGAATCGGTCAGGTTAATTCCAGTTAGCGCTTCAATAGTCTCAGGTATCTGAGTTATGATATCTGTTACATAACCGGATACCTTAGAAGCGCCTGAGCCTTCTCCATTCTTACCGCTATCTATGATAACAATCTTCTCAGTCTTAGTAAGAGGTTCTGCAATAGAGGCAGCAATTTCAGGTAATTTCTCGATGATCATCTGTGTTACCGCAGCATCATTATACTGCTTATAAGCTTCTGCTTTCTTAACCATGGTCTGAGCTTCGGCAGTACCTTTTGCAAGGATTGCTGCAGCTTCCGCTTCACCGGTAATCCTAATGGCTTCGGCTTCCGCTTCTGCCTTAACCTTTATTGCCATACTGGCAGCTTCGGCTTCTTTTAACTCGGAATATTTCTTAGCATCAGCTTCTTTACTGATACGGTAAATATCTGCATCAGCTTCTTTGTTAACTGTAGCAAGTAATTCCTTTTCACGTCTGATAGCTTCTTTATCCTGAATTTCTGCTTCTTTTTCCTTCTTGGTAAGCTCTACCAGCATGGCTGTTTCAGTAACTTCTTTATCCACCTTGTTCTTCTGGATGGCATAAGCTGCATCTGCTTTCGCTTTTACTGTCTCTTGCTCCTGACGATAGCCTTGTATCTTTAATTCCTTTTCCTTGTTTGCTTCCGCCACTTGGGTTTCTGCGATGATCTTTGCTTCTTCTCCCAGTCTCTCAGCCTCTGATACCTTAATCTTTGTTTCCTTTAGAGCTTCCGCTTCTGCAATTGCAGCATTTTTCTTTACTTCTGCTATACGGGGCTTACCAAGAGCCTCCAGATATCCATTCTTATCGGAGATATCACGAATGGTAAAGGCTTTCAGTTCAAGTCCCATGCTGGAAAGACCCATGGCTGCAACTTCCTGAACCTGTGATGCAAACTTTTCTCTGTCCTTATAGATTTCTTCAACAGTCATCTTGGAGATAATTTCTCTTAGCTTACCTTCCAATACATCCTTGCCTGTGTCTTTTATAACTTCTATGGTCTGCTGTTCTCTGCCTGTATTAAACTGCTCTACGGCATTTAGAATGCTTTCTTTATCGCTTTTTACCTTAATAACGGCAACACCGTCGGCACGGATATCAACACCCTGCTCCGTTCTTGCTCCTTCTGTACGAATCTCGATTTTCATATTTTCCAATGAAATCTTGTCGGCACGTTCCAGTAAGGGGATTACAAATCCACCGCCACCGGAGATAACCCTCTTCTTAAGACCTGTTACAACTACTGCCTTATCCTGGGACACTCTCTTCCACATGGTAGTAATCAGCAGGATAACTAAAATAACAGCTCCAACAATACTTCCTGCAATAATAATAGCTTGTAATGGCATACTTTCTTCCTCCTATTAACATGTACTCCCATAGTATATAAGTTGATAGCCTTGTATAAAGGGCACTCCTATAACCATGGTTTCCTAATTTATATCAGATACGATATAGGTTTAACCTTATGTATCAGATATTCTCCGTGGATGTAACATAAAATACATATTCTTCAATCCAGCAGATAGCGACACTTCCGCCTGCTTTGATCTCTCCGCCGTTAATTGTCTTAGCGGGTGAGGTATAACTGTTTCCGTTTATAACATATCTTATCTCTCCAAAGCCATTCTCCATTATAGTTTCTGCTACGGTGGCTGGCAGACCAACAAGATCCTGTACATCCGGTGTACTGGTATTCTGTGCTTTCTTAAGGGGTGTTATGATGAAATGCTGTATGGAAAAACATACTGCAAAACCGGTAGCCGCAGAGATAAGTAACATTAATATCCAGAACAGCTCTGGAGCCTTCTCCCATAAAATCCATCCCATACCACCAAATACTGCTGAAAACAAAACGAAAACAATCGGACTAAAGGGAAGTACGATTGAACTTCCTCCAAAATCCAGGTCAAAGCCGTCAATCCCAACAATATCAAAGAGGCTTCCCAAAAGAACTGATATAATTATCAATGCAATACCTGCAAAAAAACAAACCTGAAATAGCAATAGCATCTTAACACCTCCTGTGTGGAGTTTTATATTTCTTCACATCTTAAGTTGATTTCTATGTCTTTAACCTGTGTAATATAATCATATTCCATTCCGATTAATTCCATATTACACAAATATTAAAATTGGATTAGAATTTTAATGTTCAGAGCGGTGCAATGAGTTTTCACACACACCTTAATATCTATTGTACTAAGGATAGAACTCATTGTCAATTTTAACCACAGAATTAGTAAATGTTTACTGGTTATTCTCCAATTGTTACAAGAACACTGATAAGCTTAGAAGAAAACCTTTCCTTATAAAAACCTATCGTTGGATTTTAAACTATGAAGCTGAAAGGGTCTTTCAATTTTCTTTCTATAAAAAATCCTCCCTGGCAACCTGTTTCTATAGAAACTGCAGTTACCGGGGAGGTCTATAATGGATTTAAATTAAATTTAATTCTAGTGTTTGAAATGTCTCATACCGGTGAATACCATAGCTATTCCATATTCATTACATTTATTTATGGAATCTTCATCACGGATAGAACCGCCGGGTTGAATAATTGCTGTAATTCCTCCTGTATGTGCCGCTTCTACACAGTCATCAAAAGGAAAGAAAGCGTCAGAAGCAAGTACTGAGCCGACAGCTGCCTCTTCACTTATCAGTTCTTTGCTATGTTCAATGCTTTGTTTGGCTGCCCATATACGGTTTACCTGTCCGGGGCCAATTCCGATGGACTGCTTATCTTTTGCTAGTGCAATACCGTTGGATTTTACATATTTTACAACCTTCATGGCAAAGAGCATATCCTCAAGCTCTTTCTCAGTCGGTTTTCTGTCTGTAACTACCTTCATCTCTTCTTCTAGCAGAAGTTTACTGTCTATTGTCTGTACAATAAGGCCGCCGTTTACCTTTTTTAAGTCATACGCATTTTCATCCTGATGTACTTCTATCTCCTCTAACTTAAGAACCCTTACATTTTTCTTGGCTTTTAAGATTTCAAGTGCTTCTTCTTCATAATCAGGTGCTACTATTACTTCGAGGAAGATCTTGCTCATCTCACCTGCCATATAGGAGGTAACTGTACGGTTACATACCACAATTCCGCCGAAAATAGATACCTTATCTGCCTGATATGCTTTATCCCAAGCCTTATCAATATTCTCAGCACTTCCTACTCCACAGGGATTTCCATGCTTGCAGGCTACTACTGTCGGCTCTGTAAATTCCTTTAACAGCTCTAGGGCACCATTGGTATCATTAATGTTGTTAAAGGAGAGTTCCTTGCCATTTAACTGTAGGGCATCTGCCAGAGAGCCTTTTCTCTTGCCGATTTCACGGTAAAACGCAGCCTTCTGATGAGGATTCTCACCATATCTCATGTCCTGCACTTTTTCATAAGTTAGAGTAAGGGTTTCCGGGAGTTCTGTATCTTTTCTTTCCTTCTTCAGATAGTCTGCAATCATTGTGTCATAATTAGAGGTATGCATAAATACCTTCTGCATAAGGTAGAACTTCGTCTCTATACTTACCTGTCCGGCTTCTTTAAGTTCTGAGAGCACTTTGTTGTAATCGGAAGGATCCGTAACCACTGCCACATCCTGATAATTCTTAGCAGCACTGCGTAACATAGTGGGGCCACCGATATCAATATTTTCTACAGCTTCTTCTCTGGTTACACCGTCTTTTAATATAGTCGCTTTAAAAGGATAGAGATTGACAATTACAAAGTCAATCGGCTTAATCTGAAGTTCCTCTAACTGTTTCATGTGCTCTTCCTTGCTTCTCATAGCAAGCAGTCCGGCATGGATAGCAGGATGAAGGGTCTTTACTCTTCCATCCAGGCACTCAGGAAATCCGGTAACTTCTGATACCTCAACAGCTTTTATCCCTTCCTCTTTCAGTTTCTTATAGGTTCCTCCTGTAGACAGAATCTCAACACCTAAGGCCTCCAGCTCCTTTGCAAGTTCTACTATTCCGGTTTTGTCCGATACGCTGATTAATGCTCTCATTTTCGTTCTCCTTTTCCTGTATTTTAATAAAACTTAATATAGCTTATTTTTCCCTTAAGACAACAAAAAAACCGCCCAGGAAGTCTGGCCTTCTGTATAGGTACAGAACTACCAAAGCTGCCCAGGCGGTCGGCATTTCATATATTTTTGTACTTCCTATGGGTGAACTCCCATTTCCGCCAGTCATACAAAATCTAATATTAGTTTACAACATTTTTTCAACTGTGACAAGTAATTTTTTATATCTATATTCTTCAGTCTGCTTTATTATAATCATTTATTTATTGATTCTTCCCACTAACGAACGTAAAATATCTGCCAAAGGCAGGGGATAATACTATAGTTCTTCTTTTCTATTTTCTATTTTATTTCTATTCTTAATATATCTTTTAATGCTATCTTTATATTTTTTCCATATTTCCACACGCCTCATAAGAAACTCCTTGATTTATTGGCTCAGTTTAACAACCACTACCTATCAGTCTTCCAATCTAAATTGATTTATTCTACAGATTTACATTATGAAAAAAAGTAACATAAATATCACTCTATATTCGACATTTATCTCTTTTCGTTTCATAATATAAAGAAATTAGCATAAGGAGTAATATACATATGGAAAATTGGAATGAATTATTGAATGAATATCTAGAATATTGCAGGTATATAAAAAAGTTGGATTCAAAGACCATCAAGGCATATTCTATTGATTTAAATCAATATAAAAGATTTATAACCCCCTCAATAAACAACTTTAATTCAAAAACCTCAATAAATTTATATCTCACAGAAATACACAAACGTTATAAATCCAAAACCAATAAAAGAAAAATTGCTAGTTTAAAGGCATTTTTCCACTATTTAGAATGTGAAGAACTGATTGATATGAATCCATTTCATAAAATTAACACTAAATTCAGAGAACCACAAACCTTACCGAAAACTATACCTTTTCATATTATATGTTCTTTTTTAGAAACCCTATATAATCAAAAAGAATTAATGAAAACGGAGTATCAAATAAGAAGTATTATTCGTGACATTGCGGTTATTGAGCTGCTGTTTGCCACAGGAATACGTATATCAGAACTTTGTTCTCTAAAACCTAAGGATATTGATCTGGAACAGGGAAATATTTTAATATATGGAAAAGGTTCTAAGGAACGAATGATTCAGATTGGAAATATCGAAGTATCTCATGCTTTAACAACATATAAGAATTTATTTCTAAATGATATTGGAACATGTGGTTATTTTTTTGTTAATAGAAGGAAGCAACGACTATCAGACCAGTCTGTCCGTTTTATGATAAATAAGTATGTAAATATCGCTTCCATTTCCTTACATATCACTCCACACATGTTTCGTCATTCCTTTGCTACTCTACTGCTGGAGGAGGATGTAGATATACGCTATATTCAAAAAATGCTTGGACACAGTTCCATTACTACTACACAGATTTATACTCATGTATCTATGTCTAAACAAAAAAATATTCTGGTGTGTAAACATCCTAGGAATCGATTGGTTATGAATGAAGGATAATACCGAATTATCTGTACTTGACGGCAAATAATTGTTTTGGTGGATAATTATATAT
>JAQSXJ010000149.1 GCA_029256725.1 Anaerocolumna sp. | reverse complement strand
AAAGAATGAGGTAGTATAACATAATGAACTTAAGATACAAACAGCAGAAGAACCTATTGTTAAATGAACAACAAACTGAAAAAGAAATCAGATCTAATTCAAATAGTAAGATTATGAAGCATGAATTAAAAAAACATGAAATGCGATAGTTCTTGGAGGCGGCAAAATGAAGAATAAAATGAACCCTAAAGAGTATGAGAAATTTATTAAAAATAAAATGCCTAAGCCAAAACTATTATCTAATTGCATTAAAGCATTCATTGTTGGCGGCTTGATATGCGTTGTTGGGCAATTTATATCGAATTCACTTAAGGGATTAAAATTAAATCAAGATCAAGTGTCGGCTGGAACGGCTATTATACTTGTATTTTTAGGTGCCTTTTTTACGGGGCTGGGAATATATGATAAGCTGGGCAAATATGCTGGTGCTGGAAGTATAGTACCAATCACTGGCTTTTCTAATTCTATAGTATCTCCTGCAATGGAGTTCAAAAGAGAAGGCTTTGTATTTGGAGTCGGTGCAAAAATGTTTGTTATTGCAGGACCTGTATTGGTTTATGGGATATCAACATCAGTATTGGTAGGCATTATCTATTTTCTATTCGGCATATAAGATAAAGGAAATTTGCTATAGAGGTGATTACTAAATGGCTCAAAAGAGACTAGGAAAGCAAACTATTAAGCTAATAAATCCCCCCTCAATGATTGCAACAGCGGCAGTAGTGGGGCCAAAAGAAGGTGAAGGACCACTTTCCAAATACTTTGATATGATACAAAAGGATGATTATTTTGGTCAGGAAAGCTGGGAAAAAGCTGAATCTAAATTCTTGGAAGAGGCTGTAAAAAGAGCAATAAACAAGTCTGGAATAAATACAACATCCATTGATTATATGTTAGCGGGAGATTTACTAAATCAAATCATATCTTCTTCCTTTGCAGCAAGGACTTTACAGATACCTTTTCTCGGCCTTTATGGAGCTTGCTCAACAATGGCCGAGTCTTTAAGCATTGGTTCCATGATAATTGATGGCGGTTATGCTGATCATGTAATTTGCGCAACATCTAGCCACTTTAGCAGTGCAGAAAGGCAGTATAGATTTCCTTTGGAGCAAGGAGTTCAAAGACCTCCATTTGCGCAATGGACAGTAACAGGATCCGGTGCAACTATATTAGCAGCTAAAGGGAATGGACCATACATAACTTGTATTACGACGGGTAAAGTAATTGATTTTGGGATAAAAGATGCCAATAATATGGGAGCGGCAATGGCTCCTGCAGCAGTTGATACTTTAGTTGCCCATTTTAAAGATACAGGAAGGACTCCAAAATATTATGATTTAATTGTAACAGGTGACTTAGCAACAGTTGGAAGAAATATTACATTAGAATTGATGCAGAAGGAAGGATTAAATTTAAAGTATAATTATAATGATTGCGGTTGCATGATTTATGACAATGAAAAGCAGGATACACATTCTGGTGGAAGCGGTTGTGGATGTTCAGCATCTGTGTTGAATGGTTATCTGTATGACATGCTTTTACATGGAGAAATAAAAAAACTTTTATTTGTAGCAACTGGAGCTTTGCTTTCTCCTATTTCTTCATGGCAAGGAGAATCAATTCCTTGCATAGCCCATGCAGTAGCTATTGAAACTATACTAAGCGAGGTAAAGTAAATGGATTATTTAAAGGCTTTTGTGGTGGGTGGACTTATTTGTGTTATTGGTCAAATACTAATGGATATGACGAAGCTGACACCCGCAAGAATATTGGTACTTTTTGTAACCTTGGGTGTTATACTTCAGGGTATGGGAATATATCAAAAATTAGTAGATATAGGTGGTGCAGGAGCAACGGTACCACTACCAGGGTTTGGCTATTCTTTAGCAAAAGGTGCAATCAAAGGAGTTAAGGAAAGCGGAATTATCGGAGCCTTTACAGGTGGGATTACGGCAACGGCAGGCGGAGTATCTGGAGCAATTGTATTTGGCTATCTGATGGCAATTCTATTTAATCCGAAATCTAAAAGTTAGAGGATATTATGGATGAACAAGTAATTCCTAAAAGGAAAGTAATAATTGTGACAGATGGAGATAAAGTGGCTAGAAAAGCTGTTGAGAAAGCAGCAGGCAATGTTGGAGCAAGATGTATATCTCGTTCTGCAGGAAACCCATCACATTTACCAAGCGAAAAGGTAATAGAACTGATAAAACAGGCAAAATGGGACCCGGTGGTTGTTATGGCAGATGACAAAGGTAATGTTGGGGAGGGAAATGGAGAACAAATAATTAGAGATATTGCAAAGTGTCCTGATATAGAAATTATAGGTGTTATTGCAGTTGCTTCAAACTCAGTGGGCGTTTTAGGAACTGAAGTTAACTTCTCAATAACAAAGTATGGAAGTATCGTTAATAAGACCGTTGATAAAAGTGGAAATCAGCAAGCAGGAAAGCTCATTTACGGAGATACTGTTGATATATTGAATATAATAAATGCACCGATCATAATAGGTGTTGGTGATCCAGGCAAAATGGATGGTAAAGATGGTGAAGGCAGAGGATCTCCCGTGATTACAAAAGCTTTACAGGAAATAATAAACCGAAGCTACTTGATTTAATAGCTTCGGTTTATTTTTAATTATTAATTAAAAAATTCTTAATTTTTCTTTGGTGGATTTTTAGTGTTAAGTGGAGCTCCAGGGTTTAAAGGATCCACAGGGTCCGTTGGGTCAGGCTCCAGCGGATCAGGATCTAACGGGTCCAAAGGATCCTGAGGGTCTACTGGAACAGGGTCAACAGGAATTATTTCGGTGCTATGAAGCGGGCAATTATCTATAGGAGCTTCATAAATCGAATCTGCTGGCAACTTAGTATTTTCAGGATTAAGTGGTTCTATGCGTTGGATAAAGACTTTAGATTGTACCAAGGATGTCGGGCAGTAAGGGGTAGCCAGTTTGCCCGTTGAAATATCAATATCACGTACGACATGAACATCACAAATCTCTTCCGGTGAAGGCTCGGTTCCCTTAATAAATACTTCAGATCTTATAGTTGAGCCTCTTTGATCTAAGGCACATAATTCAGAAGGTATTTTGCCTGATTCAGTACAAATACTGACAGATACTAATCCACTAGGCATATCAAATTTTCTAGTTTTCAAGTCCTTATGAACAGCGGACATTATATCTTTCCAAAGCATAGCGGGATAATTACCACCCGTGAACCCTAAGTTCTTAGGCTCATCATGTCCCATCCAAACTGCAGTAGTATAGTAAGGAGTGTATCCAACAAACCATGCATCAAGATTATCTGTAGTGGTTCCTGTTTTACCACCTACTGGCATGTTGGACAAAGCAGCACGTCCACCAGTTCCACCATTTACAACACCTTGCATGATATCTACCATCAGATATGCAACCTGTTCACTCACAACTCTTTCTTTAGCAGCTTTATTTTCAAAAATTAAATTTCCATCTTTATCGTATATTTTGGTAAAGCTAATTGGCTTATTATAAACACCTTTATTTGGAAATACGCTATAAGCAGCAGCCATTTCAATTGGTTTTATGCCCTTTGTTACACCACCAAGAGCTAATGAGCCTAAACCCATATCTAAATTACCATTTTTATCTTTGGTTTCTAATAGGGTAGTTATTCCGAATTTTTTCAGATAATCCATTGAGCGTGCAGGACCAATGTCCTGAACAATTTTTACCGCAACAACATTCAAGGAATGTTGTATTGCTTCTCTAACTGTTACTAGGCCCTTAAAGGTACCTCCATAGTTTTGAGGTGAATAATTACCATAAGTAACAGGAGCGTCATCAACTACGGTAGCTATGGTATAACCATTGTCTAAAGCTGGAGCATATACCGCTAAAGGCTTAATGGTTGAACCTGGCTGTCTCAAAGATTGAGTGGCTCTATTCAAACCTCTTCTGACCTTTTCGCTTCGTCCGCCCATTACAGCTTTTACCTGACCAGTTGTATGATCTATAACAATAGCTGCAGCTTCAGGCTGTAAATTACCATTGGCATCCTCTTTGCTTTTAGGAAACACAGTTTCTTTTTTAAAGGAAGCTTCAAGTTTATTTTGTATATCTGTGTCTATTGTTGCAACTATTTTCAGACCACCATTAAAAAGCTTAAGCTGCGCTTCTTCCTCTGTATAGCCCAGTTCATTTTCGATTGCCTCTAGGACATCATGAATAACCATATCGGCGAAATAAGAGGTTACTACTTCAGTTTCTACTTTCGAAAGCTTTATTTCTTCACTCATAGCTTGCTCATATTGATCTTTACTAATTCTGTCTTGCTTAAGCATTTCACCTAAAATCAATTCCTTACGCTTTGTAGCATTATCAAAATGCCTGTAGGGAGAGTATAGTGAAGGATTGTTAGTAATACCTGCCAACATTGCATTTTCAGCTAAAGTAAGTTGATCCAAATCCTTACCATAATAATACAATGCAGCTTCCTTTACTCCAGCCATATTATGACCTAAGGGTATTGTATTTAGGTATGATTCTAAAATCTGATCCTTTGTAAAACTTCTTTCTAATAATATGGCATAATACATTTCTACTACTTTTCTTTTTAATGCCTTTTCATCAGTCAAATAAACTTTCTTAATAAGCTGTTGCGTGATAGAACTGAAGCCTTGAGAATATTTACCTGTTTTTATATTGACCCTAGCAGCACCAAAAACTCTGTAAATATCTACTCCAAAATGGCTGTAAAATCTTTTATCTTCTATAGCGATAAAAGCTTCTTGCAGCTGTTTAGGAATTTGATCTAGGGTAACGATTGTTCTATTTTCATTTGCATGCAGCTTATCAATAATATTTTCTTTTTCATCTACTATATATGTAGTTTGATTTAAAGTTAATAACTCATTTATATTCAAGGGTTTTGCACTTCTAATCCAGGCA
>JAQSXJ010000048.1 GCA_029256725.1 Anaerocolumna sp. | reverse complement strand
TAAGGAATTGAGTATAGCATTCCGTCTAAAGATATGTGATAATTAAACTGAACGGTGGCTTGTTTCCATTCCGCCAGTTCGTATGGGGTAGCAGGTAGTAGTGCCAGTAATGGCAGTTCTTCGTCGTGGAAGAGACTAAACCGGCTGCCCTCTTTCTTTTGAAAAAGATTTGCATTGAAGGCCTTCAACTTTTCTTGAATTGCACGATTTAATTCTCCTAAAGAAAAGAACTGTTCATTTCGCAGAGCTGCAGTAATCCAGGTGGATATATTTCCTACACTACCTTCTGCGTTTGGTTTATCTTTTGGAGCCCTTACACGAGCAGGGATGATGGCAGTTCCATAATGCTCAGCCATCTCATGATAAACCGTATTGATTTGCTGGTTATACCATCCACCATTATGCACCACGGCCGTCTTGCAATTATCAGGAACTAAGATTTTAGCTACACCTCCAAAGTACTCATACATGTGTACGTGAGCAGTAATCCAAGCCTGTTGTTTCTCATTGATAAATGCTTCAACATAGGCATATTGACTGTAAGTCATTACACCGACGAAGATAAAGGCATTTGTGATTTCACCAGTATCAGGATCAATGATATGTGCTGGATCACCTGCCCAATCAACTTCAACCTGTTCACCAGGTTTTCGGCTGATATGCATGGTCGCACGGCGTTTCTGCTCATCCTGTTGGATATAGTTGCAGAACTGGGAATACATAAGTGGTTCCTCGTTGTTTAAACGGCAATCCTCCATGTATTCTGTCCAAAGCAGTTTTTTACTTACACCGTTTTTAAGTAGTTCTTTACGGAAGTAAGAAAAATCAGGCATACGTTTGACGGTATTAGCCTTGGTTTGAGGAAACAGAGTTTCCTCAAGGACAGAGTCTGTCATGCGAACTTCAACGGGCCATGAGATATCCAATTCATTGGCGCGTTTAACAACTTTAGACACTGTGTTTCGGGAACAGCTACAACTTAATGCAATGTTCCGCTCGCTGAAGTTTAGACTTTTAAGTCTAAGAATTTCACGATATTTGGTCATAAAAACGACCTCCTTTAAATGTATTTACATCTATAACAGATGCATGAATACATTATAAAGGTTATTTATTGTAATGGCTCTCTGTGCCGGAATGATGGCTCACCATAAAAAGGAATGGTGGCTCTCAGAGACCGGACAGGTGGCTCAAACTACACAAGATTACTCAGGCACCCAAAGATAAACCGAATGCTGAAGGATCCGTAGGGAATATCTCTACTTGGATTACTGCAGCATTACGCGATGAACAGTTCTTCTCCTTGCCGGAATTAAACTGTGCCATTCGAGAAAAGTTGGAAGCATTCAGCCATCGGCCATTCCAAAAGAAGGAGGGCAGCCGGTATGAACTCTTCTGCGACGAAGAACTGCCATTGCTGGTACATTTACCTGCAACCCCGTATGAACTGGCGGATTGGAAACAAGCCACCGTTCAATTTAATTATCACATATCCTGCGATGGAATGCTATACTCGGTTCCATATGAATACATTAAACGCAAGGTTGATGTCCGGGTTACAGATAAAACGATCGAAGTTTTTTACAATCACAACCGCATTGCCTCCCATCGGCGTCTCTATGGCCGCAAGGGGCAATACAGTACAATTACGGAGCACATGCCAAAAGGACATCAGGAATATCTGGAATGAAATGGCGATCGCTTCCGTAAGTGAGCAGAGCGAATTGGTACCAATACGTGCACTGTGGTTCATGTAATCCTTAGCTCCCAACGAGTGGAGCAACAGTCCTACAGAAGTTGTATGGGACTTCTGAAACTGGCAGACATTCTGTCGACCGGCTGGAAAAGGCCTGTAAACGGGTTCTCAGCTATACAGCCACACCAAGCTACAAGAGCATTAAAAACATCCTTGCAGCTGGACAAGACAAGATCATACAAGAAAATGATGTTTCTCATACATCAGATTCTGCACAGAATAAACATGCCCTCACAAGAGGCGCAGATTATTACAGGAGGTAAGGACCATGACAAACCAGAGTACGATTGATAAATTAATTGAAATGCGGCTGACAGCCATGTCAGATGCTTTCCGTAACCAGATGGGTGATGCGAAAATGAAGGAAATATCCTTCGAGGATCGTTTTGCCATGCTGGTGGATATCGAATATAGCAACCGTAAAGGAAACAGTCTGAAAAAACTGATCTGAAATGCCGGCCTCGACCAGCCCGAAGCTTATATTGAGGATATCAACTATTCTTCAGGGCGCAAGCTGAACCGGGAGCTCATCAGGCGACTGGCCAGCTGCGAATATATCACTGAACACCGTAATCTATTTATTACAGGTGCTACAGGCAGTGGTAAGACTTATCTGGCTTGTGCTTTCGGCATGGAAGCCTGCAAGCAGCGATATAAGACCAGATATGTCCGACTTCCGGATCTGCTCCTTGAGTTGGAGATGTCGCGGAATGATGGGACTTATAAAAAAATCCAGGCAAGGTATGCAAATCTAGTGCTTCTCATCATAGATGAATGGCTACTGTTGAAACCAACAGAATCGGAACAACATGATATCCTTGAACTGCTTCACAGACGCCGCCGTAAATCATCTACCATCTTCTGCTCACAGTATGAACAGAGTGGTTGGTTTGATCAGCTTGGAGGAGAAGAAAGTCCTCTGGCAGAAGCAATCCTAGATAGGATCAAACATGATGCCTATAAGATTAACATCATTCCCACCGATCTCCAGGAAACTACAGATCTATGAGAGAGGTATATGGACTAGATCAGTCCTTATGCGAGTAAACTCGCATATAACATAAAAAAACATCTGCGGTTTCCCTGTTCAGGACAGGCGGTTTCCACCTTACCGGAACAGCGGTTTCACCGCACCGTAATATTCATAATGATAATATTTAATATATTATAGCACTGTATTGAATTAAATTCAGCCATGTCTGAAAAGAACATATAAATCGTTTACATCCCAACAGCCAGCTTTCGGTATTCTGTGTTTGTGAATCTGGTTCAGCAGCTACCATTACCCAATCAAACAAAAATTCTATGTCTGTAAAATTAACCCATAAATTGAGATGATCAACCTGGTAAAAGCAGTTTACATAAATACCCTAGTTGTTCTTGTAATAAAATATAGCTATCTGGGTACGATCCCTTAATGAAAGCTTCTCGAGAATCAGACTGATATAGTTTCTGACAGTCCCTTCGCTTAAATATAATAATTCTGCTATTTCTTTATTTGAAAGCCCGTCAGCTATTTTGCAGATAATTTCATATTCTTTGTCTGTTATTCCATAATTCACATAATTAGTTTTGCTATTTGACTGCTGCAATAATTCGGGCAGTTTCGTTATAATTTCATTTCCATATACGTTCTGACCTTTGTAAACTGCATGGAGTGAAGGAAGTATGCTTTCAAAATCCTGTTTTAGCATATAGCCTTTGGCTCCTATATTCAATGCTTTTATAATATAATCATCATCAAGAAAAGTAGTGAGGTATAATATTTTAGCTTCGGGGTAGTCTGCAAGTATTTTTTCACCAGCCTCAAGACCAGACATGGGTTCCATTCGGATATCCATAAGCAGAATGTCCGGATTTGTCTCCTGATACAGCTTTATAGCCTCCGCCCCGTTGAATCCGTTTCCACAGACCGTAATATTGCTGTCAGAGGATAATATGATTTTTAAGGATGAGCAGACAAGTTTGTCGTCGTCGATTATCAAGACTTTCATTTAATAAATACCTCATTTCTTTTTATATCATTGATACCACATTGAAAATGTAGTTTTTAATTATTGCTTTGGAATACTGATAAATATCTTAAAACCATTTTCAACGGTTACATTCATATTACCCTGGAAGCCTTTTACTCTGTCAGTAATATTTTGCAGACCCATACCATCATAATAATTGGGTGATTTTTCATATGCCTTAAATCGATGGCGTTTATCCTCGTCTATCTGCCCGTTATCCGATATTATAAGTTGATAAATGGCAGGATGTTCTCTTAAACTGATCTGTACTTTTGTAGCATTAGAATGTTTAATAATATTAGACAAGGATTCTTTGATAATTGCAATAAAGGCATACTTTAACTTAATATCAGGATTATTTCGTATATCGTAATCGAAATCAACAGTACAGAAAGTGAAATCCTTTAACAAAGTTTCTATTGATGCATATAAATCTATAGATTCGTCATACATATTATGAATACTTAAGCGTATACTGTCCATTCCCTGGGAGAGTGAGGTCTTTAAGGCAGAGAGACCTTCTTTTTGTGTTTCATCCTTTGTTATTAGCAGTAGGGCACCAATCTGAAGAAGTGCTCGTGAGAGTATATGACCAACATTATCATGAATCTCTTTCGAAATACGGTTCCTTTCATTTAAGGTAGCCATATTTACCTCGTAATCCTGATTCTCTAAAAGACTCTGATTTCTTTCTTCCTGTAAAAGTGCCAATTCCTTTGAGGTATCTCGCTGATCGTTATAATCTGCCTTCATAAGACAGTATTTTTGTGTCTTGTGTTTCAAAAAGGTGGCCAGTGTAAATAAAAGCAAAAGAAACGCAAGACCTTTCATATTATAGTTCTGAAAATTTGTAATCAATGGTATCAGCAGAAATATGATGAGACTGCTATATATCCCATATATTATTTCATAATAAATGACAGGCATTAATAACAGGCTGGGCGGCCAGTACTGACAAAGTCCCAAAGCCAGCAAAAATAAAGCCAGCTTAATGCGTTGATTATCTGTATAGGTGCTTATAGAGGCCAGTATGACAAAGATTATCACATGAGCCGGTGAGTAGGCAGAAGGAAAACATGCCAGATATAAAAACAGGCAGGTTATAGCCAATATTACTTTGTCATAAAGGTATGGCATGTCGGTCTTCTCCTTTAGCAGTTTCATCAAGTATAACGTTCTCATTATCTAAGCTGGTTTTCTATATAATAACAAAAGGAGAAATAAAAAGCAATTCATATTGCACCGGCCAATTGATTAACGTATAATGAGGAAAAGAAAAAGAATGGACGCAGGTGTTTTATGGTGATAGAAGTAAAGAATCTGGTGAAAAGATATGACAGGGTTATAGCCTTGGATTATCTTAATTTGTTTGTGGAGGAAGGTCAGATACATGGAATTCTTGGTCCGGCTGGCTGCGGCAAGACAACCCTGGTAGATTGCCTGCTGGGTTTTAAGAAATATGATAAAGGCTCCATCCTCATATGGGGAAAAGGCCTTGAAAAGGATGCATATGATATTAAAAGCAACATCGGTGTTGTGCTGGAAGAAGCAGCAATATTTGCGGAGCTCACTCTGGCTGAAAATATAGAATATTTTTGTGGACTGTATTCCGGGGACAGGCAAAAAGTAAAAGAACTGACCAGAGAAACCATTGAATTCCTTGGATTGGCGGATTTTATAAAGCTTTATCCGAAGAAGCTCAGTCCTGGTCTGCTCAAACGCTTGAATTTTGCCTGCGGGATCGTTCATAAGCCTAAGCTTCTTATACTGGATGAACCTTTAGAAGGCAGTGATCCCCACAGCAGGAAGAAAATAATGGATTCTATCCTAGAACTTAATCGGAAGGGTACAACGATAATTTATATCTCACAGGATATGGAAGAGGTTGAACAGATCTGTACAGATATTACCATGCTGGACAAAGGCAGGGCAATAGCACACGGTACAAAAGAAGAATTAAAAGATATGATTTCTTTAGGTGAAAAAATAACAGTTGAAGCGTATTCCCTGGAAGAGGAACAGCTTAGGAGTATTCAAAAGCTGCCAAATGTATCAGATGCTGGTTATGATAAGCAATTTTTAACCGTGAAGGCAAAGAAAGGCAGAAATAATCTTATAGCATTATTGGATTTTCTGCAGGCAGAGAAGATTCCCTTTGGCAGGATATATACTGAAATCCCTACCCTAAACGATGTATATCTAGAGATAACCGGTAAGGAATTAAAAGATTAAGTATACAAAAGTCCAATGCACGGCAGATGAGTATACAGCAAAGTGCAATAATTATGCTTTGCTCCTCAGGAAAGTGCAGGAATAAGAGGTAATCATGGATGTTTTCAGGTATCTGGAACTTTTCAGATCCAGAATTATATTATTGTGCAGACGGAAGAGAATACCCTTCTTCTCGTGTTTATTACCGCTGCTTTTAATGGGAATAGTTAATCTGACTTTCTCATCCATACCGGAGGAAAGTAGCAGAGAGATAATAACAATAGGTATAGTAACACCTTATGATGAACCGATTCCGGATTTTCTAAAAAACAGTGTTACCTTTCATATCACATATGGAGAGAGGGACAAGCTTGATATTCTATTACAACAGAAGCAAATAGACGGTTATCTGGTTTTGGACAAAGTGTTAGAGCTCCATGTTAATGAGAAGGGGAGAAAGCAGGCAGCTATAAAGGGGTATCTTGATAGTGCCTTGCAATCAGAAGGCTTTAGAAACAGCTTTAGCCAAGAAGAAAATCAACAGACTGATAAAAAGGATAATAATGAAAAGAATCTAAATACAGACTATGTCAATGATTTAACCGGTACTGTAATGGTACAGGATTATAGGTACCTGTCATTCCTTTATATCACAGCAATTTTTTGTATTATTGGAGCCAGATGGGGATTCGCTGAAATAAAGGAGCTTTTGGCTGACGTTTCCCATATCGGCAAGAGACTGCGGTTAAGTCCTTTTTCCAGCGGAAGATTGCTTCTTATACATCTGGCAGCTGCATTTATATTGCATACTGTCTGTATAATGGCGTTTTCCTTTTTTATTATTCAAACCTGGAGTAACCCATTTAATATAAAGCTTGAGTTATTTATGGCTGTTGTTGCAATGGGTTCGCTGGCGGGTATTCTTACCGGAGCCTTGGTTGGAACCATAAGGATTGTAAACTTAAAAGTAAAAGATGTCCTGCTTAACCTCTTGCTTTTATTCATGCTCATGGGTGCTTTCAGCATACCAGCTGCCATCCGTTTCCTTATCAGTCAGAGGCTTCCTTATTTAAAACTCATTAATCCGCCTGCACTAATTACAGAAATGCTGTATTCATTGGTATCGCGTAATGGAGTATACTTGTTTATACAGGATGCTGTATTACTGTCAGTTTATATACTGTCAGTTGGAGTCTGGCTTTTTATCAGATTCAGAAGATATAAAAACTAAAGAAATCAGAAAGGAAATAACTGCTGTGTCAAAGGTATATGTAAAGCTTTTGAGAAAATCCATATTGATACCTGTTCTTTTACTGATTCTTTTTGTAGTATTTATACTGTATAGAGAGTATAACAATACCAGCGGCAGAAATTCAGCCGGTATAAGGGTATTTAAGCAGATATTCAGAGCTTGTTATTTCTAACTCGGATATATCTTATCTGGATTACCTTTCATCAATACAATATGACTATGTGGTAGATATACCGGAGGATTATCAGAAGCATTTTATGGAGGGCAGAAATCCGGCTGTAAATATTGCAGGAACCAGTACTATTGAGTATCTGCCTCTAAAAAATATATTAAATGGTTATCTAACAGCTGCTACAACCATATTATCAGAAAATCAGAATATATCACCTGCAGATTTGGTACAGGAATTGGATAGCGCTTTGAGTAGTGAAACGACTGTAATATTAGAAAAAGAGGATCTTCGGTATCAGAATAATCTTTTTCTCAACAGGTATATAAAAGTTGCTGCTTATTTGCTTATTTTTGTAATGTTTTTTGTAATCGGAAGAATCAGCAGTTATTACGGTGAACCGGGTGTCAGAAAAAGACACGATATAGCGCCGTTTTCATCACTTAATAATAATCTCAAATTGTTAAAGGACAATATTTTATTTGTAGTGGCATGTAATCTCATCTTATGCTTAATTATGTTCCTGATTAAACCAGATATAATATTGGAATGGAATCTGGCAGTATATTTTATAAGTTTTCTGCTCTATTCTCTTTGTATCCTGGGTATATGCTATATTATTACTGCTCTGGCATTCAGATATGAAGTCAATGTGATTTTGATAATTCTGCTCGCTGTTTTCATTGCGTTGTTAAATGGTGATTTTGGTTTAGGTATAACCGATATGAAGGATATGACAGCTTTTTCAGCAGAATTTACACCTGTTTACTGGTTAATCAAAGTCAACTATACAGTTAATGACCTTTTGGTGCTTGACTGGAAAGGTGTAAAAGGTATTGTAACCATGCTAGGTATGAATGTTTTACTTGCTGCAGCATATTTCTCGGTAGCCCTGGTTATTAATAAAAATAAAAGTGAGAGAGAATAAGCGCGTGAACATTTGTTCGTGAAACTCTTGAAAAACAATTCGGTATATGTTAAACTAATACAAACAAATGTTTGTGGAGGTAGCCATGAGTATCGTAATACAGGAAAATATGACAGTGCAGAAGAAGCTTGAGATACTTTCTGATGCAGCAAAATATGATGTGGCTTGTACTTCCAGCGGAGTGGACAGAAATGGAAGCGGCACAGGAATTGGAAACTCAGTTGCCTGTGGTATTTGTCATACCTTTTCAGCAGATGGCCGATGTATATCGCTTCTGAAAATACTACTTACGAATGAGTGTGTCTTTGATTGCAAATATTGTATGAACAGATCTTCCAATGATGTATTGCGTGCAACCTTTACACCTGAGGAAATATGCAATCTAACGATAGAATTTTATCGTAGAAATTACATTGAGGGACTCTTCTTAAGTTCAGGGGTGTTGAAGAGCCCCAATTATACCATGGAACAGATGCTAAAAACCTTGAGAATGCTTCGGGAGGAACATCATTTTAATGGTTATATCCATTGTAAAGCAGTGCCGGGTGCAGATCCGGTTATTGTTGAGATGACCGGCTGGTATGCAGATAGAATGAGCGTTAATCTGGAACTTCCTACAGCGGATAGCCTTAAAATGCTTGCGCCTAATAAGACCCGTAAGAATATATTAAAACCAATGAAACAGATCCAAATAGGCAGAATTGAGAATAAGGGACGGCCGGTATTTAACAGAATACCATTTACAGAAGAGGAAGGGTATGATAACGGGAGATATCTTTCTACAGCAGCAAAGTCCCAAGCAGCCTCAGATATTATCTTGCCTGATATCAGAGATATTATGTCTGTAGATAATAAAGCTTCTTTTGGTCTGATAAAACCACCGTCTGTCAATAGAGGGTTTGTTCCGGCAGGCCAAAGCACGCAGATGATAATTGGGGCAACACCTGAAAGTGATTATCAGATAATTTCTGTAGCAGAAGCTCTATATCAAAAGTTTGATTTGAAAAGAGTATTTTACTCTGCCTATATCAGTATTAATGATGACAGCAACCTACCCTCACTCAATCAGGGACCGCCGCTGTTAAGAGAACACCGCTTGTATCAGGCTGACTGGCTGCTTCGTTTTTATGGATTTCAGGCATCTGAACTGCTCTCTGAGAACAGGCCTAATTTCAATACGCTAATGGATCCTAAATGCAATTGGGCCTTGGGACATCTGGAACAGTTTCCTATTGAAGTGAATAAAGCAGATTATTACACTCTATTAAGGGTTCCGGGAATTGGTGTTAAGTCTGCCCAGAGAATAGTAAAGGCAAGAAAATCAGCTAATCTGACCTTTGAAGACCTTAAAAAAATAGGGGTAGTTTTAAAACGTGCGTTATATTTTTTAACCTGCAGCGGCAGGATGATGTATCCAGTTAAGATAGAAGAGAATTATATAACAAATATGCTCTTACAGGTAAAAGAAAAACTTCCCATAGGAATAGAAGCAGGGTCCGCATATAAACAATTATCTTTATTTGATAATGCAGATTTCACTATTGCCAATGCTGACTTTCGAAGCATGCCACAAGATAATTTTCTTTCCAGGTTAGGATGATATGAGACGATTAATTACTCATTTCTGTAATGAAAAGCATTTTAACATCCTAAGTTTGCTCGCGTGCTGAGGTGTGCTAATGGAAGCCAAAAATGAATTAAGAAACAGAGAGTTTCTATAAACTGACAGATTAGAATGAAATACCAACATTGTGAGAGTGAAAGAAAATATAATCTTGAAAGGTTGCCACATGAAGCTTCTCCTCTTTTTTTGTGGCGGTATCTCTGGTTAAACGGCGATATAAATGTGTGTAAGTATGAGTGAAAAGAAAGTATATCAGTGTGAAGATAGCTTAGAAGGCATATTAACAGCCGTCTATGAAGCCTGGAGTAGCAGAAACGGACATGCAAATAATGAAATTCGTGTACTCTCAGGTGATAATCAAGGGAACATGGAACTGTTTACAGAATATATAGATGTAAAAAATTCAGAAGAAAAAATATTAAAGGTCATAAAAGCGATATATGAAAAAATATCATCAGAAGTCTATGATCTGATCTGTACTGCAGCCTGTTCCTGTGAACAGTCCAGAGGAGATGATATATACCGATTCTTAATAGTGGGTTTTTCTGTTGGAAAAGGGATAGTAGATCAGCTTCATAATAAATATGTTATGAGGATTTTTGAACTGACTCGCAATGTATCCAATGAAGCACATCATTTAAAAGGTTTTCTACGATTTCAAGAAATAGAACAAGAGATACTGGTAGCTAAAATAGCTCCTAAAAATGATGTTATACGCATATTAGCACCTCATTTTAGTGATAGATTAAGTCAGGAAAACTTTATTATATACGATGAAAATAGAAATACAGCTATAGTACATGGAGAAAACAGAGCCTGGTTTTATACCGATGGTTCCATGTTAGATGTTGAAAAGATAAAAAATATTTCTGAAAGAGAAGAAAGTATTGATACTATGTGGAAAGCTTTCTTTCAAACAATATCAATCAAAGAGCGTGAAAATAAAAATTTACAAAGAAATAATCTTCCTATTCGTTTTAGGAGTAATATGACAGAGTTTCATTAATCTGTAAAGGAATAATTTCAAAGGTATGTGAGATACTAAATCCGTAAAATTAAATCATTTTATAGGAGGAGTATCATGAAGAAAAGTTTATGCCTATTATTTTCAATATGCTGTCTCACATTATTAACCTTTACCGGCTGCGCTACTACTGACGATAATAATAATTCTGCAACCGGCGGAAATAAAAAGGGTAGCACAGATTACAATGACACCGGTAATGGCACTAATGACACAACTACTGATTATAATAACGGTACAACCAACGGAACAACTAACGGTACAACTGGTGGAATGACCAATGGAACAACTGGTGGAACGACCAATGGAACAACTGGTGGAACAACCAATGGAACAACTGGTGGAACAACCAATGGAACTACTAATGGTACAGGTAATACCATAGGAAATGATGTAAATAATGCAGTTGATAATGTTGGAGATGCACTAAACAACAACGCTACAAACGGTACAACAAATGGAACTAAAAATGGAACAACAAACGGTACCAAAAATGGAACAAACGGTACAACGAGATAACAGTTGAGAGATGCATTAAACTTTAGGATTTAATTTTTATATTAATGGAACTGTGCTAAAGCAGTTCCATTTTTATGTAACTATTTTTTAATCAAAATATGCCAAATGTCATTGCCGGTAAAACCACACTTACGATAGACAGTTTCTGGTTTGATTATCTAATTTAGATTTATTTTTATTCCGCTACTTATATAAGAGATGTTAATTAAGTCTACTAGTTCAGAATAATGATTTTCTGTTAGAGTTTTGATGGTATAACCGGTAATTATTTCTGGACTATTTATATTAACTAAGTCGTGTTTAAGACGGAAATAACATGTATCATTATAATTATTTAGTAACACACTTGAAAAAGAGCGATCATGAACAATTTTTACGTTCTTTGGTGTATTTATTCTTTGCATTTTCCAGAAAGGGATTGATAAACTGCCGCATGGATTTAGTAAATATTCATTCAAATTCATATTGCCACCCCCCAAAATTTATTTTAGAGTTTTTAAACAGGAAATTAAACATAACACAAACGACCTAAAAGTTAACAGGTCTTATAAAGCTTTAAGAGTATACCTATTTATTTGACCAAGGTGTACAAGTAATATTCTTTTTTATCTTTCATTGTAGTTTTTACATACTGGAATCCGGCTTTTGAAAATAGAGAAATTGAAGCCTTATTAAGTGGACTGATTAAAGCACTTATTAGCTTGATGTCCAGGTTGCTACTTGCATAATTAATTACTGCGTTAACTGCTTCCATTCCATAACCATTGCCATGATAATTACTATCTAATAAAATCCCGAGTTCAATGATATCCTCTCCATCAAGCGTATGCTGTTCAAAACCACATTGTCCTATTAAACAACCTAAATCCTTTAAATAGACGCCCCATAATCCAAAACCATAAAAATGATAAATGGAATCTATATAAGCTTTATGTTTTTCTACAGCGTCTTCAAGACTATTAAGAGCTACTGCCTGTATTTCAGGCAAAAATGCATTAACAGAAGGATTACGGTAAATATCTAATAATAGGGGGACATCTTCAAGAGGTATTTCCTTAATCTGAAGTCTGCTACTAGCTGTAATAGTAATTGGCATATTGTGATATCGTTGATAGCACCTATTAAGAAATGAAGAATCAATTTCCTCAAAACCTTCTATTAGAATTTCAGCTTTACTTAGATCTTGATTACCGGAATTAGGATTAACATAACCAACAACTGGGATTCCAGCGGCGCAAGCTGCCTTAACACCATTGAAAGAATCCTCAATAATAATACACTCATCTAACTCCAACCCCAGTTCATTAACAGTTTTAAGAAAAACATCGGGTGCAGGTTTCGGATTAGCGACAGTAGCACCACTAACAAGCTTCGTAAAATAAGGATAGATATCAAGAGCTTTTGTGACAGCCTGTATTTCCTCCGGGGTAGAAGAGGAGGCAATAGCCAATATAAATCCTTCCTGATGCAAATGTTTAATAAGCTGCTGAACAAAAGGAACAGGAACATAACCTTCTGCTTTAATCCGAGCAGCTAAACAGTCCTTATAACACATATGCAGATTATCAACAGAAATATCTAATTTAAAGTCCTTAATCATAGTTTTCAACATATGTTCAGTGGTAGAGCCAATAAAACTATAAGGATAATCAAGAGTTGTAGAAACATTAAGAGTCTTCAAAGCATCCAATGCTGCCAGTGCATGAGAAGGCTCGCTGTCAATTATAACACCATCCATATCAAAAATTATACCTTTGAGCATAATGTAGAACCTCCAAGTTATTCATAAAGTCAGGTTTTCACATGGGGACGGTAAATTACACAAAACATAAAAACGCATGCTTCAATTTCAAGGTATAAGAAGTCCTAATTCTCTGGATGTTTAGTGCTAGACATATTAGAAAACAGATAACTCGGTACGCTCAAACAATCGGCTTAATAATATAGCACAAAATATCCAGAAAAGGAATTATAATACCTTTCCATAGGCGCATTCGTTCTTTCTGCTTTGTTCTAATTTACCTGAAATCGCATGGAAACAGGGTTTTTGATGCTTGAATCATTATATCATACAACTACATATATTGATAGATTTAGAGATATAAATCATAATATTAAATCATTCAAAAAGTCAAAAGCTTAAAGTAAAAAGCTGATTAAACTTAAACTTAAAAATATAAATATAGAAAGAACAGTGTCCAAAATTAAAATCTATTTAGTAAGTATGTCTGAAAGACAGGTATCCTCTAAATAATGTATCACTGGGTACATTATAGAATTTAAAAAAATACAAGTATAGAAAAAAGGAAAAAATAAGAAAAAATATAAGAAGAATAAAAATATATGAAGAAAATATAAAAAGAAAGAAAAGAGAAAATATAAAAAGAATAGAAATACTCGCAGTAACCCAGATGATTTGAAGAACTGTTTAGGAATTTTGTCTTGAGTGGTTTCTTATGACACTTAAGTTCCAGCAACTGTGACTGGGTATAACAATGCCATGTTTGAGCTGAATAACCTACTGTCTTCATTAAGCTTCCAGCGAGTTTGGCACTGTTATATCCGCTAAGGAACAGCTGCTGGCACTTTTGTGGAATAAGGGTTCACGAAGAACAAAATGGATAAACAGTTCTTCAAATCATCGTACACTGCCACAACCTCCAACTTACCCAAGTAATATGCGAACCCACCACCAAAGCACTTTCCAACACAGACACTTTGACATTCTACATTACTATGTTATAATTGTTGACAAAAGCAAAAGACAGGAGAAATACAATACATGGAAAAGGCAATTGTAACCTTGAAAAAGGGCGAAGGAAGAACTTTAAAAGCCGGCGGAATGTGGGTTTTTGATAATGAGATAAATACTATAGATGGTGAGTTTACCGACGGAGAACTGGTACATGTACATGACTTTGACGGATATTACATGGGTTGTGGATTTATAAATAGGAAATCTAAGATAACAGTTCGTATTTTATCCAGAGTAAAGGGTGAGGAAATCAATAGGGACTTTATCAAAATGCGTGTTACAGCAGCCTGGGAATACCGAAAAAAAGTAGTGGACACAAGCAGCTGCCGCCTGATATTCGGTGAATCAGATTTTCTGCCGGGAATTGTAATTGATAAGTTCTCTGACATTCTGGTGGTACAATCCCTCGCATTAGGAATTGACAGATTAAAATCAGATATTTTGGAAGAGTTAACTGCGGTTTTAAAAGCAGATGGCGTAGAGATAAGAGGAATTTATGAAAGAAGTGACGCTAAAGTTCGTGACAATGAAGGAATGGAAAGAGTAAAAGGCTTTATTGGAGAGGCATTTGATACCAAGGTTGAAATTGTTGAGAATGGTGTTAAATATTTGGTGGATGTGGCAGAAGGACAGAAGACTGGATTTTTTCTGGATCAGAAATATAACAGAGAAGCAATCAAGAAGCTGTGCGTAGGGGCAGAGGTATTAGACTGCTTTACTCATACAGGATCTTTTGCATTAAATGCAGGTCTTGCAGGAGCAGCCAGTGTTACCGGAGTCGATGCTTCTGCTCTGGGTGTCAGCCAGGCAGAAGAGAACGCAGTACTTAACGGGTTGAGTGACAAAGTACACTTTGTTTGTGAAGATGTTTTTGAACTGCTTCCAAGACTTGAGCAGGAGGGAAAACAGTTTGATGTAGTAATCCTTGATCCTCCTGCATTTACGAAGTCCAGAAACTCTGTAAAGAATGCGGTTAAAGGATATAGGGAGATTAATCTTCGTGCCTTAAAGCTTATTAAGGATGGAGGATATCTGGCTACCTGTTCCTGTTCTCATTTCATGACACCTGATCTCTTTGCTGAGACTATCGGACAAGCTGCTAAGAGTGCCAGAAAGCGACTGCGTCAGGTTGAATATCGTACCCAGGCTCCCGATCATCCGATACTTTGGGCTGCTGATGAATCCTATTACTTAAAATTCTATATATTCCAGGTATGTGAGGATAAGTAAATGAACTATGATGGTGCGTTGGAGTTTTTGGAAAGTACAAAGAAAATAGGAAGTAAGCCTGGTCTTACGGTAATTGGTCAGCTTCTTAAGGAACTTGGTTCACCTGAAAAAGACATGGCTTTTGTTCATGTTGCCGGCACCAATGGCAAAGGTTCAGTAAGCACCTATATAGCAACGATTCTGGCAAGAGCAGGGTATTTAACCGGACGTTTTTCTTCTCCGGCAGTATTCGCCTATGAAGAAATTATACAAATACTTACTGTTTATCAGAATTCTAAGAATACTCCTACGACCTGCTTCTCCCCGGAGGAGCAAAATCAAGAGGAGTTAGGAACGAAAGTTCAAGCAACCTCTATTAAACCGAAGACAGCAACGTTAGTTCAGACAACCTCTATTCAAAAAGAGGATTATACTTTCTGTATGGAACAGATTCAGGAGGCATGCAATAGGATGGTAAAGGTGGGAATAGATCATCCTACTTCTTTTGAAGTAGAGACTGCCTTAGCATTTTTATATTTTCGCAGGAAGAAATGTGATATCACGGTACTGGAAACGGGGATGGGCGGAAGCCTCGATGCAACGAATATAATACCTACTGCAAAATGTGCTGTTCTTACCTCTATCAGTATGGATCATATGGAGTATCTGGGGAATAGCTTAGGTGAGATTGCCGGACATAAAGCCGGTATTATTAAACCAGAAATTCCAGTTGTATCTTACGAGCAGGAACCTGAAGCAGAAGAGGTAATTAAAAAGGTTACTCAGTCCCAAAAGACCAATCTAACCATAGCTGACTTTTCTGCAATCAATATTCGCAGAATGGATATGGCGGGTACTGAATTTGATTATAAAGATAAAAAGGGGCTTACTATAAAACTACTTGGAATGAATCAGGTATATAACGCAGTGACTGCAATTTTAGCAATAGAAGCCCTAAACGGTAATGGTTATTTTGTAAATATAAATCACATACGTGAAGGCTTACAGGAGGCTGCTTGGCCAGGCAGGTTTGAGTGTATTAAGGAAGAACCTGTTATTATACTGGACGGCGCACACAACGCTGATGCAGCCCTTGCACTTGGCAAAAATATAAGGACCTATTTACAGGGAAAGGTACTTTATTATATTATGGGAGTATTTAAAGATAAGGATTATAAATCAGTTCTGCGTCATACAGCCGATCTTAGCATTAAGATATTTTGTATAACTCCGCCAGGACCGAGAGGTCTGCCATCAAAACAACTAAAGGAGGAAGCGTTAAAGCTTGGTTACAATGCAGAGGACGCAGGTGACATCCATAATGCTTTCAGGCTTATAATCACAGAGGCAGCAGCTAATAAATTGAGTTCCAAGGATTATGCAATATTAGCCTTTGGGTCCTTGTCATTTTTAAATGATGTTAGAGAAGAGGCTAATAAACATTTGTTTAATTAAGCTTATCTATGGTTTTAAATACGAAAGAATTGAAATATAAATAAACGGAGGTTCCTATGATCGATTTGCAGGATAGCAGAAATGAAATTGACAGAGTGGATAAGGAAATGGTACGTTTGTTTGAATACCGCATGCAGCTGACGAAAGATGTGGCGGAGTATAAGATTCAGACAGGTAAAAAGGTTTATGACAAGGAGCGGGAAGTAGCAAAACTTACAGCACTGAAAGCTCTTGCCGGCAATGAATTTAACAGGCATGGAGTAGAAGAACTTTTTACGCAGATAATGTCCATGAGCAGAAAAATGCAATATAGTCTCATCAGTGAGAAGGACAGTGACATTCCTTTTACAGAAATTGTGGATATAGACGTAACACCTAAGACAAAAGTCATTTGCTTCGGAGCAAAAGGTTCATATACGGAACAGGCCTTCAGAGAATATTTCGGACCGGATGCGGCAGAAGAAAATGCAGGCACTTTCAAAGAGGTTATGGAGAAAGTAAGTAATGGAACCTGCGATTATGGGGTGCTGCCTATTGAAAATACCTCTACGGGAGGAATTACAGATATTTATGATCTTCTCGTGGAATATGATAATTCTATCATGGGAGAATATATATTAAAGGTTGACCATGCGTTACTGGGCTTAGAAGAAGCAGAGATTAAGGACATTACAAAAGTGTTCTCTCATCCGCAGGGACTTATGCAGTGCCAGAAATTCCTGGCAGCGAACCCGCAGATTAAACCTGTGGAGTGTACCAGCACCGCTGACGGTGCCAAAAAGGTATTAGCTGATGGTGATATCACCCAGGCGGCCCTTGCAGGAAAACAGACAGCGGAGGTTTATGGGTTAAAAATACTAAAAGAACAGGTAAATCATGAAAGCAACAATTCCACCCGTTTTATTATAATTGGTAAAGAGAAGAAATACAAAAAGAACGCAAGAAAACTCAGCATCTGTTTTGAATTACCTCATGAAAGCGGAACTCTTTATAATATGCTTTCACATTTTATTTACAACAACTTGAATATGACCAAGATTGAGTCCAGGCCCTTAGAGGGAAAGAACTTTGAGTATCGTTTTTTTGTTGACTTCGAAGGTAATCTAAAGGACCCTGGTGTTAGAAATGCTCTTTTTGGAATCAATGAAGAGGCTATAAGCCTTAAGATATTAGGTAATTATTAAACGAACAATTACATAAGTGGATATTATCGGATTTTTCAGTATGCAAAAATAATAGCTTATCATCTATTTTCCTGTGTTAGTGAAGGTAAAAAAACTTATGGAGTTCATAATTTTTTCAATTTCTCTACACAAATAAAACATATTTTAATGTTAAACTCTACTCATAACAAGGAAAACAACATATAAAATAGATTGCAGAAATTGAAAGGAGAATGAGATATGAGTGAATTTAACGAATTTAATTATGAGAATGACAATAAAATCATTGAAGGACAGGGCGTCTTCACAGAAGATATTCCTAAAAAGGTGAAGAAGAAAAAAGGCAGAGGAAAAGGCTTTGTAAAACTAGTAGCTTCCGCTTTGGTATTTGGGCTTGTAGCAGGAGCCGCTTTCCAGGGATACTATACATTGACATCAGGCAGCAATAACATTGTGAAAGAAGGTTCTGTATCTACCGACAACAGCACTGGCGCTGATGGGGTAACAACCATAGAAACAAGTACTTCAAGTTCTAATGCCTCAAGTGATGTGTCTACTGTAGTTGAAAATGTAATGCCCTCTATAGTGGCTATTAATTCCACCATCGATCAGGTTACTTCCGATTTCTTTGGCAGACAGTACAACCAGCAGGAAGAAGGCAGCGGTTCCGGTATCATTATCGGACAGAATAATAATGAGATATTAATAGCCACTAATAATCATGTAGTAGAGAATGCAACTTCAGTTGAAATTGTATTCAATGATGATAAAACTGCCCCAGCTACAATTAAAGGAACAGCACCAGGTTCTGATCTTGCAGTGGTTTCTGTTAAGGTAAGTGATCTGCCCGAAGGAACTATTGATAATATTAAAGTAGCCACTTTAGGTGATTCTTCTACCTTAAAACTTGGTGAAATGGCTATAGCAATAGGAAATGCATTAGGTTATGGACAATCTGTAACTGTTGGATATATTAGTGGTGTGGATCGGGAAGTAACGGTTGATAATATAACCTTTAAACTAATACAGACAGATGCTGCTATCAATCCAGGAAACAGCGGAGGTGCCTTGTTAAATTCTAAAGGCGAAGTAATTGGAATCAATTCTGTTAAATACGTAGATGAAAGTGTTGAAAGTGTTGGTTATTCCATTCCTATCAGCGATGCTATTCCTGTAATCAATGAATTGGTAGACAATACTACTGACAGTACACAGAGTGCTTATCTTGGAATTCTTGGTAAGAACACCGGAGATTATGCCGCAAGCTTTAATATGCCGACAGGTGTTTATGTAAGCGAGATAGAGGATAATTCGGCTGCTGCTAATGCAGGTTTACAGGTAGGGGATATTATCGTTGGTCTTAACAATGTTACAGTTAGCTCCATGGAAGATCTTCAGAAGGCTTTAAGTTATTCAAAGGCAGGCACAACCGGTACCCTTAAGGTGCAATCACTTGTAAACGGTAAATACGAAGAGAAATCCCTGGATATTACTTTGGGTACGAAGCCGGTAGAATAATAATTGGAAAAAACGAATTACAATAAAATAAATTGATATAAACAGAAGAAGCTGTTTGATTCACAGAAATTCAGACAGCTTCTTTTTGTGCGCTCTATAATATTTATAAAAGTAAACAGGTAATTCCTTGACAAATGAAACAGATGATGAGTATGATATATATCAATTACATAAGAAAAAAGTAAAACAACAAACAGTTGGATTTAAGCATAGGAAAGAAAGGATATATCTGATATGGAAAACACAGATATTAAGATAGAGGAAGAAGCAGCAGCAGGAGCCTTGAAACTGGACCTCATTATTCCGGTATATAAACCTGATATAAAATTTAAACATCTTATTGAGCGTCTGAAAAAACAAAAGGACAAGCCTGACAGAATTATTCTATTGCAGACCGTGGAAGAAGAAAAAGACAGGGACAGCAGAAGAACTGAGCCTGGACAGGAGTATGTAACCTATGCGATGGAACTGGAGGACAGTAATTTTCGCATAGAGTTCATTGAAGTAAGTAAGAAAGATTTCGATCATGGAGCAACCAGGGCATATGGAGCTTCTTTATCAAGCGCTGACCTGCTGATGTTTATGACACAGGATGCTGTTCCAAGTGACACCCATCTTATAAGCAATATGAAAGCTGCTTTTGTGGATACTAAAATAGCAGCGGCTTATGCCAGACAGCTCCCCAGAGAAGATGCCGGTATTATTGAAAGTTATACGAGAAAGTTTAATTATCCTGAAGTAAGCTCTACAAAAAGCCTTACTGATCTTCCTGAGCTTGGAATTAAGACTTATTTCTGTTCCAATGTCTGTGCTGCTTACCGAAGAGAAGTCTATGAAGGACTTGGCGGTTTTGTGAAGAAAACTATTTTCAACGAAGATATGATAATGGCAGCTGGAATTATTAAAGCTGGGTACTCCATTGCTTATACATCAGAGGCTAAGGTATATCATTCCCATAGCTATACCTGCAAGGAACAGTTTAAAAGAAACTTTGATCTTGCAGTTTCACAAGCTGATTTTCCTGAAATATTTTCTGGAATTAAATCTGAGAATGAAGGAAAGAAAATGGTGCTTAAGACCTCTGCTCATTTATTTAAAAGTGGAAGATTTTATCTGCTTCCGGGTCTGATTGCAGAGAGTGGCTATAAATATTTAGGATATCTTGCAGGTAAGAATTATAAAAACCTCCCCCTTTCTCTGATAAAAAAAATCAGTATGAATCCTAGCTATTTTAACAATAAATAAAGGCGTTAAGCATACCGTTTGTCGTATGCTTTGCATATCCATAGACATTAGTTGTGGAAGACAAAAATGTTTTTCGAATTTAGAAATAACAGATATCCAGTGGAAAATTGGATATCTTAAAAAAGAGGATAAGAGTGGAAGAAAGTATTTCACTCCCTTGATTTTGTTCGCGTTTCAAAGCACGCAGATAGGAGCTGGTTATGGACAGAGTTCATATCATAATGGCAGCATATAACGGAGAAGAATATATCAAGGAACAGATCATGTCAATCAGAGAGAGTACCTATGAGGATTGGGTGCTCTGGATTTTCGATGACGGTTCCAGGGATAATACACCTGAAATAGTAAGAAGTCAGATAGAGGAAGATCCAGAGCGTATTCATTATATTGTTAATACCTCTAATAAAGGGGTAACCCTGAATTTCTTAGAAGGTGTAAATATTGCAGCTGGGTACAAGGACGTGACCTCAGAGGGGGAAAGCACAGGAAATCAATATTATATGTTCTGTGACCAGGATGATGTTTGGATGCCGGATAAAATTGAAAAAACACTAAAGGCTATGAAAAGGTTTGAGAAAAAATATTCCTGCAAGCTTCCTTTGGTGATATTTACAGATGCAATAATAGCGGATGAGCATCTGGGTGCAATAGCATCCTCTTTTCATAAGAGCAATCATTTAGATACCACAAAACTTGGTTTTGGAAATATTCTTATGGAGAATAAGCTTATCGGCTGCACTATGATGTTTAACGCCGCACTTGTAAAAAAACTTACAGTGTTACCTGTTCATGCAAGATATCATGATTGGTGGATAGGACTTCTTGGTGCTGCTTTCGGTCATATTGTATATCTGCCTCATCCAACAATCTATTATAGACAGCATGGCAGAAATGTAGTGGGAAATCAGGATTTTACCGGCTATGTGAAGAAAAGGATCGCGGCACTGAAAGAACAAAAAAAATCCATTTACTCCAATGTATCACAGGCACAGGAGTTTTATGAAATCTACAAAGATTCCTTAAGTGATGACAAAAAAATGAAAGTTTATGCAATGGCAGAACTGATGAGGAAGAATTGGATTGCAAGAAGAAGCCTTTGTTTCCGGTATGGTTTTTTCAAAACCGGACTAATCAGAAATGCTGCATTAATGCTGATATTATAGATTTTATAAGGTTTATGGTACTTTTTTTACAGTTCTTACGAAAGATGTTTTCTTGCCGAATTCTGTTTTTCGGGTTTTCTTTATTGACATTTGATTTTCATATTGTTACAATGTAGACAATTTATATACAGTATGCTGCTGTATCGAGTTACTGCTGTAAAGTGGTTAGGATATTATGCCGTCTTTGGCGGCGGATTGCGAGGCAAATATGAAGAAGATGGTATTGTCAATACTGGTGGATAATACAGCAGGAGTTCTAAGTCGTGTCTCCGGCTTATTCAGCAGAAGAGGTTATAATATAGACAGCCTCACAGTAGGTGTGACCCAGGATCCTTTGTATTCCCGGATGACAGTTGTGGTCAATGGAGATGACCAGATTCTGGAACAGATAGGTAAGCAGCTCTTAAAGCTTGAAGATGTGAGAGAAGTAAGAGAATTATTGCCGGAAGAGTCCGTATGCAGGGAATTAATTCTTGTAAAGGTTCTTGTTTCTGTAGAAGAGAGACAGGCTGTTATAGCGGTAGCTGATATCTTCCGTGCCAAAATTGTGGATGTTGCGATGGAATCCCTGATGATAGAGCTTACGGGAAATCAAGCAAAGATAGATGCTTTTATTAAATTATTGGAAGGCTTTACAATTAAAGAAATGGTTCGCACCGGTATTACGGGACTTGCCAGAGGTTCGGGAGATATAGCCGACTATTTGGATGACTAGTATATGTGAATTATACTAATAAATTTGCGTTCTATATTTTCGTCAGCGCCCGTAGCTGTATGCAGATGCGGTATACAGGTTGATAGGTATTATTCCAAAGTGTTGTTACACATATGTGTTGTTACACTTTTTCAATAATAATATATTTTCATTAGGAGGATAAAAAGATATGGCAAAGATTTTTTACCAGGAAGATTGTAACTTATCGTTACTTGAAGGCAAGACAGTAGCTATTATTGGTTACGGAAGCCAGGGACATGCTCATGCACTAAATGCAAAGGAATCCGGTGTTCATGTCATTGTGGGTCTCTATGAAGGTAGTAAATCCTGGAAGAAAGCAGAAGCAGCAGGATTTGAAGTATATACAGCAACAGAAGCAGCTAAAAAAGCCGATATAATTATGATTCTTATCAATGATGAGAAACAGGCAAAGCTTTACAAGGACTCTGTTGAACCTAACCTGGAGGCTGGCAATGTACTTATGTTTGCTCATGGTTTTTCAATACATTTCGGACAGATAGTACCTCCTTCTGATGTTGATGTTATTATGATAGCACCAAAGGGACCGGGACATACAGTAAGAAGCCAGTATCAGGAAGGCCAGGGAGTTCCTTGTCTTATAGCAGTAGCACAGGATGCAACCGGTAAGGCTCATGATATGGGACTTGCATATGCACTTGCAATTGGCGGTGCCAGAGCAGGTGTTCTTCAGACCACTTTCAGAGAAGAGACAGAGACTGATCTTTTCGGTGAGCAGGCAGTACTTTGCGGTGGTGTTACACAGCTTATGAAGACTGGTTTTGAAGTATTAGTAGAAGCAGGCTATGAACCGGAAAGTGCCTACTTTGAATGTATACATGAAATGAAGCTGATTGTTGATTTAATTAATGAGAGCGGTTTTGCTGGAATGAGATACTCTATTTCCAATACTGCAGAGTACGGAGATTATATCACTGGGCCAAAGATCATAACAGAAGATACCAAAAACGCCATGAGACAGGTATTAAAAGATATTCAGGAAGGTGTTTTTGCAAGAAACTGGCTCCTTGAAAACCAGATCGGATGTACTAATTTCCTTGCTATGAGAAGAAGAGAATCAGAGCATCAATTAGAGAAGGTAGGATCAGAACTTCGTAAAATGATGAGCTGGACCAATAAGGATAAATTAATCAACAACTAATTAGCAGCAAGACGAACGTGCCGGAGTTAATTTCCCGGCGCGTTTTTTATGTAGTGAGAAATCTCACCTGTCACATAAAAAGCCCTGTTTTAGACTTTTAAGTTCTACTAGAACCGTAATTTAGAAAGGTTACTGAGTGATGAAATATGATTATTCCCAGACCATAGATTTCTTATTGGACTGGTATCAATTAAATGCCAGGATACTTCCCTGGAGAGAGAATCCGAAACCCTATTATGTATGGATATCGGAAATTATGCTGCAGCAGACCAGAGTTGAAGCAGTAAAAGCATATTTTGAAAGATTTATTACTACTTTGCCTGATATTACTTCTCTGGCAGAGATTTCAGAGGAAAAGCTGCTTAAGCTGTGGGAGGGACTGGGTTATTACAATCGTGCAAGAAATCTGCAAAAGACAGCTAAGATATTAACTTCTGATTATGGCGGTGAATTACCCGGAGATTATCATGAACTATTAAGATTGCCGGGTATCGGGAGTTATACTGCCGGTGCGATATCTTCTATTGCATTTCAATTACCGGAACCAGCGGTTGATGGTAATGTGCTACGGGTAATGATGCGGGTAGCTGGAAGTTTTGATGATATTACTGAGACGAAGGTAAAGAGTCGGTTAGAGAATGATTTACGGGAAATTATGCCAAAGAGCAGACCGGGAGACTATAACCAGGCAATAATGGAACTTGGAGCTACTGTATGTATACCGGTTGGAAAACCTTTGTGCGATAAATGCCCCTTGATGCATATGTGCAAAGCCTTTAAGAATCATACGGAAGACAGAATACCAGTGAAAAAAGACAAAAAACCGAGACAGATTGTAGAAAGAACTATTTTTCTCATAGAGCAGGGCAATAAATATGCATTGTTTAAAAGGCCCGGAACAGGATTATTGGCAGGTTTGTATGAACTACCCGGAACAGAGAACAAATTGCCGCCGGATGGAGCGCTAGAGTATCTGGAACGAGAAGGATATTTGGTCGAAGAACTTGTCCCACTTGGAGACAGTAAACATATTTTTTCCCATGTAGAATGGCTTATGACCGGTTATAGAATAAAACTTAAGGAATACGCAGCAGAAAAAAGTAATTATGAAGCTGCCAGTGAGAATGAGAAACCTCAGGCTGTTTGGGCATCACCTCTGGAAATAAAAGAAATATATTCCTTGCCTTCGGCTTTTGATTATTATAAAAAGTTCATACCTGAAATTGAAGCGTGATTCTTTCTAAGATGTAATTTACTGTCCCATATGAATAACTGACCTTTTGGGACACAAATCATATATAAATAGGGGTTGCAACACAACCCCTATTTATATTACCTGCATAGGACAATAATTCTAAAAGGAGTTGTCATAGCAGGAATACTTCTGGTTGAGGGGCCGTAGAGAACGATAAGATAATGATTAGACGGGCGTTGATAAAAAAGCTGGCCATTCTCAAGAACCACAGTTGTATCTGATCCAATATTAAGCTTAAGCATTCCGTCGCTGCTTAGTAGATTCCTGTCAAAATAATCCACCTTAACATTGGTATCTTCAAGGTTAACAGCTACGAAAAGAGCGCGGAATCTTGGAGGATAGATTAAAGGGACCGGTGCATTGGCATCATAAAAACCAGTAATAAAATCACCTTCTACAGCAGTCGTATTATCAATGAAATAAGTGGAAGGCGATATTAAGAAGGTTATAATGTTTTTATCCAGATCCTCAATGGTAAACAGCTTATTACAGCCTAAGCTATCCCTTGAATCCAGAAGAATGTCCTCAATCGATATAATTGTTCCCGAGTAAAAATTATATTGAGTCATAGGAGGTTCTTTCTTTTTATTTTATATTAGTATATGCAGCCGATGTACCGTCTGACTCTAGTATGAGATAAAAAGACATTTTACACTCTTTATTTGGGCAGTAACCCAGGTAAACCTGCAATATGCATGGTGTAAAAGTGTAAACGTAACACCCGTAGTGGATAGAAAGCTGCAATTTTAACTCTATATTGTCTTATAAAAATCGATGAAGTGCCTTAATGAATCAGGCAGATAGGAGCTCTTACTGTAGGCAAAACCTACAGATCTTTTTATAAGAGGAGGGTTTAGAGGTAGATTGATCAATTCCCCTCTTGATAATTCCTCTTGAATAAATTCTTTGATAACGCAAGAAATTCCGAGTCCAATTTTTGCAAATTCAATTAGCAGATCCATATTACTTACTTCTAAAAGTTGATTTGTCTTTATATTATTACGTGAGAAGTAATCCTCAACGTAGAGGCGGGTGATGTTCTTCTCATCCAGAAGCATAACATTAGCGTTTTTAAGTATATCTATTGTAGTGGCGGAGGGTTCCTGAAGCTGCAGGCTTAAGTTGTTTAAATATGTCTTGGTGCCTACGAAAATATCCTCTATCTGTGTTATTTCATAAAAATCCATATCTTTTAAACTGTCAGGTTTACCGATTAATCCGATATCGATTTTCCCTGATTGCAAAAGATCGATAGTTTTATAAGTAGACTGACATTCAATAGTTATTTTAATGTGGGGATATTGTATTACAAATTGCTTAAGATAGGGTAGCAGGATATATTTACATAAAGTGGTGCTTACACCAATCCTTATGTGCCCCATGCCAAGACCCTGAATACGGGAGAGGGTCAACTCCGCCTGTTTTAGGGTATCAAAAGCAGATTTTGTGTATTCATAGAGCACACTGCCTTCACTGGTGAGCCTTACACCTCTTGAAGAACGAATGAAAAGCGTCATTTTTAGGCTTTCTTCTAAGGTTTGTATGGCTTTGCTGACAGCAGGCTGGCTGATATAGAGTTCCTTTGCAGAGCGGGATATATTGCCGGTACCTGCCACAGAATTAAATATTCGATATAAGGTTAGATTAGCATCCAACGTGTTGCCTCCTTTAAGATTTATTACTATCGTGGTCTAAACATTTTAAATACGAAATTGCTTTTTGCAATATCATTGATACATCATGGGAAACATATTTATAGATATAACTACAAGTTATATTAAGTATTCATATTATGTATTTCAATTATAGCAAGACATGTGTTAAAATACCAGTAATTAATGAAGCCAAAAGGGCTAATATTAAATCTGAAATTGTATATTCAGGAAAGAGGTAGTTATGGATTGCAACATAGCAGTAATTCCGGGAGACGGCATAGGACCTGAAATAGTCACAGAAGCCAGAAAGGTTCTGGCTAAGATTGGGAATACATATGGTCATAAATTTAACTTTACAGAACTGTTGATGGGAGGAGCCTCTATTGATGTACATGGTGTACCCTTAACAGAAGAAGCACTGGAAGCTGCAAGGAATAGCGATGCAGTCTTACTTGGAGCTGTAGGCGGTAATGTAGGAGTATCCAACTGGTACAGCTTACCACCGGAATTAAGACCGGAAGCGGGATTATTAAAGATTCGAAAGGGATTGAATCTATATGCCAATCTAAGACCGGCGCTGCTGTTTGAGGACTTGAGGGAAGCTTGTCCGTTAAAGGAAAGTATAATCGGAGATGGTTTTGATCTTATTGTAGTAAGAGAATTAACCGGCGGACTTTATTTCGGAGAGAGGAAGACGGTAGTTGAAGAGGGGATAAGGAAGGCCTATGATACCCTTACCTATGATGAAGAGGAGATAAGGCGAATTGCATTATGGGGATTTGAAACAGCCAGAAAGAGAAGAAAGAAGCTCTGCAGCGTAGATAAGGCGAATGTCATTGATTCCTCCAGACTCTGGAGACAGGTGGTAAAAGAAGTCAGCAAAGATTACCCTGATGTGGAATTAAGTGATATGCTGGTTGATAATTGTGCCATGCAGCTAGTAAAGGATCCCGGACAGTTTGATGTTATTCTTACTGAAAACATGTTTGGCGATATCTTATCGGACGAAGCCAGTATGGTGACCGGATCCATCGGAATGCTACCGTCTGCAAGCCTTGGCAGGACGAAGCTTGGATTATACGAGCCAAGCCATGGCTCAGCACCGGATATTGCTGGTCAGAATAAAGCTAATCCGGTTGCAACCATTCTATCAGCGGCAATGCTCTTAAGGTATTCCTTTGATCTGGAAGAAGAAGCAAAGCAGATAGAGGAAGCAGTACAAAAAGTTCTAAAAAATGGGTATAGAACAGTTGATATTATGTCTGATGGAAATACCCTTGTAGGTACGGATAAAATGGGTGACTTAATTGCAGGAGAAATCAAATAAATCTATGATTGACATTTTAATCATATATAATAATTTTGCTTTCTTTCAGGCGTAAAATGCTTGAATATTTGGAATATGAGATAAAAAAACATAGTTCAACTTATTGAGTACAAAAATAGACCGGATAGGATTACTGTAGCTGGAGTTGATACCTGGCGAACAGGCGGAAAGGAGCAATAAAATGGGAATGACTATGACTCAGAAGATCCTGGCTGCTCATGCAGGATTAGAGAAAGTGGAGGCAGGGCAATTAATAGAGGCGGATCTTGACATGGTATTGGGGAATGATATTACAGCTCCGGTGGCAATTCAGGAAATGGAGAAATTAAATAAAAAGCAAGTATTTCACAAAGACAAGATAGCGTTAGTACCGGATCATTTTACGCCAAATAAAGATATTAAATCTGCTCAGAATTGTAAATGTCTAAGAGAATTTGCATTAGAACATGATATCACAAATTATTTTGAAATTGGTGAAATGGGAATAGAACATGCGCTCTTGCCGGAAAAAGGATTAGTCGTTGCAGGGGAAGCCGTAATTGGTGCTGACTCTCATACTTGTACTTATGGTGCTCTAGGCGCATTTTCCACCGGTGTGGGAAGTACTGATATGGCAGCTGGCATGGCAACAGGTAAAGCTTGGTTTAAAGTACCGGCAGCCATAAAATTCGAACTGACAGGATGTCCACAAAAATGGGTCAGCGGAAAGGATATTATACTTCATATCATCGGACTTATCGGTGTAGACGGTGCCCTTTACAAATCGATGGAATTTACGGGGGATGGTATTAAGAATCTTACAATGGATGACCGTTTTACCATGGCGAATATGGCTATCGAAGCAGGTGCTAAGAACGGTATATTCCCTGTGGACGAACAGACCATTAACTATATAAAGGAGCATTCGGTAAAAGAATATAAAGTATATGAACCTGATGTTGATGCAGAATATGAGAAAACCTATGACATCAATCTGTCTAATATACGTCCTACTGTTGCCTTTCCTCATCTGCCTGAGAATACCAGAACGATTGATGAAGTAGGAGAGGTTGAGATCCACCAGGTTATTATTGGTTCTTGCACCAATGGAAGAATTGATGATTTAAGGGCGGCAGCCAAAGTACTTAAGGACAGAAAAGTGAAAAAGGGTATGAGACTAATCGTATTCCCTGCAACTCAGGCTATATATCTTCAGGCAATGGAAGAAGGTCTTTTGTCTATCTTTATTAAAGCAGGTGCAGCAGTCAGTACGCCAACCTGCGGACCATGTCTTGGAGGACATATGGGTATTCTTGCACAGGGAGAACGTGCAGTAGCAACTACAAACCGTAATTTCGTTGGCAGAATGGGACATGTAGAATCAGAAATTTATCTTGCAAGCCCGGCAGTAGCAGCTGCCAGTGCCATTACTGGAAAAATTACAGGACCGGAAGAATTGGGGTTATAATAGATCAAATTAGTAAGCATACAGGTAAACGAAATGTTACCCGGAAAAGGAGTATGAAATGAAAGCACATGGTACTGTTCACAAATATGGTGATAATGTTGATACAGACGTAATCATACCTGCCAGATATCTAAATTCCACCAGTCCGGCAGAACTGGCTCAAAAATGTATGGAAGATATTGACCCTGACTTCGTAAAAAGAGTAGAAAAGGGAGATATTATAGTAGCTAGCAAAAATTTTGGCTGTGGTTCCTCCAGAGAGCACGCACCAATTGCTATTAAAGCTTCAGGCATTAGCTGTGTAATAGCTGAAAGCTTTGCCAGAATCTTTTATCGTAACGCTATAAACATCGGTCTTCCTATTATAGAATGTAAAGAAGCAGCAGATGAAATCGAAGCCGGTGATGAGGTGGAAATAGATTTCGACAGCGGTAAGATATATGATCTTACCAAAAAAACAGAGTATAAAGGCCAGCCCTTTCCTGAATTCATGCAGAAAATCATCAAGGCTGAAGGTTTGATAAATTATATTAATATGTAGATACATTCTGTATAAAGGGAACAGAGTTTGTATAATAAATCTATAGTATTTTTACTTTTTTTATCAGAAATTTAATGTACACTTTTCTTATATTATCTAGAGTCAAAAGTTCTGTTTTGATGCCAGACGGACGGAAAAATACCCAAAACAGAATATTCTAAAACAGATAACTCGCTAACGCTCAAACAATCTGTTTTAGAATATAGCACCAAATATTCAGAGAAAAGGACTTCTAATCCCTTTCCATAGGCCATTCGCTCTTTCTGTTTTGGGTATTTTCCTGAAATCGTATAAAAATTAACTTTAGCACGTTTAAAAATCAGAACTTTTGACTCTCTGGTTATATGATGTATTATAAGCAAAAAAATGCTTTATAAGCGGATACACGGCTGCAAGTACTGCCATGTATAATTTGAAATGCGATTTCTGATAACATAATTTGCATTGTTAAACCAAAGAAACATAAAAGAAAACAAATAAGAAATCGAATTATAGTCAAGAAGAAGCATCTTGTTAACACCTTCTTAGTAAAGGGGGCCTGAACTCATTTGTACCGTTCTGACCGCGCCATTTAGCAGTATTCTTTGTTAGGATTTTGGAAATTGTAGTATAAGATCACTACGCACCAAATCGTGACTTGCCTCCAGCAAAATGAAACGTGTCTGTTTAGTAGAAGAAGTCATCAGACACATTTTGGGAGAAGTTAACAGACTGCTTCTTTTTTTTATTGGAAAGTCATACAAAAATACTATAGGACATGTTGTTTCTTAGTGTTTATGTCATTTAATAATTAAATACTTCATTATATATTGACATAAAGCTCTATAAAGGTTATGTTAAATGAGAAAGAAATTATATTTTTCAGGAGGTCGTATATGAGTAAGCTAAAAAGCTCAATAACCATAACTGGCGAAAAGGGCGTGGACATTAATAAAGGTATGATTGGTCTCTTCTTTGAGGATATCAATTACGGAGCAGATGGGGGAATATATGCAGAACTGCTGGAAAACCCGAATTTTGAATTCCTGGACAGCCGAGGTGATAAGGATGCCTACTATCAGAACTTTGATGGACTATATGGCTGGAAAGCATATCCTGAAGGTACAGCTGCCCTTTCCATTACAGAAGAAAGTCCTGTCAGCAAAATAAATCCCCATTATCTTACCGTAACAACCAACGGCGAGAACCAGGGTTTTACGAATAAAGCATTTGAAGGTATTACTTTAAGAAAAGGAACAGAATATATCCTGACTTTTTATGCCAGAGGAAAGGAGTACAAAGGAAACATTGGAGCTCAGATCAAACTGCAGGAGAGAGTTTATGCCGCGGCTAGAACGACAGCAGGAGTACAGGGGGAATGGTCTCAGTACTCACTTTCTTTAATAGCTGATGAAGAGGTAAGACAGGGTGAATTTATTGTGTACCTTACAGAAGCTGGTAATGTAGAGTTTGATTTCTTTTCTCTTATGCCCTCGGATGCCGTTCTTGGATTATTCAGAACAGATCTGGTACAGTACTTAAAAGACATTACCCCCGGTTTCTTGCGTTTTCCCGGAGGCTGTATTGTTGAAGGAAACGAGCTGTCTAACCGTTATCAGTGGAAAGAAAGTGTTGGTCCACGTATCCATAGAAGAAATAATTGGAACCGTTGGGCGGTTCATGAAAATAATAAAGAAAATGACTTTACAAGTGTTTACTCACACTATAACCAGACTCTTGGTCTTGGATATTATGAATATTTTCTCCTTAGTGAATATTTAGGCGCTAAAGCTATTCCTATACAAAATGTAGGACTGGCCTGCCAGTATCAGTCAACTCAGAAAGTATCTTCTGATTCAGTAGAATTTAATGATTTCATCCAGGATGCCCTTGATCTGATTGAATTTGCTAATGGAGATGCAAGTACAAAATGGGGTAGTTTAAGAATTGAAATGGGGCATAAAGAGCCATTTAATCTGGAATATTTGGGTATCGGCAATGAACAATGGGAAACCAGTGAAGTAGATTATTTTCATCGCTATGAGTGTTTTGAGAAGGAAATACACAAATATTACCCGGACATTATGTTGGTGAGTTCTGCAGGTCCTAATGTAAATACAGACACTTATAATGCAGCCTGGAAATGGGTTAGAGAAAAAGCAGAAGAAAATAGTAATTTCACAGCGGCTATTGACGAGCATTATTATATGCCTCCTAAGTGGTTCCTTGAGAATGATAATTTTTATGACGAATACCCAAGAACTGTTAAAGTTTTTGCTGGTGAATATGCTGCTCACCTTGGGAACGGAATGAACAGACCGGAAGTTAGCACTATGGAAGCAGCATTGGCAGAAGCTGCTTTTATGACCGGTTTGGAACGTAATGGCGATGTAGTTTCTCTTGCTGCATATGCACCTCTTTTTGCTAGAATCAACTACACGCAATGGTCACCGGATTTAATCTGGTTCGATGATCAGAAAGCTTATGGTACTCCAAGCTATTATGTGCAGAAGTTATACGGCAATAATATGGGAAACAGAACACTTAAATTTGCGAAAGACGGTGACTGGAATGATTTCTATGCAACTGTCTGCTATGATGATGATTCCAAAGAGCATATTATTAAGTTTGTTAATACAGGAGCAGAAGCCAGAGATATTGAAGTTGCTATACAGACTGGAGATTTAGCAAAGCAGGCAGCAACAGTTATTGAGCTGTCGGCTGCTGAACTCAGTGACAGAAATACAATTGAAGAACCAGATAAAGTAGCGCCTGTTACAGCAGCAGTGTCAGTAGTTGATGGGAAAGTTAGTCTGGAATTAAAACCTTATTCTTTAACAGTAATACGCTTATAATAATTATGAAGCCCTGGTGCTTCTTTACATAATTGTAAAGAAGCCTCAGGTTTTTTTACATTACAGGACAGTAGTTTGCATATTATCAAACTACAGTTTGCATATTATCAAACTACAGTTTACGTAATAGAAATCTGCTATTTACATAATAGCAATCTGCTGTTTGCATAATAGAAACCTGCTGTTTGTATAATAGAAATCTGATGTTTGCATAATAACAATCTGCTGTTTGCATAATAGCAATCCAACTTGTCATACATTAATAAAGGTGGTAAAATAATTCTATAAAGTTAGGTTGTTTTAACACACCTGATTATATTGCAAACCGGTAGTTTGCTCCTGGCTGGAAGAAAATAGAGAGGGAAAGGATGCCATACGCATTAATCTTTCAGCAGCAACTTTATGGCATTATCACGATTCACATATAACTAGAATTATGGTTTTGTATTTCAATACAAAATGTCTCATAAACAAGCATTTTTATTGATAATGAGAAAACTGAAATTCTACTATTTAGTGGTAAGAAGCAAGTCATTATGAGAGACTATATTATAGTAACAGACGGAACAGCAGATTTAGCACAGGGGATGATTGATAAGCTTGGAATCGTATCTATTCCTATGAGCTTTGAGATTGATGGAAAAGCATTTGTTCATTATCCGGATGGAAGAGAATTAGCACCGAAGGAATTTTACGATAAATTAAAGCAGGGGAGTAAATCAGTTACCTCATTAATCAATACGGATACCTTTTTGTCCGTGTTTGAACCGATTATTAAAGAAGGCAAGGACATATTGTATATTGCATTTTCTTCCGCTTTAAGCGGGACCTATAATTCCTCTCTAATTGCAAAAGAAGAGCTGGAAGAGAGATATCCTGAGGCCGTTATAAAATGCTTTGACTCCAGATGCGCATCTGCCGGAGAAGGTCTCTGTGTATATACAGCAGCAAAGCTTAAAGAAGAAGGTTTGAAACTGGAAGAGATGTATGCCTGGCTCAATAACAATGTACTCACATTATGCCACTGGTTTACCGTGGATGATCTGTTTCATCTGAAAAGAGGCGGAAGAGTAAGTGCTCTAAGTGCCGGTATTGGTACAGCCTTGAATATTAAACCTGTTCTTCATGTGGATGATGAGGGGCGTTTAATACCAATGGAGAAAATTAGAGGAAGAAAGAAATCAATCAATTCCCTATTTGAACATCTGGAGAACACTATTACGAATCCGGAAAACCAAGTTATTTTTATCGGTCATGGAGATGCTTTAGAGGATGCAGAATACTTAGCTACTCTTATTAAAGAAAAATATCCGATTAAGGATATCGTCATTAATAACATTGGTCCTGTTGTTGGAAGTCATTCAGGTCCAGGCACTATTGCTTTATTCTTTTTTGGCACAAAAAGATAATTAAAAGAACTACACATAGGATGAAGGCATAATTTTCACCCTTGTCATGTATGATGTATTTCCCATTGGGAATGCTACTGTATTGTCTGGAACATTTTTGGCGAACCGACAGCACACAAGAAGACAGGAGGTTGCTTATGAAACTAACATTTATCGGAGCTGCTCATGAGGTTACCGGCAGCTGTTATTTACTAGAGGCTTGCGGAAAGAATATATTAATTGATTTTGGTTTGGAACAGGGCAGAGATTTTTTTGTAAACCAACCAATACCCGTTTCTTCCAGAGAAATCCATGAGGTACTTTTAACTCATGCACATATGGATCATGCCGGCCGGCTTCCGTTATTATATAAGGAAGGATTTCAGGGACATATCCATACAACTGGAGCTACAAAAGAATTATGTGAGATTATGCTCTTAGATAGTGCACATATACAGATGTTTGAAGCTGAATGGAAGAATAGAAAGGGTGTCAGAAAGGGTGAAAAACCCGTTGAACCTATTTATACAACAGAGGATGCGAGAAAGACCATAGATTCCTTTATAGCATATCCTTATGAGAAAAGAACCAAACTCTCTGAAGGAATCGAATTCCGATTCGTTGACAGCGGTCATCTTTTGGGGTCTGCAAGTATTGAAATCTGGATTACAGAAGAAGGGATAACTAAAAAGCTTGTATTTTCCGGCGATATCGGAAATATTAATCAACCTCTCATTAATGATCCGGTATATATCAAAGAGGCTGACTATGTGGTAATGGAATCTACTTATGGTACAAGAGACCATGGGGCAGCACCTGATTATGTAAAAGAACTTACTGATATACTTCAGACTACTTTTGACAGAGGGGGTAATGTTGTAATACCTGCCTTTGCAGTCGGACGAACCCAGGTATTGTTATATTTTATCAGGCAGATAAAGATGGAGAATCTTCTAAGGGGGCACAAAGACTTTAAGGTTTATGTAGACAGCCCTCTGGCAAATGAAGCAACGGAGATTTTCACGGATAATGTTCTGGGGTACTATGATCCCCAGGCTATGGAGTTAGTAGAGAAAGGGATAAATCCAATTACATTTCCAGGGCTTATAACAGCAGTTACAGCAGAGGATTCCAAAGCAATTAATTTTGATAAAGATGTAAAAGTGATTATTTCTGCCAGTGGTATGTGTGATGCAGGCAGAATCAGGCACCATCTAAAGCATAATCTCTGGCGTCCTGAGAGTACTGTATTATTTGTTGGTCACCAGTCCGAGGGTAGTCTTGGCAGGATTATTATAGATGGAGCCAGTGAAGTAAAGCTTTTTGGCGAACATATCAAAGTCAATGCAGAAATCAGACGGCTTAATGGTACCAGCGGACACGCAGATAAGACTGGTCTTTTAAAATGGATTAATTCCTTTGAAAGAAAACCAGACAGGGTTTTTGTAACCCATGGTGATGCTGAAACTTGTGATGCATTTGCGGCCACTCTGGCAGAAGAATATGGATTTGAAAGTACGGCACCTTATAGTGGCAACGCCTTTGATTTACGAAGTGGTATGTGGCTTGAGAAGAATGAGGGAATCAGAATTGCTCCAAGGTCTGATAAAGGAGGTACGGAAACTTCCAAAGCTTATACACGTCTATTGGATACAGCTAACAGATTAATGGCAATTGTGCGCCAAAGTGATAAACGTTCTAACAAGGAGCTTTCTAAATTGACTGATGCGCTGAATTCCTTGATGGATAAATGGAGATAGAAGTAAAAACGGTTTTCACAAAGGGAAAGCAATTTACAATCATTATTATTTATTAATGAATTATATATATTATAAAAAGAAGCTTAGTGGATG
>JAQSXJ010000047.1 GCA_029256725.1 Anaerocolumna sp. | reverse complement strand
ACCTAACACCTGTTACCCCCATAGAAGAAACACAGTAAATGAACCCTGTTGCCTGTTCTGCTATCATACGAACTCGATCATTTGAGGTAGGAGCAATCAGCGATATCAAATCCACCCCGTATTTTAAACAATCCACTTCCAGTTCTTCCTTCTCTTCAAAAGGTAAATCCGGAACAATTACCCCATCGATCCCACATTCCACACACCTTTTAAAGAATTTGTCCTTTCCATAGGTATAAATTGGATTGATATAAGTGAGGTAAACAAGCGGTACACTTACCTTTTCCCTTACTCCTTTTACCATATCAAAGAGCTTATCCGTGGTACAGCCTGCAGATAATGCTCTTTCGTTTGCTTCCTGAATAACTGCACCTTCTGCAATAGGATCAGAGAAAGGAATTCCGATTTCTATAAGATCTGCTCCAGCTTCTTCCATTGCAACAATCAATTTTTCGGTAGTTTCCAGGTCCGGGTCTCCTCCTGTAACAAAACTGATAAATGCTTTTCCCTGCTTAAATGCATTCTGAATTCTACTCATGTATATTTACCCCCCTGTATCTTGCGATTGCAGCTACATCCTTATCACCACGTCCGGATATATTAATCACTATAATTTTATCCTTGCCCATTTCCGGTGCTAATTTTCTTGCATAGGCTACAGCATGTGCACTTTCTATTGCAGGAATAATTCCTTCTGTCCGTGACAGATATTCAAAAGCTTTAACCGCCTCTTCATCGGTAATGGGTACATAAGAGGCTCTTCCTGTCTTATAAAGCATGGCATGTTCCGGTCCGATTCCGGGATAATCAAGACCTGCGGATATGGAGTAAACCGGTGCTATCTGTCCATCTTCATCCTGACAGAAAATCGATTTCATGCCATGAAAAATTCCTTCCGTACCGTTTGCAATCGTAGCTGCATTCTTAGGGTTATCAACACCAAGACCGGCAGCCTCACATCCAATCAGTTGAACTCCTGTATCTTCTATAAATTCATAGAAGGCACCCATAGCATTACTGCCGCCGCCAACACAGGCGATTACCGCATCCGGAAGCCTGCCTTCCTTTTCCTTAAGCTGGCTCTTAATCTCCCTGCCTATGATTTTTTGAAAATCTCTAACAATGGTAGGAAAAGGATGGGGACCCATTACTGAACCCAGAACATACAGAGTATCCTCTACCCTTCTGGTCCATTCTCTCATGGTCTCATTTACCGCATCCTTTAAGGTCTGGGTACCGCTGGTCACTGGGTGTACTCTGGCTCCTAAGAGTTCCATTCGATACACATTAAGTACCTGCCTGTCCGTATCTTCCTTGCCCATAAAGATATCACATTCCAATCCCATAAGCGCTGCTGCTGTTGCTGTTGCCACACCATGCTGTCCGGCTCCGGTTTCTGCTATAACTCTGGTCTTACCCATTTTCTTGGCAAGAAGCACCTGTCCTAATACATTATTAATCTTATGTGAACCGGTGTGGTTCAGATCCTCTCTTTTAAGATATATCTTTGCTCCACCCAGATCCTTTGTCATCTTATCTGCATAATATAACCTTGATGGTCTTCCTGCATATTCACGGTATAACGTCTCCAGTTCTGACACATAATCCGGATCGTTTTTATAATATTCATAGGCTTTTTCCACCTCTGCTACTGCATTCATAAGAGTTTCCGGAACATATTGACCTCCGTACTCACCAAATCTGCCTTTTTTCATTGTTCTTCCCTGATACGCCTATAACTGCTCCTTTGATAATTCTAAAGACGTATCTGCCGCTTTTTAAAGCTGAAAGCTAAAATTGCGGTATCCTTTCTCTTATATTTTCTTTCAACTTTGCAAATAAGTTATATTACGTGTTGTTACTTTACGCAAAAATCCTTTACCTATCTTGGCTTTCTATAATTACCTTATTATATATTGTTATCTAATTTTATTTCAAGATTAATGCACGAAAATATGTTCCAGTTGATTGATTATCATATCGATTGATATTACTCTGTCAACCTGCTATGTTGTATATATTTGTTATTCTGTTCTGCCTGCTGCCCGAACTGCTGCAATAAATTCCATTACCTTTTTCTCATCTTTATAACCTTCTGTTTCCACTCCACTGCTAATATCCACACAATAGGGATGCAGCATTTCAATAGCTGTGGCTACATTCCCGCTATTTAACCCGCCAGCCAGATAAAATTTCCCAAAATCTCCTGGTACAATATTCCAATCAAAGGTCTTTCCAATGCCGCCATAATGTTCAGCAGAATAAGTATCAAGAAGGAAATAATCTGCCGGTAACTTTCGGCCTATTTCAATATTCGCTGTATCAACCGCTCTCAGTGCTTTTATAATTGGTACAGCCTCCTTTATCATACATCGCAGAGCATTCATGTAATTCTCCTCCTCATCTCCATGGAGTTGAATGAAATTGATTATCTTAGCTTTAACCAAAGCTGCAATTTCCTCAATAGGAGCATTGACAAAGACTCCAACAGAAAGAATTCTCTCATCCAGTTGACTTTTCAACCTGTGTGCTTCTTCCCTTGTGACTTTCCGTTTACTGTCTGCGAAAACAAATCCGATGTAATCCGGCAGATATTTATTTACTATCCGTATGTCTTCCTCTCTTCGCAATCCGCATATCTTAACCTTTGTCATTATACATTCCCTCTAAGCTCAGTCAGAGCAGCTTTTTTATCGCTGCTTTTCATAAAAGTCTCACCAATAAGAACGCCATTTACACCAGCTTCCTTTAATACTCTGATATCATCAGCGGTCTTAATTCCGCTTTCTGCAACAAAAAGGATATTCTCAGGTACTAGTTTTCTTAGTCTTTCACTGGTTTTAATATCTACTTCAAAGGTCTTTAAGTCTCTGTTGTTAACGCCGATAATTCCAGCTCTAGCCTTTACCGCCATAAAGACCTCTTCTTCATCATGAACTTCTACCAGTGCAGAAAGTCCCAGTTCACGGCTTAAGTTCAGATACTCTTCCAGTTCTTTCTGGCTTAGTATGGCACAAATTAATAATATTGCATCTGCACCAAGAGTTTTCGCCTGATATATCTGGTAGGCATCAACAATAAAGTCTTTTCTTAAAAGGGGTATGGTTACTTCTTGTCTTATTTCAGATAGGTAAGCATCACTGCCCAGGAAGAAATCCGGTTCCGTTAATACCGATACACAGCTGGCACCTGCTTTTTCATATTCTTTCGCAATGGTTACATAGGGAAAATCTTCTGCTATGAGACCCTTAGAAGGTGATGCTTTTTTCACCTCACAAATAAAGCTAATACCCTCTGTTCTAAGTGCTGCCTCAAATGGAAAACCTGTGACTACAGGCTGCTTGCGTGCTCTTTTTTTCATCTCCTCAAAAGAGACTCTTTCCTTATCCTTATCTATCCTTATCTTAGTTGCTGCTACAATGTTGTCCAGAATCATATATCTGTCTCCTCTATCTAATTGTTTGAGAGTCTAATAAATTCCTCCAGCTGCTGTATTGCTTTGCCGCTGTCAATGGTATCTTCCGCTATCTTTACAGCTTCTTTAAAGCTGATATTATCCTTTACAATATAGATACAGGCGGCAGTATTTAAGATTACTGCATCTCGTTTTGGTCCCTTTTCACCTGATAGAATTGCCTTTGCAATTTCTGCATTCTCAGCCGGACCTCCGCCTACCAGGTCTTCTTTCCTGCATTTGTTAAGCCCGAACTGTTCCGGTTCCAGTACATAAGTGGTAAGCTTACCATCTCTGATCTCGCAGCAATAGGTTGGTGCACTTAAGGAAATCTCATCAATTCCGTCTCTTCCATGGACTACCATCGCTCGTTTCAATCCAAGTTTATTCAATACCTGCGCCAGAGGTTCCACCAGCTTTTCATCAAATACGCCAAGGAGCTGTATATTCGCTCCGGCAGGATTGGAGAGTGGTCCAAGGATATTAAAGATTGTACGTATTCCCAGTTCTCTTCTGACAGGTGCCACATATTTCATAGCAGTATGATAGGTCTGTGCAAACATAAAGCAGATTCCGATATCAGAAAGAATTTCTGCGCTTTTTGCCGGGCTTAACATAATGTTGACTCCAAGAGCTTCTAAGACATCTGCTGCACCGCATTTACTGGAAACACTCCGGTTACCGTGCTTGGCAACGGGTATACCTGCTGCTGATACTACAAGAGCTGAAGTGGTGGAGATATTAAAGGTAAACGCTTCATCTCCTCCGGTTCCTACAATCTCAAGTACATCCATATTGTGCAGGAGCCTGACACAGTGTTTTCTCATTCCGGCTGCACTTGCTGTAATCTCTTCAATGGTTTCCCCCTTCATACGAAGAGCTGTGAGATAAGCACCAATGTGGATATCTGATGCTTCACCGCTCATGATTTCATCCATGACGCTCTCCGCGATTTCATAGGGCAGGTCTTCCTTTGAAGTTAACTTATAGATTGCTTCCTTAATCATCCTATCTCCTCCTTATTCATCTGTTCCTGTTGCTGATAAATCTACGAGTAACATATATTTCATTAGCATTTGCTATAGTAGATGTTCATCATATATTCAGAAAATTTTCCATCATTATTCTTCCCTTCGGTGTCAGAACTGATTCCGGATGAAACTGTACTCCGTATATTTCGTACTCTCTGTGTTTTACTGCCATAATGTCACCATCGGCTGCGCAGGCAATTACTTGCAGTTCTTCTGGTAAAGTCTCTTGCTCTGCTGCCAGAGAATGATACCGTCCCACCAACACTTCCTCATCCAATCCTTGAAATAAGGCACTTGTTGTATCAATCTTAACCTTGCTCTGTTTACCATGCATCAAGGTATCAGCATAAGTTATGGTTCCGCCAAAAGCTTCACAGATTCCCTGATGACCTAAACACACACCTAGAATCGGATATAATCCTTTCAATGCTTTTACTGCCTCCTCACAGATTCCCGCATCAATTGGTCTTCCGGGACCAGGGGATAATATGATGTGACTTGGATGCAGTTTTTTAATATCCTCTATGGTCAATTCATCATTACGCTTTACTTTAATTTCTTCTACCTCTTGATCCTTTTTGTTACCTCCGGTGTTCATTTGGAATTGAACCAGATTATAAGAAAAACTATCGTAATTATCAATTAACAGTATCATAAATCCTGCACCTCCTCTGCTTGTTTAATGGCTTCTATTACAGCACCTGCCTTATTGGCACATTCTTCATATTCCAGTTCCGGTACACTGTCAGCAACGACTCCTGCTCCTGCCTGGACATATACCATATCGCCTTTTTTCACGGCTGTACGGATAGCAATACATACATCCAGATTACCTGAAAAATCAAGATAACCAATGGCTCCGCCATATACTCCTCTCGCTTCAGCCTCCAGTTCATCTATAATCTCACAGGCTCTGAACTTAGGTGCACCGGACAGAGTTCCTGCCGGTAACAGAGCACTGATGGTATCACAGCTGTCTTTCTCCTGTCTCAGGGTTCCAGTCACGACAGAGGCAATATGCATTACCTTTGAGAACCTGTGTATCTGCATATAATCCTCAACCTTAACGCTGCCGTATTCAGCTATTCGCCCCACATCATTTCTTGCCAGATCTACTAACATATTGTGCTCGGATAGTTCCTTTTCATCTGCCAATAATTCTTTTTCCAGACAATCATCCTCTTCTTTTGTTTTACCTCTTGGCCTGGTCCCGGCTACCGGAAAAGTTGTAAGCTTTCCGTTCTCTAATTTAATCATAGTCTCCGGTGAAACTCCTGCAATCTGTAAATCCTCACTCTGAATAAAATACATATAAGGTGATGGATTTGTTGTACGGAGTACTCTGTATGCATTTAAGAGACTTCCCTTATATTCCGCTTCAAACCTTCTTGATATAACCCCCTGAAAGATATCTCCTTCTCTGATATACTGCTTTGTTCTTTCTACCATTTCAAGATATCTTTCTTTTGAGGTGTTGCAGGTGAAGTCACCAATGCTTGCCGGACTTAGACTCGAAAGCTTAACCGGGGCAAATACCTTTTCTTTCATTTCTTCAATATCTGCAAGTGCTTTTTCATAGCCTTTTTTTCCTTCTGTGCTACGGTAATTAGCAATCATTAGTATCTTCTGTTTTAAATGGTCAAATACGATTACTCTATCAAAGAGTGATAAATCATAATCATTAAACTCACTTTTCTTTAAGTTAAGTTTGGGTTCTGCATAACCTATCATCTCATAAGAGAAATATCCGACCAATCCCCCGGTAAAAGTGGGTAACCCTTCTATTCTTGGTGCTTTATACTCCGCAAGCAGATTCCTAAGTGCATCAAAGGGCGCCTCCTCTAATTGTTCTGTAATACCGCCAACTTTCCTTATCACCGTATTATTCTTACAATAAAGACGTATAGAGGGATTTTGCCCTAGAAATGAATATCTTCCGAAATGCTCTCCGCCTTCTACACTTTCCAATAGAAAATAATTATCGCCTGCCTCAGCAAGTTTTCGCAGAAGAATTATAGGTGTTATCATATCCGACAGAGTTTCTCTGCAAACAGGTATAATGCTGTAATCCTTTTCATATTGCACCAGTTCTTCATAAACAGTTTTCATAAACTCCTCCTTCATAGGTTTCCTAGTAACTAATAAGTTCCAGATAGTTAATAGGTTACTGATTACTAATAGGTTCCTAATAGTTAATAGGTTGCTAATACCGATAAGCTCGGTATTATTTAAATCAGATGGATCAGTATTGCAAATACAAACTGTGTGATTTCAAGAAAAAGGCAATAAAAAAAGCCCTCATCCCTACTCTAAAAGGGACAAAGACTACGCTCTGCGGTACCACCCAAATTGATGCTGTTGCATCCACTCTGTTTGTATACTATCATATACACCTCGTTGATAACGGTTGAGGTTCCCGTTGACGTCTACTTGCAATATATTCACTGCTTTTGAGCCACCCTCACAAGTCCATTCAGTAACCTATGCTCTGCTGCTCTTCCACCATTAAGCAACTCTCTGTAAGGCATTCCTTTACTTACTTCTCTTGTTCATCGGTTTATTCGTTTAATTTTCTTAAGTATATGCAATCTGTATCTATTTGTCAATATAATTTTTGCAGAAAATAACCTGCTCAAAAATAACCTGATGAATTTACCAGTAGGCTTATCGAGTTCTGATATACTAGCCCTGTATACATTTTATTTTGCAACTTTTTATAACTTTGTTTATTTCATTGTTTATTTGCAATTTTTTTGATTTCTTTGCTTATTACTTTTCTTATTGCTTTGCTACTTTCTTTGGTCTCGCAGTTTTTTTACTTTTTGGTTTTACCAGATCATAACTTTCCAGAATCATACGTTTAATATCTTCCTCAGGAATTACTCCATCCAGTATCAGGGAATTCCAGTGGTTCTTATTCATATGATAGGCAGGAACCACTGAAGGCCAGGCATTACGCCAAAATTCTATCCATTCTGGGGTTACTTTCACATTTACCCAAATGTGTTCACCGCGGCCATATATACAGGCAAACATCTTTTTATTTTCTTGGCATCTCATCACTGTCCAGTTAGAATCATGAAAAGGGTAATCCTCATATACCGCTTCCAATGATCTGCAATAATCGGTCACTTCTTCTCTTGTTCTCATTTATGCCTCCCGGATTTTCTCTTAATGTATTTATTACCTATTGCTATCTCATAAATAATCATCATAAGTATAGCACCGAAAAAGAAAGAAAAAGTCATGATGAGACCAGCACTTTTCTCTCCTGTTTTAATTAGTAATACGCCGACCAGAACCTGGAGCATACCATACCCCATCATCAATCTACCTACAGCTCTATTGTATGCTTTTAAATCAATTATCTCTTCTTTGTCCGGGGCTTTAATATTCGAATAAATACCTGCAGGTTTCTTACTCTTTTCAGCAACAATACCTATTATAATAAACATTAAACCAAGAATCCAACAACTAATTGATATTATCATGTGATACCTCCTTTTATCGTTTACTAACATACCAGTTACTTTTATTATACCACAACGTTTTGAAGAACGATACCACTGGTTCTCATACAGTAATATATAAGGTGTTCATTATCTGTAATATGTAGAAAGATCAACAAGGTGATAAACTAAACTAACCTTCTAATTAAATGAATCTTGTTATATATCTGTCCAGTTAATAGAGTAAATTATAGGTATGCAAGTAAAAAATTAAAAAATATTTCAAACCATAAATTTCTCAGTGTGGATATTATTGTAAATTAACTATTATCGTGGTATCCTGTTTATAATACTATGAATTAAATGGGAGGGTATATTGTAAATGAATAAAGGGAAATTAAAGTTTCTTAGCATTATACTGGTAATCTTGTTCGTGTTATCAGCATGTGGTAAAAATAATGCTAATACAAACGAAGAGGTTATTTCTACAGGCAATGGCAATTCTAAGAATTCTGCTGTAACCAATGTAGTTACTGAGCCTGCAACAGAACCTACAACAGAAACTACACCCAGTATTACAGCTGAGGCAACACTAACGAATGAAGTAGAAACACAAGCAACCGGAAGTCCTTCTCCAATAAGAGATATCCCTTCCATCGAACTGGTGAAAGAAATACATATTGGCTGGAATCTGGGAAATACAATGGATGCAACCGGCGGAGCCGGACTTTCTTCTGAGACCTCCTGGGGTAATCCTAAAACAGATAAAGCCATGATAGACACGATTAAGCAAGGAGGTTTTAATACCCTTAGAATTCCTACTACCTGGGAAAAACATCTTGGAGCAGCACCGGATTATACCATAGAGACCGCCTGGCTTAACAGAGTTCAGGAAATAGTGGATTATGGTATAGATAACGATATGTTTGTTATTCTGAATCTTCATCATGAGGAATGGCACTTCCCCTCCTATGACAATGAAGCTGCTGCCACAGATATTTTAACCAAAGTATGGAAGCAGATTGCAGACCATTTTCAGAACTATGATGAACATTTAATTTTTGAAGGACTTAATGAACCTCGTCAAAAAGGAACAGCCAATGAATGGAATGGCGGAGATAAAGAAGGCCAGGAAGTAGTGAATCATTTCAATGAAGCTTTTATTAACACCATCCGTAATTCCGGCGGCAACAATCCCTTAAGACATTTAATGATTCCTCCTTATGCTGCCACCTCTTCTACTACTGCCTGGGATAACTTTAGTTTGCCGAAGGATGATAAAATCATAGTATCCGTTCATGCTTATACACCTTATGATTTTGCTTTAAATACTGCCGGAACTTCGGAATGGAGTCTTGACAATAAACCAGATACCGATGCAATTACCAACTTAATGGACAGCATAGACCGATATTTTATTTCCAAAGGATATCCGGTTATACTCGGTGAATTCGGAGCAGTTAATAAGGAAAATCTGGAGCAACGTACAGCCTGGGCTAATTTCTATGTAAAGTCAGCCAAGGAAAAGGGTATCCCATGTATCTGGTGGGATAACGGTGCCGTAAGCGGCAGCGGTGAGCTCTTTGGATTGCTCAATAGAAGGACACATAGCTTCCATTATCCTGAAATCGTAGAAGCTTTAATGAATGGTATAGAATAATAATTAGCAGATACTTCTATAACATAATTCTTATAAAAAGTAATGTAGGCAATTCCTTATTCTAAATAATAATTTAGGAAATTTCATAAAGCTTTAGAAAATCTTTAAGAGTAAATAGCTTCTAAATAGACTTTGTAGTAAGCAAAAGGTGGAATAAACAAGTTCCACCTTTTGCTGCTTTTACTACTATTATACCCTCTTTTATCTAAATTTTAATATTTTGCTTCTGAATCTTCTCTTTCACAGTTATAAGCGATATTTCTGCCTCCAACATGTGCTTTAATAAGTGTGATTTCATATCCCTCCAAACCGTACCGCTCCGTTATAATCGGGAGCAAATCAGCAGCGTAGGTTCTAATAATGTTGTTGCCACTTTCGGGAAGCATATTTTTCAAAGCTCAAAAGTCCATCTTGCCAATGAATTTGTAAAAAATATCAATCTGCTGATGCCGCACCCCATTTTCATCGGTACGGCTTTCCCCGATTTCAATCCGCTCAATCAGTGCCTGCACAATTGGTCTGTCCAGCTCATCCACATGCTGCATACTCTTAATCAGAGAAACAAAGCTCTGGATGTTTTCCTCTGTCTTTTCAAACGCTTCACTCCGTTTTTTGATGGCAGCAAGCTCATCCCTCAGCTTTTTCTGTTCATCCTGAAGCCGGTCGCTGAGCATTCGGAAATTTTCTTCACTGACAATTTCCAAAGCTCTGTCCTCATACAGTTTCGCATAAATCCGGGCGATTTCTGATAAGCGTTTTTCCTTTTTGGCTACTTTTTTCGAGGTGTTATCGTCTGCTGCCGTTCCCTGATTTTTCAGCTTACGGAGCCGCTTCATGATTTTTTCCTCATCCAGCTCCATTTTGGAAATCAGGCTGTTGATGCTTTCCAGAACAAGCCTGCACAGGTTTTGGTAATTGGTATAGTGGCAGCTGCACTCCAGCTTGCTGTATTTTTTGTAGGTATCGCAGTAAAGGGAGTAGGTTCGGACAATCCCTTTCTTCCGTTGGTTCGTCACACAGTTGAGATTCATGGACTTACCGCAATCCGCACACTTGGCGATACCTACAAATAAATTCTCATGTACCTTGGTACGGTCAGGGTGTGATTGTAACTCTCCTGCACAATATTCCATTTGTCCATGTTAATAATCGGTTCATGGGTATCCTTGATAATCAGCACATTCTCAGGCTTGTTTTTCCTTACCTTACTTTTGTTGTTGGCTTTTTGATATTGATAATGTGCTGTATCACCGATATAGGCAGGGTTCTTAAATAGATTGGACAGCCCACCCGAACTCCAGCGATATCGGTTTTCTTCCACCTCCATCTGCTCAAAATACCGGATGCCCCTCATATGAAGCACAGCCGCAGGCATTAAAATTTTGTTGTCACGCAGGTATTTGACGATGGCGTTTCGCCCCATGCCGTTGGCATACATCTCGAAAATTTTTCGTACTACCGGTGCGGTTTCCTCGTCTATGACATAGTGATTTTTCATATTCGGGTCTTTTTTGTAGCCATAAGGCGGATGAGAAACCAGCTGTTCTCCATTCAAAAACTTTGCATTTTGGGAGGCTCGAATCTTTTTGCTGATGTCCTTGGCATAGAGGTCGTTCACGATAAATTTGAACGGGGCAAAATCATTGTTGCTGTTGTTCCTGTCCTGTGTGTCGTAATTATCCCCGAGGGCTATGTAGCGGACGTTATGTTCGGGAAAATAAATCTCCGTGTAATAGCCGGTCATGATGTAATCTCTGCCCAGCCGGGAGAGGTCTTTGGTAATCACGCAGTTGATTTCTCCGCTTTCAATATCCGCAATCATCCGTTGGAAATCGGGGCGGTTGTAGTTGGTACCTGTGAACCCATCGTCTTGGTAATAGGTTTTTACGGTCATACCGCTTCGCTCACAGTACTGCCGGATAATCTCCTTTTGCATGACGATGCTGCCGCTCTCTCCGAGATTATCATCATCGCGGCTGAGCCTTGTATAGGCTCCTACCTGTAAATTTTGCTGTTTCATCTGCTTCAAATCCTCCTTATCTCAATGAAACAGCGTGTTAGAGTCTGCGTTTTGCAACACAAGGATACTCTAACACGCCTGCGAAAGCTATACCGAAAATCACTAAATTTACGTTGTCTGAGCCTGCGCCTTGGAGATGATGATGCTCTCGACACAGTCCTCTATGCTCCTGCCATCAGAGAGAAAATGTAGATTCACAGTGTAGTTTGTTCTGCCGATTTTTATGGATTGGCATGCCTGCTTCACGGAACAGCCCACAGCGTTTTTCACTGCCTGTTCATACACACCGGTGTCAAGTTCGCCTAACTGATCGGCCAGAGCTTTTCTCATTTTGAAAATGAAATTATGAATCCAACTCATTATGCTTGTGTTCTTCATAGCCATTCCATCCTTTCGATTATTTGGTTGATATCATCTACAGAGAAAGAAAAAGGTGTTCTTTTATGCCTGTTAAGCACAAATTTATGGGGTAAATCCCTCAACTGCGCCATTCCTTAAAAACCTGACATAACAATTTGGGGTACAGGTCAAAAAGTTATGTCACTTCCAAATCCCCCAACGGCTTTGCCGGTGGGCGTTTGAGGAAGTTATGCTGCCAAAGCAGCATAACTCCTTTAACCTGCACGATATTCAACCCTGCTGTTTTTTCCGGTATAGCCTTAAATACTTCTTTCTCTGTTGATAAACATTGTTGTTCTGGTAGGTTACTATTCTTCTTGTTTACTCCTATCCGTTTGTAAGACAGGGGATGTGCCATCATGACCTATGGGGTTATCTGTTTCACAGACAGCTAAATCAGTAATTTCATAGGAATTATTGATCTGCCTGCCGCTGCGAAAGTTTTTGGTAACCACAATCAGCCCTGCAACGGAAAGCTGCTTGATGGCTTTGCTGACGGAGCTGACTGCCATTCCACAAGCTGATGCGATGGTCTGCTTGCTGGGGTAGCATCCCTTTTTTATATTTCTGCATTTACAAAGGTAACAGTAGACGTAAAATGCGATTGGTGACAGCTTGTAATTGAATATCTGATTTTGTACGACAAAAAAGTTTCCTCGTTTCATCTTGGCAAACACTCCTTTCCAACGAGAGAGAAGGCATAAAAATGCCCCTCACTTCTATTAAGGAAAAAGTGAGGGGGATGGACGGATTGATAAAGTTAAGATTTATTATCTTGATTTTATTCGTTTCGGCGTATACACTAAAAGCTATAGATGCAAAATGGAGGAATGCAAATGCTTGATTATATATCCGTACAGCAGGCATCAATCAAATGGGAAATCTCAGAACGCAGAATACAAAAGCTCTGTGAAGAAAATAGAATTGACGGAGCGGTTCGCTTCGGTCATGCTTGGGCGATACCAAAGAATACATCAAAGCCTGTAGACGGCAGGCTGAAAGAAAACAGAAAATAAATTTGCTTTTACTCTTTCAAAATAATAATTAACATGGGGAGGATAAATTTGGATTTCAATATTTTAGTAATAGACGATGATAAAGAACTATGCGCCTTGATTAAGCAAAGTGTAGCAAAAGAAAGTATAAGTGCAGAGCACTGCTACTCCGGTGCAGATGGGCTGGCATTGCTTGAAAAAAATGACTACCATCTTATCGTTTTGGATGTAATGATGCCGGGAATGGACGGCTTTCAGACAATGGAAAAAATACGTGAGCAAAACAGCATTCCCATCCTGATGCTGACTTCTAAAAATGACAGTATGTCTAAAGTACATGGACTTCGTTCCGGTGCGGATGATTATCTCACCAAACCTTTTGATATGGAGGAACTGATTGCCCGAATTATTTCCTTAATACGCAGATACACACGTTTTAATTTTGTGGACAATCATCCACAGCCCCTCACTTATAAAGGCATGGCCATAGACTTTGACAGTCGAAGCGTTACTACTGGGAACGGCACATTTGAATTGCCGCCGAAAGAATTTGATCTTCTTCTGTTCTGTGCTAAAAACCAAGGCAGAATTTTAACGAAGCAGCAGATTTACGAGGAGGTCTGGGGTGAATCTTATGTTTATGATGACAGCAATATTATGGCAATCATCAGCCGCCTCCGTAAAAAAATTGAGCCAAATTCAGGTGCGTCGTTCTATATTCAGACGGTAAAAGGAATCGGTTATCGTTTTAACAAGGAGGTATAGAGATGCTTCTGGATGTGATTTTAGGCACATTATTTTGCCTTGCCCTTTTATTCGGTGCTACCTGCTTCCTAAAACTGATTCGTGTAAAACGGCAGCTTAAGGATATGACAGATGCTCTGAGCGATATTCAGTCTGGAAACGGTAACCCAAAAATCCTTGCCGCAGGCAATGAATTGACCGCAGACCTTTCTTACAAAATGAATGAAATTGTCTACGATTATGAAGAGCAGCTCTCTCAGCTTAGAGCAGCGGACGAAACCAATCGTCAGCTTATGACCAGCCTTTCTCATGATGTGCGGACACCGCTTACTACCCTGATCGGGTATTTAGATGCAATTTACAGAGGTGTAGCTACCCCAAAAGACCAAGAGGACTATCTTGAAATTGCAAGGCGAAAAGCACATGATTTGAAAGAATATATTGATATTTTATTTGACTGGTTCAAACTGAATTCCAGTGAGTTTTCTTTATCCATAGAGCATACAGAGCTTGCGGAGTTAACGAGAAATATTCTGAAAGACTGGATTCCCATTTTTGAAGAAAAGCATTTGGATTATGAAGTAGAAATTCCGGAAAATCCGTTTCATGCAAAAGTAGACTTAGACGGTTATACCCGCATCATCAACAATTTAGTGCAAAATGTCATGAGTCATAGTCAGGCCACACAGATTAAAATTATAATGTCAAAAAAGGAAGCAGAAATTAAAGTTCGTATAGAGGATAATGGAATCGGCATTGAAAAACCGGATATACAGCACATTTTTGAAAGACTGTATAAATGTGATAAAGGCCGTTCTAATAAGGGAAGCGGATTGGGGTTGTCCATTGTTTGGCAGATGGTGAAAAAAATGGATGGCAAAATTACAGTTCTAAGTGAACCAAACCAGTATACGGTTTTTACCGTTTGTTTTCCCGCAAGGAATTAAGAGAGTCCCTGTCTATTGGCAGGGATTTATTTTTATAAATTGCAAGGTTAATGCAAGGTTGCGGCAAGGTTAATGCAAGATTGAAATGATAGACTGATTTCAGTAAGAAAAGGAGGTTCTTAATTTGAGTGATTTTATCATTGAAACAAAAAATCTAACCAAACAATATGGCGAACAGAAAAGTGTTGCAAGCCTGAATATCCATGTAAAACAAGGGCGCATCTATGGTTTACTTGGCAGAAATGGCGCAGGGAAAACCACAGCTATGAAAATGCTCTTAAATCTTACGCGGCCTACTTCTGGAGAAGTTCAAATTTTTGGAAAAAGTATTCAAGGAAACGAAAAGAAAATTCTGCCCCGCATCGGCAGCTTAATTGAAGCACCCGGATTTATCCGAACCTGACAGGTACGGAAAACCTAAAAATCTTTGCCCAGCTAAGAGGCGTTTCTAAGCGTACCGCTGTCAAGGACGCATTGGAAGTTGTTGGGCTCCCATATGGCGATAAAAAGCTGTTTTCTCAATACTCGCTTGGTATGAAGCAGCGCTTGGCCATTGCCCTTGCTATTATGCATGATCCTGAGCTGCTGATTTTGGATGAACCAATCAATGGGCTAGACCCCATCGGAATTGCAGAGGTGCGCTCGTTTATTCGGGAATTGTGCGACACAAGAGGAAAAACGATTTTGATTTCCAGCCATATTCTTTCGGAGATATCTTTATTGGTGGATGACATTGGAATCATCGACCACGGTGTATTGCTGGAGGAAGAAAGCCTTGCTGAGCTGGAAGAAAAGAACGGGAAATACATTCACTTTATCGTTTCCGACACAGCACAGGCTGCAAGAATCATGGAGAGAAACTTTGGAGCCAAAAACTTTACGGTGGAAAATAATCGTGGCCTGCGCTTATATGATAGCAATTTGACTGTGGCTGCACTTAACCGTGCTTTTATCGAAAATGGATTGGAGGTATCCGAAGCCCGCATCTGTGAAGATACCTTGGAGGATTACTTCAAGCATATAACCGGAGGTGAGGGCATTGCATAACCTGATTTTGAGCGAATTCAAGAAATTCAAACGAAAGAAAATATTTCTGTTCGGAATATCGGCGGCCATCATTTTCCCCCTTTTTAATGCCGTATTGCTATCAGATTCCAATTTTGCAAGTATTCAATCCGGAGTTAGGGAGGATAACGCCTTTTTACTTTTGATGCCTTTGCTGATTACCTTGGCGGCAAATCTGTTTTTTGTAGAACAGGATAATGATACATTGAAAAATCTGCTTTGCATACCGGTATCAAAAAATCAGTTGGTGATTGTGAAGCTGTTGGTTTTGCTGATTTTCTCGGTTGCATTTCAATTGATGGGATTTACTGTAAGCACACTGATTGCTGTTTCACAAAACATTCCTATGGATGATTTTGCATTTCAATTTTTGCTCACAGTATCAAGCGGTGTACTCATGTGGGCGGCGGCACTTCCCTGTGTTGTATTGGTTGTATGGTTCAATAAAAGCTACATTCTCTCTGTGATTATCGTGTTCTTTTACACTCTGCTGAATTATGTGATGCATTTCAGCGATGCAATTATGATGCAGCCTCTTGGGGTAAATGCCGGAACGCTTATGCCTGTTCCTATGATTTTTCGATGGCTGTACCAGTTTTACACACCTACCGGTGAAATCCAGACAGAGTTTTACAATCGCTTCAGCCAATACTTTGTATCGGCACCTGTATGCTTTGGCGTGCTTTTGCTGGAAGCTGCAATTTGCATTTGCTTGATTATACGCATCTATCGACGCAGAGAAATTTGAAGAAAGGGGGTATTTTTTATGCTTCGTATTATAAAAACCGAATTTTTAAAATTAAAGCGATTTCATATTTTGCTCATTGGCTTCATCGGTATGACTCTTCCGGCAATTTTGTCTGTATTCACACAGGCGGTTGCTACTCCAGAAGCCACAACACAAAATTTTAACTTTCCCGCGCTTTTTAACAGTACCATATGGAATAGCGCAACGATTTTCATGCCTGTGATTTTCACCTTGATTGGCGGCTATTTAATCAATCGTGAATACACCGATAACACCTTGAAAAACATCTTACCCGTTCCGGTAAGCTTTCAGCGCCTGCTATTCGGGAAATTGCTGACAATGGGAATTTTGAGTGTACTGTTCGGGTTATATAATTATGCAGTAACGCTGGTTGTCGGATTGCTGTCCGGTATTACAGGGCTTAGTTCTGCAATTCTATTTACTGGGTTTTTGCAGATGTTAGGAACAGCGGCTTTCACATATATCGCAATTCTGCCCATCATCGCTGTTACAAGCAGGAAGCCGGGGATTTTCATGGGCGGCGTTATCATATCCTTTCTCTTCGGATATAGCGCTATGTTTATCAAGAATGTTACGATGCGCAGTTTGTATCCCATATTGTCTGGACTGACGGTTATGAGATTTGATACGGAAACATTTATGAACACTTCCGAACCCGGAAACCTCACTTTGTCCATGTTATCCTTGGCTGTCATGCTTTTGCTCACAATCATAATTGTGATGCTGACAAATCCACCACAAACAGCTTCCAAGCGTAAAAAACGAAAAACAGCCGGTGTGTTCCTCAGACAAGGGCAAAAAAGCCGATAATTTCAATATCAGCAAAGAAAGGGGTTATGTCCGGGTCAGAAGCCCTGCAATCACTGACTGAATGCGCAGGTGAATATTTCGAAACGTTTGAATTACCACCTGTTGGAAACTATATTGTCGTAGATGAAGATGGATTTAATGGCTCTATTAAATTACTAGACAGTCAAAAGTTTTTAATAAAAAATAACCCTTCCAAGCCATTTTATGGTATCCTATGAATCACCACAAAACAAAGGATAAAATCACCGAAAGAGTTATCTAGGAGTAAGTTTACCACATTTTTCGGTGTATGACCATACACTATGCTTGAATACATTGATGAAATTTTAAATCACTTTAAATCCTGCTTTTCCAGACAGTCCGCTTTTAAGTGGTTTGTCGTTATTATTGTTGGTCTTATGACCCGTTCCGATAAACTTGGAACAACCTCCGTTATCCGCGACCTTGCCTTAAATCCAAAGCTTTATGAAACAATGAACCACTTCTTTCGTGCTTCCTCCTGGAAACTGCCGGATATCCGGCGAAAATGGATGCAGTCGGTTCATTCTCTTGCACCTTTATGGAAAGAAGACGATTATTCCATCCTGATTGGTGATGGTGTTAAACAAGCGAAAGAGGCAAAACGGATGCCATGAGTGAAAAAGCAATTCCAGGAGTCTGAAAATTCATCCAAACCGGAGTACATGTTTGGACATTTGTTCGGTGGCATCGGAGTTTTGGCAGGGGATTTTACCAAAACCTATTGTATTCCGCTCTCTATCAACCTTCAGGAGGGGATTCAAACCATTTTAAACTGGAAGAAAGAGGAACATACCACGCCATCCCATGTCATACTGATGATTGAAAATGGGTATGAAGCAGCAAAAACTTTTGGAAAGTCCCTCCTGTTACTCGACCGTTATTTCCTTTCTGTACCGGCACTGGAGTGTTTGAAACAACGTAACACGGAAGGCGAGGTAGCAATGAACATCATAACCAAAGCAAAAAAGTCCTGTAATGCGTATGAGAAACCTCCGAAAAAGAAACCCGGTCGTGGCAGACCACCGAGAAAAGGCAGTGCAGTGAAGTTAAAAGAACTTTTTTCAAAGGAATCAGATTCCTTTCAGGAAAACACAATCGTTCTTTATGGGAAAACAGAAAGCGTACGTTATTACTGCATTAACCTTTTATGGGGACTGAAGCTTTACCATGAGTTACGTTTTGTGCTGGTAGAATATAATGGAACCCAAAGTATACTGGTCAGCACAGACCTGGAATTAGACCCCGTTACAATCATACGGCTTTACAGCTACCGTTTTCGAATTGAATGTACCTTTCGCGAATTCAAACAGGTAATTGGTGGATTTTGTTACCATTTTTGGAGTAAATCCATGCCTAAGCTAAAACGTTATCTCAAAAGAGGAGAAACAGCACCAATTGATAGGATAACAGAACGAAAGGAACGGGAAAACATCCTGTCGGCCGTGAAAGCAATTGAAGGTTATGTCCAGTTCTGTTGTGTGGCAATGGGAATCCTACAACTGCTATCGCTGAAATTTTCAAAAGAGATGCAAGGAGGAGCTTTCCGCTTTTTAAGGACACCGTCCAAGGCAATTGTATCGGAAGCAACCGTTGTTAGTTATTTAAGGAAAAATATTTTTCGCATTATGGCTAAAAAGCCGGATTTAAGCATAACACGATTTATTCAGGAGAAGCAGGAAGGCTTTGATATTACGAAGGATTTACAGGCTTCTTAAAGTTATAGAACTTTTTACTGTCAAGTAAATTAGAAATTAAAGGAAAGAGGTGACACCCCATGAAAGATAAAATTTTAAGCACGATTGCGTTAATTACTATTTTTGTACCACTGACGGTTGTATTCTTTTGGAAACCCGATAACCCAAGCGCAACCGCTCTCCTTATTGGTTATTTCATTTTTATTGCGCTTAGTTTTTGCTACACTCTGTTTCTATTCATCAATAAACATTTAAGAAATACGAATACCAAAATTGCGCTTGGCGTAAATAGTCTATATCTTGCTGGCATTTTGATTCTTGTGATACTTCCTCGTCTTTTTTAATCATGTCAGAAAATGTAACGTGTAAAAACTAAAACACTTGCTCTTACCCGCCGAATAAAAAAAACGGTGCTTTGGCGGGGCACTATACATGCGTAAATATCATTCACAACCCTCCAAACCCGTAAGTTTGGAGGGTTGTTTTATGTGCTGGTCAATAAAGACTACACCGCTGCGGATTTGCTGCAGCGACATTAAGTCGGCTATATAATCAATATTTACATAGGTAATTCGTTAAAAAAAGCCTATGTTCTCCAGTGGATAGTTATGCCCACCAACACGAACCAGCAGAGCAGGTAAAATGTGAAATAACATACGGGCTTTTTCTGCCTGATGGGGTACATCCTCTTTGCCCCATGCTCAAAGTCCTTTGTGAGGGCATGCTTCGCTTTCTTTTCTGTCTATAAGCTCTTGTTTGCAAAACTGCTCTAAGACGCTATTTTTTTGTTGTTCCCGAAAGCGACATCAAAGAACTTCGTTATAGGTCATAATATCCCTCTTTTCTCTTTTTCAATATCGCTTCATCAATCCTTCGTGTAACGCTGTTGGTATAGGACTCAAAGTATTTACTCCAAAACTTATATGCATTTGGATTGAAACTTTCGTAATCCACGCCAAGCTGCTGATAACCTTCTCTTGCAAGATCAGCTATCATGGCATTTAACAGATTCTGAACAATTCCCTCACCTCGTTTTTCCGGCTTACAATATGCACCGCAAATGCTCATCATAGCAGTATTCTCAGTAACAAAATTTTCTCCGCCATGGATCACTTCAATATATGCAATAATCTCTTCTTTCTCAAAGCCAGCATATATTACCGAATTTCTCACTTCTGCTCTTGTAAGCCAACTTTGAAATTCCTGTTCTGTTGAATAAAGGAAGCAGGGACTTTCACTTAAATGAACTGACAGTTGTTCCCGTAAAGGTCTGATGCCCGGTATATCTCCCTGTTCTATGCGTTTAATTTTTATATTGTTACTTTGCTTGACTTCAATTCTTTCCATAGTCCTGATTGCATCTATGCATCTTAAACCAAAACCATAGGTGAAGAATGCTCTTTTTGCCTGCTCATCGTGAGAATATAAAGAGATACTATGATAAGTAATCTCTTGCATTATCCATTTTTCTGCTGCCTTTTGATAAAGCATACGGTAAATGGATTCTTTATCACCACTCAATACACCGTGACCATGCAGAGGAGAAAAGACTCCCCTTGCATTTGTACCAAAAGCATGCTCCCAAGGACCATAACAGCAGAGAAATCCAAGCAAGTGCTCACCCTCTAAGGCTGCTACACCCAAGTTATTTTCTGCCAGATCTGTCAAGTCCGGAATAATAGTATTCTCCGGAAGACTGGGAATAACTTGCCTTTCCTCTTTATAATTCTGTTGTACCAGATTCATTGCCTGTTCTATATGCTTATGTGTAAAATCTGTAATAATCATTTTGTAATAACCTCCCTAAGCGCCTTAGCGCTTCAATCAAAAGCGGAAATTGTTTTTAATTTCCACTTTTCCCATCGCAGTGCCACATTGCCGCATCTGCTTGCAGATGTGGCAATGTAACAAATCAAGGTGTGAATTTATGCTTTTCAATAATTCACATTTAACCGTTCTGCCTTTATCAACTCGCTACAAGTTTGTTCCAAGGATTTTGCAGGCAAAAACTTGGTGCGAAAATTGTATTTAAATTTTCACACTCCTCCCTTTTTCTTCTGCCTTTCTCTTATTTTAATAGCTACATGCTGTTGATCTTTCTTCCTCAAATATGCCGCTTTATTATCAACAAAGGCTGTTTCTTTTGTTAATGACTGATAGCTCGCCCAACGCTCCTTGGTTAGAATTCCGTTCTTAATTGCAATTTTTATCGCACAGCCAGGCTCACTTTGATGCTTACAATCTGAAAATCTGCATTGTCCTAAGTATTGTTCTACATCCGAAAAGCTTTCGCTTAACCCTTCGGAAACATTCCACATGCCAAGTTCACGCATACCGGGAGTATCAATAATTAATACACCGCTGTCCAATCTAATCAGCTGGCGGTGGGTAGTTGTGTGTCTTCCTTTGCTGTCATCTTCACGAATTTCATTAACGGACATCACTTCTTTCCCTGCTAATGCATTGACAAGACTTGATTTTCCAACGCCGGAAGAGCCAAGGAATACAATGGTCTTACCTTTTTCCAGATAACCCGTTAGTCCTTCTATTCCATATCCTGTTTTGGCACTCACTGCGTGAACTTCTGCCTCAAGAGCAGTCTGCCTGGCTAAAGCAAGGTATTCTGTAAAATCTTCTGTAAGATCTGCTTTTGTCAGAATTACAACAGGCTTTGCCCCTGACTGCCATGCCTGGGTTAAATACCGCTCTAATCGTTTGGGATTCAGATCGTGGTTAAGAGACTGCATGATAAATACATAGTCAAAATTAGCAGCAACCGTCTGCTCTTTAATGGTTTTTACATACCCTGCTGCATGGCCTGAAAAATCATTTCTGGAAAACTTTGAAATGCGTTTTAAGGTCTTTAGGATAAGACTGTCCCCCAGCTTATTGTATTGGATTTCTACAAAATCGCCTGTAGTGGGAAATTCCTCCGTGCAATTGTTGTAATAAACACTGGCTTTCAGTTTTGCAAAGCATTCACCCTGTTCCGTAACAAGGGTATAACTTTCTTTATGCACAGCAGTAACTCTTGCATAAGTCCCCTGTGAGTTCGCTAAATAATATTCCGGCATAAAGCCGTAGTCTGTTAACTTCATAATTCCTCCTATAGCTCCCATCGCATGCCACTTCTGCCTGCAGATGGGGCACTTCCATAAATCAAGGCGTAAATTATTCTCTTCAATAATTTACACTTATGTCTAGTTGTATTGGCTTCGTTGTTAAATCAATCGTAACGATCACTCCTTCCTGTTTAAAAAAGGGCGCAAAAATACCGCAGCAAGCAGCCGTTCATGGCTGATTACTGCGGTTTAAAAGGCAAAATTGCATAAAAATAACACACCCTAAAGTGTGCTGACTTCATTGCAATTATTGCGAAACAAAAGCTTCAGTGTTCACGAAAGGTTACTTTTTGGCACACTGAAAAAAGGGTATATTCCCAATACAATCAGTGTTGCGCCCATGTTCAGTTTTATATAACGGATACCTCAATTAATGTAGTCTTTTTCATCCAATAAACTCCTTTCGGTTTCTGCAAAACAGAATTAATAAACATATATTACCATGCTTTTATTAATAATTCAACTCTAATTTTATTTTGTAATAATAAGTTCCAGCTTGTGGAAATCCCTCATTTGAGATTGCCACAAGCTGGAACTTATTAGTTTCATCTATTAAACCTTATTTTCTTTTACCTCTTGTTCTAACATCAAAAGCTACCGCAATAATAAAGATAACACCCTTTACGATATACTGGAAAGATACATCCACACCCATAAGGTTCATACCGTTGGTCAAGGACATGATTACCAGTGCTCCGATGATTGTATTAGTAACTCTTCCGATACCACCGTTAACAGAAACACCACCAATATAGGAGGAAGCAATGGCATCCAGTTCGAAGCCAAGTCCTGCCTGAGGAGATGCGGAAGAAAGTCTTGAAGTATACAGAATACCTGCAAGTGCAGCTAGCATACTCATGGAAGCAAATGCAAAGAAAGTAATTTTCTTAACATTAACACCGGAAAGTTCTGCCGCTTCTGCATTGCCTCCGATTCCGTAAATATATCTGCCTAGTTTCGTTTTATTTAACATAAAGTTGTAAATAACCAGTACAATTCCAACGATTACGGCTGTCCAGGGAATTCCTTTATAGCTTGCTAACATGGAGACTATTACAATAATAATTATAGAAATGAAAACAATCTTAGATAAAAATATAGGTGAAGAACTTACTTCAAAATTGTATTTCTGCATATTGTTTCTGGCTTTAAACTGACTATAGGTCATAAGGATTACAGCTACAATACCAATTATAATGGTTACGATATGAATACTTCCACCCTTGATAATATCTGGAATAAAGCCATTTGATAAAGCTTTAAAGGTTGGATCATCTACAATTATAGTTCCTGTACCCTGAGTTACCAGTGACAGCAATCCTCTAAAGATGAACATACCGGCTAAGGTAGTTACAAAGGCCGGAACACCTACTTTTGCCACCAGAAAGCCCTGATAAATACCCACTGCAATACCAAGACATAGGATAATAGGGATTACTACCCATACGCTTAAGCCACTCTTCATTAAAATTGCGGCTACTGCTCCTAAAAATCCGGCAACATAGCCTACCGACAGATCTATATGCTTTATAATTAAAATTATGGTCATACCAATAGCAAGTACTGCAACATAACCTGTCTGATTGATTAAATCTGATAAATTTCTGGAGGACAGGAACAAACCATTCGTCCTGAACCCAAAAAAGATGAAGATTACTACCAAAGCAATATACATTGCATAATCTCTTACATTGCTTTTGAGCATTGTTCCGATCTCACTGCCCAGGGATATCTTTGTCTTTGTGTTTTCTTTCATACTTATACCTCCTTTACCCCTCTTATACTCTTGTGGCCATTGCCATGACTTTTTGCTCTGTTGCTTCTTCTGCAGTAACTTCCCCGGTAATGGTGCCTTCAGACATTACATAGATTCTGTCACTCATACCAAGTACTTCAAGAAGCTCAGAGGAAATCATGATAATACTCATGCCCTGTTCCACCAGACGATTCATTAAGGAATAAATTTCAAATTTCGCTCCTACATCGATTCCTCTGGTAGGCTCATCCAGTATTAATATTTTGGGGCCTACAAAAAGCCACTTTGCCAGGGATACTTTCTGCTGATTTCCACCGCTTAGATTCCCGACAATCTGTTTAATAGAAGGAGCCTTTATTCCAATGGATTTCTTAAAGTCATTTGCAACATTGATTTCTTCGTTTTCATTAATGACAAGACCTTCTGTCAGTTTTCCGAGGTTAGCTATGGTGGTATTGTATTTAATGTCCTGGATCAGTACAAGACCATTGCCTTTTCTGTCTTCCGTAACATATGCAATTCCAGCATCCATCGCTGCTTTCGGGTGATTTAAGCGTTTCTCGGCTCCGTTTATTTTAATCTGACCATTTGTTATCTTATAACCCGGTGTATTGCCGAATACACTTAAGGCAAATTCCGTTCTACCTGCCCCCATAAGACCTGCAATCCCTACAATTTCACCTTTACGAACATTTATATTAACATCATGGAGAATTTCCCTGTTTGATTCCGGATCAAATACCGTCCAGTTCTTTACCTCCAGACATACCTCACCGTCCTGGTACTTTTCCCTTTTCGGATAGATATTTTCGATTTCTCTTCCCACCATGTATTTGATGATTTCCTGTTCTGTAATCTTCTGTTCTTTCGCATCCATGGAACAGATTGTAGAACCATCTCTTACAACCGTAACCGTGTCGGCTATTGAAACAATTTCTTTTAATTTGTGGGATATCATAATGCTGGTTACACCCTGCTCTTTTAACTCCCTTAGAAGATCCAGCAGATTGGCACTGTCATCCTCATTTAACGCAGCTGTAGGTTCATCCAGAATTAGAAGTTTTACATTTTTACTCAAGGCTTTGGCTATCTCCACTAATTGCCTGTTACCTACACCAAGATCCTTGATCTTTGTGGAAGGATTGATATTCAGTCTTACTTTTTTCAGCATTTTAGCTGCTTCAACAATGGTCCGATTCCAATTAATGACCTTACCTTCCATTATTTCGTGACCAAAATAAATATTCTCATACACACTAAGTTCAGGAATCAAAGCCAATTCCTGATATATGATGGCTATTCCTGCACTTTCACTGTCTGCTATTGATTTAAATTGCACTGTTTCATTGTTATAAACTATATCACCGCCATAGGTGCCGTAAGGGTATACCCCTGATAATACCTTCATGAGGGTGGACTTGCCGGCTCCGTTTTCACCGACAAGGCAATGAATTTCTCCGCGTTTCACTTTGAAATTCACATTGCTCAAAGCTTTCACACCGGGAAATTCCTTGACAATATTCCGCATTTCTAAAATATAGTCACTCATTTTTTCACCCATCTTTCTGTTCTGATTTCGTACAGATTGTTACTTCTATACATCCTTATAAATCCTTATTTATATTCGATTTATTATTAGTGATTTGCTGCTTTCTATTTTTTCTATATCGCCTTAGTGTTAAACTCTACATCACTTAATCTGTAATAAACTTTATCAATAAATTACCGGTAAAAGGGTGGCGAATAATTTCCATTCAGGCCTTATACTTCCACGCCTTTTACCGGTTAAGTCAGATTACTTTAATCCTGTAAAATCAGAATCTTTATAGTATCCGGAATCGATTAATGCTGCCTTCACATTGTCCTTTGTAACAACGATGATAGGTGTCTGTTTTGCTTTTACTTCAACTTTTTCATTATCATAAGTTGAATCTGTCTGAGGCTCTTTTCCTTCCATTACTGTAATCGCCATACCCATAGCATCACTAGCAAGTGTACGTGTATCTTTAAATACTGTCATGGACTGCTTTCCGTCGATTACATACTGAACGGATGCTTTCTCACTATCCTGACCTGTAATGAAATATTCGGAAACATCGGAATCAGCTGCGAATACATCTGCGATGGAACGTGCTGTTCCGTCGTTAGGAGCTAAAACGTAACATTTACCTTTGTCTGCTGCACTTACTGCTGTTAAATGTGCTTCTGCTTTGGATTTTGCTTCATTGAAATCCCAGTTAGTGGTTACCTGTCCGATAATAGCAGCTAACTGCTCTCGGGAAAGTTCTTTGCTGCCCTGTACTCCGGTTGCTTCAGCGGAATTCTTAATAACAAAGGTTCCGTCAGCAATCTTAGGCTGTAAAATATTCCATGCACCCTGGAAGAAAAGGAATGCGTTGTTATCGGTAGCTGCACCTGCATACAGGTAAAGGGGATTACCCTGACCGGTAGCATTATCAGCTAAATACTGTCCCATAGCTTCACCAACTGCAACACTGTCAAAGGTTACATAATAATCTACTGCATCTGTTCCTGTTATTAATCTGTCGTAAGCAATTACAGTTACGCCTGCTGCTTTCGCTGCTTCAACGCTGTTAGCTGCTGCTGCACCGTCATGTGCACAGATGATCAGTACTTTAATTCCTTTAGCAATTAAGGTTTCAACATTTGTTTTCTCATTTGCTGAAGATCCCTGGCTGAATAATACTTCTACTGAATAGTTTGTATCTTTGATAACAGACTCGAATTTCTCCTTATCCTGAAGCCATCTTGGTTCATCCTTGGTAGGAAGAACGATTCCTACGTCTACTTTTCCTTTTCCGCTTGTACTTGTGCTGCCCCCGCTGCATCCTGCCAGTGAAAATACCATCACCATACAAAGAAGTACTGCCAACATTTTTTTCATAAATACAATCCGCCCTTCTATTATTATATAGTTTTAGCTTTTGCATCCCGCTCTCTTTGCGGTGTGCTCTGCCGTTTTCGTTACACTCATATGTTACAATATACAAATATTTTTAACAATGAACTGTATTGTTGTGTATTATTACTATATTGCGGTATTTTTTATATTAAACGGTTGGATGATATTATTTTGCTTTCCTATTTTTTGTTGCGCAAAATTTTACTATTCCTCATAAACAGAACAAGATCGGAATTACCTACTCCCCCTTAGACATTAACAATCAGATAGTTTACTTGGGTGCGGATGCTTACATTTCAGCACTTTCACTTTCAAGTGAGTTCAGTTCAGCAAAGTTTTTGCAATAATCATATTTACTGAGGGGTGTTAAGGGTAGTTATAGCAGTAAAGATGAAAAGAGAAAAAGAGGTATCTCAAAGGAACAGGTATGCGTTTTATGTGCTATGGATAGAACAGGAAATCTAATTACTGAACTTATATGTAAAGGAAGAATGAAGCATACAGATTTAGAAAGGCTCTTTACAGGTAGAATTGAGGATGAAGCCATTCTTTGTACAGACTCCCATAAGAGTTATATTCAGTTCGCCCAAAATTTAGGCGTAGAACTCCAACAAATTAAGCGTGGTAAACATAAAGAAGGCATATATCATATACAACATATTAACGCCTTCCATAGCAAATTAAAGAAGTGGATGAATAGGTATAATGGCGTTGCAACTAAATATCTTGCTAATTATATGTATTGTTTTAAATGGCTTGAAATCTTTAATACCGAGAAAGATACTATAAAGAGCAAAAATTTATTGGTTCAATCCCATACCTCTCATACTGACACAAAATTAAAGGATTTTAGGATTAGAGAAGCAATCTATGTATAATGCGTGTAAAATATTTGAAATTATACCTCTACATGTTATATAATAAAGTAAATAGAGAATTGTAGATTTTTGTGGCACAATGGTAAGAAATGTGAAGCGAAGAAAGTTTATATAATATACATGATGAGGAGGATTTTATGAAGAACCCATATGAAATATGCCCCACTTTTGAAACAGAAAGTTTTATTTTAAGACTCGTTTCAGAAGAAGATTCCGAAGGTCTACTTAAATGTTATTCTGATAGTAAGGCACAAAAAATTTTTAACTCTGATAGGTGTACAGGTGATTTTTGTATTTACACAATTGAGGATATGTTACAATGTACTAAAGCATGGCTTTGTGCATATTCTCAACAAGAATTTATACGCTTTGCAATTATAGATAAATCACTATCTAAAGCTATTGGAACAGTAGAAATGTTTGGTTATGCTGGTAAATATAAAATTAAAACGGGAATACTCCGAGTTGATGTTTCTTCTGAATACGAAAATGCAGATTAC
>JAQSXJ010000046.1 GCA_029256725.1 Anaerocolumna sp. | reverse complement strand
TTTTCGGGCAACTCCCTGATAATCTTCAACAATCTCACCCTTCCAATAATAAGCCATGAATTTGTCAAACTCCTCCCGCTCCTTCTTGGAAAGGGTACCTCGGATTTTCTCCCTTAACCCATCACTAAATTCCTCCTTTGCCAGATAGGTATCCGTGTCCGTGTCGTAAACCATGATATCTCTGGTAGAAAAGGATATACGGTCTGTCTGTCTTGTATAATATTCCTTATCCAGATCATATTTCAATTCATCTGCTCCCTTATCCTGATTGTATTGCGGATATGGAACTCCTTCATCCAATTGGGTGATTTCCGTTATACGCTTAATATAACGTTTTCCTTCTGTCGTGAAATCCAAATGAACGTTGACTTTTAAGACATCTGTAACCTGCTTTTCTGCAGTTGTCATATTATCAAAGCCGCCGGCATTAACCAAGGAGTTCCTCAAAGTTAATACAAGATCCTTTGCTTCATTGGCATGGTGCGAGAACAGGGTGAACAAGGAGCCGGTCATGGCCAGCTGAATCATACGTGCTGCTACCGGATCCGTAGCAACTTCTCCGATAATCGTAATAGCGGAATCAGATTTTTTCAGTGCATCCTGAAGAGACTCTGCTGAGACGGTATCAGTTTCCTGAACGGAAAAAATATTTCTATTCGGATAAATTTCACGCAGATACATTTCCGGTGCCATTTCCAGCACACGGATATTATAACGGGGGTCCATATAAGCAATTATCGCTTTCATAAGTGTAGTTTTACCGGAACCCTGACGACCGGTAACGGCAGTGGTTATCTGTCCTCTCATTAGAAATTCGATAAGGCGGATTGCTATTTCACCATCTGTAACCCCCGGTTTTATAATAAGAGCTTCCGGTGATATAATATCCAGCGTAAATTTACGGACAAAAGCTGCCCACATTTCACCTGCAGGTGGTCTTACAGCCAGAATACGTGATTTATCCTGCATGGTATTCACCAGATATCCGCGTTTTGCAGACAGCGGGCCAGGTGAATTCCATCGAATCAGCAGCTGGATTACACGTCTTACTTCATCTTCCGAGCCAAAATCAAGGAATTGAAGGTGAATGTAAGATCCTCTGTAATATAACCATAAAGCATTTGTGGCTTCACTGAACGCCTCAATCTCTTCTTCATTCTCAGACTGTCCGTAGTTCACATTAATTGCATCCATAACTGAACCGGAAACACCCACATTATATCCGTTAATGTTCATTTCCGACAACGTATCAATGCAACCAAATCCTTTATAGGACTGGTATAAAAGAGTGGTAAATATATCTGTGACTTCGTCATCGGTTAAGTGGTACTCCAATGCAAAATAACTTCCTTCTAAATCGGCTTTTGTTATATAATAAGCTGTATCATTTTCGCTTCCTATACCAACAGCCGGCCTTTCTTTATAAAAACTGTTTTCAAGAATCCACTTCGTTAATGCATCCCTGCCATACTGTTTTTTATATTTGTACATAATGATTTCGAACATGGTATTGGTATTGGGTTCGCTTTCCTTGTCAAGTCCCACAATCTGCCTGATTTTTTCAGGTTTCATGTGTTCTTCCAGAAAAGTATGAATCATTTCTTTCACCATCAGTTTCGCACTGTCGATACCATAAACGGAATTTTTCAAGGCTTCTTTTCTCTGAGCCTTTCTTTTGACAAGACGCTTTAAATCTTCATCTGATTCCTGACTATTAATGGAATCCTCTTTTGTCAGGTTAACGATATAGATTTTAAGGGCATCTAAAACTTCTTCAAAGGTAGATAGATCTTCTTCTATCACAACCTGCTTTTTAGCTTTTGCACGTATATACAGAAAAAAAAGTATTAGCGTAATCACTATAACGGAAGCTAATCCAAGATTGAAGTTACTCATACTATATGCCTCCTTTTTTAATAACTCCGAACCCTTCTCTTTTCTTCTCTGGTTGCTTGTTTGATACTCTGCACCCCACTGACCAGGTGTTTAATGTCAGAATCCAATTCAATCACATCTGAGTTCCTCTTTTGAATCTGTTCCGCTAAATACTTTAACTGTCCTCTGTTTGCACAGTAAGGAATCCATTGATTGAACCTGAGCTGATACCATTTATTCGGACGTTTGATTCCAAGAATTCCTGCCGTATCTTTTAAGTTTCCGATAATGTCGCAATATTTATTTACTACAACCAGGTTGGGGATATTGGCTGTCTGTTTCTGTATTTTAGTCTTTTGTGCTGTAAATCTTTTAAGCTCCGTTAATGATTGTGTCAGTACAAAAATAAGGCAATCCGTATGGGCAAGCACTAGTTTGACATTCTCTTTTTCCAGGTCATTTTCATCTATATCAAAAACAACATAATCATGAGGAAATTCTTTACAGATAAAAGAGAGTACTGTTTGCATCTGTTCCTGATTTACGTCTGCCTCTTTCCCATTCTTAGAAATAAACGTATCAAGACTGAATAAATCCAGCTTTTCTGTCACTTCTCTGCAATAATTTCCGATATCATCTCTTCTGAGTCCTCCTTCTCTTATCAGATTAATAAGCTGAAGGGGGTTATTTGTCTGGTCATCTGTCTCTTCAAAGCCCAAATAAGGAAACATAGAATCCGATTTACTTGTTACATGTGTCAGGCAGACACTTTTGTTACGGGATGCCAGCTCAAAAGCTAATAAAGCTGCCACCGTAGTATTCCCATTTCCATTAATGTGTGGTGAAATTATTGATATGTTCATGATCTCCGTTATCCTTTCATTTATCTTTTTTCGAATATGTGTATCTTTTTCTCTTTAATAGGTCGTTAAAAATTGCAGGCTTTATATCCAATATGCCAGAAAAGGCATTAACCAAAAAAGAAGAAATCAATTTATCTTTTAATGGCTGCAGTTGTCGGAGTTCTTCCGTCTGAAACAAGTAAATAGAATATTCCGGCTTCCAGATTATCTGATGAAACTGTACACCTTTTGGTATAACGGACTTATTCTTCTGTGAAGTCAATGTCAGCGTTCCAAAGGTAACATTTCCCTGTTCATCAATAATATCTTCCAGGCTGTTCCCCATAAATGTAGTGTTATATTCACAAAGCATAAGAATATGACCGGCATCTTTGGGATAATAAGTATCTGAAATATAAATGAGATATTCCGTCTCCTTGCTAATTAACCGCTCTTCAATCTCTGGAAGATTTTGTTCTGATAAAAGGGGCAATACATGTATTTTTATTCCTTCTATTTCACCCTGATTTTCTGTTCCTGCATACAATCTTTTATACGCTGTATCATCCGTAATAACACAGGTTCGGCCAGCTATAGAACATGCTCTCATGAATGGGTACGCCAAAATTCTTTTATCGGCTTTGCCCGTTATTGCTATTTTAATCATACAATTATTTTCTCCTTTTACTCTGACTCCCGTCTGTATCCTTGGTGCACTTACTGCTATCAGCCGGTAATACTTAAGATATATATTCTGAAGGTTTGACCGGCTCCCCTTGCCAGGTAATAAAAACGAAACAGGTGATGTACACAACGTCGGACAATCCGTATGTACATCCCTGTTTTCTGGCAATAGCTTTTAGTTACCGTCCGAAGAACTGTCCTCAGTATTTTCTGTCTGGTTTTGAGCCTGATAATCTGCTTCTGCCTGCTTCTGGGCTTGCAATGCATCATAGTCATCTTTTGCTTCCTTAAACTTATCAGCCAGGGTCTGTTTTCCGCTTGTTACTTTCTCATTAATGGTCACCTTATCAGAACTGGTCAGCTGTGCTTCCAGCTGTTCTCTTCTCTTTAAAACGTCACTGTAATCGGAAGTATCAATATTGGGATCTAAAAGCATAGTCTTTAAAACGTCCAGACTGACAGGATAGTACTGCTGTGCTGCTGCCTGTACCCCACCTTCAATGTAGGTAGAGCCATAAGCCTTCGTACTGGAATATAAGGCTTCATCTGTCTGCATAGACTGGTAAGCGTAAAAATCCTGCTGAGACACTATTAATTTCAAGGTTGACCCGTTTATTTCTACTACTTCTTTATGAGTCATGGCAATGAAATCCTGTCCCAATGGAAAGGCAATACGGATATCTACATAATCACCGATTTCGATTCCAATCGGTATTTCATCCAATACCACATCCAAGGTTCTTTCATCATCCGTTAATTTCTGCTGCATCAGCATATCGGAGGTTACGATTGTACCGCTGCTCAAAGATATTTTATAATAGAATCCTTCTATATCTTCCAGTGAGATTACTGCATTTTGTGGTAAGGAATATTCCGGGACCTCTATTATAGAAAACTGAAAATCCTGCATCTTGGTTCCGCTTTTAGCACTTGTATTCAGCTGGTAAACCGCAACCAACTCACCAATTTCATCGAGCTGCAGTTGCAGGTTATTTATTTCATCCTCCCTGCGGGCTATGATATTATCATAGTTTTTTTTCATAATGAACACTCCTGCAGCCGCCATTAGCACTACAAGCACCGTAGCCATTATAAAATATTTTTTCTTTGAGTACATAACTGTTATCACCGTAAAATAAATCTACGGGATACCTCCTTCCTATTGGCCTGTAATATTTGTTTCGTCCACGAAAATATAAATCTCTGAAAACTCTGTTATACGAATAATATGACAGATAATTTTAAATTTCTGTTCAATTATTGTTTTTCACTGCTTTCAACTACAGTGACCATATCCAGTACTTTCGGAATTTTAATGTCTCTGTTACATTGCCTGTAAATAAGTGTTCCTCTTTTCATATCAGCATCATATAAAAGCAAACCTCTCATTATACTGCCTTCTTCCCTCTCAATATAACATTCAAAGTAAGACGGAGCTTCATGGAGAAACCTGATTTTCCCGTTTAATGCCTCATTGCTTAGAAATTCCCTGCTTTCATCAATTCTGCATTTATAGATAAATCCGGAAGCATCCGCATATTTATCCAGATTCTTAAAGTCAGGATTATAGGTGCTGCTAAGAAGCAAACCACTAATTTCTCGTGTGAAATCTGTTTCGATTTCATCAAGAACTGTATCTGTCCTTACATTGTTTTCTTCACTAAGAAACAGATATGTTTTCTTCTTTTCTGCATAATAACGGCTCTCATAACTTTTTGTGGAATCACCGTTTTTTTCCGTAAACGACTCTGTAACTATGTAATCTTTCATACTCGCCTCTTTGAAAACCTCCTGACTTTTATTCGCTTTACGTGAAATTGCAATTATTGAAATGAATAGCAGTGCCATTAATAAAACAAATAAAATAATTTGCTTTTTGGTAATATGCAATTTACTTTTCATAACTGTCTCCTCTCCCTCCCGCTATTCACCATTAACAATAATGCCGGGTTCTGTCGTTTCTGTTATTATATTGTCGGGAGTATCGGTGTATTTGTTATCCCCTTGAATTATTATTGGTGCTGCTGTACCGTCTTTGTCCGTCATGGCTCCAGCTTGATTAAGATCAAATGCCTTTGCTGATGCATTTTCAGACAACTTATCCAGTAATCGGGAATAATCACTTTTATCAATAGTGCAGCCGGGATTAGCATTTTGCCATTGTTCATACCAGGATGTGCTTCTTGTGCCATACAATAAAAGCGGATCAAAATATACCGTATTCAGTTTAAATCTGATCGTCATAGTGTTTGTTTTTGTTTTTCCAAGAGTGTTATATTGTTTAACTTTTTGTTTTGTTTCTACCAGTGGCTGAATACCCGTATATTCAATTTCAAGGGAACTGCCGGTTCTTACAGTGACAGAATCAGCTGTAACTGCCGTTACCTTTCCGTTAAACTGGGAATATATTTTATGTCCCTGCTGGATTGAAACAGTAAGTCCGTCATTGGTTTGTTTCTTTCCGCTCTCAATGGAAAAGGACTTGCCAAAAGGTATGTATACCATTAATTTATCTTTCGTGAAGGATTTCATATTATTTCCGATCACTCCGATATTGGTATAATCATTTACAGCGCTAAGTAAAGAATTGGCATAAGCAATTTTAGCTTCGATATCAGCATTATTAATTAGTGATAATTCAAAGGAATTCGTCTCCGTATATTCTGTTCTGAGAGATGCTGCCGTTTCATATTCCACATAATCATTCAGAATAATTTCTATAGATTTATTGCTGCTAAAATCCTCTTCCAAAATATCTTTCGCCTGATACCAGGCATCCTCTGTTTCTTTAAAGTCTTTTAACTGAACCTCATCAACATCCCCCAGTGCCAGGACCAGTTCATTCCACTCTTTCTGTTTGTAACAGGTACTTAAAATACCTTTGATTTCTGCCATGGAATCATCTTCCGTTAATCTGTGCATACCCATCAATTCTCTCAGATCATCTGTGGTATATGCATCTGCAGCATGCACTTTTATTGGAATTAATACTACCAAAAGCAGCATTAAAAGAGGAAGCCGAATTTTTTTACCCATTACAAATACTCACCTTTTCAGTTGTTTTATCTTTAATATGACAGAATATTTTTTTATTCTCCTCTATAACGAGATATTTCAAGTATAAATTGCAGAAAACGGCATAGTGATAAAAAAACCCCGGAGCAAAGGGTATCTAACTCTTGCTGCAGTGATTCAAGTCCTGTAGACTTTCTGCAGCAAGAGTTAGATACCCTTTGCTTTCCGGGGTGGATATATGTTTATAATATTATTTGCTTATTGGTTGTCGATGTTAATTCTATCAAATAGATTTAAAACCTCTATATGAAATACAGGTTTATTGTACTTTATTATAATAAGTATTCTTACTTTTATAATCCTTACAGTTATTCGATCACGAAGATTTCAAATATATAAAGTTACTAAAGAGAATTTCATATGAACCATCATTCAAGTATAACAATCTGCTTTACAAAACCGAGATATTAATTTGAAACTAATATTCTATGAACTTCATCACCGGTATGTATAAACTGAAATTGTTCATACTCATCCTACCTTCATAATAAGTTCTGTTTACATTTAATTCCATCTTTCACTACTGATGGAACTGGCAGACCTAAGATAATAAGAACAAAAATCGGAGATAATACCAAAACTTCTTAAGTAATGTATTACCTTCGATTTTATATTTTTCCTTGTGTATAAAAGAAAATCATTTCCCACTTATATCCCCTGATTATGCCATTGTAATATGTATTTTGAGGTCATCAGGAAAATTTTGAAAAATATTAGCCAATAAAACTTATTATATCTTAATCATTTATGAATTCATATTTAGGAACTATTTCTTTTAAGTCCTCATCAAATGTAGCAAACTTAGCATTTGGTGGAGCTATTGCTCTGCTAACATAAATTCCTTTCAAACACTTTCTGCACCAAATTTGTAGATATCCAATTCTTGTTTTCTCATCCCCGACATATAGATAATCTATTCCGTACTCTCCACAATTGGGGCATTGTACTCCATGGTTATCTTTCGAGTGTTCTGTTATTTTAGGTATCATTCTTATCCAATCTTTACTCATTTTTTTCCTCCATTCATAAAGTTATAATAATCCCACCAGCTTTTTTCTGAGCCAAATGCAGCCTTTTCAAATTTACCTAAAATATCCGAAGAGGTTGGTTTTCCAAACACATTTACTTGATAAATATGCATTCTTTCATGGCCTAATGTTTTTACTAAAGTTTCGGTGTCAGTAAAAGCATCTGGATATAGCGTAATTTTTTTTCCATCTGTAAAACCGTAAACACCTTTGCCTAATAATGTGGAATCTCTATCAATTTTTATTTTAATACCTTCTAATCCAATTCCCGCATCAGCAGCTATATTTTTGACATTTTTCAATTGCATTAATTCATCCAAATCCTTAAACTTACCTGAATTAGATGCTTTTCTATATAATTCATAGATATCATCTGCTGATGAACCACCTTTAACAGCGTTACTCAAACCCTCAGGTGGAGTACTGACATATCCGACATAGGGTAAAATCTTTATTCATTAAAAAAATTATAGCACGTTTTTGTGCTGTTTTTAAATAGAAAAATTACTGTTCTTTTTCTGGCAGTGGTTCCCGGTATTCCGTCTTATTTTTCATCATTCCATACACTATGTTCACCAATCGACGCATGATACAGACCAGTGCCTGAGACTTTGTCTTTCCTTCACCGATTTTTCGCATGTAATAGTCATAAAATACCGGATGATTGGGTGCTCCGTTCTTGGGTCTGGATACCATGGTTACCGCCAGAAAATAAAATAGTCCATGCAACTGGCGGTTGCCTTGCCTAGAGCTTTGTTCCTTCCCTTTTCCGGCAGAACTGAACTTTACAGGAGCCACTCCAGCGAATCTTGCCAGCTTGTCTGCATTGGCAAATCTTCGGATATCACCGATTTCTGCAATCAGCTTACTGGCAATAGAAGTTCCTATTCCCGGCATACTGGTCAGTTTATAATCAAAACTAAGCAGGATTTTCTCGATTTCTTGATCAAGCCCTGCCAATTCTTCTTTTTGATGTTCCAAGTCCCGTACCAGACTTGTTGTGATAAAATCTCTGGATTCCTGATATTCCCGAAAGGTATCTCCATCATTGTGAACACAGTCCAGAATCAATTCTGCTTTGTCTCTTCTTGCAATGCGGGATACTTCCTTAAATTCGTTTGTTAGTTCTTCTGCCGTCTTTTCCTGCAAATGGACAGGGGACGGGTAGGTCTTCCAGAAATACATGGCACATTTCCCGTCTATCTCGCTGAAAAACTTACTGTAACTGGGATATGCCATGGATATCTGCTCATGAAGTCCATTCTTAAAACGGATGCCATCTTTCACCAATAAATCTCTTCGATTCACTAGTTGAGCCAGTGTCCATTCGTTATCTTTCGGCTTTGCATCCGGCAAAGTATGCAACTGATTAATCAGAACTGTAGCCACACAATACGCATCATACTCATCATTTTTTCGGTACATGGGTGCACTTTTTCTCTGGTCATACGCCAGAGCTGGATTTATGTCTTTTACGATATATCCATGTTCAATGAGCCAAACAGCTAAGCTTCTACCATAACCGTAAGCATTCTCTAGCCCATAAATGGGATTTAATCCAAGAATACTGGATTTTCTGTTCACCTTTTCTGCCAGCTTTTTAAATTCACTAGGCTTGTTTTCTATCACAACTACCTCTAACTTTTCATTCCAGCAGTTTACCATCACTGCGGTATGGGTTTCCTTATGCAGGTCAATCCCTACATATAGCAGATTTTCTCTTTTCTGCAATTCGCTCCCTCCTGATCTTGTATCCAACCAATCAGTCCCCGTACCGGCAACCTCAGATGACAGCGTTAACTCTTTTTGAGTCCGCAAGGGTTCGACAGCCTATCTACAACAAACCAATGGGTGAAAGGACAAGTTATTTCTTTTATTGGTTGTTGATGTTAACTCTGTATCAAATGAATTGCAAGTCATTTCTGGTTTTATTTTCAGGAGAAAAACAGCAGAAAAAAGAATGGAAAAGGGAGCTACAGAAAGAGTAATTTTACCCCCTGTAACCCCCGGCAGCCCCATTTTACCATAGAACCAGTTCCCTGTAAATCCCATGGTTCACCATGAACCATGGGATTTACAGATATCTTTAAAGCAATGGCAACGCAGATTTGATGTCCCATTTCCAGTTAGCCCTGTATCGCAAAATATTGCCCCTGTATGACCTTTGAAACCGATGGCAAAACATGTATGCCATTCAAGCATTACTAAGCCTTGTTGGGCATATTTGAAAACGATCTTTTTTTATCTGATAATTGTTTAGATTAATGCTACAGACTGTTCATCTTCCTGTTGCTTTATCAGAAAAATGTCGCATATATGCCAGTTTTCGCAATGCACCAAATCGCACATATGCAACCAATTTTAAAATCTGGTGACGTAAAATTTCCGATTATTTTTCTCCCTAAAACAGGGGTGAACCATGGGGTCGAAAATGATGCAGGTTAAAGAGCCGGGGTCAAAAACTTCCCCGGCTCGTGTTACATCAGCCCGCAATGCGGACTGAGAGAACCTTTTCATCGGGGTCGGATTGCGGTCATTGGGGTCAGAACCGGGGTTACACTTACACGTAAATCCCATTTACACGAAAAAGTTACGGGGTTATGAGCGACTCCTTTAAATCCATAACCGTGAATCAAGACAATAAGCATTTCGTGAATTCATTTGATCTATTTATCCAATTCAAAGCATCTATTTTTAGTGGTTTCTGGTATCGACTTTCTGACACTGTTTCGGTATCGTATGTTCTCAAAGGAGGGAAGCATTATGACCGAACAAGAATTATTAGATATGTTTATTCAGGAACGAATCAATATGCTAATTGATATATTCCACAAAAATCAGCCTAACAAATCTAAGAAGGAAGATGAACAAATTCTACAGGCTGAGATTTTCATTGAAACTTTACCTGACAAAGAGAAAAAACTGGTTGAAAATTACATTGACTCCCTTATAAGCCAACTTGCTTTAGAAGAAGCTTTTCTGTATCGACATGGATTCATGGATGGAGTAAAGGCTTTTAAATATATAGACAAATTATAGCTTTATAAAAAGCTTAGAATACAATCTGAATCAGTCATACTCTAAGCTTTTTCAAGATGCTTCTTTGGTTATTTTCAAGTATTAAAATATGTAATTATCTTTCTGAAATATACTTACTAGGGACAATATCTGCCAGCCATACTTTCTCATTACCATAATAAAATTTTATACCATCTTTCCAAGCTTTTAGAGAATTAATTATTAAAATGCATGGCTTAATATCGTGCCGTTTTCCTACGCTCTCAGCTGTTTCAATATCTTGTGATAAATGAACATATTGTCTGCTTTGAGGCAGTAGACCATTCGTTACAATAGAATCTATAAATCTTCTTGCTGTACCATGGTATAAAATATGTGGAGGCATCTTTTCTTCTTTGCCAATTTTCATTGGTATGGAGTGTCCATAAAATGCTCTGATTTTTCCATCATAAATTTCATGGCGCTTCTTTTCTGATTTTTCAATCATCTCTAATAAATCTTTTTCAGTGATATTTTCCCATTTTGAAGTTAGGTGTAAAGAGAATAATAATTGCTCTAGAGGTACATATCCATTTTCATCCATTTCCAGTTCATACTCCCATGGCGCATGACGTAAAGCATAAGATATTTCCTTGCTCAATTCAGAAAAATTCATGATCTCACTTCCTACTCTATCCCAATTAGTTCTTTAATTGCACTAATAAACCACGACCAAAAATCATCAAATTCTTGCCTTCTTTCATAACCTTCTGTCGCATAGTCGTGTACAATAAATATTTTTTCTCCAAAACCTATTTCAAAACAAGCAATATCATCACTATCGTATCTTCCGGCAAAAGGAATCAAATTTCTTTTGGGATATCTTTTAACCAATTCATCCCTCCGATTTACCAATTGTTCAAATCCCATCAAAAACCAGTTATCATAATCAAGCAATTTAAGTTCAACAACCTTTAGATATGCGTCAGGATATTTATAACCAAGTAAATCCTCATATTCCTTTAATTTTTCTAACATATTTTTTTCTCCTTTAATTCTTTATTTTGGGCATATCAAATGAGCCAGATGGATAATTTCCTCTAAATGTTGAATTTTGTTTAAGTATTCTTAAGTTTATAGCTTCACCCCATGTAGAGGGAACTCCCTTTGGAGTCGTAAATCTGTTAATAAAACCACTTGGCAATGGATCATTATAACTATGTACGTTAGCATTAACATTAATCCCTGCTTGTCTTGCTGCCACAACCCTTGTATTATCAATAGTGGTATAACTTCCATCAGGCATTTTTACTACGTCGATCGGGTCTCCCACCCAACCATCTTTTTTCATACTTGCAATAATATCGTCTGCACCATTTACAGAACTTTGGCTGAATCTAATTTCATTAGGATTAATACTCTTCCCCGAACCCTCAGGTGGAGTACTGAGATATACGGAAAGGGGTGAAAATTCATATTCGTTTAAAAAAAGTATAGCACATCTTCGTGCTATTTTTAAGAAAAAAATTACTGTTCTTCTTCTCGCATGGGTTCCCGGTATTCGGTCTTATTTTTCATCATTCCGTAAACAATGTTCACCAATCGGCGCATGATGCAGACCAGTGCCTGAGACTTTGTCTTTCCTTCACCGATTTTTCGTATGTAATAGTCGTAAAATACGGGGTGATTGGCCGCTCCATTCTTTGGCTTGGACACCATAGTTACTGCCAGGAAATAAAATAATCCGTGTAACTGACGGTTCCCTTGTCTGGAGCTTTGTTCCTTGCCTTTTCCAGCAGAACTGAACTTTACAGGAGCTACTCCTGCAAATCTTGCCAGTTTATCGGCATTGGAAAATCTTCGGATATCTCCGATTTCTGCGATAAGTTTACTGGCTATAGAAATTCCGATTCCCGGCATACTGGTCAGTTTATAATCAAAACTAAGCAGGATCTTCTCGATTTCTTTATCAAGCCCCGCCAACTCTTCTTTTTGATGTTCCAAGTCTCTTACCAGACTTGTTGTAATAAAGTCCCTGGACTCCTGGTATTCTCGAAAGGTATTTCCATCATTCTTGACACAATCCAGAATCATCTCCGCTTTATCTTTTCTGATAATTGGAGATATTTCTTTGAATTCCATCGTTAGTTCTTCTGCCGTCTTTTCCTCCAAATGGACAGGGGACGGGTAGGTCTTCCAGAAATACATGGCACATTTCCCGTCTATCTCACTGAAAAACTTACTATAACTGGGATATGCCATGGATATCTGCTCATGGAGTCCGTTTTTAAAACGAATGCCATCCTTTACCAATGAATCTCTTCGGTTCACCAGTTGTGCCAGTGTCCACTCGTTATCTTTTGGCTTTGCATCAGGCAAAGTATGTAACTAGTTAATGAGTACCGTTGCCACACAATACGCATCATGCTCATCATTTTTACGGAGCATAGGTGCACTTTTTCTCTGGTCATAAGCCAGAGCCGGATTAATGTCTTTTACTATGTAGCCATTTTCAATCAGCCAGACAGCTAAGCTTCTGCCGTAGCCATAGGCATTTTCCAATCCATAAATGGGTTCAAGTCCAAGATAATTGGATTTTCTGTTCACCTTTTCTGCCAACTTCTTAAATTCACTGGGCTTGTTTTCTATAACGACTACCTCTAACTTTTCATTCCAGCAGTTTACCATCACTGCGGTATGGGTTTCCTTATGCAGGTCAATCCCTACATAAAGCAGATTTTCTCTTCTCTGCAATTCGCTCCCTCCTGATCTTGTTTCCAATCAATCAGTTCCCGTACCGGCAACCTCAGATGACAGCGTTAACTCTTTTTGAGTCCGCAAGGGTTCGACATCCTATCTATAACAAACCAATGGATGAAAGGACAAGTTATTTCTTTTATTGGTTGTTGATGTTAACTCTCTATCGAATGGATTGCAAGTCATTTCTGGTTTTAATTCAGGAAAAGAACAACAGAAAAAAGAACGGAAAAGGGAGCCACATAAAGAGCATTTTTACCCCCTGTAACCCCCGGCAGCACCATTTTACCATAGAACCAATTTCCTGTAAATCCTATGGTTCACCATGAACCATAGGCCATGAGGAGTCGGCAGCTATCTTTAAACATGGAAACACAGAAATTCCTGGTTAGCCCTGTGTCGCAAAATATTGCCCCTGTGTGACCTTTAAAACCGATGGTGGAGCATGTATGCCATTCAGGCAATAAAAAGCCTTGTTAGGCAAATTTGAAAAGGATAGTTTTTCCCTTTTTATCTGATAATTGTTTGGATTGCTGTTGCCTCCTGTTCGTCTTCCTGTTGCTATATCAGAAAAATGTCGCATATATGCCAGTTTTTCATATGGTTCAAATCGCACATCTGCAACCAATTTTAAAATTCGGTAACTGAGAATCTTCTCTTATTTCTTGCCTTAAAACAGGAGTGAACCATGGGGTCGAAAATGATGCAGGTTAAAGAGCCGGGGTCAAAGACCTCCCCCGGCTCGGGTTACATCAGCCCGCAATGCGGACTGATAGGATTTAATCATAGGGGTCAAGTTTCTTGCATTGGGGTTGTAGCCGGGGTTACACTTGCGTGTAAATCCCATTTAAACACAAAAGTTACGGGGTCATGAATGACTCCTTTAAACCCATAACCAGTGAATCAAGATAATAAGCATTTTTGAGAATTCGTTTGAACTATTTACCCAATTCAAATTATAATTTCCTATTTTTCAAACCTAAAACACAACAAATTGTAATCTTGCTGTGTTTTAGGTTTGAAGATTATTTTTGATAAAAATAAATAAGCACCTTTATTTTCACTATAACAAATCCGCATGGATAACATCGTTAACTTGTATTAAATCTTTTCTTGAATATCTAAAATAAAATAATTCCAAATCTCCCAATTCACTAAGTTTTTTTTGAGGTATATAATATTCATCATTATTTACCAATACTTTAACCATATTTGCAGTTCCAACAGATGTATTTCTGCAAACAAGTTGACACAGTACCACCTTATTCGCCGTTTCTTTTACTATATTTCCAAACAGTCTAATTTTGCAATTATATTCCTTACCTATTTCCATAAAATCAAAGCAATTATCTCCTACCAATGCTGAGTCATCAAAGCACTCATCAATTGTACCTGTCTCAGTATTTTCTAATTTTATATTTCTTGTCATTTCATCTTCTTCTATAAAAATTACTTTATACATAAAATACTCCTTTAATCAATTGGATAAAAAGATACAATATAACCATTTGTTCCATATGCGACTCTATATGAGTTTCCATTTAGTGAATAATCTGCAAATAAGCCTTTGGCATTGCTTCCTGTTTTTATTGGATTAGTTGATAATACATCCTCTAGCAGACTTGGTATATTATTAACTCCCTGTGATGCAAAATCATCTGCATGCCTTTCTAAAATATGTTGTAATCCAGCCTTACTGTTTCCATTCTCTAACCACATAAGTTTGCCATCTGAATTTTTAATAATCGAAACAACATCATCTGGATTATATTTGACTCCACTGTTAGCAAGTTCATCTATTAGACCTTGCGGCTTAAGTTTACCCGAACCCTCATAAGCAGAAAAATCAAAATTCTTATATTTACCAGCCACTGTAAGATCCTTATAAAATCCATCTTCCAGGACACCATAATAATTATAATCTTTAAGTCCTTGCCTGCCTTGCACATCAGACCAATACTGATTATACCTGCTTGCCTCTTCTTTTGTCATCCATTTACTAAAATCCTCCGGTATCAGTGCTTTGTTGGCTGCCATACCGGCTGTTGTACCAAGCAGTAATGCTAAGGAAATGGTTACAGCCGAAGGTACTCCCGCTTTATCGCATACGATTACGGTTGTACCTGCTGCAGCTTCTGACACGACTTCCGCTGCAAACATTTTAGCAAAAGCAGCTCCTCCCTTACTGGCCAGGGCACCTTGTCCTAAAGTCACCAGGCTTACTGTCGCAGATACCAGTTTAAAAGCTCCTTCCGTATCCGTTAAATAGTCTCCTGTATGGTCAGATCACTTAACTGCTCCAATAATTCCTTCCAAAAAGGTGAATCTTTTTTGTGGGCAAATTCTCTTAAGATAAGCTCATCCAGATATTTCTGCAGACTTTTCTCTTCTGAATTTATATTACCACTATTAACCAGATCTTCATAGTCTTTTGCAAACAAATCTGCAAAGTCATCTACTTTTTGGTTATAGGTACTTCTTTCATAGGACCCGCCTTCGGTTTCCTCATAGCGGCTGCCTATAAAATCCTCCAGATTGAGCTCCGGCATCTCTACCTCAAATCCATACCCTCTTCCTCCTCCATTTACGTTGACATTTTTCTGAACTCCCAGAGTATTATCCGTCTTTCCGTCTGTCATATCGATGGTAGCCATAATATCTACCGCTTCGTTAAAGCCTTTATAAAGAGGATCCTCCAGGTAATTATCAATGTCATACAATATATCATTAATATAGGTTAATAAAGAACATCTATGTTCTGCAAACTCATCTATTCTTTGCCCTTGAGAAAGAAAACCTGCACCTATGGATTTGGAGTCCAGTTCTCCTTCAATGTCCTTGCACAGCTCATCAAGATCTGCAAAATCAAAGAGGAGATTAACACCGTATCCCGATGTAATATTGGCTCTCTCCATCCAGGAGTATTTTTGTATTACTTCTCTTTCCAATTGTCTTACCATGGCAATTCCTCCGTGATGCTTCCAGCCACCGATAGGTTAAGGTTCAGCTGAGCTAAATTCGGATATGCTTTATTACCATTAGAAGCAAATCGGATAAAAGTGTGGATGTGTGACCATTGCAAATCCAATATATTCTCCCCCTTTTCTTATTTGTTGTTTATTGTTTTTATTTCATTATAAATAAGTAAATTAGCAACCTGTAAATTGCTTGTGATTTAAATTAACTTGCTGTACAAATTTTTAACGGTGACTTATGTGATTTTCAAATTTATTGCTTCATTCAATCATTGCTGTTATGATAAAAATTCAAATTTCCCATTCGACTTTCATCTTTAACCTATTTGCTAACCAGTTTGCTAAATAGTTTTTATTAAAGCATTAAACCCAAACCCAATACATCTATATTTAATAAAAACTCCAGAGAGAAGATATCTCCTCTAACAATAGTTAATATCCTGTATACCATCTACTGTAGGCGTTATATCCCCTTATCTCCGGAGTTTCTATTTTAATGTGTATGCTGAGTTGAAATATCTACCAGTGATGATTTCGTATCATAGGCTGCGATAAAGGTGGGAATCGTGCCATCAAAGGTATAGGTAGTACCATCCACTGTTATATAACCATTGTCGTTTCCTGTACTGTACTTTAAGTTCCATTCATCACCGATTGCTTTGATATCCGCAGTCATCAGGATGACATAATCATCATTATCGTTAAATTCCTTCCCTGCCTGATATTCGTTTGTAATCGTATACTCTGTCCCTGAAATCAGGAAGGCAGTGCCTACATCATACTCTTTATCAGCTACATTTGCAGTCAGATAAGCTTTCGAAAACTGCTTTGTCTTTGTCACACCATTTTCAACATAAGATGCTACATACCAGTTGTCCTCCGGTGCAAGGTGTATTCCTTTTTCCCGGTAGGCTACAAAAGTCGAAGAGGAAGGAACACCAATGGAGAGATGCCATCTCTGGGCCTGATGATAGAACATTTCACTGACAAATTCATTGTCTAAGTTGGTTTCTATCCCTCCGTTAATACCGTTAGCGGTAATTCCAAGCCTTAATGCCTGTTCTTTCATCGCTGATATCTGGCTGCCGCCGACAAAAGTTCTGGCCCTAAGACCCGGCTGCAGGCATTGCAGAGAGCCCAGGTTATAGAAGTTTCCAAAGGGAACTGTCAAATATTTGTAGGTAGTAATCTCTCCTTCTGAGTCTCTTACCGGCTCAATAAAGTAGTCTCTTACCGCATCCGTATTGCTGGATTCCTTTCCTCCTGCTGTGTAGTTACGCCTTGCCGATTCCTCTGTCCAATTCAGATACATGGTATATTTATAGAGTTTGTCAGCCAAGGTGTCATAACCTTCTTTGTAGTTCCCGTTGTCATCCATGTATTCCGAATAGAGGCCGAAATAGTTTATGGGCTGCGTATTGCCGTCATTGTTGATAAAAACATCGACAGGTGTCAGTTCACCGCTTGTTTTATTCAGTGCATAGAAATAAGGAATTACCTGCAGGTATTGGTTGTAATCTCCCAACGTTGTGACATCAAAAAGGACATTATAACCAAGTTTCAGCTGTTCTGCCTGCAGGATCGTCTTGGAGTTCTTATCCGCCGATAAACTTAAGCCGTTGCTTTCTGCTTTGGTGGTCCATTCCTGTGCACCCCAGGTGTTATAATACCCTTTTTCTTTACTGACCTGCTCCCCTCTTACATCTACTGCCAAAGGATAACCGGCTGTGTTTCTGTGCCAGGACAGATAATGCTCTGAGATCGAACTGTCCACACGCGAGATTATCCCCTGTACCAGCCAGTCATCATTGGTTTCAGCAATTGATTTCTTAAAGTAATTGCTGAACCTCATATCATCGGAATCCTCCACGATCAGATTCCCTATACGCCCGATCACATCCAGATAAGCCATTTTAGCTGCCGTATGATTGGCGGTAAAGTCATTGAATCTGTCTTTGTTGGTGGAATAGGTATTGCCATAATAGTATATGTCATATTCCTCTTCATAGCTGTCATTGCCGGAATAAGGATCTTCCGTTGTGCTTTGCTCGTCGTAGTTAATACCTTCTACGGCAAACTGGGCTTCCACGCAGGCATGCTCGTTATTTTCCAGTAAACAGTAGAAATTGTATTCCTTGCAAGGGTCGCTTACATTTACCGTACCATCACTGTTCCATACAAATATCTTCCCGTTCATTACTGCCATATTATTTCCTTCAATCAGGGTCGTACTGCCTCCGTTGCATCGCATCAGACCATTTGCTCTATCAAACACGTAAGTATTGCCATCAACGGAAAGAGTAGTTCCATCGGTTAAAGCATATTTTCTGGTAGTCGATGCATCTATTATCTCTAAAGGAATCCAGTTGCCAGCCGCATAGCTTTCCCATACACCCCTTCGTTCATACAGGACATCAAAGTCAAACTTTACATACTTTTCTCTTGTCCATTCCGTGGTATCCATTCCCTGTCCATAGCCTTTTCCCCGATAAACGGAAGGCTGCAGTATCCCGTAAGAATCATTTCCCTGGAAATCTCCTGCATTCGGGAAATAGATCTTGAAGAAGTTATCAAGTGTAATATAAGTAGCCTGTTGTACTTTGGTACCATTGGCATCGATTACTTCCAGCTTAGTATGCTTATGATTTTCATCGTTACCGCATGGATCCCAGCATATATCACTGGCATAGTCATAATGTCCGCCCGAATGATGGGGTTCTGTACAGGTCAGGATGGTCTGTTCGGTATACGTTATGTCGGTGTTGTTTTTGGTCTTACAATTCCAGATAGGGTTGACGATGGTTACTCCGCCTGTGGTTACTTTATCGGGAATCAGATTCATGTTCGCCTTAATAAAGTTAAACAGTTCATTATCTTCCGGTATTGTCTTAACGTCAAGGACGGTAACCTTGGCATAACCACTTCCTGCTCTGTTTCCCTGCTGCAGTGTAACATTTGTAAATACTGCATATTTCTGGTTTGCCCGGTAAGTAGTGTCGCAACCGGTATAACCGGATACATAAGAGGATCCTCCTGCTCCACCCTGGTAAGCTCCTCCACCGGAAGCACCGCCATAGTAGCCGCCTCCGCCGCCTCCGTAATCCGCACCAGAATTTGTATTGGCACCGCCATAGCCAAAGCCGCCGTTAACGCCGCCGGTCGCGGCAGTTCCACCGCCTGTCTGTGTACCGTATCCATAATTTGCTTCGTACCCACTGGTTACAGCACCTCCACCGTTAATACCTCCTCCGGCTCCTCCGGTTTCATCGTTATCATTTGCCAAAGGAGTACTGTAAGTTCCCGGCTGTTTAGAATGATAAGCACCAGATGCTTCATTGGTATCATCCGAACCGCCTCCTCCTCCGGCAACTAATATTCTGCTCTTTAAACTATTGAGATCATTCCAGTTACCGGTTGTCAAACGGAAGTCAGTGGCACCTCCTCCGGCACCGATTTTCGTAGTGGAAGCCCAGACAGCATTTCCGCCACCGTTCCAGCCACCGGCCGCCGTACCGGTATTAGTGGTTCCTTTTTCGCCTACATAGATGTATAGGGTCGTGGTTTCTTTCAAAGTAACGGTACCGGAGGTATATCCACCTTTACCACCACGGGACCCCCTGGAAGTTCCGCTTGCGGTATTACCGCCTCCGGCTGCACCAAAGGCTTCCAGTTGATAAGTTCCCGCAGGCAGTGTTATAGCCTGTACCCCACCGGTGTAACCGTAGGTATATGTCTGTCCTGTTTTTACCACTCCTGTAGGATTTTGTACGGTATTGTTCGTAATTACCGTATCATAGGAGGTAACTGTTTCACCGGATAAAAGAGTTATTGTAGCATAACCATTCCCGCTTCTCGTACCGGAAGTCATACTGCCATTCGTAACCCCTCCAATATATCCCGAACCACCCTGTCCTCCATTGGATGCACCATCAGTACTGGCAGCACCGCCGTAATATCCACCGCCACCGGCTCCTACATAGTTTGAGCATGAATGGGAATATCCCTGCCCTTGTCCTAAGGAATATGATGCTGAGGCATAATTACCGCCTGTACCATTGTACCAGCTGTTACTGTAATTACCACCTCCGCCTCCGCCGGCTACAATTATTCTGTTATTCAGCGCTGTACCGCCAATACGTATATCTGTTGCACCGCCACCATAGGTAGTTGAATTACTGTCACCATTACCGTTAGAAGTACCGCCGCCATTATAACCGTACTGACCTCCTACATAAATATAAACTTGCTGTCCGGAGGTTAGTGTATAATTTCCTTTTGAATACCCGCCAAGGCCAGAATAGTAACCACTGGCTTGCGCACCCCAGGTTTCAAAAGTATAGGTACCTGCTGTCGGAGCTGTAAAAATCTGATAACTGCCAGTATATCCGAAATTGTATGCCGTACCTGAGGGGACAGTGGGTACTTGCGTCACCTTCTCCGTTTCTGTATCAAGGACCGCGGTCTTGCTGGTGTTGCTGTCAACATTACTTACACCGCTGCTGGTTCCAATTGCCATCCACAATTCCACTTTATTTACAATTGTAGACTTTCCGCCTGGTATACCGGTCGCCGTAACATAAGGAGCATAAGAACCAATTGCATACCACCAGTTATCATGATAAGTTGAACCATCCAACAGAGAAGACCCCGAAGTGGACTTGACCAATCCTCCCCAGAAGTTATCACTCATCTGAATAGCTACTGCTTCATATCCTACAGCCGATTGTGAACCGTCTGAATTGGTTTCCAATTCATCCTGCGGTCTGTTCGTCTGCTTCCATATGTTGGTTTGCCCGTTTTCCGGATAATATAGCATAAATTCATATTTGGAACCTGTTTTTAAATTCTGTATCTGATTTAAGTAGGAATATTTGAATGTACTATTGGTATTTAAAGCCTCTGTTTCATTGGCAAAGTATTGACCAGTTGTAGAATCATGATAGTATACACGCCCCCACAGTTTTCCATTATATGTTTTGGTCAGCATTCCCTCCGGTATATTGGTATCATTAATATTAAATTGTTTAACAACTTTATTAAAAAGCTCCGTTCCAAGCTCTTTCTTTAAAGACGTCCAGTTACCGGCTTTTGCTTCTGCCAATGCAATTTGGTATCCTTCACTGTTTATGGTCAGGCAGGAAGAATCATGAACGTGCTTAGAGTAATTGGATACGATACCATAGGATCCGTCATTGAAGGCACCTGCCCAATCGATTGTGGTTACTTTTGTTGAATCTTTCTTTATCGGTATACCGTTATACAAATCCTGATAAACCGGATTAGCCTTTTTATAGGTCGTATAGCAGCTTGCCGTATGTTCCAGAGTTCCTCCGCATCTGGTAATTACTATATTATCTGTATAGAAATTCGTTGCATATGAAGTATTGTATTCCCAGCAACCAATGTTAATACCGTCACCTCTCATGGTTTCATCAATTGCAGCGGCTGCAATCTGAGCCTCCGTAAGTCCTGTTGTGATCTGTGCTATGACCTTTGTACCATCTATGGATAATTCACAGTCATACAAGGACCCAAGACTGAAGGTAGCTGCTACTTTGACTTTACGTCCCAGGATATTTGCTGATGAAGTCCGCTTTTCTCCTGTACTTGTAATAAACACAGGGGAGCCGGTATTTGCCGGAAGATATAATCCCACTCCACCGATTGAGAACAGCATGGTATTGGATGCCGGTGCTGCCGGTATATAGACATCCGCGGATATTTTGACTCTGGAAGTGGGTGTCAGGTAAATCTTACAGTCATTGTAGGAGAAATTAAGGCTAGTACCTGCTCCTGCCACTTTCAGAAACTGTCCCGTACCAAAACCGGAATAAGTTCCATCACCTGATGTCAATGTGAATCCTTCTGGCAACTTATAGTTCGTATGGGCACCATCTGTATTGATGATTTTGTTCGTTATGTATTCATCCGCTGTACCAGATGCATCATCATCAAATACATTTTCCGTCTCCTTTTTATCAAAGTCAAAGGAAAGGCTGGTGGTATCCAATGTATACTTACAATTCAGCACTCTGTATTCACACAGAGCAGGTGTACCCGGGCATTTCTCAAGTGCCTTAAGGGTTTCCATGGCATCCTTTACAATCCCTTCTTCTGTACGCTGATTCTCAACCTCTGACTTGACTATCATTGCATCCTGTGCTGAAACTGCATTTAATACAATAAAGTTGTTCACTTTATAATCTGAATTATCATCGTAAGCTGAATATTTGGACTCATAGATTAGTCCGGGACCATAATTATATCCACCTTCTACCAATATATCGCTTTCTTCTTCTTCAAAAGCGTCCGGTATCTCATCCTCATCGGCAGTTCCGTCATCTGCGTTCTCTTCTCCCTCCCCAACGTCTTTACTTTCTCCTGCATCCTCCGGTACTGTTACTACAGTATCTCCGACTATTTTATATTTTAAAATAGGGATATAGAATACAAAAGAATCACCGGTTATATATTCATCATTACTGTTTGTCGGATCCTGCTTTATCTTATCTAAGAACAGAAGCAAGTCATTTTCTCGGTTCATACGTGCCTGCGCCTTTCCCGGAGAGGCTATATTGGAAGTGCCATAGGCAGGCCTTGTAATGGTTTGGTTACTTGTTACACGAGCCAGTCCCAATTCATCCCTGGGTGATGAGAAGACGGATATATCATTGTCGAATCTCGTAGCTATTCTGGCGTTATCTCCTGTCCCCTTATATTTAGATGAAGTCTGATCATATTTCCCGTTATAGGAACCTACATTAATCGCCGTCTCTATAGCTTTTGCAAAGGTAGTGGCATTATTGGTCCACATTTTATTCCATTTCGCATCAACCTGCTCCTGGGTGGAAGCTTTGTCAACATCTCCCGAAGCTTGTAAGGAATTGAAATCCTCCTGGGCTTTCACGGCTTTCGTATTCTCTTCGTAATAGACTGGACTCTGGTCTCCACTGGAGGTCTGTAAGATAAGCATATCTGAGATTACAGTAGCCGTTACCGGCTGGGTACGTCTTGTGTAGAAGCGCTTCCATTCCTCTGTTGTCAGATCCCTGGAATCCAGTTTATTCCCATATGCGGTCTTGGGTGTTGCAGCCGTTGCAGTATTGTCTGATACGAAGTCTTCCGTGGTTATGTTTACTGCCGGTGCCGTTCCAAAGCCTGCGGTCTTTCCGTTACTATATAAAATACCGGAGGCATATCCCAGTTCATGTCCCGTCTTAGCCGGTGGAGCCGGGTTCATTGGGCTCTGCACCTTTGCTAAACCATCGCATTTATTTGTTCTCTTATATGCTCCGCTTGACATTTCTTCATAATACACCTTATCCCCTTGAGCTTCTTGCAGCGAATATCTGATTCTGCCGATCTGTGAACCATTTGTCAATTTCTTGTCCGTGTTATAGGTCGGATTATTATAGGCTGCTATGTTGTAAAAAATATTCGGGTCACCCTTTGTTATGCCTGCAATAATGTTATCTTTTCCGTCATAGGTGATATCCGACATCTCGGTGACATAACCGTTCTGAAGCTTATAAACATTACTCTTTGTTATCTTAATAGTATCATAGGTCAGATCCTGGGTCCAAACATCTTCAATAGCCGGCAGATCATGCGCACAACAGGGACCGCATAAAGCATGCGCCGGTAAGCTTGGAAGCCCGGTCTTCGTAGTTGCTGCCACATCCGAGGCATTCCCATCATAATTGCTTGAGGTAAGGGTACCATTTTGGAAAGTCACCTTGATCGTATAATTAATTGTACCGGAGGCACCCTGGGTTATATCCACGGCATTTGTAAAGCTACCACAGTTATGTGAGTGTTCAACACCCGGAACCGCAGGGCTGCCGCCATTCCCGTCCTTATCCGGCGGTACTGCTGCTTTCGGTTCTGTGTGCCAGCCTGTAGCTCCGTGACCATGACCGCAATCAGAGTAACCGCTTCCAAAGCCCAATTTACCGGGGCTCCAACCCCAACCGCTGCCTAATTTCCCTTTATCATTGCTATTTAATGAAGCAGCTGAAGCACTGGAGGAAGAATAAGTCCCGCCGCCATAGCTTCTTTGGGTCGTATTGGTGTATCCATTACTTCCCCCTGCTACGGTAATTGTAATGATGGCATTACCTACCTTGTACTGTCTGGCCTGTCCGTCACTGTCTGCAATTTTCTGGACGGTATAGCTGCTGTTGGTGGCTTCCATATCCGTTGCCCACTTTGTGGCCTGCTCCAATGCCTTATTATAAGCATCTACTTTCCAGTCTGTGGAGGGGTCTGCTTTTGTTCTAAGCTTTCCTACATCAAAGTCCTTTCCGGCACAAGGTGTGCCGGCTTTCCCGGCATCAAAGCTTCCGCTATCGGAAGGCTCCTGGGTCCCATTGTCTATACTGCCTGTCCACTCCGCCCATAAATTGGTCTCACTAGTATGGCCGCTTACGGTAATGTTACCGGAGCTGTTGCCTTCTGGTGTTGCAATCTGAGAGGATTCTGCCGTTACGGACTTGCTGATCGTTTTACCCGTCGAATCTCCTACAAAGGTCAGATTTTCGGAATATTTACCTGTGCCTCCTATTAACTTATCATTTTCCTTATATTCGCATTCTGTTCCGTTGTAATGAGTGATATATTCTCTAGTAGCTGTTGTATCATGCTCATAGTCCACCTGCAGGTCAGCCATGAATTCATTGCCACCTGAGGAAAAATATAAGGTTCTGGTTGAAGGAACACCTGCCATTGCCTCAAATGTCTCATTGTAAATAGTTCCTTCCTTAATCTCTGCATAGGCAAGAGATGGTTCCCTTGAAGCCCAGGAATCTGTTGGATAATCGATTTCCGTAGTTGGAGTTGGAGTTATTGTAGTTAGGGTTGGTTCCCAACTATATGTGAGATTCGCTTTATTTGTTTTTCTTATTTCTGCCAGCGTTTCATTTACCTCACTGATAACCAACTTTTTCTTTGTCTCATCTGTATCATTATCTAATTTGCCTGTAGTATAGTACCAATTCTTATCCTGCGCTTTATATTGCAGGTACACCTTGGCTTGATAAGATACGGATTTTGAAGACTTAACTGTAAGATTTGCAATAGTTTCATCTGTCCACTGTCCAATTGCTCCTTTTCCTTCCAGGGCTTTCAATAATTCATCCGTTGTAAACTCCTGCCATGTAGTCGTTTTATTCCAAGTCTCTGAATCTGTATGTGTTTGGGGAAACTCTTTATCACCTAATGGTACCGTATCAAAATCTGTCCCTTTGTTATCCCTCCATAGTTGAACCTTAACTCGGAATTTTTTTATATTATTTTGAGCAATAAACGTCTTCCATTGATTTATAGCAGTTGTTCCAGTTTTTTTCCCATCAATGGTAAGCGCAGTCAACGTCACCTGGACATTAACCACATCTTCTGTTATAACAATTTTCTCCGTTAGTTTTTCCGGATTTGTTTTAGTGTAATATTTCTTTAAATCAATGTTTTTCTTTACCTCATATATTGGACCCGTTTTTCCTTTATTGGTGTTATAATCATTCGAATCTAATTTCAATTCTGCCTTATAATTAACTGTGGATCCTGCAATAGGCGGCTCTAAAACCCAATTGGCTCCATACCAGGGTGTGGACTTCTCATCAACCTGAAACCTGAGAAGTTTTATCAATTCCGCATCATTATAGGAATCTCCCCAAACCAGCTTACCATCCTTTACCTTTCTTACTTCTTCGGATAAAATACGGCTAATTATAGCGGTTGAATAAATTCCCGTATTCTTATAGGTACTTGATTTCGATAATTCAACTGCCTTTTTTAATCTTGTATTATAGACTTTACTATTTACAATCTCTGCAACTTTTTTAGATGCTATTAAATCTGATAAATTATTATCACTCTTAACATTATAAGCAGTCTGCGTAAGGTCATTGCTAGAGACAAATACAGTTGCAGGTTCCACATCACCGCCTTTTGTACTTAAGCTCTCAAGCCTAGCAACCATACTATGGGTAATAGAAAGAGTGGCCTCTCCTTTGTTGTCCTTCATATAGCTTTTAATACCGTTCTGCCAATATGTACGATTATTAGCGATTGCATTTAGTGTCATTAATAGGTCCAGATATCTTAAGTCTAATTCTTCTATAACTGTTATACTGTAATCATTTAACTTTCCTTTACTGTCAAGACCCTTTGTATCATAACTTGTCTTACGTTCTTCTTCCCACTTTGATACTATGAATTTTTCCGGAAAAGAACTGTAATTCATAAATTCTTCCATCTTCTTTTTAATATCTACGGTGTAAGTATATCCCGTGGAACTGGTTCCTTGTGTATTGGTATCCGTAATAAATGACCATACCTTTAACGATTCGTCTATTTTAGCAGCAGATGGTTTCTCTAATAATTTCGCAAAATCCGGATCTTTGGAAAGAGCTGCAAAATTACGGTTATTCTTAATATATAACCCCAGTACATTCTGATAGAAAACACCATTTTTAGCAGGATTCTTATTTGTTCTATGGCTTGAATCAAAGTAGATAATGCTTTCGGTCGTTTCAGGATCGTTGATTCCTCCATATAGCATCATAGAACCATTTAGACTGCTTCTTCTTGCCTTGTATACCTGTTTTTTTGTATTAAATCCTTTATCCTCCAGATATTCCGATAAACTATTGGAGCTTATCCATAGTGCATTCGAATTAGCATATGGTATGACATATTTTATAGAATCTACTGTTTTTTTAAAACCATCCTGATCTGCTGTAGATATTTTTGTCGGATAAAAACTTACTATAAATGCGGGATGCGTTATCGGCCAAATCGATGCATTACCACTTTTAGTTCCTGCAACAACTGCCCCTCCCTGTTTACCAAGTACATAAGATTCTGACTTTGATTGTGCATGGTTTTCTGTTATAAGTAACAGAAATACCAGACTAAGAATGGATAGAGCAACTGCTATTATAAATTTATGTTTTGAATTCCTGTTTGATCTATTTAATACTTTAGATATTCTCCGTAAATTGTAAAACATTTTGTTTGCCTCCTTTCTTTACATTTTGTTTATTTTCTTGTTTGCCGTATATAATATGATTAATAATTTTACTTCCAGTGTAAATTTCATTAATTTTAGACAAAAAAATTGGCTTCTTTGCAAAGAAGCCAATTAGTAATATCTCTATTATTTTACATTAATCTTAATCGCTTTTGAGCTAAAACCTACTCGAATGGATATTGTTACAGTTCCGGGCCATATGCCTCCTTTAACAAGTATATAATCATCGGTTATTTTAACGACTTTGACAACTTCATATCCCAACCCATCAAAGTATTCAACACCTCCCGTAACCTTAACCTTGTATCCATTTGCATTTGTAACTTTATATGGTATCTTTAATTCCTTGCCCATTTTTAACGAATAATTGTCTTTCTTTACTTCAATCTTAGTTTCCTTTACATTTTTAAGTTCAGGGTAATCCATTTCTGTTTTATCAATTGATATGAATTTTATATTATACAAGGAGCACAGTTCCGCTGTCGCAGATCCTTTATATCCGTATACCTTTACCTTTTTCAGCATATTTGCTTTGCTGCCTTTAAAGAACATGTTATCACTCTGATATGAATACACTTTACACAAAGGATTCATAACGGTTAATTTTTCCAAATTCCAGCATTGACCAAATACTCTGCTGCCTATGGAAGTAACACTTTTAGGTAGATATACTGTCTTCAAATCCGAGGAATTATAAAATGCATAAGCTTCAATGGTCTCAACGCTATCAGGTATCTTAACAGATGTAACCGTATTATTAATAAAAGCGCTAGCCCCAATAGTTTTTATATTCTTAGATATAGGTAACGTCTTAAAGCCAGTATCTGAAAATGCCGAATCTCCTATTTTCTCGACACTATCCGGATATGTAATACTTGTCAAACTCACACAACCACCAAATATTCCTTTGGGTAATTCTTTGATATTTCCTTTTATCTTTACGGTTTTTAAACCACTACACAAATAAAATGCATATTGACTTATATCAGTTGTACTTTCAGGAAGTTCAATGGAAGTCAGTTTATCACATAACACAAAAGCGTTATCCCCTATTTTTTTTAAGTTTTTTGGAAACCTCAAATCCTTTAGTTGTTTACATTCATAGAATGCTGTGGAATTAATCGCTTCAAGACTATCAGGGAAAACGACTTTCGTTAAAGCCGAACCGCTAAAAGCTCCTCCTTCTATTATGGTAACTCCGTCAGGTATCTCTATAGATTTTATACCAGAATTCTGAAATTCTCCTCTTCCAATAATTTTAAGACTTTTTGGTAATTGCACTTCCTTTAAGTTCTTACAGGAACTAAATGTACCACCCGGAAGTTCTTCAATCTCGCTCCCTTCCTGAAACACTACCTTCTTTACTTTACTATGTGTAAATACATATTCACCCATTACTTCTACAGTACTTGGTATGACTACACTATCTATATCAGTTGATCCCATACAAGCTTCAAACATGATAGTAACATTGTCCGGAATTACAATATCTTTTGCAGTTCCAACATAATCAACCAGAATAAAACCGTTTTCAATTACAAAACCGTCTGCATCCGTTACGGATTCTAAGGTACTGGCATTAACAGCTTTATTAGAGTACTGGAACATGAGGAAAAGAATCCAAGTTACTCCTAATAAATATTTCAATTTTTTTTTCATGTTTATCCCCTTTAAATATATATTTATATGGTATCTTTTAAAAAATCTTTTGTTTAAAGGATTTTTTATATATTATTTTACACTCCAGACTTTACTTTTGAAATGCTGATGCTATGAAGTTTACATATCCTCTAAACAGGAACTTAAAGGCATTTTTCCTTCTTATTTTTATTACGAACTACTATCGTTATGTATTAATTAAAACTGTATAATAAATAATACTATAGAATATGTCAAATATCAACATAACATTTCCAAACTGTTCCATTAACTTAAATGTTATAAAATGAATTTAAGTCATTCTGGTTTATTTTTGAAAAGAGATTTTGTCTTTCCTTCACCGATTTCTCGCATATAATAATTTACAAAGGCTGGTGCACCTTATGGTGCTCCTCCTTTTTCGCAGATATGGGCAAATCTGTTGTGTCAAAATATAGAAAAGCAACGGAAAATCAAGCTTTATTGACCTAATTTTTGAATACTTAAATTATATTAAATTTTTTGCTCAGAATATTATTGTTTAGTATTCGCTGTTTTAATATTTTAGCTATACCACAACTCATCAGAAATCACATCCGAAGCAGAAACTGTACTTTCACTTATTTTTATATTCCATTCTTCCATAAATGATACGATATAATTAATTAAATCTGATGCATACTTTGTATCAATCATAAAAACACGCTGGTTGTTCCATATTTTTGCTATCTTGACATCTAATGCTAAATCTTCTTTTATATGATTAAGAAAGTCAAACAGCATCAATTTAAAGCAAATATTATATCCATCAAGAATAACTGAAACTTGTGTTTCCCTCCCTTTGCATGTTTGTTTGATTCTTAAGCCATCTATTCTAAACCATTTAGTTTCTTCTTTCTCTCTTTCTAAATCCATAATACCTCCTCTAATTTTCTATTCCTAAAATCACATTCATACCTTTATTTACCTTGACACTTGAATAAATCACATCTTCATACGAACCGTATTTTTCGTATAATTGCTGCACAGTTGGACCTTCTTTTTGTCCATATTCAAGAAGATTTCGCTCATATAACTTCTCAAGATTTCCATAATCCCTTCTCTCAATATAGGAATTTATTCTATCTATGTTCCTTTGGTTCACTTTCATTTCAGCAATTTCACTCATGCTTTTTCCTTCAGTCAAATAATTATCAACTTCTACACTCAATTTTGTCTTCTTTGCTTCCATTGCTTCTAAATATTCAAGCCTTGCTGCCCTTGCCTTGTCTACTTCATCGGAATTACTCCAGTCTATATCAAACTGGTCTAATGACGAACCTTCCTTTGGTTTATATCCATAAACTGCATTTGGATCTGTGACAACATCCTTTGCAATATTAGGGTCATCCAAAGGATTTATCTTACTTCCGCTGCTCCCCGAACCCTCAAAAGAAGAAAAATCAAAATCCTTATACTTCCCATTCACAGTAAGATCCTTATAATACGAATCTCCCAGAGTACCGTAATAATTATAATCATTAAGTCCCTGTCTGCCTTGCACATCAGACCAATACCGACTATACCGGCTCGCCTCTTCTTTTGTCATCCATTTACTGAAATCCTCCGGCAACAGTGCTTTGTTGGCTGCCATACCTGCTGTTGTACCAAGCAGTAATGCTAAGGAAATGGTTACAGCCGAAGGCACTCCCGCTTTGTCACAAACGATTACGGTTGTACCTGCTGCAGCTTCCGACACGACTTCCGCAGCAAACATTTTAGCAAACGCCACTCCTCCCTTACCAGCCAGGGCACCTTGTCCTAAAGTCACCAGGCTTACTGTCGCAGATACCAGTTTAAAAGCTCCTTCCGTATCCGTTAAATAATCTCCTGTAATCAGTGTTTTCCCGGTTGCCGCTTCGTATATGGGTATCACAATGGTCAGATCACTTAACTGCTCCAATAATTCCTTCCAAAACGGCGAATCTTTTTTATGGGCGAATTCTCTTAAGATAAGACTATCCAGATACTCCTGCAGACTTCTCTCATCTGAATCTATTTTACCATTATCAACCAGATCTTCATAGTCTTTTGCAAACAAATCCACAAAGTCGTCTACTTTCTGGTTATAGGTACTTCTTTCATATGACCCGCCTTCGGTTTCCTCATAGCGGCTGCCTATAAAATCCTCCAGGTTGAGCTCCGGCATCTCTACCTCAAATCCATACCCTCTTCCTCCTCCGTTTACGTTGACATTTTTCTGAACTCCCAGAGTATTATCCGTCTTTCCGTCAGTCATATCGATGGTAGCCATAATATCCACCGCTTCGTTAAAGCCTTTATAAAGAGGATCCTCCAGGTAATTATCAATATCATATAATATATCATTAATATAGGTTAACAAAGAACTTCTATGTTCTGCAAACTCATCAATCCGTTGCCCTTGAGAAAGAAAACCTGCACCTATGGATTTGGAGTCCAGTTCTCCTTCAATATCCTTGCACAGCTCATCCAGATCTGCAAAATCAAAGAGGAGATTAACCCCGTAGCCAGATGTAATATTAGCTCTCTCCAGCCATGAGTATTTTTGTATTACTTCTCTTTCCAGCTGTCTTACCATGGCAGATTCTCCGGGAAGTTTTCGCTTCTCAGGTTCAGCTGAAGTATATCCTGATTCGTTCTATTACCAATAGAATCAATTGTAACAAAAGTGTGGATGTGTGCCCAAAGAATATCCAATCCAATCTCCCCTTTTCTGATTTATCATATCTCTTGCCAGTTCATAACATTTTGTATTAATTACATACATTTTATTACAAACATTTTAATTACAAACATAATAATTAATTTAACTAACTATTTGTTTGTAAACAAAACACTGTACTTACAATATGATATATAAGTTTTATTTTCAGGTGAATACTGAGGATATTTCTGTGTATGAAAGAAAAAAAGGATAATATAGATTGCTCATATGCTGTAAGCAACATAATTAATGTTGCCTTGTACAGCATATACTTGTAATAGAATTTGTATTGACTTCTCTAAAAGGCTGTTGTTTTCCGGTAATCTAACCGGAAAACTGTTTATGATGCTTCTTCCGGTTATTCTTTCAACAGCCTCTTTTCATTTAGATTACTTTCATATGTTTTATCAGGAAAAATTAATCTTTAACCAGGTTACTCCCTGTTAAATCGGAATTCATAATCTCTTTTCCCTCTTCTTCCGATATAATAGGTATATACCCTGCATTTAGAATTTTTTCGGATTTACTTAGTTCCGTTATCACATTAGCCTTGTTTACTGCAATATGTAATTTTCTTAAAGCACTGGCATGATACTTACGTACTTTATCATAAGGTATTTCTAATGTTTCACTAATATTCCGAAACGCTTTTTTCGTAGGAAATATCTTTGTCTGTTCATCACTAAAACTGTTATCGGACAGACCGTAATACATAGTAATAATTTTCTTTTCTATATCTGTTAAATGCTTTTCAATTGTATTGTTTATTGTTTCCCCAAGTTCTTTTTTCAGTACTATTTGTTCCGGTGTATCTTGTTCGTCTGCTTTATTCATAAATACCTCATCATATACAACATTTGTTGATGAAGTTATCATATTTCTAAGCTGCTTTACATTCTCTACAGTTATCCCCGTTATTTCAGCAATGTTTATATCATTGGGTTCTTTGTTTTCGCTTTCCAATAAACTGATGGCTTTATTTATCTTATATTTTTCATTTGCATAATATGTAGATAAACCATTCACATAATTGTTTATGTACTGGCTGACTTCATGTTTAATATATAACACAAAAAAAGTAGTTGGTTTCGCTATTTCCGGATTATATTTTTCCAGCCCGATTATTATGCCCATCCTTGCAGCCTGTATCATATCTTCATAATGAGCACCTATAAATGTAGGATATTGTTCTGAAACAAATTTCGTAATGAACTTATCCATATTTCTTACAAATAATTCTTTTGCTCTGTCACTCAGTAATGGATTCTCTGCATCTCTTGCGGCTTCAACAAGAATTTTTGTCATTCTAAGATCTTTATTAAAATAACCTGACACAAACTCTAAGGTGTCTAATTTTTCCATTAAACTTCCTGTACTCATTATATTTATTACATCATTTACCACTTCGTCATCGCAAATTTCGCTATACTGACTTTTCATTTGTTAAGCCCCCCCAGAGAATTTTAAAGATTTCTAGATGTGATTTGCCTTTTAATTTCTTCATAAAAAGACAAATTTAAAGATAAATTTTTCCTTTTATAAACATAGTATAACAAAAGTCGATAAAAAAGTAAATATTTTCTACAACAAATTAACAACTTTGTTTAATTTTGTTATTTGGCATAAAAAAAGAGAGTTTTAAGCTCTCTTTTTCTATAATTATTTTATTTTTGAGTTATATGAACTGCATTTTCGTTTTCCAGCGCTGTTATTTCCCAATCACCAATATGTATACTTATTGCTTTGTCCTCAATGGTTTCATTTCCGCTTATCTCTTTCATTCTATTAATTATATTAACACTAGGCTCCAGCCCATGCTCAATAACAGTTTGACCATTAGACGTATGAATAATTGCTTTATCGTTTATAAGAAATGCTGTTATTACTTTATAAGTCATTTGACTGTAAAACTTACCAATAACATATTCACATAAGCTATCGCTGATCATATCCAGATAATTAATTTTTGTAACAGTATTATCCATTGGATTATACTCCTTTCTTTATGCTATTATACATAGATATACTGTTATCTATGACATCAGAATTGCATTAGTGTATGATTCTGTCAATTAATTATCATAGCTATTACCTGTTAATACTGTAAGTCCAATGATAACTACATATAAGGATTGGGGAGTGGTAAGAATACTCACTAATTAATATCTATATTATAACATAAAACAATAAATAATGGTTTAAGTTTTTTTTAATTTTTGTTTAGTTTTTTAGTTACATGACTAACTATATAAAATATACACAAAAAATATCACTATATTCAATAGTAATATATTCCCATTTTTGTCGAACTGTTAATTAATATTTAGATTCACGTCGAAATAAATTTCCGGAATTATATAGTGTATTATAATAAATTTCTTTTTAAAACAGAATCCCACATTTTAGATACTTTTTTAGGGGGGATTTCACTATCATGTAACGGAATAAAACAAATTTTATAACCATCCATTATTCTTCGTATTAATATCTCCTTCTCCCTCGAAGTTACCAGATTGAACGCAAAAATCCATTCATTTGATGTATTTCCAAGCTGTCTGATGAAATTCGATAAGATACCAAGGTATTTCTCATCACCATTGCAAATCATAATTTTTATATTACAACGTTTTAATTCAACCAGCTGATCTGCATTTAGTTCACCCAGAATACCGCAATCATAGATTATAAACCGGTTCGTTCCAAAGACGCTGTCATAATCCGTATCTTTGGTATACTCCGTTATATCTTTATTTTCCAGGTCATAGGCACCCTTTTTATGGCATATACAGATATTCTCCGGGAAATTTTTAATTATATAGTGGGCGAAACTTATTCCTGTGTGGGTACAACCGCAGCATGTTTTAAACCTGTTATGAAGATAGTTTCCTTTCCGCATAACACTTGGTTTGCAGTAAGTTTTTTTCTGAATTTGTTTCTGGTTTCATCTATATAATTCAACACTGTGGTTTCCTTTACCAAATCGGCATCTTCATATCGCTTATCTTCATATCGCTTATCTCCATCCTTGTTGTCCTCATTATAATTGTAGCCCGAGTATTCTTCCGGACTGACATTTGTATAAACAGTATTATTGCCATCCATTATTCCATTTTCCATCGAAGCCCCTGGTATCTGCATCGTTTTTCTATCATCGTCCACCTGAAGATTATTCTTAAGATAATTCTGATAAGTTGTCTTCGCAGTATTAGAATGCATGTCAGCATCTTGATTGTTTTTCCTTACTTCATTATAATTCCTGTTTACTTCTAAAGGTCTGGTATTTTGGGGATTTTCAGGCATATTTTTTATTTGCTGCAGCTGCTGAGATGTCTCCGGTATTTTCAATTTATTTTCCTGTGCTACGTTCGTTTTTTCGTTTACCGGACTCTGTGCTTGCTTTGGCAGACTCGGTATCGGCTTAACAGGCTGAGGTATCCTAACCTGTTCTTCGAATTCCGATGGCATATCGATATCATTATCCTTTGTCTGTCGTTCCACCAATGACATGTTCTTGTTGCACTCAAAAAAATCTGCTCTGTTTAAGTCATTCATCTCATTTATTGTACTGCTGTAACTGATGTTAGCATAATCTCCCAGCTTTATTCCGTATCCTGTCAATGTTGCATTAACCAATTGAACCAATTCCTGGGAGCATACTCTAAATACGTCAAAACCCTCCTCCTTATATCCGGCTCTATCTTTTGAATCATCCCTGTACAATACCGAATACTTAAAACTGCTATTGTTCTGATGTTTCGCCGAGCGGTTTATATTTGATAATATAATATCGGAACATACGAACACTTTATTCATTTTACCAAGATATAAGGAATCTTCATTGTTCATACCACTGAAATCCATTATAACTACATCAGCAGGCTTGATACTCTCTTCCAGATTCCACAAAGAATAGTAATCTACCTTTCCGCAACTGATTACATTATTTTCAGATAGGCAGGGAATTAACTGATCTAACAGATTTCCTTTTGAAAAATCCGGTTCAATTAAAGCAACCTTATGCCCGGCAGCCGCAATATAATTTGCAGCAGAAATTGCAGTCAGTGTACATTCAAAATCAAAATCGTTACCGCAGAATCCTATTAATACCGCTTTGCTGCTGAATACAGGCTGTATCCTCTCACCAGGGTCGGATACCGTAAATTTAATATCCTCTGTATATAATCCTGCTATACTCTTCCTAGCTCCTGTCTGGTTGTTTTCTCTTTCTGATTCTCCTTGGCCAATGCCGGCGTAAAATGCTGCTGTTTCTCTTGTCCTGCCATTTAAAATAATATCTCCAATCTCACCCATCAGGTTTTCCTCATCAAACAGCAGATTATAAAAATTATAATTAAAATAATAACCGATAGCTTCCGGATCTCCTTTTTTTAACCGGTTGATGACGGGAATAATAATTCTGTTATCAGCTTGAAATATCCTAAAGTCATTAATTGTGAAAAAACCCTTTAATTGTTCTGAAACAATGATAACATTTATTTCCGGACAGGATAGAATAATTTCTGTAATTTCATCTCTGGACCCTGCCTTGTATACACTACTTATCCCTATTCCCATCATACTTAATATCTCTATACCCTTTTGCAACTTTTCTTCTTCATACTTCTCAAGCGCAAATAGAATCTGTACTGCCTTCATTGTTTTTACCTCATATTGTTATGTATATTAATTTCCAGTCGAATCCCCTGTGCCGGTTTCTGCCGTATTTGCCTGGGTTGCTTCCTGTGCCTTATCTGTTATTGCATTGTTTTTCTCAGACGTATCTGTTTCTGTCGATTGTGCCCCTTCTGTATCATCTTTTCCTATTTCTGCAAAAGATAACTGTTCTAATAAGCCCCAGTTAATTGACGTATAATAATCATATTCTCCATTATATTCATCTGCCAGATTATGATATTTTTCTATGAAGTACATTTCGTTGGCAGATAATTCTGTATTTCCGCTGTCACTATCTTCTACTGCATCCTGACTCTCATCATAACTGTCAATAATACTGTTATACACTTTTTGTGCTAATGCATTCTCTCCATAGAATTTTGCTATCAGATCAACAGTTAATGTCTTATCCACTACTTTTGCCGCATTCAAATCTCCATAATAAGTGTTAGCATTCTCCAGAAGGATATTTTTCTCATCTTCTGAAAGGACAATTCCTTGCTCCTTTGCTATCATACACAGAACTTTTGTCATTCTGATTTGTTCACAAATGGTCCCCTTAACCTGTTTCTCGAAAGTAATCGTATTGCTGCTCGAATCTGACACTTCCATATTCCAATTCGCCTCATTTTGGAGATTATATCCCTGATAAACATCTGCTGCATAGAGCAGAAATTCATTCATCACAACTTTTTCATCATTTATTCTCATAACTTCTTCTGTATCAAACTTAATTACCTGTGATGTTTTACTGTCTGCATTAAAATAGAGAAATAATCGGATACCTGCTGCTGCTAAAAGAATTCCCAATACAGCTATGAAAAAAATTTTACTGTTCCTTTTGTTTTTTCCTACCGAACTTTTTCCTTTTTTTCTTTTCTTTACATTGCTTTCTAAGATTCCATCCATAAATTTATCCTCCGTTGTTATAAGCTTTTTACCCCTACCGTATTCCTAACAGGGATTAATTTCATTTTTCGATATATAGAATTCCTATTTCCTTGTAGCTTCCATCATAAATTGGGTATTCCGAAAACACGGCCTCCTCTTCAATGACAATAGACTTGCTTTCAGAATATTTATTAAATTTTGTTTCACCTTTGTCTGAAAATCCGTAGGGTGCTATATAACCTCCGGAGATATCTTTTGTAACGACTGTATCTTTTAACAGCCTGTTATAATTAACAAATACGGCATCCCAGTAACTCCCTTCTGCATCTTTGATCAGACTAATTCTGTTGCTGTTATCGTTTTCTAATATGTATCGATAATTCTCTTTCTTTTCACTTGCCTCTATCCCTTTTAATAAATCCATTGTCGTAACAAGTAATGCAAAGTCTGTGCCTTTTATTACCTCGTATTTGTTTTTGATATCACGCCCACTGATACCATCCTGTAAATTATCCTTCTCCCGAGAAATCTCTGCCTCTGTTTTTGTTTTACCTATAGCCGGCAGATCCGTCTTTTTAGCCTTTAACATAAAACCTGCTATGATACCTGCACTTACTAGCAAGGTTATCAATATGAATAACATTATTTTACTTTTTGTTTTTAAGATATAAAATTTTGTTTTTAATTTTAAAAACATATACAAATCCTCTTTTCTAACTAAGTCATGATTTTTATACAATATGATTGATTTTTTTTATATTGTGCAAAAAAACGGATACTTAGCTACAATTCTTTCACATGAAAACGAAACATAAATCGAATTTATTTGACATTGCTCAGCATTCTTCGCTGATAACCCGTTTCCGTTCTAGTACTTTATACCCATTTTGTGTCTATAGTTCAACATTTTGTACTTTTATCTGTCATATTATTAGAAATATACTAATAAAAAGGATGAGGGGATTATGGATACGCAAACTATTATCATGGAGTATGAAAAAATACTGTCAAAAGACGAAGGAGTCAATTTATCTGCAAGTTTCTTCTGTTACAATGATTATAACAATCATAAATTAGCACTTGCTGTTTTTCGCTATGCTGTAGAAAATATTCTTTGTTGGTCTCCTGCAGAAACAGCAGAAACTCTCAATATGGATATAATCAAAGGACTGCATTTACTAACACCTTATAAATATCTTATATTTCCGGAAGAACTTACCCGTCGCAAGGACTGTTTTTATGTAGCTCACCTGCTATACCCTAATGATATTCCTTACAATATGAGGCATCTTGTGATTCTTTCTTATCAACGAGTACTCGGACAGGAAAACGGAAAATTCTCTAAGAACTTTTTTAACGGTTCCGGTGGCGAACTCAGAGCATGTATATGTCTTCAATATCTTTTAAGAGAGTACTTTACTTTTTCTTCCGTAGAAGAAATTTATTACTATTTTTCCAATCCGAAGGTTATGTCTACCCTGCGGCAATTCCGCCTGGCAGGTGTTTGCATGGACCTCTTCGATAGTCCTCTTGAATTTGTACATTGTGCTCTGCCAAATAATCAAAAAAATGAATTGTATTTCCAATTTTACCGTTTCGAATCCGTTCTGAAAGAAAAGAAACTGAAATCAAAAATTAAACATATCATAAGTATCTGAACTATAGGAGCAAAATTATATGAATGTCCGAAAATCATCCAAAGTACTGTTTACAGCCTGCAATATATGTATGATATTAATTTCTTTAATAGCTGTTCTAACGCCTATAATAAGTCTGGCTTACATAAATACCAAAGCTAAAGTCATTTTTAATACTGTGAATAACGATTACGAGACCTGTTTTGGTAAGAAATATGTTCATGAGGATTCTTATTTTACCGATATTGCTTGTATGAAAATGGAAATTTCCTCAGATATTATTAATAAATCAGCTGCCTTGAAAAAACAATATCTTGATAGCATTAGCACCGGTAAACCTTCTGATGCCAAAAGTGGGACAAATAACCCAGAAGCGCTTGATACATTAAGGTCATCACTTATCGAAATACAGGATTATAACAAGGCTATAGAATTCAAGACTGCTTCCATTCCTCTACATAAAACCTGCGAATCATTGTTTACAACCTTAAACTATATGACTTACGGCAGTGATGCTCTGATAAAGGACGTGATTAATTTTATTGATGACCCGGACGCTTTATCTTTAGCGGCAGACAAAGATACACAAGAAATTCGCATTATGGCCCAAATGAGTACCTCTTTTTATCTGAACCTGAATCAGCAGATATTACTTTATAAATTAATAGTAATAGCAGGAATCTTTCTTTTATTGGGAACAAGTTTAAATATCTACAGAATAAGATCTCGAAAAAATAAATCCAGAAGAAAAAGAAACATTAAAAAGATATAAGGAGGCAGCAGACAGTAAACTCTTTCATTTATACCTCCTTACAAAATTATATTCACATATAACTTACAACCTTTTCCAGCATATTTATATTCAGGATTAATTCATCTCTTGATTTCTTCATGGAATCTATGACTTTAATAAGTTCGTATTTATTGGTAGTTAAGTCTTTTGTAAAATTGCTAAAATTATTTTTATTTTCGGGAACCACGGTAAAGTTAGAGGAATCCACTGCTGTGGTTTTTCCTGAATCGTCCTGTTCAGTGGCACTGTTAACAAGCTCCTCTTCCGACTCAATAAATTCTAATAATTTTTCTCTAATTCGTCGGCTTAGCTGCATCTTACCATTTTCAATCAGACTGAACTGACTTCTGTTCACCCCTGATTTATCAGAAATGGCAGCCTGGGTGTATTCTTTCCTTCTTTTTATTACTCTTACTTGCTTCAAAATTTCTTCATCGGTCAGACTGTCGTTTTTATTATCCGGTAACTCCTCTTTACTCTCCAGTAACTGTTTAATAATTTCTTGATCTTTTGCATATAAATCATTCAGCCTTATTGTATTCGTTCGAAAATACTCATTAAGCTTATTTTTTACCTTATCCGTTAAGGTTCTTTTGCCCGTTTCTATATATCCTATCTGAACTGATGTAATATCAATCGCATCTGCTATATCCTTCCTTGACAGACCCATTGCAGTTCGAATTGTCTTTAAGGCATCACCGGAGTTTATCGCTATGTTGTGCAAGGATAACGTTTTATCTACCGGAATAGTTGATTCTGTCGACTTATTAGTTTCTTTAAGATCATTAGTATCATTTGAATTCAAGTCATTGGAGTCCTTAAAATCACTTATATCTACTATATCAAACCAATTTTCCTGCAAACCGAAAGCTTCTCCGATTTTTCTCTTATCTCTTGCTGATAACGGCAGATAACCCTTTTCAAGAAGATTCAAAAAACTGAGATTTATTTCGGTTTTTTTCGAAAACTCATCAATAGATAATCCAAGGTTATTTCTTATAAACTTAAGTTTAATACTATCCCCTTTTGCTGCAAATAAATCTTCTTTTGTCATTATAAAATCCCCCCTGTTACCTTACATCTGTTACACTTTCTTTTATTTTTAATATGACAGATTTATTTATAATTTGTAATATTTTTTCGTATTTTCTGTTTTTCTACATTGATTTTAGTTTTTCTCATTCTAATATGATAAGACTTGATTATATTAGGTAAGCTTTTATATCTGAAGAAGGTAAAAATTTTAATTTAACCTATATATGTTCTGAAAAAAGGAAATCCATCCAAGCAGCAAAACAGAAGCTGCTAAAGAATACTCCCTGTAACAGCTTCTGCAAATATGATTTGTAGCTTTAATGTGTGTGTTCTGTTGATATATCCACTAATGAGGATACGGTATCGTATGCTGCTATAAATGTCGGAATACTGCTGCCAAAATGATATTTATTCCCTCTGATATCAATATTTCCGTTATCTTCACCGGTTTCATATTTTAAGTTCCATACTTCTCCGATTGCTTTTATGTCCACAGTCATTATGATTACATAATCATTACCATAGAATTCCTTTCCGGCACTGTATTTACCGGTTATCGTATATTCAATGCCATCAAGCTGAAATCTATTTCCGATGGCATACTCTTTATCACCTGTCTTTGATGTAAGGAATACTTTGGAGAACTGTTTCGTCTTTGTCATGTCTTCCTGAACATAAGAGGTTTCATACCACTCGTCTTCCGGTGTTATATGCACTCCCTTCTCCCTATAAGCCGTAAATATAGCAGAGGACGGAAGTCCCATTGTAAGATGCCACCTTTGTGCCTGGCGATAAAATATTTCATTGCGGTAATCTCCGTTTAAGTTGGTATCTATTCCTCCATTAATTCCATTTGCAGTAATTCCCAATCTTGCAGATTGTTGCTGTATTGCAGTTACGCTACTTTTTCCTACAAAGGTTCTGGCTCTGCGTCCCGGCTGGAGGCATTGTATGGTTCCCAGATTAAAATAGTTACCATAAGGTACCGTCAAATATTTATAGCCGGAAATTTCTCCGTTAGCATCATAAATCTCCTCTGTGAAATAATCCCTTACCCGGTCAGTAACCTGAGATTCCATGCCCCCTGAGGTATAATTTCTTCTGGCCGCTTCATTCGTCCAGTTTAAATACATATTATATCGATATAGATTTTTTGATAATTCCTCATATCCCTTTATATAATTCCCATCATCATCCATATATTCGGAATACAATCCGAAATAATTAATGGGTCTTGTAACACCATCATCACTGATATATACATCGACGGGAATGAGTTCATTGGTCCTGGTATTAAGTGCATAAAAGTATGGAATTATCTGCAAATATTGATTGTAATTACCTAGCGTCGTAATATCAAACATTACATTATAACCAAGCTTAAGCTGCTGCTCCTGTAAGGCCGCCTTTGTATTCTTATCGGCAGAGACTCCCATACTTTGACTATTGGCTTTCACTGTCCATCCCTGTGTTCCCCAAGTATTATAGTATCCATTTGCTTCATTAACCTGCTCACCACGTACATCCACAGCCAAAGGATACCCAGCTGAGTTTCTGTGCCAGGATAAATAATTTTCAGTAATGGAGCTGTCTACTCTTGAGATAATTCCTTCAATATACCAATCACTGCTGTTCTCTGCAATGGGTTTTTTAAAGAAATTACTAAAACGCATATCATCCGTATCTTCAATTATAAAATTGCCTATACGTCCGACAATATCAAGGTAGGCCAGCTTTGCGGCAGTATGCTTAGCAGTGAAATTATAAAATCTCTGTTTATTGGTAGCATATAAATTACCGTAATTATAAACACTGAATTCACTTTGAAAATTACCATCTCCAGTATAGGGCGTCTCTTTACTGCTCTGTCCATTATAATTAATTCCTTCTACTGAATACTGAACTTCAGCACAGGATACTTCGTCATTAGCCAGCAGACAGTAAAAATTGTAATCTGTTTTTGGAGCGCTCACATTGACTGTTCCATCATTATTTATTTCAAATATCTTACCGTCAATGACAGCCAGGTTACCACCTTCCAATAAGGTCGTACTTCCTCCGTTATAAGTCAATAAATGATTGGTTTTATCGAACAGATAAGTATTTTCTTGCAAATTGAGTGTTGTTCCGCCTATTAATGGATACTTTCTTGTTGTTGACTTATCTACGACTTCCAAAGAAATCCATTCACCTGCTGTGTGATTTTCCCACACTCCATTCCGCTCATATAAAACATCATAGTCGAATTTAACATATTTCTCCCTTGTCCATTCTGTGGTATCCATGTTCTGGTTATACCCTTTGCCTCTGCTGATTACAGGCTCTGGAATACCATAAGACCCATTTCCATAAAAATCACCTGTATTAGGGAAATATACTTTAAAAAAATTATCCAGGGTTATATATGCTGCCTGCTCTATTTTAGCTCCATTCGCATCAATTGCTTCCTCAATGGTGGCTTTATGGTTTTCATCCTTTTCGCAGGCACTCCAGCAAATATCATTGGAATAATCATAATGCCCCCCTGAATGATGTGGTTCCATACAAGTCAGCAGCGTCTGCACCGTATATGATTTTTCGGTATTATTAATCAATCTGCAGGTCCAGATGGGATTGACTATTGTTACTCCATCCGTCGTTACCCTATCAGGAATGAGGTGCATTTCAGACTTCACAAAATTAAACAGTTCTGTTTCATCAGGAAAGCGGTTTGCTTCCAGAACAGTAATAACAATCTTACCGTTTCCGCTGTTAATTCCATTATTTAATGAACCTCCTGTCAATTGTGAGGTAACATATCCCGAACCTCCTCCGCCTCCTGCATCAGCATTGGCAGCAAATCCACCATAGTAGCCTCCTCCGCCACCGCCTCCGTCTCCGGTGCGTGACTGTCCCTGTCCGAGAGCATAATAGGAAGCAGACGAACCTCCTGTTCCATTATACTGAGCATTATAAACTTCACCGCCGTTTCCTCCGGCAGGACCACCACCGAAACCTCCGGCACCTACAACATATGTATTTGTGGATGATAAGACTGTATAGTCAATCCTCCAGTTACAGGAACCCGAAGCACTGTAGGCTCCTGCATAAAATTCAACTCTGTCTCCCTGATATACAGCAGCACTGCAGGAAAAGTGCAGGCTGCCGCCGCTATCATCATCGGAAGTACTGCTCCTTAAAGCCCCCGTGGAATCGTAAACATATATAAATCCATAAGGATCCGCCGTGAAATCCGTTGATTTAAATGTAACTGTACCGTTCCCCTCTGCAACAAATGATTTTGCAAGGGTTCCGTTTCTGGTATTATAACTTGTATTTCCGGTGTAAGGAATGGTAGACGGTGTATTTGAGGTTACGGTATGGTTATTGCCGGCACCACCGCCTCCTCCCGCAACCAGCAGCACTTTATTTTTAGTTTCTGCATTTTGCAGCAGGGAGCTTAAACTTCCGTTGGCGGTTGCTATGGAGGTAGCTCCTCCACCACCTCCGGAGGACCCGATTGTGCCTGCGTGTCCACCTCCATTATATCCACCGCCGGAACCGGATGCGCTACCGGCACCCTGACCGCCCACCTGAAGATATAAGGTAGATGCTTTTAAAAGTGTCAGTGTACCTTTCGCATAACCTCCATTTCCTCCGGCAGTGCTGTCATTCCCACCCTGGGCACCATAGGTTTCTAAAGTATAAATACCCTTTGGCAGGATTACTGTCTGTACATTACCGGAATAAGAATAATTTAGGATATCGCCGCTTTTTATATTGCCTGTACTGCCACTTGACACATCAATTTTAAAATTCGATACTAACTTTTCAAAAAGTTCGGTTCCCAGTTCTTTCTTTAAAGTTTCCCAGTTGCCTTCCTTTGCCTCTGCCAAAGCAATCTGATACCCTGGACTGCTTTGAGTCAGACAGGAAGTATCGTGCACATGTTTGGAAAAGGAAGTTATAACACCATAGGAGTTACCGTCATCATGACTTCTTATCCAGTCAATGCTGTTATTTAGGGATGTAAGCCCGTTAAACGTATCCTGATAAAAAGATCTTTCCTTTTTGTAGGTCGTATAGCAGCTTGCTGTATGCTCCAGTATTCCTCCGCACCTTTTGACGATAATATTATCCAAATAAAAATTCGTACTGAAGGAATTGTCAAAATCCCAGCTGCCCATATTAACACTGCTGCCTCTCATATCATCCTCTATAGCCGCTTCCGCAATCTGATCTTCTGTAACTCCGCTGGTAATCTGACTTATAACTTTGATTCCATCTACTTCAAGTTCACAGTCATAAAGTGAGCCAAGACTGAAGGTAACCGTTATTTTTACTTTTCTGCCTATAATAGTTACCGCAGTACCTGTTCTGGTCTTTTCATTACTCGTAATAAATGCGGGTGAACTTCCGCCTCTCGGAAGGTATAAACCAACTCCGCCAATAGAAAAAAGCATCAGATTATTTTCCGGCCTTCCAGGAATAAAAACATCCGCCGAAATCTGTACTCTGGAGCTGCCCGTTCTGCTGATCTTACAATCATTGAAGGGCAGCTGCAACCTTGTTCCGTTCTCTGTTATTTTTAAGAACGCTCCTGATCCAAAACCAATATAACTGATATCACCTGACGTTAATTCCATTCCTTTCGGAAGTTCGTAGGCAGGAAATGCTCCATCATTATTTTTAATACTGCTCGCAATCATTTGCCCGTCGTAGGAACTATAAATATCCTTCTCTCTCGTATTACTGCTTTCTGTAATTTCATCTTCAAAGTCAAAAGACAGACTGGTGGTATCAAGGGTATATTTACAGCTAAGATAACGGTATTCGCACAGCTCAGGAGTTCCGGGGCATTTCTCCAGTGCCTTTAAGGTATCCATAGCATCTTTTACAATACCTTCCTCTGTACGTTGATCTTCAACCTCCGACTTCACTATCATGGCATTTTGAACGGATACCGCATCTAACACAATAATATTGTTAACCTTATCCTCCAGCCCATCATCATAAGCTGAGTATCTCGATTTATAAAGCAGTCCCGGACCGTACTGATAACCTGCCCCTTTCAGTACTTCATTTTCAGCTTCCGAAAATACATCCTTTATTACCTCTTCGCCTGTAATCAGTTTTGCTTCTTCACCGGTCAGCTTATACTTTAAGATAGGACGGTAGAAAACAAAGGATTCACCTGTTTCATATTGAGCATTTTCATTGATTGGGTTCTGTTTGATCTTATCAATATATATTAGCAGATCGGTTACTCTGTCCATACGAGCCTGGGATTTTCCCGGTGAAGAAATATTAGCGGCTCCATTAACCGGCTTGCTATAAGATTGGCTGCTCCTTACTGTCGCAAGTCCCAGCTCATCTGCTGCACTAGCAAATATGGCCATATCATTATCAAATCTGGTAATTATTTTTTCTTTTTTTCCGGTTCCCTGGTATTTTGCCGAGGTTAAATTGTATTTTCCATTATAGGATCCAACATTAATCGCATCCGGCTTGGTATTGGCAAAAGTGAATCCGTTATTCTCCCACATCTTCAGCCATTTTCTATCTATCTCCTCCTGGGTAGATACTTTCTTCACATCCCCGGAGGCCCAAAGAGAAGGAAAATCCTCCTGTGCTTTCGCTTTTGTTATTTCTTCATGATATACAGGACTTTGATCACCGCTGGAGGTCTGTAATATAAGCATATCAGATATAACAGTAGCCGTTACTTCCTGGGTGCGCCTGATATAGAAGCGTTTCCACTCATCCGTAAGCAGATCTTTCGCATCCAATTTATTCATATAAACCGGTTTAAGTGTAGCAGAAGTTACTTTATTGTCAGAAATAAAATCCTCTGTCGTTATGGATATACCGGCAGCATTCCCATAACCTGAGGTAATGCCGTTACTGTATAAAATTCCGCTGGCAAACCCCAGTTCATGTCCCTTTTTAGCCAAAGGTGCCGGATTTTGTGGACTTTGTACACTGCTTAACCCGTCGCACTTATTCGTACGTTTCTCGACCCCTATCGACATCTCTTCATAATATACCCTATCACCTTGCGCTTCCTGCAGAGAATACCTTATCCTTCCTATCTTTGATGCATTGGTTATTTTCTCCTCCCGGTATACAGGATTATTATTTGCAGCTATGTTATAAAAGATATTCGGATCCCCCTGGGTGATACCTGCTATCAGATTTTTATCACTGTCATAGGTTATTTCTGACATATCGGTAACATACCCCTTCTCTACCTTATATACATTGCACTTTGTAATCTGGATAGTATCGTAAGTCACATCCTGATACCAGACATCTGCAATGGCAGGCAGATCATGGATACAACAGGGACCGCAAAGTGCATGGGCGGGAATCTCGGTTAAACCTGTTTGGGCAGCTGCTGTTACATCGGAACTGTTACCGTCATAATTCTCAGCTTTTAAAGTACCGTTTTGAAAGGTAACTTTTATCGTATAATCTATAATACCGGAGGCTCCCTGGGTTATATCCTGGCCCTCTTTCGGTTCTACGTGCCATCCGGATGCATTGTGTCCATGACCGCAATCGGAGTAACCGCTTCCTACACCTAATTTACCGGCATTCCACCCCCAACCACTGCCCAATCTTCCTTTATCAGAACTGGTTAAGGAAGCTCCTGTAGCACCGGTAGAGGTATAGGTTCCTCCGCCGTAACTTCTTTGGGTAGTATTCGTATAACTGTTATCGCCTCCGTTCAGGGTAACGGTTATTACCGCATTTCCAACCTGATATTGTCTGGTCTGTCCATCACTGTCCGCAATCTTTTGCACAGTGTAAGTGCTGTTGGTTGCTTCCATTGCTTTTGCCCAGATGATAGCCTGATTCAGATCCTGATTATAGGTATCAACGTCCCAGATGGTACTGGGTTCGGCTTTGGTTCTTAAGGTTCCCGGATCAAAACCAAGGCCTGCGCAGGGAGTTCCCGGTTTACCCGGATCGAATTTACCGATATCCGCAGGTTCCTGAGTACCGTTTCCAATGGTTCCTCTCCATTCCGCCCATAAATCTGTATTACTTGTATGATTGTTGACGGTTATATTCTTAGTTTTGCTTCCGGTAGGCTCAACTATTTTAGAGGATTCGGCAACAACATTTTTACTAATTGTTTTACCTGAGTTATCCCCCACGAAAGTCTCTGTTTTGGTATAGAGCCCGGTTCCTCCTTTTAACTGGTCATTCTCCTTATATTCACATTCAGTTCCGTTATAATGGCTGATATATTCTCTTGTTGCCGTTCTATCTGGTTCGTAATCCACCCTTAAATCTACCATAAACTCGTTACCGCCGGAAGAAAAATACAGAGTTCTGGTAGAAGGAACCCCAGCCATTGCTTCAAAGGTTTCATTGTAGATGGAGCCTTCTTTTAATTCTGCATAAGCTAATGCCGGCTCCTCTGAATGCCAGCTGCTGCTGGGGTAGTTTAAGTATACCGGAATCCTTCCGCTTCAATAAGATCCTTTTCTGCAGTTTCATCCGCTTTTCCAGTGGTGTAATACCATTTTTTATCAGTTGCTTTGTATTGGATATAGACTTTCGCTGAATAAACAATATCCTTTTCTTCCTTGTCTGATACTTTCAATTTACTAATAGTATCATCAGACCATTGGCCAAGTGGAATTTTCCCCCGTAACAGTTCCAAAAATTTTTCTGCAGTAACTGTTTCCCAATCTGTAGAAGTACCCCATTCAACATTATTGGTATATTTTTGCTTAAAATCTCTGCCTTCAATTGGAATACTGGTAAATGCTGTACCATTAAAGTTTCTGCTTAGTTTGATTAGTAATCTTAATTCCGAAACATTGTTCTTTTTTATAAACGTAGTCCACTCATCAATGGCATTTTCCTGTCCCGGACTATTTCCCTGTGATGTAAGTGCCTTTAACGTTACCTGTAAGTTAACATCGTCATCCGTAATAACTGTGAGTTGTTGCTGCGCCCTTTTATCGACATAATATTTTATTAAGTCAATTATGCTATTATCCTTTTTATACTCTTTCTTAACTTTTTTATTAATTTTATCCAGGTCTTTTGAGTTATACATCAGAATTGCCTGATAATTTATAGCAAGAGTGGTTATAGGCGGTTCAAGAACCCAGTTAGTCCCATCCCAGGTATCACCTTTAAATTTAAAATTTAAGAAACCACTCAGATTCAACGGATTATTTGAGCTTCCCCAAATCAGACTATTATTTTCAACGTACCTCACTCTTTCGGCTATAATTCTGCTTATAATATTTGAGGAATAAATCGAATCCGTATAATATGTCTTTGATTCTGACAAGCTTACTGCTGCTTTCAACCGATTGATATAATCCGTATTATTTGTACTGTCATAAACAGTTTTTGATGGAATCAAATCGGATAAATTATAGTTTTTCTGTACTCGGTATGCATCCTGTGTCAAGTCATTACAGGACATAAAAACAGTTGCCGGTTTAACATTACCCCCTTCGGTACTTACACTATCAAATCTTCCTATTATTCCCTGTGTTATGGAAATATTTGCACTTCCGTTATTATCTGTTAAGAAACTTTTTATCCCGTCAGACCAATAGGTTTTGTTATTTGATATTATATTCAGGGTCATCAATAAATCCAGATATCGCAAATTAAAACAGTCAGCTGCCGTAATCGTATATCCATTCGTTGTAAATCTGGATGTACTTGATTCATTCCATTTATTAAAATCCAGCCCAGCATCATAAAGTTCCTTAACATGCAGGAATTCGTCAATCTTTTCCTTAATATAAATTTTATACTCACTACTATTTCCTATCACATTTACTTTGACATCTGTTATATAGGACCATAACTCTAAGGAATTAGTTATCTTTGATTCATCGTCAGTATTTAGGAACTTTAAAAACTCACTGTCTTTCGCCAGCAAAGCCATGCTCCGGTTATTGGCTATAAATAAATCCAGGATTTCTTTATAGAAAACCCCCTGATTAATATTATCGCCAAAGGTTGTATTTTTATTTTTTGACAAATATTTAATTCTTCCTAAGGCATCTAAATTACTCCTTCCGCCAGCAAGATTCAGCTGGGTTAAGGATAAACTCGTTTTTCTTGCAAAATATACCTGCTCACTGGTATGGAAATTATGACGAATCATATACTCGGATAGAAGATTGGAGCAAAGCCACATAGCATCCTCAGAAGCATAAGGTATCACTGTCTTAATGGATTCAACCAGCCCATCGTAAGAACCGTTATCTGTACTCATTCCATCTATTTTAGGATATAACTGCACAATAAACACTGGTTCTGTTATGGGCCAGATATCAATATTTCCGCTTGTAGTATGCGGAAGCACTGCACTACCGCTAGAACCGATCGCATAACCGTCATCACTGTATGCATTGATATTTTTACATATCAAAAAACCGGAAAAACAGCATAGGAATACTACTCCAATTAAAAAAATCTTTAATTTCCTGCTATTGCATTTAACACCTAATATCTTTCTTAAAACTACTTTGAAATTATGAAACATTTTTTAATCTCCCCTCTTATGAATCTGTTTCTTAATTGAAAGTATTTCTCAGATATAATATGATGGAAAATTTTAGATTAAGGTGTTTATTTACATTTTTTTGCAGAAAATTTCTTTTCTATATAATGTACACCCTCCGGGATAAAATATATATCTCAGGAAGAGAATAGCTTATCTATTACAATAGTTATTTCTTCTAGTTGAACTGAGATTATGAAAATACCGCTTTCTAACTCATTTTTAATAAGAAAAACAGCTCCCAAAAATCAGGGAGCCGTTTATGTTTTGTTAATTCTCTATTCGCGAGAACTTATCCTACAACTACATTTATAAAGCTGTTTATATTTTGTTAACTTTTTATTCCAAGGAATTACTGTATGGTGGTACTCCACTATTCATAATTACAGAAAAATACCCTTCTTCAATTAATCTATGATCCTCCCAAAGATTTTCCGATAAGAAATATTTAAAACTGTTAAGTCCTGCGTTCCAGTAAGGATCTATATAATACCAGGTTCCATCAAGCTTTACCTTATTCCATGCATGGCCTGCGAATCCAATTCCGCTTCGGTTATCTGCACTTCCAATACAATAATATACTTCTATTCCAATACATTCAGAAAGGAAACTAAAGGTTTCTGCATAGGAGGCACATACTCCGCTGCCAGTCAATATAACACCTGATATAAGATCCGTATAAGTATCATCGACAAATTTGCCGGTATAAGTTGAGTTCAAATAAGTCTGTAGGATCTTAACTTTTTCTCTGTCACTTAGAGTTACAGAAAACAGGTTATTATCCTCTAATAACTTTCTGACAGCTGTCAGCGTAATTAATTCTTTCCCTGTATAACCACTCAGATCATTGTTTTTGATTGCATCAACGGGATCCAGTTTTTCATATCCATCTCCGACAACAACTTTTAATTCTTTTGTAATACCTGCAACAGTAACTTTTATATAGCAGGTTCCTTCTTTTATTCCTCTTACATAGATACCTTCGCAGCGCTTATAATTACTGTTTAGGTCTATATGATAACTTTTTTCTGCTACCGCAATTTCATCATTTGTTGAGATAATTTCAACATCCTTCATAAGCGGCAGTATATCTTTTGCAAAACCTACGTATTCCTCAATATTTGTCTCAAGCCATAAATCCGGAACCGTAAATCCATCATAAGCAACCGCATTCATAGCAATAGTCTGAATCTTTTTACCATGTACAGAGGCAATAATTTCAAATTCTCCCGCTGAAGCAGCTGTAACCAGTCCTGTACTGCTGATTTTTACAGTTGAGTTACCGGTAACTTTATAGTTGATCCCTAACTTTTTCAACTCGGCTGCAGTGTAGGTGTCAGATACGGGATTCAGACTTACTTCTGTTCCACTGACAAATACAGTAGTATATGCAGGTTCAAAAGCAATCTTCGCAGGATTTATTACAGTTATTTTACATTTATAACTTTTATTATTTACGGAAGCATTAATAAAGGTGCTACCATAACCTACAGCCGTTACTTTTCCTGAATTTGTAACTGTTGCAATATTTTTATTTGTAGAAGTCCAGGTGATTTTCTTGGATGTTCCTGATATTTTTAAGGTTGTAGTTTCACCTTTTGTCAAGTATGTACTTGCAGTATTCAATGAGATTGCAGTAGATTTTGTTGAAGCAGATGCCGTAAGCGATTGATTTGTAAATATAAATCCGATTAAGAAAAGCATTGTAAAAACAAAGATACTAATGGTATATCGTTTTTTCATCATAAATTTACTCCCCTGGTAAAATGTTTACGAGTTGATTGCTTTACTTGTATATGAATTTTCATATACAGATTTTTATATATTAATACATATTATAGCATTATATACATATTATGTCAAAATTTTCTCACTGTGCAATGTTATTTTCTGCAGATTATGCAATGGCGAATTTAAATCGACTGCTTAATTACAATATAAAGACATTACATAGCCTATCTGTTATGTAATGTCTTATCTGTATATTTCTTAAGACAAATTTTATCAATTTTCCACTTATGACATTAGAACCATGATAATAAATAAAATCACTTAATATTATTGTCTATCTCATTAAACGAATGAAAATTATTATTTATATATATTTCAAGCTCTTCCTTTGTAAATCTATATTTATTAAATTTTTTAGAAATATGCAATAGTTTTGAGCATGCATATATTATTCCCTTTAAACTAAATGGTCCAGAGAAAGTACAAAAATTTTTTTCATCTGTTACATATGTATACCAACTTGAGTTTCTTTTAAAACATCCGCACTGATTTGGTATTTCTAAGAACTCTCCAACATGAAAATTTTGATATACCTCCATATTTCCTTCAATATTTTCATTTAATTTACTTTTTATTATTTCTATTTCTTCATTTAACATATTATCCATCATCCCATACCTCCAATACTAATTAATTACAGCCTTTCCTATATCTGATATTATTCCAGATTGCTTAAGTGTTCCCCAACTATAAATTGTATTCATTTGACCAGCTCCTCCACTCATCTTTACATTTCCAACATTCCATTCTGCGGCATTTCCATAATATCCATATTTTGACTCTATTGATTTTCTTGATAAAGCAATACCCTCAGATATATTGTTTTCTCCTGCTATCTCTGGTCTCGTTTTCCAATTATTAAAATCTTTTATCATATCTTCTGCAAATTCATCGTCAATTCCTAATTCTATCAACTTCTGAATCTTGCTAGACATGCTTCCTTCGCTAGTAACAATATCCACTGATGATTTATACAGATCAATATCAAAAGTTCCTGTATTTACATCAGCAGACCCTTTAGGAATAGCTCTCTGGGAATTGTTTGCATATGTTCCATCTTTATTTTTTCCAAATCCCATTGTATATCCCCCATCACCACCATCTCGACTTACAGGTATTTTCCCACTTAAATCATCTATGCTGGAAATTGTAATAGGCTCATACCCACCATACTTAGGCCATTCAAGATTAAATGAAGTTTTTCCTGTTGAATTAGTAATTATTTTAACAAAATCCTTAGCATTATCTGGCGTTATTAAATCATACCCTTCAACTGCCCATGATTCAGAACTATTTTTCACAAGATTGTATATATCTTCACTACTCATATTGTTAAAAGCAATTTTTTGTTCCCTTAATTCCATTCTTAAACAATGCTTTATCCGCAATCACTCCCGTTGTTGAGCCTAATATTATCGCCAAAGCAACCGTCACAGTAGAGGGCACTCCTGCCTTATCACATACGATTACAGTTGATCCTGACACCGCTTCTGCCAGGATATCTGCGGCAAACATTTTAGCTAAAGTCCCACCGCCTTTCGCGATTGCAGCTCCATATCCTAAGGTTATCAGACTTACTGTTCCTGATACCACCTTAAAAGTACGCTCATCACCCGTTAAGTAATCTCCTGTTATAAGGGTTTTACCGGTTGTGGCCTCAATAAAAGGAATAACTACTGTCATTTCACTTAACTGTTCTAATAATTCCTTCCAGAATGGAGAGTCTTTTTTATGGGCAAATTCTTTTAATACAAGGCTGTCCAGATAGTCCTGCAAGGTTACCTCACCTGGGTCTATTTTATCATTATTTACCATATTTTCATAGTCTTCTGCAAATAAATCCGCAAAATCATCTACTTGCTGATAATTGGTGAGACTTTTATTATTGTTACGGCTACCTAGAAAATCCTCCAGGTTAAGAGAAGTCATATCCCCTTCAAGCTCATCATATACTCCGCCTCCCACATACATATTTGTATGTTCCTGTAACCCCAGAGTATTATCTGTCTTACCATTTCTCATATCAATGGTAGCCATCTTATCTACGGCATCATTAAAACCTTTATAGAGCGGATTTTCCAGATATTCATCAATATCGTACAATACATCACTGATATAGCTTAGCAACGCACTTCTATGTTCTACGAATTCATCTATCCGCTGCCCTTGAGAAGAAAATCCTGCTCCCAGGGAGTGTGAGTCCAGTTCTTCTTCAATATCCTTGCATAAATCATCCAGATCCGCGAAGTCAAAGAGGAGGCTCGCAGAATATCCCATGGTAATATTCGCTCTCTCCAGCCAGGCATATTTCTGTATTACTTCTCTTCCCAGTTGTCTTACCATTTCGCATCTCCCCGCTGCAAGGCTCTTGCCAGTATCATATCCTGTTCTATCATATCTATAATCGCATTAACTGCAAATTGATACCCTTTACCATACAGATTAATCAGAGTCTGGGTATGATTGTAACAGCGCAAATAAAACACATTCATTTCTTCTTTTGCTTTTCCTTCATATAAAACTTCTCCTTCAAGCAATTGAATAGAATTTGCTATTTGCTTCATTGCATCCCCTAATTCAGAAACCATTAACAGAATCTTGTCAAACTCCTGCATCATTTCATAGGAAATCTTAATGTTAGTATCCATTATGTACTCCCTTCTTACTGTTTATCTGAAATAAATTCAGCAGCAGCTGTCTGAATTGCAGTGATCCTCCCTGCTTCATCAGCTTTGCAGCCGGCTCATAGAGATATCCCTGTTTCTCTTTCTGGTATAAAATATAGGTATTGCCCGATTTATTCTGCTCAAATTCCTGAATGAAAGTTATATTCCTTAATTCCGGGCTCTCCAAATCCTTGTACCATTCATCAAATTCCTTCTTTTCTGAACTTCGTTCTTTGGAATCCTCTTCTGCCATAAAGGGGATATTTCTCATGTACTCATATAAGAACAATTCTTTCTTTAAGACAGTCATTTCATAACCATTATCCACTTTGCATAAACATATAATATTTTTTTTATCTTTTGAAAAAGCAATATTCATCTTATTCATCATCAGATATCGCTGGGATTTCTTATATTCTTCTAATACCTTTACCGCAAGGCAAAAGCTTTCTGTCGGTTTCATGTTATCATCTAAGAATTTATGTTCTCCCAGTTGCTTCAGAGTATTCTCTATGTAGTCTTCCGATGCTTCCTGAGGCGCACTGAAGCTTGTTCCAAATATGCGATTTCCATCTAATACACTATTAAAACAAATGAGTTCCTCTTCTTTGAACAGCATCCTATATCCTCTCCAATTCCTGGTAATATTTACAGTTACCGGTAAACTGATCCATATTTCTATTAAGTTCCTGCAAGGTTTCCAGGGCAACTTCACAGGTATTTCCTTTTACTTTCGCGGTTTTGACTTTTCCAACGGAAGGAACTTTCTCACCAATCAGCTGTCCATGATATTGCAATACCAAATGCAGGTAACTTTGGAATTCTTCTTTGCTCTTACCAGTCCATTGATCTGTAACCAGCAGCATATCAAGAAATTCTTTTCCTAGTTGATATGCTTTCATTAAGTTTTGGTTCATAAGAGACGTATTGTTCTTAAGTTCTTCAAATTTATCTCTGTCTAACACTAATTTCTCCATGAATAATACCTCCTTTTATTCTATACGGACTCTCTATTTTCCCGCTGTTTTGGCTTTTTGCGCTGCTGCCCTATCTCTCTCTTCTCTTTCTCTTTCAGCTCGTTCTTGTTCTTCTCGACGCTTTCTTTCTTCATCAAGTCTGCACTGTTCAACATAATATTCATATTTACTTTGTGCAACGGATAATTTATTGCGAAAAGAAGCTATTATATTCTTATAATAAGTTAGTAAATTTTTTGTATCATTCCTGTAGATCTTAAACTTATCGTCATACATGGTAACTAACACCCCGTTTAAGTTAGTCTTATCGTTGGTGTTCCCTTCCATTATTTTAAACTCTGTATCGCAGCCTGTATTTAAATTATTATAAAGCTCTTCCGCTTTTGGTATTTTCTTATTTAAATACTTTACTAATTTACTATATTCATCTCTTTTTCGTTCATTTACCGATGAATTACTTCCAAAAAAGTCCCAAAAACTCACCTTATTCCTCCTTCATTTACATATATTTTATTACAATCCTTCTATTAAATTTCATATTTCATAGCAGTACAGTATTTTGCAAATTCTGAAAAAAGCTGCAGTAGGAAAGGAATTTATTTGTTGCCATCCCCTTCCTACTGCAGCCTCTTTACAATTGGATTCTTATAATTTTAACCTATCAGCTATTGCCTTATCTGTCTCTTCCAACGTAGTTGCAGTTTCAGTTAACTGCGTTTGAATACCAGTAAGAATCTGAGGCATAGTCTTGTCCAGAACCGGCCATAAGTCGTAAGTGAATCCGCTAATAAATGCAGATTGAGCTGCACCTTCCCAATTCATTGCAATTTCATTGATTTTTGCATTTAATGCATTTGCATCTGCTGTCATTGCATCCTGTTTCTGTTTGATAAAAGTTGCTGCTGCTCTTAGGTCTTCTGGTGTAATTCTAATGGTTCCTGCCATTTTTTTATCCCCTTTCAAATTGTATAATTTTATGTTAATTCTCCTTATTTTTTAAGAAGAATTAATATCTCATTTACCGAAGCCATGATATTCTTTTGTATCTGTTTTTATATACCATAACTTAACTTTGGCTAAGGTTTCATTTACTTTATGTTTTTTACTTACAGAAACAATATGACATTTATTTTTGTTTTTAGGATCTTTTTAGAGGTTTTTAAAATATAAATATACACTTTCTATAAAAACTTAATTTACTATACCCGAACTTCTTTTAACTATAGTATAATCTCTTTCGGTATTTGCCCTTTCATATAAAAGTACACAATTAATTACATAAAAAAACTGACCTCCCAATCGTTAGATTTTTTAGGTCTAACTTTTGGGGGTCAGTTCATCTTAAGACAGCTCTTTCTTCCTATTAAATTTTATAACATCTTACCATTCTTCTTCCTTAGTTACCACTACTTTTATTGTAGCTGACTGTTTTCCGCACTTTATGGTAATGTTTGCTTTTCCGGCTTTCAGTGGTGTATATACCCATCTTTCCTCTTCTTCATTATATACAACCTTTAAAACCTCCGGTTTATCAGACTCAATGGTAACCTTATCAGTTGTATCCCAAGGATCCAGTTCATAATTAATTTCAAAATATTCATCACCAATATAAGTAGATAATTCTTCTTCCGATTCAACAGTTATTGCCTTGCAGGGAGCTTCTGCTACTACAATAGTAACTGTACCAATAACGGTTCCCTGTTCTGAGCCTTCTTTTACAGTAACTTCTGCGGTTCCGGCTTTGTTTCCATAGATATATAAACTGCTGTCGTTTTGTTTTAATAATAATACATTGTTATCCTGATTTGCTTCATCATAACCCTTTATCTCAAAATAATAACCGGTATTTTCTTTCCCATAATTAACCAATGATAACGCATTGATGGAATCACCTAATAACATTTCCTGTTTGCCTTCTGTAACACTGGTCTCTTTTATAACTACTTTGAAGCTTCCAAGAGTTCTGGACTTTTTGTTGTAAGTTTCTTTCACCGTTATGGTATAAGTACCGGCTTTTTTTGCCTCGAACTGATATCCGTAAATATAACGATCGGCTATAAAGCTTTTCAGTACATCCTGATATTCCTGATTATCTGTAACATCTTTTATATTGGAAGCACTATATTTCACTTCTTTTATAGTAAAATCATTACTGCTTGAAGTTAGTGTATAAACAGCATTGGGATTGCGGTATTCAATACTATACAAACTGCTGGAGGAGCTATAATATCCTGCAAGATCAAAACCGCCTTTTCCTACGGCAAATTCACTATCGGAATCACTTACCAGCGTTGCATTTTTTACTGTGACTTTACATTTTCCAATTGTTGTTTTTTTGTTTTTGTAAGTCTGTACACAGGTTATTGTTGCACTTCCTGCTTTCACACCAGTGAGGTCTCCACCGCTTTTACCTATCTTAACAACTTTGGTATTACTGGAGGTAAACTGATATGTTGCACCCTTCAGTGCGTTTTTAACTGTAAGTTTTTGCGGGCTTTCTATTTCCCAGTAATTCTTAATATAATATACTTTGTTTGTCATTTTGCCAACCGGTATTGTTAGACTGGTTGTGCTTATTGCTGTCTTTTTCGTGGCTGCTTCAGCTACAACTCCAGGCATGGTAAGATTCCCTATAACCAGTGCACAGCAAAATACCATTAATACTAAAAGTTGCGTGATTTTCATTTTCTGCATTTTCATAAATCTTCTCCTTTGTTGTTGTTAATAATTATCATATTATGTAAAAAATACCAACATAACCTCATTTAGTTTACCAAATATCTGACAAAAGTCAAGAATATTATACTTTATTTTCATTTTTTTTACATCTTGATTATAGCCATAATACTTTCTTTTCAATTTATAACTTGCCTGTTTTTGTTTGTTTTTCTTAAATTGGTTTTCATATATAATATGATTCAATTTTTATTTTTTAAGGCTTTATTTTATTCTTCATATGGAATAATTTAAAAACAAAAAGACCAATTATTCAAAAGTGATTTTTTTATTTGTAATTCTCTATAACCTTTAGGATATCTTCTCCATACTTATTTACCTTTGCTTCACCAAATCCAGATACCTTCAACAACTCTTCTCTACTCTTTGGCATTTTCAAAATCAAATCCTTAAGTTGGCTGTCATTATAAATAAAATAAGGTTTGATTCTCTCTTCGCGGCTTTTATTTAGGCGATAAGCCTTTAATTCTTGATAAACCTTTGTTTCTTCTATACTTACATCATTTTCACTTACTGCGTTTTCATGTATAGATATAACATCAGCATTATTATCTTTTTGTATTTCAAGAGCTTGTTCAGTGGTATTTTCAATCATGGGTATAATTCTGTACTTCTCATATTTCGCTGAATAATCTTTATCGACATCTTTATGTAAATCTAAATAAGATTGAGCCCATAACAGCATTTTTTCATCTGACATTGCCAGTTCTTTAGAGTTTTCATACATATCCTTAATATACTTAACTAATTGATCAGCTCGTATTACTTTTTCTTTTACTTCCTTTTGTGCGAATTTTGCATTAAGTACAGTTTTAGGATTAGCCAAAACTACAACTGATTTATTAATATCTTCAAAATATTTTTCAGCCATTATTTTTGTTAATATGTTATTTTTACTATTAACCCTAATCTTTTTCATCAATTCCAGATGCCGTTGATTTTGTGTAATTGGAGAATAAATACCTTCTTTTTTCTTTTTTCCTCCAAACTCTGTGGTACGTATAAAATCTCCCACATTATTAATTTCAATATTTCCATAAAGATTTTTACATTCCAATACAAAACATAATTTTCTGGTAAAAACAAGATAATCAATTTGTGCACTTAAATCACCTAGTTCCAGGTAGACATCGTGTAAAATATACATTGGCATATGACAATTTTTCAGCTCAAATGCTATATGTGCTTCACCTGCAATTCCGTATTCAAGACTCTTTATATCTTGTTTTAGTAATAACAGCCCTTCTTCATTTAATACCGGTTCTAAGTTTCTTAGATTTTCCAGCTGTGAATCTATATTACTGTTTTCCTTTAGAAAGACCGGTTCTTTCAAATTATTAAATAATCCCATAGTATCCCCCTGTCATGTAATAAATTTAATTCAGCTTTTAGCAATAATCTTACCCTGGGTTACGCATTGTTTTGCAAAATATAGTGATTAACTCAGCCTCCATATCTAATATGATCAAAAATTATTTTTTGTTGTTATTTATTAGTATTTTTTATAAGTTTATTTTTGGAATTTAACAGAATCTAAAAAAAAAACATCAAGGGAAACACTGATTAATTGATGCTATTCCCTGCATTATCCCGTTTTGTCAAGTTTTTAAGAAATTTGAGGTGTTTTTGCCCTGTATTTCTTAGCTTGCATCCTGCATTTTGAGGATATTTTCCTCAAAATGGGCGCACTACACCATACACCTCATAAAATCCTGGGTTCGACCAGCCCTACTACACATGATTAGGTTGGCACTGGCAAATAAGATATTGAATCGATGCATGTTTTTCTCAAGTCCTTTGTAAACAACTTTCGCATAGCCCATTTGTTTCTTGACTATGAGAAATGAATGCTCCACTTTACATCGAATAGCTGACTTATCATGTTCCATCTTTTTGTCCCAGTTAAGACCTTTGAAGTCATCAGCCATTTTAAGACTTGATGGACGCTTGTTGATACGAAATTCAATCTGGGATAAGACTTCATCCTTTTTGATTTCTTCACGCCCAGGTGCCCCAAGATATCCAGAATCACCATATACAACGTAGTCCTCTTTTCGTATGAGTTTTGATGTTTCCGAAACATCATGCACGTTTGCGGAAGTTCCTGTAAGTGTATGCACATATCCTGTTGCTGCATCCACTCCGGCATGAACTTTCATGCCAAAATACCACTCGTTTCCTTTTTTCGTTTGATGCATTTCCGGATCTCGTTTACCAGACTGATTTTTGGTAGACTTTGGAGCTGCGATTAAACTGGCATCTACAACGGTACCACCGTGCATGATAAGACCAGCCTCATCAAGCCGTTTGTTGACATCTGCAAATATCTTTTCGCCAATCTTGTTTTTCTCAAGTAAGTGGCGGAATTTGAGTAACGTTGTTGCATCAGGAACTTGTTGCTCGTTAAAATCTATGTGCATAAACGTGCGCATTGCATAGCTGTCATAGATGGAATCTTCAATTCCCTCATCTGACAGGCTAAACCAGATCTGCATGAGATACATGCGGAGCATGGACTCAATTCCTATCGGCTTACGACCGCGTTTATTGTTAAAATAATAAGGGCGAATCATATCGACCCAGTAAGACCATGGAATAATTTCATCCATTGAATCGAGGAACTCTTCCCGTTTCGTTTTCTTCTTGCGGTTTGAGTATTCCAGATCTGTAAGTGTTATTTGACTCATAGGTATCACGCCTTTCTTTTGATATCTATATTTTACTACAAATCAAATGGAAATGCTTGTATTAATCAGCGTTTCCCAAGAACTAATTTAATTGTTCTTGATGTTTTTTCTGTTTACTGTCGCCCCACAATAACTGCAGTCTCGAAAAATTGAGGCAGATGAAAATTCGGTCTCTCACTTACAATCGGTGCAAAACTTGCATAATGCTCCAGATTTTTACTCTCACAGATTTTATAAAAATTGCAGGTAAAACTATCTCCTGTTTTTAATGGTTCTATACTAAAAATATTACAAATCATCTCCATAGGCACTTTCAGCAGCACAGACCAGGAATCCGCTTTACGGGTGGCTTTACAGCTTCCTCTCCAGGGAACGGTTTCAAAAACACTCTTTCTGTCCCCCGCAACTCCAATATCATTCAGCATCGCTCCATTAGAATTCATCTCAAAGTTCATATAGTAAGGAATTTCACGCTTTGGAGTAAAGTTAAAAAAAGCTTCCAATGCACTGTCTCGGTAAACAGGGTCATTGTCTTTTGAATAAGTTTTGAGAGGATTCGTTTCCATTGCCGTCATAACAACCGCCAAACCAAAATTACGAAGCAGACCCATCCTCCCAAAGGCTTTGGGTTGGTATCCTTCCACCCACTTATAATGATTAATTTGAAAAAGTTCACAATGTTCCAGTTCTTCAATGGAATCTATTAAATTAACATGATATGCCAATTATATCCCCCCGATTTCTGTCTAATTCCTTATTTCTGATACCCCATGGGATTATTTTTCTGCCATCTCCAGGCATCTTCACACATGTCATGTAAGTTCTTTTTGGCAGTCCAGTGCAGTTCCTCTTCTGCAAGTGCAGCATCTGCATAACAGGTTGCGATATCTCCGGGCCTTCTTTCCTTAAGAACATATGGAATCTCTTTGCCACAAACTTCACTAAAGGCACGGAGCATTTCCAATACACTATAACCTCTTCCAGTTCCAAGGTTATAGGCTTGTATGCCCGGCTTCTCCGCCAGCTTTTCCACAGCTTTTACATGCCCCAGTGCCAGATCCACAACATGAATATAATCACGTACACCGCTTCCATCCGGTGTAGGATAATCTGTCCCAAATACCCCTACTGCTTCCAACTTTCCGGCAGCAGTCTGGGTTATATAAGGTACCAGATTATTTGGGATTCCTTTGGGATCTTCACCGATCAAACCACTTTGATGTGCTCCAATGGGGTTAAAATATCTGAGAAGTATTATATTCCAAGCTGAATCTGACACGTAGAGATCTCGGAATATCTCCTCCAGCATGAGTTTGGTCCTGCCATAGGGATTGGTCACTGACAGAGGAAAATCCTCTTTGATGGGTACCGTTATCGGATTACCATATACTGTAGCGGAGGAACTGAATACTATATTTTTCACACCATAGTTTTTCATTACCTCTAAAAGTACCAACGTACCGGTTATATTATTCTGATAATATTCCAAAGGCTTATATACAGATTCACCCACAGCCTTTAATCCGGCAAAATGAATTACTGTTTCAATCTTTTCCTGTTCGAATACCTGCATCAGATTATCCCTGTCAGTCAGGTCAACAAGATAAAATTTCAGCTCTTTTCCGGTAATGGTTTCTACTCTTTTAAGTGCTTCTTTACTGGAATTGCAAAGATTATCCACTACTACTATATCATAACCTGACTCCAACAGCTCAACGCAGGTATGGCTTCCTATATACCCGGCTCCGCCGGTTACCAATATCGACATGGTTTCCTCTTCCCTTCTGCTTCTCATTAACATCCACTTCTTCGTTTTATATCCTTTATATCATATCACATTTGCTCATATTATTCACAGTTATTCTATTGATAATTCTATCAATTATATTCTTGTACTTAATGTGCATCACTTTTCCTGAAATATTATTTACCTCAGTTTTTCTCCATATCTGCTGCCAAAGCCAGCTGAGTACGGCATTGATCCAAATTATAAACTTCAAGCCACCCAACAACAAATATCCTGCGCTGGGTGGCTCATCCTCCCAATTATCTGGGAGTTATTATTGTTTGGAAGCTAGAAATTCGTCCATCTGGCGTTGTACTTCTGCAATATAATCATCAATTCCAGCGTCTTTTAGTGCCTGCAATGCCTTTGGATACTCTGTTTCATAATCTACAAAACCATAGAGAATAGGATTCATCTGCTTGCCTGCTAGTTCTTTAATGGCTGCTTCAATTTCCTTTACATTTTCATTATTAAAGCGGAAACCCAGCATCTCTGAAGTGATAGCCTTATCATCCCAGCTTGTATATGTATCTATATAAGACTGATCTACTTCCGGAGTAAATAACTGATAGTTCTTGTTACGGAACATCCATTCATAGAAGAATTCATCGGGTATCAGTTTATTGATTCTTCCGTCAGTAATATCATAATCCTTACCTTCTATACCATAGATGGCAAATAAATAATTTTCTTCTGAACTGTAAATCCAGTTAATAAACTGCATTGCCCCATCTGGATTCGGTGCAGTCTGAGGAATACATAATACCTCTCCGCCTGTTGCAGTAATGTAACGGGGTTCCTCTGACTTTAGCGTATAGGTTTTCAGTTTCGCATTCGGTGCATTGATTCTTATCTCATCAATGATTTCAGTTTCTTTTCCTAAAGATCCTTCTACCCAAAGATAAAGACCTGTCATCATACGAGAATCTTTCTCATTGTATTTAATTGTAAGGTCATCCGAATATGACCTTTTTAGTATATCAAAATCTGTTATTTTCAATGATTATAAATTGTCAGCCTAATTGATAATGATTACTATTTACTATTTTGTATCGATATGGTATTCTATCTATAAGATAATAGTTTGTATAAAAAAAATAAATACTCACACAAAACACAAAAGGAGGTTACGGTATGTCCATTTCATTTGAAACATTACTGTCACAAATTGAATCACGTAACATAGTAAAAGTTCCTTTAGCTTCAAGTGAACAGCTTCCTTCTCGAGGTATGGTCATGATAAAGGGAGTTATGAATGATGTTGCTTTTGCAGCCCCTTTGGAACCTGATGGCAAAGGCAGTCATTGGTTTGAAGTAAGTGATAAATTATGTAAAGATACAGCAGTAACAGTAGGTCAACCAGTATCTGTGACAATAGAGCCTACCGATGAATGGATTGAGCCAGAAATTCCTGAAGACATTATGGAGGCATTTGTCAAGGCAGGTCTTATAAATCAATGGAATGCCATTACCATCAAAGCACGTTGGGAATGGCTTCGCTGGATACGTTCTACGAAAAATCAGGCAACCAGACACAAACGAATTGATATAGCATGTTCAAAATTGCATAAAGGTGATAAAAGACCATGCTGCTTTGACAGTACCCGTTGTACGATAACTGATGTCTCCAAATCCGGTGTACTATTTGATTAGTGTATATTCCACCTGTGCAGTACCAACAAAATCCATATGCAGCCTTGCGCTGTTAAGACCGCCAAACATTGTATTGTCTCCGATTGCAATATGAAATGTATTGCACATTTTCTCATCCAAGACAGTGTAACCGCATAAATCCGTTATATTTTCGTTACACCCAAAACCCAATTCGCATACTACTTTCTCATTATCAGGACGTTCAGACAGGAATTGATTAATTTCCTCCTTATTACTTGCTATCACTTGTCCTTTTGATATCGTAAGTATCACATCTTGATATACACCGCAGTCAGTTAACCAAAATTTCTTGAACCAGACTGTTCCTTCACTCAACGATTCGATTGGTGCAATTGCAACTTCTCCGCAAGGCCAGTCGCCATCTCCACAGTCTGCTATCCATTCCCTTCCTTCTGTAACCAATTTCAGCGTACAGTCTTTTCCGGTATGCAGTACAAAAGAGTTGGCCTTTCTGTACTCTGCTATCTTATCACAACACACTTTCCTTAGTTTATCATAATCAATATCATATGCCTTTTCCATTCGATTAATAAAGTCCTCCGGTGCTATATCCGCTTCTTCTGCATTTTCAACAGTGGGAATACGAATTTGCGCAAATCGTTTCTTACCTTTTAAAGCTTGAAATATCCCGCCCATATACTGCCTGTAGATATTCATTTGCTCCTCATCGAGTTGATAATCTAAAACCACCGGCCGATAAGCAAAAATATCAAGTACAGCATCCACCTGATCAAAAATGGAATAATATTTATCCGGTATGCTTCCCTTCTGCAGTGCAAGGAAGATTTCCTTGTTCTGTTTTCTTGATTGCTGCAAGGGTAAGGGAAATGCACCTGTCCTGGCTACGGCTGTACAGAAATCGTGCATGACCTGCAGTTTATCATCCTCTCCCCAGTAATGTACCAGAATGAGTTCTCCTTTCTCTATACCACTTGCTTTTACTACTTTTTCAATTATTCTTCGCTCCATTTCTTCCTCCCAATATTACGAATTTTTTTGATGTTATGTATTAGAACATCGCCTTGTGATTAGATTAATGTCTAATTACTTTATACTATATTTCATCTATTTATTTATGTCAATATTATTTTTACATATATCTAATTATAATTACACGTCATAATCATATTATGACTATCCATTAATACCTTAATAAAAAAAATAAGAGCCCTTTGCTATTTAAATAAAAGGCTCTTATTATAATGGTACTTTCCAAATCAGATGATACTCTTAGATATCATTTTCACTTCTAGCAGAAAGGGGCTTGTTCCAATGGAACTGCCCCTTTTACAACAAACACTTATATAATATCCAGAAAGAATGTCTCCACAGAATTTTCTTTATGCATTATAATGCTCCTGTGGCAGTGCATAACTACCACCTAGCTCTATTTCTTTAATCTCAGAAAGCAGACCAAGCAAGTATATTTCTTACGAGTTTTTCATCATCAACAATTATCGCTTTTATGACCAAATTCCCCTTTTCGAATCTGTTTCATTCTGCTTATTTTATTATTATTTAGAGGCAGCTCAAGTGACACTTGGGTTCCATTGCCTATCTTACTGACAACTTTTAACTCTGTGTTATACAGCACCTTTAACCGCTGGTTTATATTCCATATGCCTATTCCTCGCTCTTTTGCATTTTCCGTCACTAATTCATTCAACTTTATCTCATTCATTCCCACACCATTATCCTCGATTGTAAATACAACCTTTTCTGCATGGCGTTTAATAGAGATTCTTACTGTCCCACCAACTATCTTAGCCATCACTCCATGCCTTACCGCATTTTCGACCAATGGCTGTAATATTAGGGGAGGTATTGGGATATCAAGGTCTTCTTCAATGTCATACTCAACCTGTAACCGCTCTCCAAAACGTGTTTTCTCTATATATAAATATGCTTCCAGCAATTCCAGTTCTCTCGCCAGGGTGGAGATTCCGTCAATACGTTTAAAATCAAAACTATGACGCAGATACTGTGCAAGTTCCACTACAACTTCCTCTGCCTTTTCCGGTGACGATACGCACAATGAGGCGATGGAATTGAGTGCATTGTATAGAAAATGTGGATTTATCTGCGCTCGTAGAAAAGCAATTTCTGCGTCCTGTGTCCGCTTAACAGAGCTTTTAAGATTATTAAGGGCGGAAAAATACTGCATGGATAATAACAGAATCATCACCACCGCAAAAATCATAATGTAAACCTGTAAGAATCCAGAACTTGTCTTTAACCCAAGGGAAAATAGGATTGCATCCGCCGAATACAGATTAACTGACAATATGGCAATAAAGAGCAGCAAGCCTTCTGCATTTCTGATATATAGAAAGATTGCTCTTATCAATAATGCCAACAAAATCAATGTATTACAGGCCATAACAAGGAGGTGGATCTTATAATAAACATAAATCGGAAGTACCACCACCGCTACCAGATAAGCTCCATATAAAATAGAAATGACCTTAGCAAAACGAGGCGGTAATAGTCCTTTCTTAAATTTATGAAAGATCCAGAGCATTACAATGAAATTCGCAGATAAAAAGAAATCCTTCATCTTAAATACAATGGTAAAGGGAATATCCGGCAGCAAAAGCAACAAAGGACGCTGGTCTGCTAATCCATTACCGATTGCAAACAGAAAACAAAACAGAGAAAAAAGTGGCATTAAATATTCTCTAACACCGCCTGCCCAGGCAACTCCAAAGAAAATCAAATGCATGAAAGCAATCGTCAAAAGAATAGCAAAAACTGCCAATGCTAACAAATTATTTTTTTGAAACTGATGCAGCATAGCCGACTCACTGCCAAGCTCTAAGGAAACCGGAATTCCGGAATTCATATATTCATAATTGGCAACCTGCACAAGTATTTCGATTCTGTTTCCATTGCAGCTGAAAAAGCCCAGCTGAGGCGTGTTCCCGGACTTGTAATCAAAAGCCTTACCCGCAGGTTGTCCATCCGATAGCAGCTCCTGATTATTCACATAGATTTTACTGGAAAAGCGTGCGTTTCCTTTTTTCAGACCAAGTACTCCATGAAATGGGATATCCTCTATCACCAATCGATAAGTGGCATATCCAAAAACAGGTATTTCAGTCTTACCAATGACCTTTCCGTTCCATAACCCCGGCACGGTCATATAGCCGGCAGGTCTTGGTCTGACTTTATTCTGAGCTGAAAAATCCTCCGGCGTCAGAAGCTGATTCCAATAAAATTCCCATTCCCCATCCAGCGGAAGAATTTTAGTATGCTCCATATTCCAGTCTGCAAGTTCCAGCTGACCTTTAACAGCTTGCAGACTTGTGCTCTTTCCTTGCTTATTCTCAGGCATAGATAATAACAACATAGAAATGAACGTAATTATTATCAGAAAAACTATCAATGACCTCTTAAACAACGTATTACCTCCATATGTAACAAAATATAAACTGCCCTTTTCACAAAAAGCAGGACCAGCCAATCACTACCCTTCTAAATCCATGTAATTCTTATTCTCAATTCCGATAAGAATCATTCTGGCAGACACACATTGATATACTTCGTTTATTATAACAAATACTTTGTTGCAGTTATGTTGCAAATCCGACATTTTTCAACTTTTCACATACCATAAAAAGAGCCTTTTACTATGTTTAGCAAAAGGCTCTATCCATATTCTTTATTTATTAATACCTGCTCTGATTACTTTCCATGCCTGGATAAGTATAGAAGGTACAATTGCAAGTACATAAATCATGCCCATCTGATAGTTTGACAGTTTCGCAATTTCAAAAAGATTCTGCAGGAACGGAACAAACAGTACTAGATTAAGAAAAATAATACCCGCTAAGAAAGCAAAAAGGCTGTAAATGTTCTTCTTAAAGCCTATAGCAAAGATAGAAAGCTTACTTCTGCAGTTAAATCCATGGAAAAGTCTTGCCAAACACAGAGTAGCAAAGGCCATGGTACTGGCAACAGCTTCTCCGCCGCCGGAAAGGCCGATATGAAAAGCAATCAGGGTACAAGCAGCAATTAATCCACCCTGTACTAAAAGCTTTGACATAAATTCCTTGGATAGGATACCTGCTTTAGGATCTCTGGGTTTCTCATCTAAAAGATTCGCTTCCGGTGGTTCCATACCGATTGCAATGGCTGGCAGGGAATCTGTTAACAGGTTGATAAACAACAGATGTACAGCATGGAAAGGTACCGGTAGTGCAAGAATACTTGTATAGAGTACACTTAAGATACCTGCCATATTTCCGGAGAGCAGGAACTGAATCGCATTCTTAATATTTCTAAATACGTTTCGTCCATTTGCTACTGCCTTAATTATGGTTGCAAAATTATCATCGGATAATATCATAGCCGCTGCATCCTTTGATACTTCTGTTCCCGTAATACCCATTGCAATACCGATATCTGCTTTTTTAAGAGCCGGAGCATCGTTAACACCATCACCAGTCATAGCTACAATATTACCTTTATTCTGCCATGCATTAACGATTCTGATTTTATTTTCCGGTGAAACTCTGGCATATACAGATACGGAGGAAACTTTCTTGTTCAGCTCTTCTTCTGAGAGAGCATCCAGCTCAACACCTGTAAGTGCTATGTCTCCTTCTTCATAGATACCGATTTGCTTTGCGATTGCAACTGCTGTAAGCTTATGATCACCAGTAATCATAACCGGACGGATACCTGCTCTTTTCGCATCAGCAACAGCCATCTGGGACTCAACTCTTGGAGGATCTACCATAGAAATCAATCCAAGGAAAGTAAATCCATCTTCACTTTCTAATTTCAGAGCATGTCCTTCTTCAACTTCTTTATAGGCAAAGGCCAGCACTCGAAGTCCTTCTTCGGAGAACTCACGGTTCTTATTAAGTATCTTCTCTCTGTCTGCTTCGGTTATTTCCCTGATGCCATCATTGGTTCTGATGCTTACTGTCCTGCTAAGGAGTTCATCAAGGGCACCTTTAGTTAACAAAGTGGGCACACTGTGCAATCCATAGATGGTACTCATAAGCTTTCTCTCAGAGTCAAAGGGAATCTCATCGATCCTTGGCATCATACCACGGATTTCATCATCCAATACCTGAATCTTTCTTGCCATTTCAAGGAGTGCATATTCTGTGGGATCGCCAATTGCAACACCATTATGAATAGAGGCATCATTTGTAAGAATTGCATCATAAAGCAGATATCTATGCAGCTGATTCTTAAGGTTAAGTTCGTTTACATTTAGAGTTTCTTCTCCGATGTAAATCTGCTGAACGGTCATCTTATTCTGTGTTAGAGTTCCTGTCTTATCAGAACAGATTACAGATACGGAACCAAGACTTTCCACTGCCTTTAATTCTTTAATAATTGCACTTTCTTTGGCCATTTTCTGTGTTCCCATAGCCTGAACGATGGTAACAATAGAACTTAAAGCCTCCGGAATTGCTGCTACAGCCAGGGCTACAGCAAACATAAGAGAATCTAACAAAGGTACATTACGTATCATACTAAGTACAAAGACAATTGCACTGATTATCATAATTACAATAGCCAGTTTACTGCTGAAGTTGTCAAGACTCACCTGAAGAGGTGTTTTCTTTTCCTTGGTGTCATTCATAAGAGCGGCAATCTTACCGATTTCAGTGTTCATACCGGTGTCTGTAACCAGTACCACAGCTCTGCCGTAGGTTATTAAGCTGCCTGAAAACACAAGATTTACTCTATCACCAAGGGGAACTTCTTCCTCCAGAGTAACATCATTCTTATCAACATTGGTGGACTCTCCGGTCAGTGAGCTTTCATTAACCTGAAGCGAATAGTTATTCAGGATTCTGCCATCTGCAACGACCATATCGCCAGCTTCCAGCATAAGTATATCACCTGGAACCACTTCCTTAGAGGGAACTTCAACTTTCTTACCGTCTCTTAATACTTTCGCATTAGGCGAGGATAGAGACTTCAGACTTTCCAGGGATTTTTGTGCTTTTTCGTGCTGTACGGTTCCAAGTATCGCATTCAGTATAATAACCAATAGAATTACAATTGTACTCTCTACGTTTCCGGATAAACTGGAAATAACCGCAGCAATGATAAGTATTATTACAAGAAGGTCTTTAAACTGTTCAGCGAATACCTGAAATACACTCTTCTTCTTTGCTTCAAGAAGAGTATTATCTCCCACTAAGTCCCTTATTTCTACAACCTGTTTCGAGGTAAGTCCATCACTGGTTACCTTCATTTCCTTCAGGGCTTCTTCGCCTGATAACTTGTACCATTGTTTCATTCTTTCACTCCTTGTGTATTTAGTTAAAAAAAAGACTTCTAATGGAGGCAAGAGGATTTCCTTCTTGTCATTTCCATTAAAAGTCTTGTAACCGAAACTTGGCATGCACACCCAGGTTTTTTAATCCGCGACTGTTGGATTGTGCATTAAAACTACTCCCTTTTATCAGAAAAGAACATATACTTCTTCAATGAATTACATTATATTTTATAAATATTTATGTGTCAACTATGAATAGTTAATTTCATGGAATGGTATTGAATTTCTGTTTTTGGGGAGACAGATTTAGACAAATTTCACAATAGAATATCCCTGTATATTTCTAGTATGTACCAAATGTCATCTGATTATTACATTATCTTCACCTACCGTGCGTGCTACATCCACACCATAAGTCGCCATGGCATCGACTGGGTTCGTTCCGGAAACAACGGATTCCACCATGGTCTGAATGTGTGCTGAAACTGCAGCATATTTGCTGTCCTTAGGTCGAAAGGAGGCCACTTTCAGGTACTCTGTCGCTGTCTGGATAAAAGGCATGGCAGCGTATTTCTGATTCTCTGCCATATCAGCCCTTGTACCGATGCTGCCCAGAGCCACAATCGCTTCTTCATAAACAGCCGGCTCCATTAAATGCTTTATAAATTCCATGGTGATATCTTTGTTCTCTGACTTTGAAGGAATTGACCAGGCCCAACCTCCAGCCATTGTAGTAATTCCAGATCCTTCACCATTCCTGGTCGGCATAGGTGCAAATCCTAAAACCCTGCTGTATTCTGGCCAGGGTGATGCACCTGTCTCCAGATAATTACCAGTAATCCAGCTCCCGTCAAGAGAGATGGCAAGTTTACCCTGAGGCAGGTATTCTCTGGCTGATATATTGCTTGCCTGACCATTCAGCACCTTTGATAAGGGAGGTCCATAATCATTTTTATAAATACTATCCAGGAAATTCAGTGTCTCTATTATTCCCTGACTGGATATAATCCATTTGCCGGTGCTCTCATCCAGTAAACCTTCTCCGGTTCCGTAAAGGAGCATCTCGTAAGTCTGCATGGAGGTCGCTTCACCGGTTGCAACACCCGAATTACACCAAAAGGGTATTACATCAGGAATTTCCTCCTTTATGATCTTACAGGCTGTGAGGATATCGTTCCAGTTCTTTGGCCTCCATTCCTCCGGCAGACCTGCTTTTTTAAAGAGTTCCTTGTTATACCATAAACCACGGGTATCCGTATTATAAGGCACGCCATATACCTTGTTATTATTTCCGGTAACACCTTCTTTTAAGGACTCATAATAGGAACCCTCATTCCATGCAGCATAGTCTATAAGATAATCATCCAGAGCAGTTAGGTAGCCGGCTTCCACATCTGTTGTGAGCTGAAAGGTGTCTTCTGCTACCAGATTGGGGGCAGTTTTTTCTGATTGGAGCATAAGAGCGATTTTTGAAAAATAATCCCCTTCACAGGCGGTTATTGGTGCAATGTTAAGCTCAAAACTGTCTTTTTTATCAAAACTGTTATATGCGTTTTGAAGCCATTTCCACAAGGTACTATTTTCACCTTGACCATCATCTCTAAAGGTAACGGTTAAGACTTTTTTACCAGTAAGGTCTTCTTGTATCGATAAGTCATTCGTTTCCGTACTAATGAGAGTAACATTTTTCGCTTTTCCACAGGCGGCAAATGATAACAGTATTGCCGCTGCCATCAACAAACACAATGACTTTTTCATATAATCTCTCCTCTTATTCTGCTTATACTTCCGAGTTTAAGGGATAGAAACACAAGGTCTTTCTTCCGTCAGCTGAGCATTTCATATCAGGTTTTCGCTTTCTGCATTCTTCTAAAGCATAGGGACAGCGAGGTGCAAATTTGCAATAGGTTATCGCATACTCTTTATCCTCTGTATCCGGCATTGTAAACTCCTTATCCCATTTTTCTCCCACTCTTGGAACTGCATTCATCAGCAATTGTGTATAGGGGTGTGCAGGATTATCCATAATCTCCTTTGCCGGTCCGTATTCAATCAGGCAGCCCCGGTATAAGGCAGCAATATAGTCCGATACGTAATAAGCCGTTGAAAGATCATGGGTAACATAGATAAAGGATACCTGATATTTATCTTTTAATTCTTTGAACAAATTAACAATGTTCATTTTCATGGATGCATCAATTGCAGCAACGGGCTCATCTGCTATGATAAGCTTCGGTCTGGTAATAAGGGCTCTGGCAATGGACACTCTTTGAAGTTCTCCCCCTGAAAACTGGGTTGGGTATTTGCCTCTTACCACCTCCAGGGACATACCGACACTTTTTAAGGTTTCATCAATCAAGTTTTCTGCTTCTTTATAGTTTTTCGCGATCTTTAAACGAAGGGCGGTATTAAACAAATAAGTATCCACGGTTTTACGCATGGAAAAGGATTCATAAGGATTCTGAAAGATAGGCTGCACCTCCAGCCGGAACCGAAAAGGATCATAGCCTTTATGATCTTTATAGGAGCTTCCTAAAAGGCGGATATCCCCCTGATCAAAGTCATGCAGGCGCAGAATCATCTTACACAACGTAGACTTGCCGCAGCCGGATTCTCCAACAACAGATAAAATAACCGGCTTAACACCGTCAATCTCCAGATTGACATCATTCACAGCATCAATCTTCTTTTTGCTGAGCATCCCACCTATATGGAAGGATTTGCTGACATTTTTAATTTCCAGTAATTTTTCAGACATAATAACCCCTTTCTGATACACCTTAGGGAATTAGATGACAGGCTGCATATCTGCCCGGTTCTACCTGACGAAACAGCGGAACCGCTTTTTTGCATTCTTTCGTGGCTTTTGGGCAGCGAGGAGCAAACCGGCATCCCTCAGGCGGATTTGTAAGTGCTGGTTGTCTTCCTGGTATACCTGTTTTCTGACTCTTATCCCCTACCCGCGGGAGGGCACCTACCAACATCTCTGTATATGGATGAATAGGCCTTTCAAAGATATCTTCTGTCTTTCCAAGCTCCACCATACTTCCGGAATACATGATCCCCATCCGGTCTGTTACCTGATAATGCACACCCATATCATGACTTACAATGACCATGGTATTCTTTAGCTGCTTCTGAAGCCGCATAAGCATCATAAGGATTCCCCGCTGAACAACCACATCAAGAGCAGTTGTCGGTTCATCTGCCAGAACTACCTTTGGTGACATAAAGGTAGCAAGAGCTATAATAACACGCTGTCTCATACCACCTGAGAGCTGAAAGGGATAAGCATTAAGTAAATCCGGAGAAAGGTTCAGCTCTTTCAGATAATCAGCAATCCTCTTTAAGATCTGTTCCTTTGTCTCCTTCTTCTTATCTGCTTTCGGAATAGAATCCATAAACTGTTTCTTAAGGGGAACAATAGGATTTAGTACACTTTGAGCTGCCTGTGGTACATATGATATATTATCCCACCAGGTCTTTCTGATACTGCCGGTTTCATAGGAAAAGCCTTTCCCGTCTTTTTCACCGGAAAGTACCAGTTTTCCCGAATCAACCACCAGCGGAAACTCAACAATATCATATAAGGCCTTTAAAAGGGTCGTCTTACCGCAGCCGGATTCCCCGGCTATTCCAAAAATTTCATTATCATATATCTCAAAATCCACATCGTTTATGACATGAACCGGTCCGTTTATGGTCGAATACGAGGTGGATAAATGCTCTATTTTTATCATATCATCGCCTACCTTCCTCTCTTCCTGGATAGATAATCATTGTATCCTGTTATCAGCAGGAACAGTCCGATAAACATAACCGCGGTAGTAATAATGGGAGAACCAATCCAGAACCACTGCTTCGTAAAGATTGCGTTACGGTCTCTTGCCCACTGTATCATATTTCCCAGAGAAATCAGATTACCGGGTGAGAGTCCCAGTACTGCAAGGCTCGACTCAGAAGCAATGGCTGCAAGAGTAGCGTTCATAAAGTTAGAAAGCGCCCAGGTAAAAGCGTAGGGAAGTATTTCTGTTACTACAACCTGGACAGTGCCTTCACCGGAGAACCAGGCTGTATGAACAAAATCCCTTTCCCTCATAGAAAGGGCCATAGAACGGATCTGCCTGCTCGGCCAGGCCCAGGCAAACATGGCAAGTACCAATGCCATAATAAATACGGTAGAAGTTCCTTTCATAAAGGAGGTCATCAATATCAGGATAGGAAGTGAAGGTATCACGATAAAAGTATCAGTTATAACCGTAAGTACCCTGTCCAGGCAGCCCCCGGAGAAGCCTGCCAGCAGCCCGATAAAAACACCTGCAACCGTACCAATGGTCGCCACAATCAAACCAATCAGGAGTGAATTATGTATTGCTTCAATCAACAACCACAGTACATCCTGTCCCATACTCGTAGTTCCTAATAGGTGCACTGAGGAAGGTTTCAGCTTACCCTGATAGGAATTAAAGGTAAAGGGGTCTGTATGGGGAAGTAAGTAGATAACAAAACCGATCATAAGAAATATTGCCGTTAACAATAAGCCTGCTTTTAGACTTATATTTGCATTTTTCCAAAATTTCTTCACATTTTCCACCTTCCCTTCTCAATTGTAACGGATACGTGGGTCGATAAAGGGATATATCAAATCCACCAACAGGGTTGCAGTCGCAATTGCTACAATCGAAATCGTTATACAGCCAAGAATCATATTGTAGTCCGACATAAGGATCGCCTTTTGTACCAGAGTACCCACACCCGGATAACCAAATACAATCTCTGTCATGATGGAACCGCCAAATACTCCCCCTAAGCTCATTGCAAGAGCTGTAACCTGTGTCAGTATGGAATTTCTAAATACATAACTTGCTCCTATTCTCCCTTCTGTTATTCCCCTGTAACGGGCAAAAAGAACAAAATCCTCCTCCGAGGTAGTGCCTGCAAGGGATTTCATGGAAATGATCCACCAGCCGGTACCAACTAATAGCATGGATAAAGCCGGAAGAATCGAAGCTTTCAGAAGAGAAAAGAACCAAACCGAGGTACTTCCCTGGGTGTTTATGGTAGTCTGTATCGGAAACCATCCCAAAACAAAGGCAAATACAATCTGTAAAACCAGTGCTATGATAAAATAGGGTACCGGATAGATGCAGATGGCAATTCCTTCAAGAATCTTTGAAGAAAGTTTATTTTTACGAAAGCCTGCCAGCAGTCCTATTACATTACCTATAATCCAAGCAATGACTGTGGTAGTTAAGGAAAGAAAAAGTGTATAGGGCAGATACATTCCAATTATTTCTCCCACAGGTGTGGGATAACTCATCAAGGAGGGACCAAAGTTAAAATGAAACAACCCTTTCCACAAAAATGTACCATATTGCTCCAATAGCGAACCTTCCAGACCGAACTGAACTCTCAGTTGGGAACGGAGCGCTTCCATCTGAACAGGATCCATCTGTCCGGAACGTGACTGCATCTGACCAATCATATTTTCAACAGGATCGGAGGGAAACATTCGGGGTATGAAAAAAATAAAGGTAATGCCAATCCAGATAGTCAATAAATATGTCAAAAACCTCAGACCGAAATACTTACGGAATTTCAACGGCTTCACTCCTTTTTTCTAAATTCTCAGTGATTAATAACAGGAAGGTTCCTTTACCCTTATTCTATATAAGTTGAATGAATTTTTGTTTTTCATATCAAAGCTTAGTCGCTTATCAAATCTTAGTCGTTTAAAAATGCTTGAATATAAAGTAAATATTGAGTATTTTTGGTGAGATTTCAGTTGTTATATACTTAAAGCAGCTCCACCACCACCAAGGTCCATTATAGGGATTCTCAGCATTCGGATAGTTATTCCAATAAGTACTGTTGGTCGGAACGAACTTAACACCTGAATGGAAACCAATAAAAGGAAGTTCCTCAATGGCTATCTTGAAAAATTCAATACCCAGTTCATAGGCTTTCGGGTCATCGGGGGAGAGCTTCGCCAATTCATGAATGATTTCCGTAGCTTCTGCATTGTTCCAACGGCCTGATTGCCCTGAACCCCTCTCGCCTATAGGCACAATAAGGTCAGCATCCCAGCCGTTAATCTGAGAATAGATATCTTTGGTTATAAAACCAGTAGGCCAATAGCCTGCAATATCAAACTGTCCGGTAGCACCATTGGTATCCCAGGTAGCGCTGGATTCACTGACAAGGTTGACTTTAAAACCAAATTTCGTCAGCTGATCATAAGCTGCCTGTGTGCCACGTCCTGCCTGAGCTTCCGTATCTGCCAGATATGTCATGTTAAAGGTAAAAGGTTTGCCATTAAAATACCATCCGTCTTCCTTTTTCTCAAGGCCTGCTTTGATCAA
>JAQSXJ010000045.1 GCA_029256725.1 Anaerocolumna sp. | reverse complement strand
GTCACTTCTTTCGGATAAGCAGCAAAGACCTTTTCGTGTTTTTGTAAGGTAGGGATTAGAGTATTGTAATCGGTCCTGTCAGCACTGATATAAGTATGAGCATCCCGTTTGGGTTTGAGTCCATTGGTAAGCCAGATAAATGCAATATCTCTTTCACATAATTCAACAATCCTGTCAACTGCTCTTACACCTCTCATACTTGCATAAAGTAGTACAGCGAACATCATAATAGGATTATAGCCTTTTCTTCCCTTGCTTGAATACTGTGCCAGAAGGCTCGTATAGTTTAAATCCTCCAAAATTTTTTTAAGGGTATAGACGGGATCGTCTGACGGTAAACCTATTTGATACAGATTAAAATGAATTTTTAGTTGCCCTTTTTCAAAAAAATCGTTATAATAAGATTTCATGGTAGTTACATTATACAATGTATATGTAACGGAAGGAAGGTGGTTATCGTTAGCCATCTTTTTTTCTTTTTAAATAAGCCAGCATAATTCTTCCGAATTATGCTGGCTTATTTAGAACTATCTATTTCCCGACAGCCCCTTACTTTCATTTTGCAACATGCGGTATTCATTGGCGGAAAAACCGGTTACTTCACGAAAGATACGGCTTAGATGGGATTTACTGATAAAGAAGTGTTTAGCCAAATCTTCAATATAGTATTGTTCAAATTTTTCTTCCAGAAATTTATTATGGGCGGAGCCACAGTGGGAGGCGTGAAAGAATAAAGCAGTGTTTATTTTGCACATAAAAAGTGAAAATCAGAACACAATAGTACCAGAACAGATTTTCAGTTAATTGGGAAATAATACTTGCTTTCTTATTGACATAGTGATATAATAAGAAATTGAGAGTATAAAAGTTTTGGAAAGAGTGGACGAAAGTCCACTCTTTGTATTTATAGAAAGGTTCAGGTGGGAAATGGCTAAGAAAGAGGATTACGAACAGCAAACAGAGAGATTATTGGAGCCGATAATTGCAGAGCAACAATTTGAACTGGTGGATGTGGAGTATGTAAAAGAAGGCAGCAACTGGTATTTAAGAGCTTATATTGATAAAGAAGGCGGAATAACAGTGGATGACTGCGAGATTGTCAGCAGAATCTTAAGCGATCTGCTGGATAAGCATGATTTCATACCCGATGCCTATATCCTAGAGGTCAGCTCACCGGGCCTTGGCAGACAGCTGAAAAAAGAGAAGGATTTTAAAAGAAGCCTTGGTGAAGAAGTTGATGTAAAGCTTTATAAAGCAATTGAGAAGCAGAAGCAGTTTACCGGCATTTTAAAGGACTATGACGATGAAACAATAACTCTTGAGTTTGAAGAGGGAGAGACGCTTGCGATCCCAAGGCAGAATATATCCTTAATACGCCTTGCGTTTGATTTTTGACAATGGACTATAAAGCAGGAGAAAAGAGGAGGATTCACAGAAAATGAACAATAACAAAGAGTTAATTGACGCATTAAATCAGATTGAAAGAGAAAAGGATATCAGTAAGGACATTCTGCTGGAAGCCATGGAGAATTCACTAGTTGCGGCCTGTAAAAACCATTTCGGAAAAGCAGATAACATAAGGGTCAACATTAATCGTGATACCGGTGCGGTAAATGTCTATGCGGAGAGAGAAATCGTAGAGACTGTAGCCGATCCTGTTACACAGATCAGTGTAGTAGAAGCCAGACTGAAATTCCCCAGAAATGATATCGGAGACATAGTTAATGTGGAAGTAACTCCTAAGAATTTCGGACGTATTGCTGCTCAGAAGGCGAAACAGGTAGTAGTACAAAAAATAAGGGAAGAAGAGAGGAAAGTACTCTTCAACCAGTATTACAGTAAAGAAAAAGATTTAGTAACTGGTATTGTACAACGTTATGCGGGAAATAATGTAAGTATTAACCTTGGTAAGGTAGATGCAGTACTTACAGAGAATGAGCAGGTAAGAGGTGAGCATTTCAGACCCACTGAGCGCATAAAGTTATATGTACTGGAAGTTAAGGATACTACAAAAGGACCTAAGATTACCGTATCCAGAACTCATCCTGAATTGGTTAAAAGACTGTTTGAGTCAGAAGTTGCCGAAGTTAAGGATGGAACGGTAGAGATAAAGAGTATCTCAAGAGAAGCAGGTTCCAGAACTAAGATTGCAGTATATTCTAACAATACGGATGTGGATCCGGTTGGTGCCTGCGTAGGTATCAATGGAGCGAGAGTAAATGCAATTGTAAGTGAACTTAAGGGTGAGAAGATTGACATCATTAACTGGAGTGAAGATCCTGCCATTCTTATTGAGAATGCCTTAAGTCCTGCGAAGGTCGTAGCAGTGTCTGTAGACGAAGGAGAGAAAAGTGCCCGTGTAATCGTGCCTGATTATCAACTTTCTCTTGCAATCGGTAAAGAAGGTCAGAATGCACGTCTTGCAGCAAGACTGACCGGTTTTAAGATTGATATCAAGAGTGAAACACAGGCAGACGAAATCGGCTGGTAAACAGTTGGCATGGCATAAATACTGCCATGAATTTTTATCGCCGTAAACAGTTGAATGAAAGGAAAATATGGCAATAGTAAAAAAAATTCCCCAAAGGCAATGTATCGGCTGTGGTGAGATGAAGAATAAAAAAGAAATGATCCGTGTTATTAAAACACCAGAGGATATGATCATGCTCGATGTCACAGGCAAAAAGAACGGCAGAGGCGCATATATGTGTAAGTCTTTAGATTGTTTTGCCAAGGCAGCAAAGAGCAAAGGCCTTGAGAGGTCCCTAAAAGTGAATATTCCGACAGAGGTGTATGAGGAATTGAAAAAGGAGTTGAACGGACTTGGCATATGAAAAAAATAGAACAAAAGTATTATCTTATATCGGTTTGGCAACAAAAGCAGGTAAACTTCTAAGCGGCGAATTTCTTACGGAAAAAACCGTGAAAGAAGGAAAAGCAAAGCTTGTGATTGTGGCTGACGATTCGTCGGATAACACAAAAAAAATGTTTACCAATATGTGTACTTACTATAAAGTGCCTATTTACTTTTTTGGTGAAAAGACAGAACTTGGTCATGCTATTGGTAAAGAATTCAGGGCTTCCCTGGTTCTAACAGACAAAGGCCTGGCTGACATGGTAGAAAAGCAACTGAACATAAACAACGATGGCACATGTGAGGAACTGCAAACAAGCAGCGATGACATGAGTCATAATTAGTGGAGGTAGTAAGTATGGCTAAAATTAAAATATATGAACTTGCAAAAGAAATTAATGCACACAGTAAAGACATCGTAGGCTTTCTAAATGAGAAAGGTGTGGACGTTAAAAGCCACATGAGCAGCATCGAGGATAAGGAGATTGGCATGGTAAAAGGGCATTTTGCTCCGAAAGCAAATCAAGCTGAAAAACCTGCTTCAGTAGAAGCAGCAGCAATTAAGGAGGATAAGACGGAGACTGTCGCTTTTAACCAGGGTAACAAACCTCAGGGTGGTTATACATCAAACGGCTCTAACAGTCAAAGAACCGGCTCTTCTGAACACGGAAATCAATACAACAACAACCGTTCATCCTATCAGGGACAGAGAAATGACAGGGATGGAAACAGCAGACCTTATCAGGGACAGAGAACAGGGGATAATACAGGAAGAAATCCACAGCAGGGACAGAGAACTGACAGAGAAGGCTTCACAAGAGCTCAAGGTTCCAACTATGACAGAGATCAGAACGGCAGCAGACCTTACCAGGGACAGAGACCGGATAATAATCAGAGATCTGACCAAGGACAAAGACCTGACAGAGAAGGCTTTACTAGAGCACAGGGTCAGAATTCAGGATACCGTCAAGGCGGGAATAATCAGAATCGTCCTTACAATAATAATCGCACACCTGGTCAGCCTTATCAGCAAGGGCAGAATTCCGGTGAAAGAACTGAGAGAACCGGACAGAATGACAGAGGTGGTTACAATCAGGGATATAATAATGGCGGAAACAGACCCTATAACAACAATGGGACAAATGGCGGAAACAGACCTTATAACAACAATGGCGGAGTAAATGGCGGAAACAGGCCCTATAACAACAACGGAAGTGCTAATGGTGGAAACAGACCATATAATAACAACAACGGTGGTGCTAACGGCGGAAACAGACCATACAACAACAACGGCGGAAACAGTTCTTATAATAATAATGGTACCGGCGGCGGTTCTTATAATAATGGTGGAAACAGACCCTATAACAACAATGGAACAAATGGCGGAAACAGACCATACAACAATAACGGTGGAAACAGTTCTTATAACAACAGCGGTAACGGACAGGGTCAGTATAACCGCAGCAATGATGGTCAGAGTCGTCCATATAATAATAATAATAGACCTAATAATGGTGGAAACAGACCATATAATAACAACGGCACAAATGGTGGAAACAGACCAGGCGGTAATTATCAGGGCAGACCAAATCAATCCTTTGACAGATTTGGCGGCATGAATAAAGATAAAGATGAAGTAAGTGGTGATAACAGAAAAAGAAGCACCAGCAGCAGAACAGATTCTACAAAGAAATTTGATGGACCTATCGGAATGTCAAGAAGTGATTCTGCCGGAACCAGAAACAGCAGGGCTAATAAGAATACTAAAAATACAAAAAGTAATTATGATAGAAATTTCGAAGATAACAGCAACGAAATTAAATTACCTAAAAAGGGACAGTTTATTAAACCTAAGGCAGTACAGCAGAATTCCAAAGAGGATGAAATCAAGACAATCGTAATTCCGGAAATTCTTACAATTAAAGAACTGGCTGATAAGATGAAGATGCCGGCAGCTACGCTTGTAAAGAAATTATTCCTTGCTGGAAAGATGGTTTCCATTAATCAGGAAATTACTTTCGAGGAAGCAGAAGAGATTGCCATTGAATATGAAATCATTGCTGAACATGAAATTTTAGTAGATGTTATTGAAGAACTCTTAAAAGAAGAAGAAGAGGATACGGATAAATTAGAGAAGAGACCTCCGGTAGTGTGCGTTATGGGTCATGTTGACCACGGTAAGACTTCACTTCTTGATGCAATCAGAGAAACCCATGTAACCTCACATGAAGCAGGCGGTATCACACAGCATATCGGTGCTTATGTAGTAGAGGTTAACGGCGAGAAGATAACCTTCCTTGATACCCCAGGCCATGAAGCTTTCACTTCTATGAGAATGCGTGGTGCACAGTCTACAGATATAGCAATTCTTGTAGTTGCTGCCGATGACGGTGTAATGCCCCAGACCATAGAGGCTATCAGCCATGCTAAAGCAGCAGGAATACAGATTATTGTTGCAATTAATAAGATAGATAAACCCAGTGCAAACATTGAACGTGTGAAGCAGGAATTAACGGAATATGAACTGGTAGCAGAAGATTGGGGCGGTGATACTGTATTTGTACCTGTATCTGCTCATACAAGAGAAGGAATTGAACAGCTGCTTGAGATGATAGTATTAACCTCTGATTTGGTTGAGTTAAAAGCAAATCCTAACAGAAATGCCAGAGGTATTGTTATAGAGGCAGAGCTTGATAAGGGAAGAGGACCTGTTGCAACCGTTCTTATACAAAAGGGTACCCTTCATGTTGGTGATTCCATTGCTATAGGTTCAGCTTATGGTAAAGTCAGAGCTATGATGGATGATAAGGGTCGAAGAGTATTAGAAGCTACACCTTCTACCCCTGTAGAGATTCTTGGTTTAAATGAAGTGCCTGCTGCCGGAGAGATATTCATGGCAACTGATACTGAAAAAGAAGCAAGAGCTATCTCTGAAACTTATATTTCACAGGGAAGAGAGAAACTTCTTGCTGATACCAAAGCAAAACTTTCCCTGGATGGTTTATTCTCACAGATTAAAGCTGGAAATGTAAAAGAACTGAATCTGATTATCAAAGCTGATGTTCAGGGTTCTGTAGAGGCTATGAAGCAGAGTCTTGTTAAACTCAGCAATGATGAAGTCGCAGTTAGAGTAATTCACGGTGGTGTTGGTGCTATCAACGAATCCGATGTAAATCTTGCAAGTGCTTCCAATGCAATCATCATCGGCTTTAATGTACGTCCTGATAATGTTGCTAAGGAAAAAGCAGACAGTGAGAAAGTAGATCTTAGACTTTACAGAGTTATATATAATGCTATTGAAGATGTAGAGTCAGCTATGAAGGGTATGTTAGAACCTATATATGAAGAAAAAGTAATTGGTCACGCTGAAGTACGTCAGGTATTTAAAGCTTCCGGTCTTGGTATCATTGCTGGTTCTTATGTACTTGATGGTAAGATTCAAAGAGGCAGTTTTGCAAGAATAACCAGAGAGGGCGAGAAGATATACGAAGGTAATCTTGCATCCTTAAAACGTTTCAAAGATGATGTAAAGGAAGTTGCTACCGGTTATGAATGCGGTCTGGTATTTGAGAAATTCAATGATATTAAAGAATTCGACCAGGTAGAGTTATATATTATGGAAGAAGTTCCAAGAAAATAATTAATTGCCTTGCGCCATGGGGAGAGATGAACAGGCTTAATCCTTATGGCGCAAAGTATAGGTAAGATGTGTATTAAAAGTACACAGACAGTAGTTAGTATGGAAATAAAAAGTAATTTCCACTTCTGATTTGAGCGCGCTAAGGCACGTTAGGTTGAAAAAATAAAAGACTGTTTTTTCAACTGCGAATTCAGGGAATATCAAATCGTAGATCTGATATTCACGAAAGGGGTTAAAATGAGAAAGAACAGTATAAAGAATACGCGTATTAATGGTGAAGTTCAAAGAGAACTGAGCCAGTTAATAAACAGGGAAATTAAAGATCCTAGAATACATCCAATGACTACTGTAGTGGCTGTGGATGTAGCACCTGATTTAAAACATGCAAGGGTTTACATTAGCGTTCTTGGTAATGAAGAGGAACAAAAGAGCACTCTTGCAGGTCTTAGAAGCGCAGCACCTTATATGAGGGGTCAGCTGGCAAAAACGGTAAATTTAAGAAATACCCCTGAGTTAACCTTTGTTATTGATCAGTCTATTGAGTATGGTGTGAATATGTCCCATCTGATCAATGAGGTTACAAAAGATTTAAAAGAAGATGATAATTCAAAAGAAGATTAAGAAGAAAACTAGAACGTATAGGCAAATTGCAACTAGTATAGTATAATCATCTTAAATAATACAGGGATAGGAACAGGGAGGTAAGCTGGATGGATTTGCTGAAAGAAGTGGGGAATGCAAGAACAATCGGAATAACCGGGCATATGAGGCCGGACGGGGACTGTGCCGGTTCCTGTCTGGCCCTATACCGTTATTTAAGCCACATAAAAAAAGATGTACAAATTGACCTTTATCTGGAACCCATAGCAGATAAATTACAGATTACAGAAGATTCTCTCAAAGTGAAGCAGGAAAATGAAGAGGGAAGAATTTATGATGTCTTTATATCGCTGGACAGCGGAAGTAGTGACAGACTAGGATTTGCAGAAGAATATTTTAAAAATTCTATCAAAACAATTAATATTGATCATCATATCAGCAACACAAACTTTGGGCAGGTTAATTATGTAGCACATGATGCCAGTTCCACCTGTGAAGTACTATATGAACTGATGGAGAAGGAGTATATTGATCTAACCATAGCAAAAGCATTATATATGGGAATCATACATGATACCGGCGTATTCAAACACAGCAATACTACTAAGAGAACCATGGAAATTGCAGGTGCTTTGATTGAAAAAGGAGTACCTTTTTCTGATATGATAGATTATACCTTTTACCGCAAGGATTACCATCAGAATCAAGTGCTTGGCAGATGTCTTTTAGAAAGCATTCTGCTGCTTAAGGGAAAATGTATCGTGTCATGTGTAAGCAGAAAAATGATGGAGTTTTATGAAGTCCAGTCTGCGGATTTAGATGGTATAGTAGATCAGCTTCGTATAACCAAAGGGGTAGAAGTAGCAATTCTTATTTATGAGACTGACCTTCATGATTATAAGGTAAGCTTAAGGTCTAATGGCATAGTGGATGTGCGTAAAATTGCTGTATACTTTGGCGGAGGCGGTCATATAATGGCAGCCGGTTGTACAATGAGAGGAACCCTTCATGACGTATTTAACAATCTGACACCGCACATTGAATATCAGCTTGAAAATAATGAAGGAACAGGAGCAGGTCTTTGATTAACGGAATTATCAATGTATATAAGGAAAAAGGATATACCTCCCATGATGTGGTTGCAAAACTGCGGGGAATATTAAAACAGAAGAAAATCGGACATACAGGTACATTGGACCCCGATGCAGAAGGAGTCCTTCCGGTCTGCCTTGGAAATGCCACCAAACTATGTGACATTTTAACAGACCGCAGTAAGACCTATCAGGCAGTTCTGCTCCTTGGAACCACTACTGATACCCAGGATATAACCGGGACTGTTTTATCGGAGAAGCCGGTAACGGCAGGGGAAGAGGAAATTAGACAAGCTATCATGTCCTTTCAGGGGTCCTATGATCAAATACCCCCTATGTATTCTGCGTTAAAGATTGGCGGCAAACGCTTGTATGAGCTAGCTAGAGAAGGGATAGAGGTTCCCAGAGAAGCGCGTAAGGTTGAGATACATAGTATTGAAATCGAAGACCTTAATGTCTTAACAGGACAGGCAATACTAACAGTAGATTGTTCCAAAGGCACCTATATAAGAACTCTATGCCATGATATTGGAGAACAGCTTGGCTGTGGAGGGTGTATGAAAAGCCTGCTCCGTACCAGAGCGGGAGAGTTTCAAATTAATAAAAGCTTGAAAATAAGTGAAATAGCAGATAAAATAAATGAAGGTAATTTAGACGAATATATCCGAAAAGCAGATGAAATGTTTGCAGGATATCCCAGTGTTAATGTGAGGCAGGAATTTGATAAGCTGCTATATAACGGTAATTTCTTGTCTGCAGACCAATTAGTGCAAGGGGATGCTGGTATTTCCACTGAAGAAAGAATCAGAGTATATGACTGGCAAGGTACTTTTGTCGGGCTATACGAAGGACATCCAGCTGAAAAGATAATGAAACCTTATAAAATGTTTTTGTAATACAGAAAGGCTCTAAAATAAGCGCAGAGAGTGCTCATTTCAGACTTTTTAAAGAATTACTGGTGGTGATACCGGATAAAGCGGCATCATGTTAGGAAGAGTGGAAGAAAATTTATTATTGAAAGGTTGCCACATTAAACTTCTCTCACTCTATTTAATTTGTGGCAGTATCGCAGGCCTGCCTGCGGTATGCAATGGGTATAAAACATGGAATATATAGCAGGCAGAACGGATTTTGAGTTAAAGAACAGTGCAGTAACCCTGGGTAAATTTGATGGTTTGCATTCAGGTCATCAACTTCTGCTTCAAAAAATCACAGAGCAGAAGAAAAGTGGATTAAATGCAGTGGTCTTCACTTTTCTCTATCATCCCGGTAACCTGCTTTCAGATAGAGAAATGGAATTAATTTATACGGAAGAAGAGAAACAATGCATCATCGACCAATATGGAGTAGATGTAATGTTATCCTATCCGTTTACGGAAGAAACCAGATCCATGGAACCGGAGCGCTTTATTGAAGAGGTTCTGATAAATAAATTGGATGCAAAATATATTGTGGTAGGCTCTGATTTCTGCTTTGGAAAGAATAGAAGAGGTAATACTGCAATGTTAGCGGAGTATGCTTCTAAATATAACTATAAGCTTGATATTATCACCAAGAAAAAAAATGCTGATGAAGATATCAGCAGCTCCTGTATCCGTAAGCAGATCAGCGAAGGAAATATGGAGAATGTAGTGAAACTTCTTGGCAGGCCATTCTCTGTAATGGGTGAGGTAATGCATGGTCGTAAGATTGGCCGAACGATTGGGTTTCCCACAACAAATCTTATGCCTGACAAATCAAAGCTGCTGCCACCGGATGGGGTTTATGTATCCCTTACTACAATAGAGGGGCAAGAATACCCAGGTATCACAAATATCGGTCATAATCCTACAGTGGGTACGACACCTGAGAAAAGGGTCGAGACCTTTCTATTTGACTACGATCAGGATCTCTATGGTAAATTTATTCAAGTTTCTTTACTCAGTAGAACCAGAAAAGAAGAAACCTTTGGTTCCCTGGAAGAACTGAAAGCACAGATGGATATTGACCTGGCAGACGGAAGAAAATATTTTTCTGATATGGGGCTGCTTAAGGGTTAAAAGATTGACAGGATGAAAGCAGCGGGTGTTTTCATCCTTATTCATATCCGTTATAAAGTATTAAGAAGGCAGCTGGATTCGAAAATTTGAACATTACACTGAGATGTTAGATTGAAAAAACGTTACATACTAATCTTTTTGTTTAAGAAGTATCGTAATCAGGCTTGCGGACATTTCACACGCAAAATTGAGCCTGCATTCTAAAGAGTGCAGGTTATGAGAAAGGCATGGCTATTAATATGAAACCGATTCGTAACAGTGTAAAGGCTATAATTATTGAAAATAGTAAGATATTATTAAATAAATGCGATTTTAACGATGGCAAAACGGCATATCTTTTTAGCGGAGGCGGACAAGAAATCGGTGAAACCTTCGTTGAAGCATTAAAACGTGAATGTCTGGAAGAACTGGGAGCCCAGGTAAGTGTCGGTGAACTGGTTTGGGTTCGGGAATACATAGGAAAAAACCATCAGTTTGCAGAAAGTGAATCTGACATGCATCAAGTAGAATATTATTTTACTTGTAAGCTTGTAACACCAGTTGACCTATCAAAAGCTACCAACCTTGATAGTGTACAAGTGGGAGTTGAATGGCTGGATATATCAAGATTAAAGGAATACACCATATATCCGGCGGCAATGGCAGATTGTATGGATGAAAACGGTAAGATAATATCTCAAATATATGTGGGAGATGTTAATTAGTGTATATTTTTTTCACTATATAACTTATACAAAGCACCTGTAAAATTGCATTGAGTATAATCTTTCCTAAGAAATCTATGTTATCAAGTTACTTTTTACATAGGTTAAAATATATATCAGTTGAATTAAAGTGATACCTGCCACAGTATAAAAATAACGTATAATTCAGCATTGTTATACTTTGACAGGAAAACTGAAATTCAACTTATATAAAAAGAATTCTAATAGTATCAGGTATTTCAGATAAATAAATAATCTCTTAATGCATCATACAAAGCCTTAGTACCATCTAGAATAGCTTTCTCAGTCAGATTAGCGTAACCTAATAGAATACCAGGTATAGAATTCTTAATCGGATGAAGGTAGTGAACTTCTAAACCGTATAGTTTGATGCTTTTTGAGGCAGCAAGACTGATAAGCTCCTGTTCCATTAGATTTGTCTTAAAATAAACAACCAAATGAAGCCCGGCATGTTCACCTTCAATTATAATAGAATCTCGAAAGATCTTTAAGGATTGCAGCAGCAGATCGTGTTTACTCTTATAGAGTGTCCTTATCTTATTCAGATGACGTTCAAAATAACCATCAGCTAAGAAATGTGTTATGATATATTGATCAACACGGGAAACCGTTGAAGAAAATACTCTTAAGTGATTTTTATATAATTGAAGGAGCTGTTCCGGCAGCACCATATAGCCTACCCGGATTGCGGGGGCAATGGCTCTTGAAAAGGTTCCAAGATAAATCACTTTCTCTAAAGAATCCATTCCTTTTAATGCAGGAATGGGTTTTCCTTTATACCGAAATTCACTGTCATGGTCATCCTCAACAATATAGCGTTCCTCCTTAGCAGCAGCCCAGGAAAGCAATTCCTGGCGCCTTTTAACAGGCATGACCACACCCAAAGGATACTGATGGGAGGGCGTTACATACACTACATTGGCAGCCGTTTTTTTAAGTTTTTCAACTTGTATGCCGTTTTGATCCAGTTCAATAGGAACTACAGGGTATTGCATATCTGTAAATATTTCATAAGCCCGTTTATAAGTTGGATTTTCCATGGCAATAGTTACAGAGGTATTCGATTCTTCTTTATTACCATATAACCAATAGAACAGGCGGCAAAGAAGCAGTAGGAGATAATCTGTTCCGGCACCTACAATTATCTGCTCCGGTGCGCAGACAACTCCTCTGGAACTATACAGATATCCAGCTATGGAGGCTCTTAAAGCTTCATCCCCCTGGCTATCCCCTAAAAGAAAAAGCTCGTTGTTATATTCATTCATACAGTCTCTGGAGAGCTTTCGCCAAATATTGTATGGGAAACTGGTAATATCAATGGCAAAAGGAGAAAAATTATACTGGTAGGTTTCCTTCACCTTTGGTTTAATAATCTGTACAGAAAAAGGAGCAGTTTGAATAGAGGCAAGGGCTGAGATTGCTGCAACATAAAACCCGCTTTTGGGGACGGCTTCTATATATCCTTCTGAAACTAGCTGGGAATACGCCATATCTACTGTATTACGGCTGATATTAAGATGTGAAGCCAGGTTTCTGGCAGAAGGCAGTTTGTCATGCTCTTTTAATCTATTGTCCTTAATTTCATTTTTGATATAAGAATAAATTTGTTCATACATGGGAACCTGAGATTCAGTGTCTAACGGTATTGAAAGCATGGTAAAGTCTCCTTAAAGATATGTAATAAAACCAGGGAAGGACTTAAATTGCAAACTTATTCCCAGTAACTTAATTTTTATGTAAGCAGACGATTATACCGCATTCTGTTTATCTCCGTCTATATGGAATATTCCTATTTCTTTGTAATGATCTATCTTGTAATTTACTGTATCCAGACTGTTTTTCAGCTCCTGCATCTGATCAAGGATATGTTGTTTATGCACAAGCAAGATATCCTTACGCGGTTCAACCGTTTCTTCTCCTTTTAGACATAGATTCATGAATTCTTTTATTTTTTCAATTGACATACCGGAATTTTTAAGACAACAGATTAAACCAATCCAGGCAATATCATCGTCAGAAAATTTGCGGATTCCAGAGGGGGTTCGCTTCACTAATGGAAGAAGCCCTTCTTTATCATAATATCTCAGGGTATATATAGATAGCCCGGTTCTGGCTGAAACTTGTTTGATCGTATACATAACGGATTCCTCCCGTAAATTAATAATCTGACTTAACCTTATCACAATCAAAATATACTGTCAACTATACTGGTGAGAATGAAAATGATATCAATGTCTGTATTCAAATGTCTGGATATACGTCTGGATATACGTCTGGATATAACGTCTGGATATAAACGTCTGGATATAAACGTCTGGATATAACGTCTGGATATAACGTCTGGATATAACGTCTGGATATAAAAATCACTGATATAATAAAAGCCATTGACCTAGAGTAGGCTCTATAGGATATACTAGTATTCATAATCATAAAATTTATTCATAAGGGGGTTCACAATGAATTACAGAAAATTTGGAAACACAGGTGCTATGATTTCGGCTTTGGGGTTTGGCTGTATGAGACTGCCCGAATACGAAAAAGATGAGAAATGGTATATCGATGAAGAAAAAGCTATACCGATGCTGCACAAGGCATATGAAAACGGAGTGAATTATTTTGATACCGCTCCGTATTATTGCCATCATAACAGTGAAATAACAGTTGGAAAGGCATTGAAGCCAATTAGGGACAAGGTTATAATATCAACCAAGATGCCTGCTGATACCTGTAAAGAAACTGCTGATTACAGAAAGCGGCTGGAACAGAGTCTTCGTAAGCTGGATACCGATTATATTGATTTCTATCACTTTTGGGGACTTAGCAGAGAGGAATATGACAACGTCGTATTGAAATTAAATTTATTAGAGGAAGCCAAGCGTGCGAAAGAAGAAGGACTGATTAAGCATATTTCCTTTAGTTTCCACGATAAACCGGAGCATATCAAATATATAATTGATACAGCAGAAGAAAGAGGCGTTCCAATGGAAACCATGCTGGTTCAGTACAATCTTTTAGACAGAAGCAATGAAGAAATGATTCAGTATGCGGCTTCAAAAGGTCTGGGTGTTGTGGCAATGGGTCCTGTGGGAGGCGGAAGATTGGCGGCACCTACAGATTTATATACGAAACTGACCGGCAAACCCTCCATTTCTACCTATGAGCTTGCATTTAAATTTGTCCTTGGTAATCCCTACTTAAGTTGTGCCTTATCCGGAATGGGAACCATGGATATGGTAGAGAAGAACTTGGTTATCGGAAGCAGCAAAGAGAGTCTGACAGAGGATGAATGGGCTAAACTTGGAGAGTCTGTTGAGAATCTTAAGAAATTTAGCGAGCTCTATTGCACCGGATGTGCTTATTGTCAACCATGTCCTGCTGGAATTGATATTCCAAAGATATTTAATTATTATACATATCATAATGTTTATGGATTAACGGAATATGCAAGGAAAGAAATGGCAAACTATATAAAGAAAGACGGTAAAACCATAAGCAATTGCAAGGACTGCGGTTTGTGTGAAAACAAATGTCCCCAGAGCTTAAAAATCAGAGATGAACTTAGACGCGTAGAAGGGATTCTCTCAGGAGTTCAATAATTTTTTATAGTGCTCCTTTCATCCATTTACAAGGATTTTTGGGTAACAGAAAGCGGCATCAGGTCGAAAAGAGTGAAAGAAAATTTAATATCGAAAGGCTGCCACACAAGGATTCTTTCACTCAAATTTAGCGGCAGTATCGCAGGCAAGTCTGCGATAGGCAATGGTATAATTATGAAAATTCTTTTTATTGGTGGAACTGGAATAATCAGTACTGCGATTTCTAAAGCATTAGTTAATGAAGGTCATGAATTATATCTGATAAACAGAGGAAGCAAAAATTCAGAATTGGAAGGAAAGGCAAAGGTTTTAATCGCTGATATTAACGAGGAAGAAAAAGTTGCTGATTTAATAAAGGAGCATAACTTTGATGTCGTAGCAGATTTTATTGCTTTTGTACCTGCACAGCTTGAGAGAGATTACAGATTGTTTAAGGATAAGACAAAGCAATTTATATTTATCAGTTCAGCTTCTGCTTATCAAAAGCCCCTTTCTGACTACCGTATTAATGAGGGAACACCCTTGTCAAACCCTTACTGGGAATACTCCAGAAACAAAATTGCCTGTGAAGATTATCTGATGAAATTATATCGCGAAGAAGGTTTCCCAGTAACGATTGTCAGACCAAGCCATACCTATGATGAGAGAAGTGTACCCCTTGGCGTTCATGGAGCAAAGGGCAGTTATCAGGTGATCAAACGAATGCTTGAAGGAAAGAAAGTCATCATACATGGAGACGGAACATCACTTTGGACTATGACACATAACAGTGACTTTGCAAAAGGCTTTGTTGGTTTATTGGGAAATATACACGCTATCGGTGAGGCTGTGCAGATAACTTCTGATGAATCACTTACCTGGAATCAGATCTATAAGGCTATAGCGGATGCACTAGGCGTAGAATTAAAAGCCTGCTATGTATCCTCAGAGTTTTTGGATGCAGCCAGTACAGAGGATTTCAGAGGCTCCTTAACAGGGGATAAAGCGAATACAGTTGTATTTGATAATGCAAAAATTAAACGTCTGGTTCCTGGTTTCACTTGTACTAAGAGATTTGAATTGATTATGTTATAAGCCACCCGGAATGCCAGAACGAAGATATAGAATTTGATGTCTGGTGTGATAAGGTAATCACGGCACTGGAGAAGGCAGTAAAAGAAATAATCAAATAATAAGGCAGAATGAAATAATAAGGCAGAATGAAATAATAAGGCAGAATGAAATAATAAGGCAGAATGAATAATAAGGCAGAATGAAATAATGAGACAGAATGAAATAATGAGACAGAATGAAATAATGAGACAGAATGAAATAAAAAGAAAGAAATAATAGGAAAGAATGAAATAATAAGACAAAAAAGAACTTATACAGAAAGAATGAGGCAGAAGTAAGAAACATGGAATTTATTAATGGTATAACCTTTGGCTCCTTTGCATTAAAGGGAAGTTTTGAAAAAGTTGCAGCTAAGGAAAGTCTGGCAAAAATGAAAGAAAGGACAGGTGCAGATTTTGTTATATTAGTACCTGCCGGAATGCAGGAGAACTCATTTTCTGAAAAGATAGACTTTAATTCTAAGCATACCTTAGGCAGTGAGGAAGTAAAGGACATGATTCTCTACGCCAAATCCTTAGGACTTCGTGTTGCTTTAAAACCAACAGTTAATTGCCTGGATGGAACCTGGAGGGCTCATATAAACTTTTTTGACAATGATGTGCATTGCGAGCCTAAATGGAGTAAATGGTTTAAGTCTTATACGGATTTTCAGTTGCATTTTGCTCGTATAGCGCAGGAAACAGGTTGCGAAATGTTTATTGCCGGCTGTGAGATGGTCATGTCCCAGAGAAGGGAAGAGGAATGGCGTAAATTAATCGGGGATATCAAAGAGGTATACCACGGGCTTGTGTCATATAATACAGATAAATACCAGGAGGAACATGTAAACTGGTGGGACTGTGTAGATGTCATATCCTCCAGTGGATATTATCCAAAAGGACACTGGGAGCAGGAACTTGACCGTATCGAAAAAGTTGTAAAAAAATTCGGTAAGCCCTTTTTCTTTGCAGAAGCCGGTTGTATGTCTACCTCAGGTTCTCTTAACGTACCAAATGACTGGAATGTAAAAGGAGAAGTTAATTTACAAGAACAGGCAGAATGGTATCAAGAGATGTTTGAAACGGCTTCAAAAAGAGACTGGGTATCTGGTTTCGGGTTATGGGACTGGGCATGGCAACAGTATCATGTTGAGGATGCAGATAAAGATGGCGGATATGATATCTATGGAAAACCGGCAGAAAAGGTAGTAAAGGATTTTTATACCAGAAAGTAAATCAATGAGTGCATAAACCGAATTAGAATTTAATTAGTAAAAGGGTTATCTTATAGTTGGCGCAGGATTGTTTAATACCTGGGCGACGTAGATAAACCCTTTTACTTTTGTATATTGCTATGTTAAAATATAAAATATTATGTATTTTTGCTAAATATAAAGATATTTCCATAATTTATTTGGGATAAAAAAAGAAGCTTTTTCAACATAAATTAATGCCGGGAGACAAATATATGTGAGAAAGACAGGGTTATTAAATTGATAATATTAGGTTCAAAACAGAAGGAGGATTAACAAAATGAGATTGTTTGAGGAGAAGGAATTAATTAGTGGGAATGAAATAGATCAGGCAATAGAGTTCTGTATTGCTCAAGATAAAAGTATTCTTTCTGATTTTACATATAAATTCAAAAAAGCATACAGTGTAGATAATTTCTATGAAGGTACAGAGAACAGAGATTGGACAACCGGCTTTTGGACGGGTGAACTTTGGCTGGATTATGAGAATTCCGGTGATGAGGCGTTTAAAAAGGCTGCCAATATACAGATAGAGTCATTTCTAAAACGCATTCAACAACTAGAGGACGTGGATCATCATGATATGGGTTTTCTATTTTCACCTTCCTGTGTTGCAGGCTATAAACTAACTGGTAATGAAACCGGCAAAAAAGCGGCATTATTAGCGGCAGATCATCTTATTAGCCGCTACCATCCCGTAGGTGAATACATTCAGGCTTGGGGAAGTATGGATAGCCCGGATAACTGCCGTTTGATTATAGATTGTTTGTTGAATCTGCCGCTGCTTTACTGGGCAAGTGAGGTAACTGACGATGAAAAATATAAGGAAATAGCAGATAAGCATATTCATACAGCTTTAAAGAATGTAATAAGAGAAGATTATTCTACTTGGCATACTTTTTATTTTGATCTGAATACCGGTGAACCTTCTCATGGAGCCACTTGTCAAGGGTACCGGGACGGGTCAGCCTGGGCAAGGGGACAAGCCTGGGGGATCTATGGAATTGCTCTGAGCTATGGCTATACCAGAAAGTCAGAATATCTTGACTTGTTTCGGAAGGTAACGGACTTTTTCTTAAAAGCTTTGCCGGAGGATATGGTTCCTTATTGGGATCTTGAATTTAAAGAAGGAACAGAGCAGCCCAGAGATTCTTCCTCAGCATCTATAGCTGCCTGTGGAATGCTAGAAATGGCTAAGTTCTTAGAGGGCGGTGAAAAGGCTTACTACAATGGATTGGCCAGAAAAATCATGAAATCTCTTTATGATAATTATGCTGTAAAAAATCATGAAAAATCAAATGGTTTGGTGCTTCATAGTTCTTACTCAAATCGTTCACCTTATAATACCTGTAATCATTACGGAGTAGACGAATGTAATACCTGGGGAGATTATTTTTATCTGGAAGCGCTGACCAGACTGAAAAAAGACTGGAAATTATACTGGTAATCGGATATTTATGAATGTGAATTTCAATAACTAAAGTACTAAATAAAGAAGTAAACTGTACCCTGATAGTATAACACAGCCTTTTTTCTATGTCCTACTATCAGAATACAGTTTACTTTTTGTCTTAAGTTATAGATAGGCTTTCAATATTAGAACGGACTGATAACAACGGGCTGCAGCTGTTTACCTTCTAAAGCACTTTCAATGGTGAGGGTAAGCAAATGAGTGTGTGCTATCATTGATTTTGGTTTACCATTTGGACTGTCCTGACCGAAGGGCACGAAATAGATATCTTTCTGATTCAGAAGGTTGCCGATATTTTGCAGATTATTGCCAAGAGCATCATTGGTGGCAATAGAGATAACAAGTGGTTTATTATTACGAATATGGGCTTTGGCCGCCATTAGGACAGGTGTGTCAGTAATGCCATTTGCCATTTTGGCCAGAGTATTTCCTGTACATGGGATAACTGCCATAATATCAAACATATCTTTAGGCCCGATAGGTTCTGCATCTTCTATGGTCGTTATAGGAGTATGACCGGTAAGGTCCACAAGTCTTTTATAGAAATCCTCAGCCTTTCCAAAGCGTGAGTCTATTTTCTGAGAGTTAAAGGAAAGGATAGGGTATACATTTGCATCTTCTCTTAAAAGTTTCTCGATTTCTTCAAAGGTTTTATCAAAGGTACAAAAAGAACCGGTTAATGCAATACCGATATTTTTATTATGCAAAGACATAAATACCTCACTTTCGAAAACAAAAGCCATAGGTTACAACTGAACGAGCTTAAGTTTGTCTAAATCACTTAATAGATACTGGGTTAAGTAAGCCGCACTGGCTTTGGGAGCATATTTACCCGGCAATCCAAGAGACAATCTGGCGTTACGGGTTAATTCTTTAGCAGCAGCAAAATCAACACCACCCGGTGCTGAAGCTATATCAATTATTACGACCTCATTTTTGGTTTGTTCCAGTAACTTTCTGTCAAGTACCAATGAAGGAATGGTATTAAAGATATAATCGTAGTGGGAGATGTTATCAGAAATATCAGAAAGTGCAATTGCGCCAAAGGAAGAGGTCTTAGCCTGAGAAAGTGCAAGAGGAGACCTGGCTGCAATATCAATGTGTTCGCAAAGCCCCTTTAATTTTTCACCAAGAGTTTTTGCACATCTGCCATATCCTAGAATTAAACATTTACTGCCATGAAGATTTCCGTTGCTGTTAATGATTGCTTCTGCAATAGTGCCTTCTGCAGTAGCAATGGTATTAAACAGTGTTACTTCTTCTTCCTCCATAAAATCATTGCAATAAATCTGATTAATGTCACAAAATTCTTTGATACTGTCAGTGAAACAACCGCCATAGAGTTTATGGTCTTTTCTTAAGTGACTGAACAGTATTTCCGGGGTTAAATCCGGTTTGGCATCCATTGATAAAATATGGATACCGTTTTTGGTAAAAGGAATGGGTGTAAGGATAACTTTACTGGAATCTATTGCTTGGGCTAAAGATTTCGCATGTTCTATATCAGCCTTAGAGCCAAGGTTTTCCAGACCATATAAGAGCACGGAAAAACCTCGGGATATCAAATCCTCAGCCATATAAACTTGCCTTAAATCCCCGCCGATAACGGCAAAATCATAAGTCATAGGATTCATAAAGAGCCTCCCCAGGGATGCAAATTGTTTAGATGTTTCAATATATGGTATTTTCAGAAAAAAGTTCGTTTATCTGGGTAAGGTCTTTCGGTCAAATTGGAGGATAAATCGACAAAACAGTCAATTGTGTAAAATTTAAAAGATAGGATAAAGAGAGATAGAATTAGTCCTTGACAATACTAATTTTTCTGCATATACTAATTTTAATTGAAAAGGCTATGAAGAGGGAAGTACTTTTTTGAAAGCTTACAGAGAGCTCTGGTTGGTGGGAAGGAGCAGTGGAAGAAAGACGAAACAAGCCTCGGAGCTGCATACGGATCGACTTGTATTTGTCGTGATGCTATGACGTGGGTTCACGTTACAGAACCAGAGTATGATAGTACTTAAGGAGGTTAGTATGGCGACATATTAACAAAATAGGGTGGTACCGCGATAATTCGCCCCTGTAAATATGATTGCAGGAGGTGTTTTTTTATACTCTTTTTTAGGTTGTAGATAGTAATTCAATTAATATTTAGATCATGTATAAACAGAAGAATAGAGGAAGTAGAACTACTATTATTATTATTATTATTATTATTATGAAAGGATGCCACAACGATACTTAAATAGAATGTATTTTGTGGATTAGCCTGGTTAGGTGAATAATGCTTTAATTTTATCCAATTACAAAATGTATATGGTTAAAGAATCCTTGACTTGGACAGAAAAAGCAATATCACAACTTAATAGGCTAATAAGGTGAAATAGATGAAAAATAATGAAACCAGACCCGAATTTCCCAAACGGGCAGTTATAACGGCAGGAATGCCATATGGAAATAAAGAACTGCATTTCGGACACATAGGTGGTGTGTTTGTTCATGCAGATACATTTGCAAGATTTTTAAGAGACAGGATCGGTTCAGAGAATGTTATATTTGTATCCGGTACAGATTGTTATGGTTCACCCATTCTAGAAAGTTTCCGAAAAATAAAAGAAGAAAAAGGCGAAGCTTACAAAGAGACTATTGAAGACTATGTCAGAAAAAATCATAATCACCAGAAAGAAACCTTGAATGCATATGAAATCAGCTTAAACCTATATGCTGCATCAAGTCTTGACAGGCCAGGAGAGGTACACAAACAGGTATCGGAAGAAATTTTTGAAACTCTATATAATAATGGTCATCTGGAGAAATTGGCAACTCCTCAATTTTATGATCCCGATTTTGGCGTATTCCTTAATGGAAGACAGGTTGTGGGAAATTGCCCCATTGAAGGTTGTTCCTCTGAAAAAGCTTATGCGGATGAATGCTCGTTAGGACATCAGTACATGCCAAGTGAACTAATAAATCCTAAAAGTACTTTGTCAGGGAAAACACCTGAGGTAAAAGAAGTAGGTAACTGGTACTTTAAATTAGATGAATGCACCGAATGGTTAACCGAATATGTAGCGAAAGAAAGAAAAGGAAATACCAGAAAGTACATTTTAAAAACCATTGAGGAGTTCTTAAAACCCCCTTGTATCTATGTAAAGAAGAGTGAGTTTGAGAGAACGGAAACCTCAGTAGAAGAATTAACCAGCTTATTACCTACACATGAATTATCAAAGGAAGATAATAAAGCTTCTGTAACCTATATATTTAAAGACCTAAAGGATAGAGATGATGCAAGAGCAGTATTGAATACTAAAGGAATTCGCTTTAGAACCGGTAAGACTTTAGTGCCATTTCGTCTATCCGGAAACATCAGCTGGGGAGTCCCAGTACCAGATAAAGAAGATATGCAGGAGCTGACTTTCTGGGTATGGCCGGAATCCCTTTGGGCACCTATTTCTTTTACCAGAACTTACTTGGAACAACTGGGAAAGGAACCGGAGGAATGGAGAAACTGGTGGGAAAGTAAGGATGCAACAGTATATCAATTTATAGGTGAAGACAATATTTATTTCTATGGTAATGCTGAAATGGCCTTGTTTTCTGCATTAAAGACTACTTATGGAGATAAAGCAGACATTGATCAATTTACTGCACCTCATCTGATTGCCAACAGGCATATTTTGTTTATGGATAAAAAAGCAGGAAGCAGTAGTGAAATTAAACCTCCAATGGCTAGAGAACTGCTGGATTTCTATACTCCTGAACAGCTGAGAATACATTTCTTAAGCCTCGGTCTGGCCTCTAAGAGTGTAAGCTTTAAACCTCAAGTGTATCTGCCTGAAAATGAAAGAGAAGGTGTGGATCCGGTATTGAAGGAAGGTAATCTTCTTACGAATGTATTCAACAGGCTGGTACGCTCCTGCTTCTACACAGCACAGAAATATTATGATTCGAAAATCCCTGATATTGCAGTCAGCGAAGAAGTATTAAAGGAATCAAAAGAAGCCGTTTTGACCTACGAACGACATATGTATAATCATGAATTTCATAGTCTGACTTACGTTTTGGACTCCTATATACGATTCATGAATAAATACTGGGTCAATAATATGCGAACAGCAGAAACGACGGATAATGATACATTACGTAAACAGGTATTAGCAGATTCCTTATATGGTGTACGCATTGGTGTGCTGCTACTGCATCCCATAGCACCTGTAGGTTGTGAAAGGATACGTGAATATCTTTCCGTTGATGAAAAGCTGTGGAACTGGGAATATGCATTTTCAGTATTAACTGATTTGATAGCTGATAAGGATAATCACAAATTAAAATTCTTAGAACCCCGAGAGGATTTCTTTGAAAAACACGAAAAACAGTTAGAAGCTTAAATGTATAAAGGTAAAAGGACTGCCTGTGGATATAAAATTAGAGCATAAATAATATTTAGTCGCCTCTTTTACAAGGAGTACACTAATTTCACTGCTGGCAGTCCTTTATTTACCTCATATAACTTATTTTAAGGAATCGGTGTAATATTGGTGATACTCGCATCACCTTGAATAGGCTTATAGATTTCAACTAGGGCAAAATACGGTGTCCTATCACCGCTTTTGGGTTCTGCGATGGTAAGGAAACGGTAGTTGGTACCATTGACTATCTGAGTTGCAACAGCTACGGGAATATAAAAGTAATCCTCCTCCATATCCATGGTACGATAGAAGATATAAGATTCATAAGGGTCAATGTAAGCTTGATAATTCCATCCTCCGGGCATAATAATTACCTCAAATGTTTTACTATAATATATGCAGTTATAAAACGGAATGCCTGAGTAAATGCCCCTTGTTTTTTGCGTTATACAGACCAGTCATAGAAATCAATATTATGCCAATAAACAGGATATTCATTGCCGTCATAAGTAATAAGATGATAATCAATTATCATATCTTTTCTGTCGTTACGCTTACTCTCTTTAATATTATGACCGAAGTAAGTTCTTGGACCTGTAAAACGACTGTCCAGGGTATATATGAACATACTGCCATCATATTCAAGGATACTTTTGGTTGATAACTCAGGAGAATCAAAGCTATAGATAATTATTCTGATTTTGTCAGGGATTCCATTGGAAGCATTGTCTATAAAAAGAAAGAAGCGTTCCATATTGTATGGTAGAACAATACTTAAAACAACATCATTATTTGTATAGCAGTTTCTATTGGGTAAATCCGCGGTAATGAAATAATTTCTTCCTTATGCCTGGTATGATAATCCATAAGATACCTTTTGTGCTTTTTTACATTCTATGGCTTTGGACAAGATAATATGTGATCTTCCTTCAGGTCATTAATGCAAATAGAGAGTTTTAATTTTAGGAGATATATTATGGTTGATTTGTATATATTAGAAGGATTGTCTTTTAGTGGTGCAGAACTGTATTTAAAAGAAGCTGGCTATGTGTTGGAAGATAGACAATGCCTGGATAGCGAAGAATGCGATGTTTTAATTGTGTACCCCTACTATTTATATGATAAGAAATAAAGGATTATTGATAAAGTGGGATATGCCGAATATAGAAATATAGATTATAACGGAGAAGTGGACGAGTTTAGATGTAAATGGATAAAGTGCTGGTAATCGAGATTTATACTTTGATATAAGCGCAATAAGGACTGTACAATAACATAATTTTAATTTATTTTGATTGTTTACTCGATGAGTTGTATTATTGTTTAGAAGAAAGATAAAGAAGTCAAGATAAAAACAGTGGGTTTATATTTATGCTAGTAATTCATAAAACGTAAATTGACACAAAAAAATACCCCCGGGGGGATGATCCGGGGGTATTTCAATCCGATTTGCTATTACTTCTTTTACTCTAGACAATTGCATTATATTATATGTTAGAGTAAATTGAAACAGTATTTATGTCCTAGTAGTAATGCTATTACTAGCTAATGAATATTATTTATGTAGCATAAACTATATTGTTTTAATGACTCAACGTTTTTTTAGTGAAAGGTTAAATAAAAGTACAAATCTATATATTGCTGGGAATTTGTCTAAGGATTACATGAGAGAAATTAAAATTTAAGAAAAACTTAAAGTTGTATTCTAATTCATAAGTCTGTTATTCAATATAGTATTTATTATAAGATAAAAAGAAATAAGTCCCAAACTTCAGATTAAGGTATTAATTAATACTTCTAATGGTTTAAAATGGTAACTATAACCAATGTATTATGAGCTGTTAAATGTTAAAATAAAAGATGCATTGTAGGAGATGCATATAAATACTATACCGGTAATGTTATTTTATACTGGTTTAGTAAAGCTTCAATAACCCGGAGTTTACCTCCGGGTTATCTCAATGCAGCAACCCTTGAATACAATTGTTTTCTGTCCGATGTTAATAGTAGCGGCGCTGGCTGCCTGGGCTGTACAAGCTAGTGATAAAATAATAAAAATGAGTGAAAATACTTTTATAGTGTACATTGTGTAATATTCTTAATATAGTGCTCAATACAATTACTAGGTATTGGACTTTAGTAATTAGCTTACTATATTTATGATTTAATATTCCAGAGGATTTCATTCAGGATTATCGTATTTATAAATTATTCTGCATCTAATTCTAACAAGTCTTTTTCTACTTTTTCTTTGATTTCATCTTGGGTAAGTCCCGTATCAGCGAGTAAGATACTTCTGTTTTGTGAAATCATTATTAAACCATCTTTGCTCTCTGTATATACTCTTGGGCTTTAGATAAATGGCTTGTTTTCTCTGTATCTATGTATTTCATAAGATATTGAGCAGCTAATTGATCGGATAAAGCTACAGTCTCAAAGACACTTAGATAATTTTTTTCATAGTCGTTAGCTCCATAATTAAATGAAGTAGAAGCTTTCTGGAAATATGTTTCAGCATCAGAACATGAATTATAAAAATCTAAGGAACTTATATTATTATCAGAATAACCTGAAACATTTGATAGGAAGTTGCTGCTTGTGTTGCCAGATATTATCGCATTGACTACATAGTAATATGTAGTACCAGGAGTTACATTGGAGTCAATGTACTCTAATGCTGAGCCAGTAACAACTGGAGTGAATGGTATAACTGTGTCAGGTGTTCCCCAGATGTTATGGAACGTTTAATAACGTAGCTTTGTGCATTTGCAACTCCATTCCATGTTAATTTAATATTTCCAGCGCCACCTATTGCATTAAGATCAGTTGGTGCTGTAACGGTTTCCATCATTTTAACTTCGCTGACTGTAAGAGTATATTTACTATTTCTATTAGCTGTAATATTGATTCTGTATTTATTATATACTTTTGTATTAGTGACTGTAAATTCTTTATATTTACCAGGTTCCCATCCTGTGATATTAGATCGCGTATCCAAGACAACCCATTTATTTGCTCATCCTATGATTCAAAAGTCCAATTCATTGGTGCCTGTGTATCAGCATGCTCAGAATATTTCTAGCCCCAATTCTATATTTTGTTATACATTTTGCTTCTGGAAATTCATATGCTAGCCATCCTTTTGTTTCAAGATATTCAGCAGACCAAACTAAATCTTTTGCGCTTCACTGTTTAATGAACATAATCACATAAGAACAAATGTGCTTATGTGAACTGGAAGTATAAAACAAACAAATTATGATCAAGTAATTACAAAATAGTCACAACACATAAAAAAGCACTCATCCCTGAGTGCTTTTTCAATAGCTTCAAACTCTATAACCCTTGATATTACTGGCTTTTTAACGATGGAGCATAGGGGACTTGAACCCCTGACCCCCACACTGCCAGTGTGGTGCGCTCCCAACTGCGCTAATGCCCCGAACAAATATTAATATATCATAAATTAACACAATTTTCAAGATATTTTTATTACTGTAGAATTACAATTTTAAAGCCTTAACAATAATTATATATAGTATGAAATCTTATTTTTTTGACATTACAATTCTATAGTATATAATGGAGTACAATAGGAGTGAAATTATATACTTTTAGTATAAATTAGATCTAATATTCATTTGTTGGGTATCAAGCGAATGGTATGAATATGGTGAATATTAACTGAAAGCAATAAAATATTGATTATTAATATGGAGGGATTTAATATAATGAAGAAAAAAATATTTTACGCTGTATTTGGTTTTGCATTTCTATTTATAATTATATTTGTAAATAAACCAAAGAGTATTAATGCATCTGAAATAGTTACTATGGTGCAAAGTAACTACTCATCGATTAAATTTAATGATAAAATAATTATCGCTGGTGGGGAACAACAATATCTAATTGATGATTTCATAACTAAATTATCAAGATTAACAGTTACGCCTTATGAAGGTGATATAGATGGTAATTATTCGTACAGGACAGAAATTAATGAGAAGAATGGAAATCAAATTACTATATTTGATAACACCTTTATGGTTGTGAATGACAATATCTATAAAATAACTAATGGGGAAATAGATTACAACAAACTTTATTCACTCTTTTTAGATTAACCAATAGAGTAAAACAGCTGCCAACTAATATAATTGTTGGCAGCTGTTTTGGGTTTACAGAGTTTACTTTTCTATTTTCATACGACTTAATATCAAAACTAGAAAATCTAAAGCAGTAATTTCACTGGTTTATATCTTTATAGCACCAAAACCAGTCAATGCAATTCAAATCTGATTTCTGGGGATCGTTTATACGTTCCAATAATTCATCATAGCTGCGAGGTGGGGGAACCATAGCATGTTTATCAGGCTGCCAGTTAGCAGGGGTCACTACTTTGCAACTATCAGTTGTTTGCAGTGCAGTGAGAAGTCTTAAAATCTCATACATATTTCGGCCATTTGTCAAGGGATAAATTAAAATTGCACGGATAGTCTGGTCGGGGTCTATAAAGTAAACATTTCGAACAGTTTCCTGTTTACTTACATCCGGTGCAATCATTCCATAAAGAGCTGCCACTTCAGCCATTCGGTCTGCTATAATTGGAAAAGGAATCTGAACACCAGTCAATAGATAGATCTGATTTACCCATGCCAGATGCGAGGAATTGCTGTCAATACTTAAACCGATAAGTTTAGTATTCAACTTTTCAAATTGGCTATTCATTTGAGCGAAAGCTAAAAATTCTGTCGTACATACTGGAGTAAAGTCTCCTGGATGGGAGAAAAGAATAACCCAATGCCCTGTGTAATCAGAGAACTTCATAGGACCATGTGTTGTCGTAGCAGTAAAATCGGGAGCTTTCATACCTATACTAATATTCATAATCTACCTGGAATTAGTAATTTAATTGATCTATTATATGCTGAAATTACATGATATATTAAACTCCATTTTTAAATGAGGGGGTTAATTGCCATAGCCAAGCGGTGAATTAAAGACAGCTATTATATCAAGTATTGTAAAGTTGCAGTGAACTTAAAATATATTAAATATTTAATAAATTTAGTCATATACTGATAAAAAGTGGTTCGGGTTTAACCTATGGATATATATGTTGTACAAGAAGGGGACAGTATCTGGTCAATAGCTGAGAGATACGGAATTTTACCAGAAAGATTGGTATTGGATAATGGCTTGGTATACCCGTATAGCCTAGTTATAGGACAGTCCATTGTGATAGCTTATCCAAAGCAGGTGCATATTGTTCAGGAGAGGGAGAATCTACAAAGTATTGCTGATTTATATGGTGTAACTGTGATGCAATTATATAAAAATAACCCTTATCTATCCGATAGGGATTATCTTTATGTTGGGGAAACTTTAATAATTTCCTATAATACAACTGGAAGTATTACAACAAATGGATTTGGCTATGCATATATTAGAAAAGATACACTGAAAAAAATCTTACCTAACTTAACTTATTTATCAATATTTAATTATACAACCATTGAACAAGGGAATATTGTTACTTATGAAGATGATACTGAAATAATTCAAACAACCAAAGAGTATGGGGTTGTTCCCTTACTGATGCTTGCAACACTAACCAGGCAAGGCGAGCCTGATATAGAGGCATCCTATGAACTGTTACTAAATGAAGAATATCAAAAAAGTAATATAGAGCAATTCCTAAATATTGTTAAAAGTAAAGGTTATGGCGGTGTAAACATTGTCTTTAATAATCTGAATGAAAGTAATCAATCGTTGTATATTAACTTTATACGTAAAATATCTGAACGTTTACAACAGGAGAACTTAATTTTTTTCGTTACTATAAATCATGAGAACAAGGATATTGATGGAAGTTTGATTGAGGAAGGAATTGATTATTCCCAATTCAGTAACTATGTGACTGGCTTATTGTTTTTGAAATTTGTTTGGGGTACTAATAACAATCCTCCGGGTCCTATCAGTAACTTAAATAATATCGAGACTATGACGGAGTATATATTAACCAAAGTGCCTCATGATAAAGTCATTATAGGAATACCCATAATTGGATACGATTGGCAGTTGCCTTATATACCGGATAGATCTGGTGCCAGTTCACTTACAATAAATTCAGTTATGGCCTTAGCTTATAATGTAGAAGCAACCATACTATTTGATGAAGCTTCCTTAACACCATATTTTTATTATGAACAATATAATATTTCGATTCCTGCAAAGCATATAGTATGGTTCATAGACGCAAGGAGTATTGCCGGGTTAAATAACATTATCAAAGAAAATACACTTGCAGGAAGCGGAATCTGGAATATTATGATCTACCATCCACAGTTGTGGACTATTATCAATTCTCAATTCGATGTTGTAAAACGGATGTAAAAGAAAGTACCCGTTAATTATTAAATTGAAGTTTGATTAGATAGTATTATTGAAATAGAAGGTATATCTATTCAATTATCAGAACCTTAAGAATTGGATTTAGCATAGCATGGAGGTGATTTTACGATTATTACATTCAAAAAATATTATCAATTACGAGGTTGGAATATTGTTTTTAAAAAAGATATATAGATTCACTTATTAAAATGGTCTCTATTCAGGCATGAGGTTATCTATGTATTTAACAACTGCTAAGGTGCCATTATATTTAATAAATGTTACTATCAGTAGACCCATAGCTTTCTTCCATATACCGACTTCAGTGACACAGTACCAATTTCGTCTACTATAATCTTACAGAAATGTTCGCTCTAACACACAGAATCTGCAATATGTCTTTCAAGTATTGCATTAAATCTTTTCCGGCTTATTATAATTTTAAGGCGTTTTATGTATTTATAAAATATTATTACTATAATTAAATGATTTGTTCTGAAATTTATGGTAATATAACATAAGATATGTCTTAAAAAACATGGCACTAGGAGAAGATTATGAATAGCAAACAGAATTTTTATTGGGATAAATTACAATTAGGAGTATGTTATTATCCGGAACACTGGGATAGCAGGCTTTGGCAGGAAGACTTAAGTCGTATGCTTGAGGCAGGAATACAGACAATTCGAATCGGTGAATTTGCATGGAGTAAGTTTGAACCGACCGAAGGCTGTTTTACCTTTGAGTTCTTTGACAGTTTTTTAAAGGTCGCAGAGCAGATTGGTATGAAAGTGATCTTTGGCACTCCAACGGCAACACCACCTGCCTGGCTTACCAAGAAGTATCCAGAAGTTTTAAATCGAACAAAAGATGGGATAGTAATACAACACGGACAGAGAAGACATTATAACTATAATTCGCTGAAATACCTTGAACTTTGTACCAGGATAGTTGAAAAGTTGGGAGATCACTATGGCAAGCATCCAAGTATTGTTGGGTGGCAGATTGATAATGAACTTAACTGCGAGGTGGATGAGTTCTATTCGGATACTGATACAATTGCTTTTCGCCAATTCCTGAAAATTAAATATGGAAGCCTCACGGAACTAAATAATGCATGGGGAACAGTATTCTGGAATCAGACTTATACAGAGTGGGATGAGATCTATGTGCCCAGACACACAGCAAGCGATTCTACGAATCCTCATGAAGTACTGGATTATATTCGTTTTATTTCAGACAGTGCGATAAATTTCTGTAAAAGGCAAAGTGATATATTAAGAAAATATATAGATCCCAGAGTATTCGTTACCACAAACGGGATGTTCGGAAATCTGGATAATCATCGTCTTGAGAAAGAATGCCTGGACGTCTATACTTATGATTCCTACCCGAATTTTGCTTACTGTCTGGAAGAAGACCCTAAAAATGATAGAAAGTTAAATGACCGCAAATGGAGTAATAATTTGACGGAGGTACGCTCAGTCTGCCCTCATTTTGGTATTATGGAGCAGCAGTCCGGAGCAAATGGCTGGAATACCAGAATGGAGGCTCCGGCTCCTAAACCTGGACAGTTGACCCTTTGGACACTCCAAAGTATAGCCCATGGAGCAGATTATGTAAGTTATTTCAGGTGGAGAACCTGTACAATGGGTACAGAGATTTATTGGCATGGCATTCTGGATTATGATAACTGTGACAATAGAAAACTGGCAGAGGTAAAGCAAGTTAGCGATTGGATAGAAAAGCTTGCGGACGTAACAGGAGCAGAATATGAAGCTAAAATAGGTATAATTAAAGATTACAGTAATGCTTTTGATGCCTGCCTTGACCGTTGGCATCAGCGGCTTGACAGAAGCAGTAATATAGAGATTTTTATTGCATCCCAGTTAAACCATACTCCTATGGATTATATTTACCTTCAGGAGGACAGTGAGACAGAGGACTTGCTAAAATATCCTGTATTATTTTATCCCCATCCCCTGATATTATCAGATAAGAAGATGGCGTTATTACAAACCTATGTAGAGCAGGGGGGGACTTTAATATTCGGTTGCCGCACGGGACAAAAAGATGAAACTGGTAAATGCCCCATGACCAGAATGCCTGGTCTTGCTGCAGAGCTTGTCGGTGCTCAGGTAGAAGATTTTACTTTTGTTGGTCCAAATGATGATGATATGTATATTGATTTTCTTGGTACCAGGATAGAAGCACCTGTGTTTAATGATATTTTAACTCTGACGGATGAAAAGACTAAATTGCTTGGGACATATTCCGGCAATTACTATGACGGAAAAGCAGCTTTTGTTGAACGTCCATTCGGAAAAGGACGAACCTTATATTTTGGAGCTACCTTTAGCAGAGATAATGTAAAAGCGATTTTATCCTATACCGGAATGCTGGCACCTTACAAAGATATTTTGGAATTGTCCAAAGAATGTGAATTATGTGTTCGGAAAAAAGACGGAAGAACATTTTATTTCGTACTTAACTATGCTCATTCAGATAGCGAAATAATATTAAAAAAGCCTATGAAAGAGCTGAAATCAGGTGTTGTAACTGATGGGAAAAATATATGTAAGGCTTATGAAGTTAAAGTATTTGAAGCAATTTAGAAAAGCAGCACAGCTTCTAAAATTGTGCCTTTCTGCCTCATACAAATTGGCTCTCCATAATGGAACGCCCAAACCTACACAAGCATTTTTCAAATACACTCCAAATGTTTGGACTAGAATTAAGCTTAAAATTATTCTATACTAAGAATTGATCAAGCAATTGACTTAGAAAGAAGGAGCAAAATTTGCAGGATTGCTATTATAACGAAGGTGATATTAAACGGAAAATACGAAATCTAAAAAAGATGGAAATGAGGTTAAGGTTCCACCAAATCGAATCTGGTGGAGTCTACAAAGGTTGGGAAACCTGTAAGAGTATTCCTAAAAAGCTAGTTTGGGATGAATTTTTCTGTCTCCAGGATAACTGTAAAAATGTTAGATATAATATGAAAGATTTAATGAGCTTGGATAGAAATGAGCTTAAAAAAATAATCGGTCAGTTCTATTATGCAGTTTTTTATAGAAAATTTCAAGAAACAGGAATGATGGACAGTAGTCTTTATAATCCGGATATACTGATGAAGATGGGGCTTCCAATTGATTCCGATGCTGTTGCTATCAAGAAGAGATTTCGTGAACTTGCTAAAGAATATCATCCCGATGCGGGGGGAAGTAGCGAACAGTTTGTTGAGTTATTGGAGCAGATCAATTCCCTTCATTTAAGAGATTAGTTACAGTGTTATCTTTATTTGTTTGCTGTAATTCTTTCATCTTAAGGATATATTATATAACTATTATTCGGTTACATAGACCGTGCAGCGCATTTTAATGCCGTCTTCTGCGGCATATATGTAAGCACGGCCTTTTTGTACTCCAGTAACATTTCCTTTAACATCAACTGTAACAATATTGGGGTTACTGGTAGACCAGGTTGGCAGATTACCGGAGGATACTTTGGCATTAATCTTATTACTGTTACCTTTTTTTATTGTGATTTCATAAGCATCCAGAGTAATTTCTGGCTGCTTTACAGTTACTGTACAGCTTTTGCTGATTCCGCTAAGGGTAGCAGTTATGATAGCAACACCATGTTTAAGAGCAGTTACATTACCGTTTTCATCTACGGTTACGATACTTTTCTTATTTGATTTCCAGGTTGGTGTAAGCTTAGAAGATACATCTGCCGTAAGGCTGAAAGTCTGGCTTCGGTACAAAGAGAGACTGGTTCGGTTAAGAGTTATTTTGGGTGATTTAACGGTAAGAGAGAAGGTAGAACTGGTTTTGTCAGCAGTGGCTGTGATTACAGCTTTGCCTGGTTTTAAACCGGTTACGTTACCATTCTCGTCAATTACAGCCACACTTTTAGGGGTACACTTCCAGGTAACACTATTACCCGTAGAAGTTTTTGCGGATAATGCAAGTGATTCGCTTGCCTCAATTGAATTCTTTGATGCAAGGATATCAATAGTTGTTTTACGGACAATAATCTTGCAGGAGGCTTCTGCTTTGTTGATTTTAGCCGTTATCTTGGCAGTACCGGCACTTTTTGCAGTTATTTCTCCATAGGTATTAACGGATGCTATTTTGGAATCGCTGCTTTTGAAGGTTGGCATACTTCCATTATGAGTAATCGCAAAGATTTGAAATTCTTCCCCGACATTAAGAGTCATTTCGTATTGAGTTAATAAGACAAAGGGGACTGTGCTGAAAGCATTTGCTTGAAGCTGCATAACTGGCAGAAAAAATAAAGAAATACACAACAGAATTGATAATAAGATTTTTTTCATTGGCTTTTTATTCCTTTCCATATCCGGATGGAAGGAATTACAGCAAACTGACAATAGTTTAGCATTAATTACATCATTTGTAAATAAAATTCTCTTTTTTATAAACAAACTTTATACGGAGGCCCTATGAACACGAAGGATAATATTGAACAATGTGAGAACTATGCGAAAGAGCTGCATCAAATCCTTAAATACAATGAACAACTCTACGATGTAATTAAAAAAGCAGAAAGGCTTTGCAATATGCCATATTATATCGGTGCAGGCTGCATAACCCAGTCTGTATGGAATTATCAAAATAGCAATGCACCAATGTATGGAATCGAGGATTTGGATTTCGTATATTTTGATGAAAAAGATGTTACATATGAAGGGGAAAACAGTGTATTAGAGCATATCATAAAGGGAATAGGAGAACAAAACATCCATATGGACATTAAAAACCAGGCGAGAGTACATCTCTGGTATCAGCAGCATTTCGGATATGCGGTTGAGCCTTACAAATCACTGGAGGAAGCAATTGATACATGGCCTACAACTGCATCAGCAATCGGAGTGAGACTGGAATCCGGCAAGTTGAAGATTTATGCTCCTTTTGGTCTTGGGGATATGTTTCAACAGGTGGTTATCGCAAATAAATTGAGAATAACCAGAGAAATATATGAGAGTAAGACAAAAAAGTGGTCGCAAAAGTGGGACACCTTAAAAATTATACCATGGGATTAAAAGCAAAAGATCCGTTAAATGATTCGTTTCATGAATCATTTAACGGATTAGATAAAGATGCTTTAAGCCTCTATAAGCTTTTACTGGTTAAAGTAATAAAATAACGCCTATGCGGTTACCTCTTTGTAATTCGCAGCAACTTTATTCCAGTCAGTAACATCGAAGAAAGCTTTAATATAGTCTACACGTAAATTTTTATATTTAAGATAATATGCATGCTCCCAAACATCAATACCAAGTATGGGTATCCACTCACCTTTTGTCTCCATAATAGGATTATCCTGATTAGGAGAAGAAGTTACCTGCAGATCGCCTGCTTTGTTAGCGGAAAGCCAAGCCCAGCCAGAACCGAAGCGGGTAGTGGCAGCAGCAGAAAGTTTCTCTTTTAGTACATCAAAACTGCCGAAGTCTTTTGTAATCTGTTCTGCCAGCTTTCCTTCTGGTTGACCGCCTCCTTTAGGAGACATGGTAGCAAAATAAAGATTATGATTGTAGAAACCGCCGCCGTTATTACGAATAGCGTTTTTTTGTGCTTCATCACTTAGACTGTCTAAGGAAGTGAATATCTCTTCAATGGTTTTACCTGACAGTTCGGGAGCTTTTTCTAATACAGTGTTTAGATTATTGGTGTAGGTTGCATGATGTTTGCTATAGTGAGTATTCATTGTTAATTCATCAATATGAGGTTCAAGGTCTTTAAAGTCATAGGATAATTCAATTTGTTTAAACATAATGGTTTCTCTCCTTTTAATTAAATTTATATTGTTCATTATAGTATCTGATTTGATAATGAATCTTATTATTATTTATCATGGTTCTATTATGCCACATTATAAGATTGAATGCAATACAATTTTATAAAATTAATGATTAATTATTATCAATCAAAGATAGTTTTTACTCTTTTGATGTTTTTTATAACCTTTTTGGACATTTTGCTACAAGAATTGTACAGAATGCACTTAAATATGACATTATAGTTCTTGACATAGAAATTTTGATTTATTAATATTTTATTAAAACTATTTAAAGTTAAATATTTAAAATAACTACTGCGGCAGTTAATAAATAATGAGCATAGGAGGAGTATATATAGGATGCCGCTTTCTATATATACATTTTACGGATGAGGCTATTAAAGAATCTATCAATTCGAGTGAAATTGGTTGCAAGTTTTTCGATTTTTTTAGTTTTTATTATTATTTTAGGTTTTATGGCCTCTGGAAGCGTTCAAAAGGTTGCTGAAAACGGGTCTCAGATGTACAGCTATAATCTCAAAAGTATTGATGTGCTTCATGAAATCAAAGAAAACAACTTAGAGATAAAAGCATATCTGTTAAATGTATTGTACACCCAGAGTATGCAGGTATCAAATGAGATGCTTCCTATTATTGAGGAATTAAAAGCCGATAATGATCAATTAATGGATAATTATGAAAAGAGCTTATTAAAGGATGACAATAAAAAACTCTGGGGTACTTATAAAGAAGAACTGGAAAAATACAGAGAATCCAGAAACCAAATCATCAAATACATCTCTCAAGGCAATACTGCAATGGCCAAGGGGCTTATGGAAGATAATGAAGTTAGCCGTGTTACAATGCAGAACCAGCTTAATGACCTGGTAAAAAGGAATCAGGACATAGCTGATGGCATGAATACTCAAAATAAAGAATATGTCTCCATGCTTAATACCCTAACGCTGGTAGTCACCATTTCAGGTATTATACTCGCAGTTTTACTTGGGTTTGTTCTTTCCACCTACATAACGAAGTATCTTAAGCTTGGACTTACTTTTGCTCAGGCTTTGGAAAAGGGTGATCTGACTACTGAGATCAGTTCTGTAAGTAATGACGAACTTGGTAAATTAATTAACTCTTTAGGGAAAGCACAGAACAGAATGAGAAGTACCATGTCTAATATTATGGACAGAACTCTGGAGGTTGCAGCTTCAAGCCAGCAGTTATCCGCTGCAATAGAAGAAGTATCAGCAACCTTCACAGTTATAAATAATAATACTGAAAATATTGTAAATGGTATTTTAGATGTAAATACAGCTACAGAGGAATTAACAGCCACTATTGATCAGGTTAATTCAGGGGTTACCCAGTTGGCATCAAATTCCTCAGATGGTAACATGCAGTCAGTCACAATTAAGAACCGAGCAGTTAAGATAAAAGAAAACGGAATCAAATCCAAGGAACTTGCCGATAATCTATACGACCAAACAGAAGAAAAGATTCAAAAATCTATAGAAAATGCCAAAGTTGTAGAAGAAATATCTGTAATTGCAAGTTCAATCGCATCCATAGCTGAGCAGACGAATTTACTTTCACTGAATGCAGCCATTGAAGCAGCCAGAGCAGGTGAACACGGCCGAGGATTTGCAGTAGTTGCAGATGAAATCAGAAGCCTGGCTGAGCAATCTACTGGTTATGTTAAGGATATTACAGAATTGGTAGATAAAGTAATCAATTCCGTAAATGATTTGGCAGATAACTCCAGAGAAATTCTTGAATTCGTTGATAACAGGGTTCGTGTCGATTACGACCTTCTTATTCAGACAGGTATTAACTATGAAAAAGATGCTATTTATGTAAATGGCTTATCACAGGATACAGCATCAATGTCAGAAGAGTTAAATGCTTCAACGGAAGAAATCAGTAGTGTAGTTCAAAGTATTGCTGCAAATATGGAGGGTACAGCTCAGAGTTCAGAAGAAATCTTAAGCAGCATGGATACAACATCAAGATCCATTGATGACATGGCAAAAATGGCTCAGAGTCAGGCAAAAGTAGCTGACAGCCTCAATCAGGCAGTAGCTTTATTCAAACTTAATGCGTAATAAATAATAAGTATGAAAACAAAGAGAGTAAAAGGGTAAAATTATAGTAAATATGACCCTTTTTCTCTCTTTTTCAACATAATCTGCTTGTATTATAATGCAATCATGATATACTGATGTCAGATTGAATAATAAAGTATAAAGGGGAATTTATGAGATATCATAATCTGATGGAAAAAATAGTGTCTGTAAAATTAGATGAAATATGGGATAAGTTTGAAGGGTGTAAGTGTGACAGATGCCGTGATGATATTATTGCATGTGCTCTGAATAATACAACTCCTAAATATGTTGTTTCAGAAGAAGGAGAATTGTATGCGAAAGCAGAAAGTCTCAACGCAGATTACGAATTGGAATTGGTGAAGATTGTATCCAGGGCCATAAATGCAGTTAGTGCCAACCCCAGCCATTTGCTGAAAGTATAGCTTTCAAGGTATAACTCATGTATATATCTGCAAATAATATAATCCCAATAAATAAGCAAAAGAAATAGAGCCGTTACCAGAAGCAACGGCTCTATTTCTTTCTATTATAAATCTGAATGGGTTAATTCAGATTTTTAAGTTCTTAAGCAAGAGTATTAACAGCTTTGCTTAAACGGGAAACTTTTCTTGATGCAGTATTCTTATGATAAACACCTTTAGATGTTGCTTTATCAATTTCAGAAATAGCATCAAGTAAGCTTGTCTTAGCAAGATCTTTGTCACCGGCAGCCACGGCAGCATCAACTTTCTTTATAGTAGTCTTAACTTTAGACTTGATAGCCTTGTTTCTTAACGCTTTTGTTTCATTAACTAAAATACGTTTTTTAGCAGATTTAATGTTAGCCAAATCGTACACCTCCACAACTATGTTAAATTTTGTGTAATTTTTCAATCACTTGTTTCATTAAATCCGGACACGGACGTTCTAATGTAAACATACTATTATATAGTATTATAAAGCAAATGTTATGTCAATACATAATTCCAAAAAAATTGCAAAAAATAAGATTAAAAACATATAAGGAGAAATCATATCCAATGGATAAATTAAGCCTGCCAAGAACTGACCTTGCACTGGAAATCCGTGAAACTTTTCCCGAGGACGACGTAGAAATACAAGGTGTAATACTAAAAGAAGAGTACAATAAGAAAAGAGACATAAAAGTTACTACGGTAACAATCAAGGAGGAAAGAGGAGCCAAAGCAATGGGAAAACCCATTGGTACCTATATAACCATTGAAGCTGCTAATCTAGGAGATTCTGATGAGAGCTACCATGAACCCATATCAAAAGAGGTAGTAAAGTATGTCCGTCAGTTAGCTGGCAATGTAGCCGGAAAGGAAATATTGGTAGCAGGACTTGGCAATAGAGATGTAACGCCAGATGCCTTAGGACCTCAGGTTGTGGAAAACCTATTTGTTACCAGACATTTAAAAGAGGAATATGGAAGTGAGTTTCTTACAAAGAACAAAATGGGAAATATCAGTGCCATAGCACCAGGAGTAATGGCCCAGACCGGAATGGAGACCAGTGAAATCCTAAAAGGAATTATAAAAGAGACCATGCCAAAACTAATAGTGGTAATCGATGCCTTGGCTGCAAGAAGCGTAGACAGGGTAAATAAGACTATACAAATAACAGATACCGGCATCAGTCCCGGATCCGGTGTAGGAAATAACAGAAAGGCTCTCAATAAGGAAAGTCTTGGGGTTGATGTTATTGCCATAGGTATACCTACAGTAGTAGATGCAGCAACCATAGTAAAGGATACTATGGAGCGGTTTATGCAAGGACAAGGCTTCAAGGAACAGGAAATCAATCAATTTACCAGTGAGCTTGGAAGCCAAAGCATGAAAACAATGTTCGTAACACCTAAAATAGATGAAGCTGTCAAGCAAATGAGTTATACCATATCAGAAGCTTTGAATGAGAGCTTCGTATAAGAATCCATGTAGAAGTGTTCTTTTAGGAGATGATTAGGGAAAAAGGTCAGACAGCAAAAGAACACTTCAATTTTTAGCCCTCATTTATATCGCAGGCTTAACTATAATACCTAAATAAGAAGTGTAACAGGTTCTTTATAACACATGAACTTCTTTAAAGTGAAAGCGTCTTACTATTGTCGTTTGATTTTAATAATTTAATTAACTTGATAATCTTAGAGCTAAATTAAGAAAACCTGGACAAGTAGTGCATGTCTTAAAAATTTCTTAAATATAGATGGATAAGTTATCAGAATCTCATTTACGGCATAAGATAAATAAGGTGTATTTATACAAAGCTGTAGATGAAATGAGGAGTAAGGAATGAGAAGATATCGCTACAAGGCTGAAAGAATGTTTTTTATGACTCTCTGGTCAATTATACTTATATTAAGTTTCACAGT
>JAQSXJ010000044.1 GCA_029256725.1 Anaerocolumna sp. | reverse complement strand
CCTATGGTTCTTCTGATAATGGAAAACATGTTTTCTATTATCAAACAGCAGCAGGATTTTGTTGATAAGGCTTTGTTGCTCTTAGAGACTGAACAATAAATTCTCTCCCTCGTAGTAGAGGGAGAAAAAAATACAACTATACTCAACATTGAATAATCAACATTTAGTATATGGAGGTTATATAAGATGATTTTAATGGAAGCAAAAGACATACGCAAGCAATACCATAACCGAGAAGTAGTAAAAGGAATTGATCTAGAAATTAATCAAGGTGAGATTCTGGCTCTGATTGGAACAAATGGAGCAGGAAAATCAACTACACTGGCAATGCTCTTAGGAATATTACAGCCGGATGGCGGAACCATCACACGCTGGCGAGACGATTTCAGAGCGCATATTGGGGTTCAATTACAAGCAACACCATTTTTTGAAGGGTATACTGCTGAAGAAAATCTGCGGCTGTTTGCAGCTCTGTATAACATAAAGCTTACCAAGGAGCAGCTTCAGGAAAAACTGGAAGAATGCAATTTATTAGAGGCAAGAAAAACCCTTGCCTCACGCCTGTCGGGCGGACAGCAAAAAAGACTTGCAATTGCTGTTACTACCCTGCACAATCCGGATTTTATAGTTCTTGACGAACCGGCAGCCGGGCTTGACCCCAGGGCTCGCCAGGAAATTAGAAAGATGATTCAAAGATTGGCTGATAAGAAGGTAACTATTCTTTTCTCTTCACATGATATGGAGGAAGTGTCCCGTTTAGCTGACCGTATTATTCTCATGCACGAGGGGCAAATTATTGCGCAAGGTCAAGAGGCGAGTCTCCTACAGCAATATCACTCTGAAAACCTGGAAAGTTTATATTTAGAATTAACCGACAACACACAAACAGGGAGGGAATAAAAATGAAAACAATCTTCAGTCTTACATTCAAAACAGCAAGCCGCGACCCCTTTTTACTGCTATGGTCTATTATACTGCCAATCGGAGGCGCAATTGGGTTAGGGATATTTATACAATCTCCGGAATACCCCCAACATATATTAACCGGTATGATGGCTGTCAGTATCTTGTTTTACGCCTTTACCACCACCTCCTTTGCTATACTGACACAACGCCGGAGAGGTGTATATAATCTGCTTCGAGTAACGCCTCTGCCTCTCTGGAAATACATATGCAGCATTTCCGGTGCCTGGACGTTAACTTCCTTTCTATGTGCAATGCTGGTATTGCTGTCAGGAATATTAGTACTTGATCTAAAAGTTTCCCCCATAACGTTTCTCGCATTGATTCCTGCTCTTATACTTGCAACACTTAGCTATGTCTTCTTTAGTTTTTTTATAGCCAGTCTGAGCCGGTCAGAGAACAATGTAAGTATATTGACAAATATTATTACTCTGCCTCTTATGCTCAGCAGCAGTGCTTTTTACTCCTTGAACAGCACCCCTGGATTGATTAGAATCATCAATCGGTTCAACCCTTTTCAATGGTTTGTAAATAGTTTGCGCAGTGCTTTTGACTTTACCTGGACCAGTTACCTATTTAATATGGGGTTACTACTTTTAACTGTACTTATTACGCTACTGCTGGCACTGAAAACCTTCCGCTATGCGGATGTTTCATAATTTATACCCATTGCATATCGCAGGCTCGCCTGAGATACTGCCACAAATAATAAGGAGTGAAAGAATCCTGGCGTGACATCCTTTCAATTTATAATTTTCTTTCACTCTTAACCTCACTTAGCCTTTTAAGCCGGTAGATGCAACACCTTCCACGAAATACTTCTGCAGGCATAAGAATACGAGAATAACCGGAATCAGGGATACCACAGAACCTGCCATAATAAGCCCATACTCAGCGGAATACTGCCCGATGAACATTCTAAGACCTAACTGAATTGTTTTCTTAGTCTCTGTCTTCAAATAAATCAACGGCCCTAAGTAATCATTCCAGGTGCTAACAAAGGTAAAGATAATTAAGGTCGATAGGGCAGGTTTAGACAGAGGAAGCATTATCCTTGCGTATATCCTGTACTCGTTCATACCGTCAATTCTTGCTGCTTCACACAGATCATCGGGTATTCCTGCATAAAACTGTTTCATCATAAATACACCAAAGGCAGAGAAGGCCTGCAGACAGATCATTGCTAACAGCTTATCATTTAACCCCATGGAACGCATCATAATAAACTGAGGCACCATATACACCTGCCAGGGCATTGCAATTGTTGCAATATAGGCGAAAAACAGTACGTTTTTATTCTTAAATTCCAGTTTGGCAAAGGAATACGCGGCAAAACTGGAAGTAAATATTTGCAGAAAGGTAACTATAATGGTTAACAGAACCGTATTCTGTACAAATTTAAGCAGTGGAATCTTAGTCCAGATTCTTATGTAATTATCCCATTTAGGGATTTCGGGGATCCATACAAAAGGATCCATTACAAAGACTTCCCGGTTGGTCTTTATGGAGGCGGATAACATCCATAAAAACGGTACGATCATGATTGCGGTGATGATAAATAGAATGATATAGACTATGGTTTTCTTGAATATATCATGTTTTCTTTTTGATTTATACATAGCGGCTCCTCCTTTTTCTGTCCTTACGCATTCAACTTCTTCTCATATCTGAACTGAATGACTGTAATAAGCAGTACCAATGCAAACAATACCATTGCTATAGCACTTGAATATCCCAGTTTCCAATAGTTGAAAGCATTTTGATATATATAGTAGACAAGAACCGTTGCCGATGTACTTAATTTACCGTCTCCTCCGCCAGCCAGCATTACTGCTATGTCATATACCTTAAAGCAGTTAATAGTAAGCATAACTACTACGAAAAAGGTAGTAGCTCTAAGCTGCGGCCAGGTAATAAACCGGAATTTCTGCCAAGTGTTCGCGCCATCCAGGCCGCCCGCCTCATATAACTCAGCGGAAATACCCTGAAGCCCTGCCAGATAGATAACCATATAATAACCCATGTACTTCCATACACTAAATAAGATCAAAGTAAACAGTACCAGACTTCCGCTGAACCATTTAGGAAGATTCTGCTGTGCTACTCCAAAAACAGTTAACAGCAGATAGTTAACCGGTCCTTTTGACGGGTGAAATATCATTCCCCATACGGAAGTGATTGCAACCAGAGACGCAACATAGGGAAAGAACGCCACTGTCCTAAATAAGCCTCTTGCCCGAATTTTCTGATTCAATACCACAGCAAGTGCCAGAGAGGCCACCATGGTTAAGGGAACTGTTCCGATAACATAGATCAAAGTATTCTTAAGCGCTGCCAGAAAGAAAGTATCCGTAGCCATTGCCTTGAAATTATCCAGCCCAGCAAAGCTGATTGGATTACTGCCATCCCAGTTGGTAAAAGCTAAGATAAATGCCAATACAACGGGTATCAGAGTAAATACCGCAAATCCGATAAAGTTTGGCGCAATAAAGGAGTAGGCAATCAGCTGTCTCTTCGTTTCCCTGCTTATTAATCTGTTGTTTTTAATTGTCGTTGCCTTTCTCTGGACACTGTCTCTTCTGGCAATCAGCTTCTGCTTCTGTCTGATATCTGTTTCTCCATGAATCTTCTGCATCAATTCTGCTGCTTCCGTTTCCAGTTTCTTTACCCGAGCCGCTTTCTTCTCATTCATCGTTCTATTTAAAAGCCTAAGAAGGCTTAACTCCTTTCCCTGAGTGAGAGTATGTTTGAAAAATTCTTGTGCCATTACATATTGCCCGAATACCTTTAGGAAACAGACTGTAAACTTAGGTTCAATTATTTTTCAAACACGCTCTAACATAAAATAACGCTTTATCCTTTGGATAGTTCAAGGCTGGTAGATGCCAGCCTTGAACAAGGTTTTCTATTGAATAACGCTTATTTTCCTAAGACCTTACCAACTTCCTCACTCATTTTTGCAATACCTTCATCCACTGTAATTTCACGATTCATAATGGATTTATGATAGGTATCAAGAATATCATTGATCTGAGAAACATTCTCTGCATAAGGTGCTTCCAGATACAGATTGGATACACTAAGGGCTTCCTTGCTGGCTTCATCTGACGGGAATCCTTCAAGGCCTGCAATGATATCTGAAATCTCACTGTTCATAAGTGCAGGGAAATTACCGGTCTCAGCCATAACCTTAGCACCCTCCTCACCGGATACCCATTTTACAAAGTCAAAGGCTGCCTGTTTCTGATCGGATACGTTTGTTACTGCAAGACCTGTGATAGTTCCAAGAGTAGAACCGGGTTCTACGCCTTCTGCATGAGGGTATTTAACCAGACCCCAGTTGCCGCAAAGAGATGCGTCATACTCACCGCTCTTGATATTTGCTATCAAGGTGGAAATGAACCAGGAACCCATATTCATCATAGCAACATCACCACCGGAAAAAGCTGCGGAATAATGCAGACCTTCTGCACTAAGATCAGCGTAATTTCTGGTTATCTGGTCATCTTCTTCTTTTAGGACCATTTCATAATAAGGTTTGAAGAAATCATAATTACCGTCTAAGATAGAGTGCTTTCCATCAAGTACACCAAATAACTGAACCGCACTTCTCCAGGTGTGATAATGGGTACCGTAAATCTGTGAACCGAAAGTAGGATCAGCTACCTGTCTTGCAAGAGCATCATATTCTTCGAAAGTCATGTCATTGGCAGGGTAAGAAATTCCTGCTGCATCAAAGACATCTTTGTTATAATAAATTAACCAGAAATCATTTCTGAAAGGAAGTTCATAAAGGCTGTCATTTACTCTTACCTGGCTGTCAACACCACCGTACTGACTTAGATCAATACCAGCCTCAGAGATATAGCTATCAAGGGGTTCCAGGGTATTCTTAGATACCAGAGTTGCATAACCGGGCACATCTTTGATGGTAACTACGTCAAAATCAGAGCCGCTGCCGGATAATTCAGTAGCAAGAACCGTCATGTAATCTGTAGAGCCTAAATCTGTTAATTCAATTGTAACATTGTTATTGGCTGCTTCATAAGCCTCCTTTAAAGCAGTCCAATAAGGTGTAATATCCTTATCCCAGATTGCCCATTTTAAGGTAACCGCTTCCCCTTCTGTTGCCGGTTCAGCAGCCGGTGTCTCTTCTGCAGATGTTGTTGCAGCCGGACTATTTGTCTCTGTCTCTGCATTCTTAGAGCCGCAGCCGGTAAGTAATGTAGCAAATACTGCCGTTGCAAGCAGAACGGATAAAAGCTTTTTCTTCATAAATCATATCCTCCCTATACATTATAAATTTTATATGTAATGCTCAAATAATCTAAGTACTGTATTACAGAAATTTTATTAAACCCCCAACAGTCCTTTTAGATTACCATACTTTTAGTATAAAGATATTTTTAATGGTTTTACATAGACAATTTTTGTATTTCATTCATAATTCTTTCACGTGTTACAAGATTTTTTTCAAAAGCTATACTATTTTTGACTGCCATATATTATTTTTTTCACTTTTGCTTTTGTTGAGTTTATTGGACTTTTTATCTTTTAAAGAAACTATCCTTGTGCTAAAATACTTTCATAGTTACGGTATTTGAGGGGGATTTATGAAAAATACACTAACCAGATCTTTTCATACGATTCGTGCCCGTATATTACTAAGCACGATATCACTGATTGTTATAATAAGTACTGTTATAACCTCCATCAGTTATTTTGTAGTATCCTCAAACCTCCAGCAGAACCTGATTCAGACCTCTGAAACGAAATTATCCTTTCTCTGTTCCTCTATTGACTCTAACATAAACGGCATTAAGGGCTTTATAAGATCCTGTCAGATCAGCAGTAAGATCAAGAATTTTGCTCTGGAAGCTCAGACTGACAATAACAGCAAGAAGCGGGAAGCCCGTGATTTTGTAATGGAAACTTATACCTCAAACGCCTCTCTTCCTTCCCAGTTAATCCGTTTAGTGGTAATCGGCAAGTCCAGAAGTGATATTATACAAGTAGTGGAATCTCCCTATTCCACCATAACCGTGTCCGCAGATGCAATACTCTCTCTTCCTTATTTTGAAACTCTTCATGACAATCAGGGGGAAGTGTCGACCGGAATTATTATGGACCCCTTCTTTACCACCAAACAAGTACCTATGATTCCATTTGTAAGCTCCATCGGCCACCCATACAAAGCAGGAGAGATCGGTTATATTTTTACGGAAATGTCTCCTTCTGTTATTACCTCTCCCATTAAGAACTACTTGTCTGAAACAGACAGTTATTTCTACTTTCGCATAGGTGATCACCGTTACCAGTACATAGATAATACTCTTGTTCCTTATGACCACACCTTTGAGATTATAGAAGACTTGTCTTCACTTGCATTAAGCGGGGATACCAGTATTCAGAAGGTCCGGGACGCAGATGGAGAAGGCACTTCCATCCTGATAACCCGCCCATTGGATACAAAAGGCTGGTATGTGACAGAATGCCTGGATGAGAATGTGTTATCAAAGACCATCTTCCAGACCTTTTTTCTGATTGCCCTGATTGTAATTGCTGCCTCCAGTTTTATTGGCATCATGCTTTCTTTATTTCTCTCCAAAACCGTTAATGTACCGGTCAAGAAGCTGAAAGCACGTATGAAGAGAATTGTAAACGGAAATTTTGAGAGAGATCCTTCTACAGAATGGGACCATGAGCTTGGAGATATCGGCAAAAATATTAATGACTTATCTGAGAATGTGCTGTCCTTAATGAATCAGAGAATTGAAGATGAACGGCAGAAAAAGGACTATGAATATAAAATGCTGCAAAGCCAGATTAACCCTCATTTCATATATAATACCCTTAATTCAATCAAATGGATGGCAACGATACAGAATGCTCCGGGTATTGCAGAAATGACTACTTCCTTATCCCGTTTACTAAAGGATATTTCCAAGGGAACTACTAACCTGGTGGATTTAAAACATGAGCTATCCCTGTTAGATGACTATTTCACCATTCAGCAGTACCGGTACGGCGGAACAATTACTCTTCATTACACCATAGAGGAGGAAGAGCTGACCTCCTGTCGGATACTAAACTTTACACTCCAGCCTATTGTAGAGAATGCAATTTTTCACGGTATCGGTCCAAAGGGAAGTGCCGGAACCATTGAAATACATATTTACAGGGATGAGGATAGGGATATTCATATTGATGTTACCGATGACGGAGTGGGTATGGATCCTGCGGTAGCTGCCAGACTCTTAGAAAATGAAATGCCTACAGAGTCATCTTTCTTCAAGGAGATTGGTATCAGTAATGTCCATAAAAGGCTGCAATATCAGTTTGGCAGTAAATATGGGTTGTCCGTAACCAGTAAAGTTGGTGAATTTACAATGGTATCCATACTGCTGCCCTATCAGAAGAATACTCCGGCAGCTGATGGTAGTTGATGATAAAATATTTTTTATTTATATGTGTGCTTTAGCACACGGACGGAGGTTGCCATGTTTAATTTATTAATAGCGGATGATGAACCTTTAGTGCAGGCAGGTATCAAATCTATGCTGAACTGGGGGAATTATGACATTAATATTATAGGAACTGCCATGAACGGCGGAGTGGCCTATGAGATGATCAAGGAGTATTCTCCGGAAATCGTTATTACTGATATCAAAATGCCGGTTATGAGCGGGTTGGAACTGGCAAAGAAATGCAGTGAAGAAGGAAGGCATCTGCCGGTTTTTATAATACTGACTACTTATGAGGATTTTCACTATGTAAAGGAAGCTATAACTTACCAGGTAATTGATTATTTGGTTAAATTGGAGCTTACCGCAGAGGTACTGGAAGAATCTATTAAACGGGCAATCTCTAAGGTATCCAGCCTTAAAAATACTGCCCCAAGTACAGATACCTCCATAAGCAGCCTTTACTTACTAAAGGAACAGTTCTTTACCAGGCTCATCCTTAATCTGTTTGAATCAGATCATCATTTTAAAACACAGGCACAAAATCTTAACATTAAGTTTGATTACGTTGCCTTTACTGCCTGTTATGTTGAAATCTACAGCGACAAGTTAAATGAAATGTCCACCGAAATGTGCCTTAACCTGTACACCAGCAGTCTCCAGATAGCCCGCGAACTAATTGCTAAGTATATCCCCTGTCATGTCCTTTCACTGGACACCAAGCACTTCGCCATTCTATTCTTTCTGGATCAAGAAAGGTTACAGGATTATAAGGCAGTTATCCGTAATGCAATAGAGCAGGTATCTGCTATGCTTTATAATTATTATAGCGTAACAATATATACAAGCATCGGTGCTGCTGTTAATAAACCTACACAGATAGCCTCTTCCTTTCAGGATGCCAAACAGATATTTTTTCAGGTAAATGCAGAGCATCCCTTACTGTTTGTAGAGGATACCTCTTATGATAAACCCCTGAAAAATGTCTTCAATATGTCCTTATTCAAAGAAGATATCAGAAAAGCCTATGCAGAGTTTGATGAGAAGGCTCTTTATGACATCTTCGCCTCTATAATGGAACTATTTAAGAATCATTCAACACACTATGTCCAGGCACTGGACGCAGCAGGAAATGTCCTCTATCTGTCCCTTTCATTGCTTCATAACGGTGAAAAGATTGTTTCAGAAATATTTGAAACCAGAAATAACGGTTATCGCTCTCTTTACGAATTGACAAATGTTGATCAGATTTTAGAATGGTTGTCGGTCTTTCGTGATGGGCTCTGTGAAAGCTTTGCCAAGCACAACAAAGATTATAAGAATCATGTGGTCATGGACGTTAAGAAATACATAAACGATCATGTAGAAGAAAAACTTACCCTTAATAAAGTTGCTGAACTCTATAATATCAGTCCTAATTATTTAAGTGTTCTTTTTTCTAAATACAATGATGCAGGCTTTACTGATTATATCAATCAAAGTAAGATAGAAACAGCAAAGCGGTTAATGACTGACAGTGATCTAAAGATATATGAGATATCCGACACCCTGGGATTTGAAAGTGCCTTCTATTTTAGCCGGGTGTTTAAGAAAGTAACCGGTATTTCTCCAAGAGATTTTATGAATCAGATAAAATTCCATATTTAAATTGTTTATGATACGAAATGACTATAAATATGTAATTGTTTCAATACAAAATATGACATATAATTACTTGTGTATAAAAGAAAGAGGAGAAAGAATATGAAGAAAAAAATTAGCTTGATTTTTGGTATCCTACTAATGGCATTCCTTCTGATACCAAACACAAAAGTATTTGCAGAAGGAACCGCTCAAGATTATGCTACCGGTGAGGAAGTAACAAAACTTTCTACAGTTGCTTTAACAACCGGTGATGACAAGGATTTTAAGAACTATGTAACCTACTCAATTAATGTAGCCAGCGATCCTGATAGCAGCAATGTAGAAGTAATATTCCCTATGACCATAAGCCAGAAGGGTATTTTGAATTGTGCATCTGTTTATTTAGATAGTAATCCTACCACCTCCTATGGTGATTTTGGTATCTATTCTGACGCAGCTTGTACGAACCCTATTGATTACAATACATATGATTATCTAGCTGTAATTCCTAAAAAAGGAACCTATTATTTTAAGTTTTCTGTATCCGATTACAGTGATGAGAAACCTGAAGATGGTTATTATTTTGGTTTATCCTCCAACTTCTTAAGTGGTGCTGACAGAGCTCTTAAGGATAAGACCTGGTCAATTGCAGGATCAGAAGCCAAGAAACCAATTTACTATAAAATAACCACTACAAAAGCAGGTTCTCTAACAATTAATTTAGAATCTGACTACTCCAACACTATCACCTTATTAAACAGCAGTAAAAAGGCAATTTCAGATGAAACAACCTATTATTCCACTGATTCAAAAGCATCTTATGCAGTTGGTAAGGGTACTTATTATGTAAAAGTAACCAGTAATTCCGATCTTTACCGTATAAAGTCTACTTTTAAAGCAGTAACAGACACCAGTGGAACCACCAAAGCTAAAGCTAAAAAGCTTCCTGCCGGAAAAGCCTCAAAAGGTTTAGTCCTTACATCTGATAAAGCTGGCAAAGTTGACTGGTATAAATTCACTTTAACCAAATCACAGACTGTTGACATTACCTTCTTAGGAGACGTTTCTTCCGGTGTAATTTCTCTTGAATTATACGGCAGTGGCGTTAGCGGATCAGTAACAAGCAGTATTAATACTGTTGATTCCGATCAATCATTTTCAGTTTTTACAACAGGTTCCTCTAAGTTATCAAAAGGAACTTATTACATTAAAATAACCAAAAAGACGAAGAACACTTCCGGGTCTTATACTTTACAATTTAATTAGTTTAAGTTGTTGAGTGGGCAGCAAGCTGCTGATTTATTTACTGAGTAAGTGAACAATCAAATATATAAGTCTTCACAAAAAGGAGCATCCATTAATAGCTATCTTAGCTGTAAATGGATGCTCTTTTTCAAAACCCCTCCTTTATATAGGTTGAATTAATATTAATCAAACGATTTAAAAACAAATTATAATTAATTTCTATGTAATATAATCCTGTCACCAAACAACAAGTTTATAGAGAGGATATAATTATATGAGCAGAACGAATTTAGAAAATGCAATTAAGAACAGACTGGAAACAGGCTTCAAGAATTGGAACGGCGGTTACGAATGCTGGCTGGATTGGTGCAATACACTGTATGAACCTGACTCACATTATAATGTATACGGGCAACGCTTAACCCTTCAGGAATACAAAGATATGATGGGCAAGTTCTTTGAAAACTATGATATCCGAATGGGTGAATTTCACAATATGCTAATCGAAGATGACTGGTGCGCCATCCGTTACAAGACCTATATTTTTTACAAACGCGCAGGAAAAGAATTCGAACAGGAGTCCTTCGAATTTGTGCATTTTAAAGACAATCCTGACCCCATCGGTGCCAGAGTTATAGAAGGCTGGGCAACCTCCACCAATCCTCTGTCTGAGAATTAATCTTAAGTGGCAAAACTGACAGATAGTTAAATGATAATGCTGCAGTACATACTGCATACCACAGTAGGATAGACCGTATTTCCTGAACTGTCTCCATATATTAAATCTGTTAAGCTTACATGGAATACAACCTGAAAATCCTGCTTAAGTAAAGGCAGATAAGTACTGCAGCAAAGTTGTATGATAGAATTTAATTGGCTGGATCATAACCAACTACTGTCCAGATACCTGTATCATCCTGTCGAACAAGGCGCTTCAGATACACATATTTTGCTATAGAATTGGCGCTCTTAATCTCTGCTGTTGCATCCGTCCCGTTATTGGTAGTAATCTCTATATCCTCATAAGCAATAGGATACTCTCCTACAATCCCTTCCGGTAACAGCAATAAGCTGGCAAAAACCTGGGCAACAAACACCGGATCCAGTTTCCACGGAGAATGGCCGGCATCGACACTTATCTGTTCCTTTTCTTCTGCTGCCAGATCCACATCAACTTTAACAGTTGGTTCTTTGCCGTCTGATACATCTCCAACAGCAGATATTGTAAGCTTTGTCGCTATACTGTCACTGCTTGCAACTAGTTCTGTTGGTTTATCTTTCTGCTCTTTTGTTACGTTCTTCCCTTGAATTTTCTTAATAGCGTACTCACCGACTAAAAAAATGTCCTTATCTTTGGCTGATAATGGCTGATATACTGTTACTAAGAACAATATAACGATTGCAGCTCCGATAAGGATACTCGGTAGCTTTTTGATTCTCTTCTTCACCGCTTCTCCTCCTTGAGTGGATGTGTATAAATAACCATTAACAGTATCAATCGTTCGTAAGTTTAATATTCACCTTTAATTACGAAAAATGAGCCTCTGATGGTTCCAGCCAGCTTAGATTTCTGTCTGGCAAATTTAAATTTTCCTTCTAATTCTTTTGGTACTTCCATTCCCTCAGATAACTTAAGTCCCACTGCACGCTTCTTTAAGTCGTCCACTGTATACATGACGTTTATAGATAGTCCATCTTCATAAAAGACATAAGCCATCTTGATATTCTCCACCTGAAATCTTGAGGTTTCCAAGGGTTTTGCTGAAAACTCAATACCACGTTCCTCCTTAAGTATATGATTAACATATTCAAGGGTCTCCTGGCTTTCCTCAGCAGATACCACACTAAATTCATGCTTATACTTAGTCATATAATATCTGGCTTCATTGGCACGTAATCCGGCAAGGGCTTCAGCTACAGGTGAAGATTCAAGACCCACTGTAGATACATTTTTAAAATCAACAATATAGGACATACTTCTCTCTCCTTTCTCTTACTTTCTGATCACTGGAATCCACATTTCACCAAATACTAATCCCGGTCCCTGCTCTTTTGTCATAACCCCTGCATAAAACATCATCTTGTTATCCACTGCTTCATTTACAGCAAAGATATAATCATTTGAAGCCATGGCTTTTAAGGAATCAAGCCTTCCATCCTGGCTCACTGCCTGCCAAAAATCTGACTTTTCCTTATTCAAACCGGCAAAATCCGTGTAATGACTCTTAAGTTCTGTCCCAAGCCCTATAACAGTAAAGCTGTCCTTTTCTTTCAAAATATAATCAGCCATATATTAACCTACCTTATTTTTTATTTTATCAAATTACTTATTTTCTTCACTTGATAGGTATATTATAGCCTTAAATCCTGCCAAAAATTGATACTGTTTAGGAGTCTTATGAAAAAAGTTGAACGGATTAATATTATCATGAGATATATTAACAACCGTGCCCACTTTACTTTTAGTGAAATTTTGAAAGAATTCAATATTTCCCGTTCTACAGTGTTCTCTAAAAAGTTACAGGAGAGATTTCAAATCCACTATCTATACTCAATTCATGCTTACTGGAGAGTGCTAAGAAACTCTGTCACTGTATGGGCTAGCTCTGAAATCTCTTCCACCTTATAACCGTTATATTCTTCAAAGGTGCTGCCCTCACCTCCAAGATTCTTTATGGTATCATCAGCTTCTACTGCGGCTAACATATTTGAATTCATATAATGCTTTCCTTCATAGTTATCTACAAACAGCAGATATTGTTCACTCTCCTTCAGCAGTACCTCTCCCTCCCCACTAAAGCGAAGGTCTATCTCACTCTCTGGTTCCTCACCGCTTAAAGTACTCTCCACACGAGCGGAATAAACCGTTTCACTATAACCGTATTCATCTTTTTCCTGTATAGAATCTGTGAGGATTGTTACCTCAAGCAACTGCCAGCCCCGCAGAGCCATACCAAAGCCTGATGTAGCAAGCATTAAGGCATCATCCCGTGAAATACGAATAATCTCTTTGGTAACTTCTTTATAATCCCCACCGTCATAACGGTTAAAATCAGCATAGTCGGAATGTGACCAGATCTTTCCCTGGTCATCAATCTCAAAGAGTACATCCAAATCTCCGTTCAGATAATACTCTCCCTTATATTTATCCAACGGAAGTAGGTATACTCCTCCAATACGTAACAGGTTTGTGGCTTCATCACCAAAACAGCCACCATATAAGTGCTGTGTAATAGTAATCACTTCGGGGGCAGCCTCTCCCCATATAGTCTCAAGAACCTTCACCGTAGAGGATTGCCTGTCACTCATATCAGAAGATGAAGCGGGAACAGCCTTCGTATCGGCAACCTTAACAATAACAAAACTGTCGGTATTATATTCAAAGAAGTTAAGGAACTGAATAAAAGCTATTCTGTCCATCATCATATTTTGAGTTATATCAGACAGCTTGAAATCTTTCACCGAAAGTCCTTTAATTTCATCAGATAAATCAGCAGCATCAGCTGCTGCCACTTCATTGTTTTCTGTTTCCTTCGTTTGATCTGCCAGAGTCAAATTCTTACCTGTAGAATCAGAGTCTGACAATCGATCAGATGACAATGGATTTAAGATAAACCCACTTGCCAGCAGAATAACACAGGCAGCTGTAACTGTTGCATAGGTTTTCCAATAAATAAATGTACCTTTTTTATTGGACTTTTTCATAATATTTTGTAACATACGCTCCTGTGCTGCGTTGTCCGGTTCAGCCTTATTCCAGGAATCTATCATATTCTTATTCTTCATCAAAATCACTCCCTAATTGTTGTCGGAGGACATTTCGCGCCTCATGTAGATAGTTACGGATTGTGGATTGCGGTTTATGAAGAAGTTCTGCTATTTCAACGCTTGTATACCCCTCATAATAATACAGATATACAACAGTTTTATATTTGTCCGGCAAGCTCATGACCACCTTTAACGTATCGTCAATTACAATACCGCCGGTACCATACAAATGCTCATAATCCTCCAGATTCTCTCGCTTGCGCCACCAGGCCTTGAGAATATCCTTGCATACATTGGATGCTGTTCTGATCAGCCAGGCCTTCTCATGCTCTTGGCTCTCAAAGACAGTACTGTATCTGATTAGTTTCACAAAAGTATCCTGAACCGCATCTTCGGTATCAGCAGAATTCTTCATATAAGCAAAACAGACACGGTAAACGGTTTTTATATGCCGTGCATAGATTTCCGCAATCTCTTTGTCCGTACGCGACAAAGGTTTCATCATAGCTATGCCTCCTTTCAACTATAATACGATTGGTGGGCAGGAAGTGTCGGGGTGAAATTTAATAGCAGTAATAGGCTAGTATATAACAGGTTGTTTATTAAAAGACTGTCCTACCAACCAAAAGGACATGAAAATTTACACTTTCATGTCCCAAGTTCTAGCTCACTCTAATATTATTGATTTTTAGTATCATATTACTTTTTACGATGCAATATGGCTATAAATATTATTTATCTAAAATTATAAATAATTCTATTTTGAAAATTTAATTGTCTTTTGAGGTCTTACAACCTAATTCATAATATGAGTTATTATTAAACTCGAAGCTTTTAATTATATCAAGTCCCAGCTTTTTCGTATGGGCATAATATGATCTGGGGTTGATATGGTTAATAAAAGTTATCAATATGGGATATCTTTTATTCATTTGCGCTCTGGAGAAATCAAATATTTCTTTTAGAACTTCTGTGCCCCTGTAAGCCTTATCAATGCAGATTGGTCCATACTGATAAGAACTCTTAGTGGAAAGTATCTGTCCTAAATACTCAGTATTAGGCAAGTCATTAACCATATGTTTAAACAGCGGCCATTTAACCCAATACTCCCAGGAGGCTGCCATGACATATGCCACGACTCTCTCACCCTCACAAGCTATTGTAATACCATTTTCAGTCTCTATAAGTTCCTTCAATTGCTCTTCTGTAAATAAAGTAGTTACAAAACCTTCTGCTTTGTCTTCTTCACTTATGGATGAAATATGATATTTCTTTTGTAATTCCGCTATAACTGATATATCCTCAATTGCTGCATTTCTATAATTTATCATATCTATTCCTTACCTTCTATTTCACCTCTGAAATAATACTAAATGCGCTCATTGGATAAAATGAATAGGCCAGAAACTGAGGTACTTTCTCTATTGGAGGCATAGACAGCCTCCTCTTTCCCGGCATTCTCCAAATGGAATTTAGTTCTCATTCACTTAGCTCCCTGTTACATATTTTCAGTACAATCACCTTGTAAATTCTGATTATACAATAATCCTTGCTTCGTTTAGCTTCATTTTTAAAATTGGAAAGGGATTACCCTGTTCGTCGAACTCGGTTCGTTCATCATTATCACTTTTTCCCATTTCTCACAATTATTCTTTACCCTCGTATACAAAGCTTCCACCCTGAAAGATAATATCATTACCAAACTCATCTTTATGAAAGGACAACTCCTCGGTATCCTTACAAACAAAGCCCAGCTTCTCCAAAAGCTTGCAAGACGGTGTGTTTGCAAGTGCTGTGCCTGCTGTAAATCCTTCTGCTCCACAAAATTGTTTCATATATTTCATGACCGCTAAGCAACCTTCAAACCCATAACCCTTTCCAAAATACTCAGAGTGAAAACAAAATCCCAGATCATAATGTCCACCATTGTTATGAAAACAGATATACCCTATCATTTCTGAAGTTCCCAGCAAAAACACAGCAAAGAATAGATGTGAATCCGCAAGTTGTATAACCAGCTCTTGTATTGCATGCTCCTTGGCAGGAAAATGCATATCATAATACCTATATTCTGAAGTTCCAAAGTCTATTACTATTCTTTGCAACCCTTTCCAATCATTGCATAAGATTTCCCTTATAAATAATCTGTCTGTATTTAGTTCCATCCTAATCCCTTTCGTTATCTATTTAAAGTATTTATTTCTGAATAATATAGAACTCGCTCCGCCTAAACTCCTCTATTTATAAAATGTGGCTCCTTCTGCCAATCTCTACTACTTCTACACAATAGTAATACAATGAATGTTAGAAATCAAATCATTTTGCCTTCACCTCATCTTACTTAATTAAAATAATATAACGTCATCTTCTGGTTAAAATATCGCGCCTTCACCTTTTTAAGTTCAAGGAGCATAAAATGTACTTCCTTCTCATTTTCGTGCAAGTGCAATACAAACTCAACTTTAAACTTTACGACTTTTATAATTCTATTAATTTATCAACAATCATACAGCTCCAGGAATCACTGAGAGTATTCAGCTTTTCATAAACAATAACTTATTTCAATTCTTATTCCTACCATTTTAAAGTTTTGTTCTTAGTTGATGAATTTTGCAGTTTTTTATTTCTGTAAATCTAAGGTCATATATTTTCATTTATTCAAATATACATAAAAAGACTACAAATTAAACATGAAAGGAAAGACTTTATTATGCAAAAATTATCTATTCAGGAACAAAGAGAAATTATTGGCGGTGGCTGGGGGTTTAAGGCTTATAATGAAGCTGGCGAATTAGCATATTTTTATTTTGGCTTTACTTCAAGAGCTGACGCTGTAGCAGAAAGAGCAAGTATCCTAAAAGATCATCCAAAATGGAATGTCTTTGATGTAGAACAAAGATAAGTAATACCAATCTAAACATAATAAAATTTAAAAAGCTGATTTCATATAGAAATCAGCTTTTTAAGAATAATTTCTAATGCGAAGTACTTAAAATATAGGAAGGCATAATATGAATTTTATTAATAAATATCCCTGTATAAGACAACAAGATATGCGTGATTGTGGCCCAGCCTGTTTAGCAACATTATGTAAGAAGTTTGGACTGAAAATACCTGTTTCAAAAATAAGAGAACTTGCAGAAACTGATTTAGAAGGAACTTCTGTTTACGGTATGATTCAAGCTGCAGAAAAACTAGGGTTCCAAGCAGAGGGAATGCGTACAAGCAATAAAAAAGAACTCTTTGATAATTTACAAGTACCACTTATTGCTCATACTATTACAGATAAGATGATATTACATTTTATAGTAATACATAAAATCACAAGCAATCGTATTATAGTAGCAGATCCAGAGAAAGGAATAATATATTATAAACCAGATGATTTTTTCAAATTATGGACAGGTGTTCTGATTTTAATAACTCCCACAATAAAATTTCAAAAAGGGAATCAAACGAAAAGTATTTATAAACGTTTTTGGAACTTAATATTTGTTCAAAAAAAATTACTACTAGGCATTTTCATAGCATCAATCTTAATTACAGGATTAGGACTAGCAGGTTCTCTATATTATCAATTTTTAATAGACGATATATTACCTAAGAATGCATTACAAAATTTACATATACTTACAATAGCTATGTTAACGTTGACGCTTTTTAAAATAATGTTTGAATTTCTTAGAAGAATACTATTACTTTATATGGCTCAAAACATAGATATACCCCTCATGTTAGGATATTATAACCACGTTGTTAGTTTACCTATGAATTTTTTTTCTACCAGAAAAGTGGGAGAGATTATTTCTAGATTTAGAGATGGGGATAAAATACGAAATGTTATCTCAGAAGTAACGTTGACACTTATGATTGATACATTAATGTCAATTATTGGTGGAATAATTCTTTATATTAAAAATTATAAATTATTTTTCCTATGCTTTATACCAATCGTACTCTATATGATATTCATTTTTACATTTAAGAAAAAACTTAAAAAGGTTAGTTTAAAAGTGATGGAGGACAATGCAACATTAACATCTTATTTAGTCGAATCATTAGAAGGGATCGAAACAATAAAGGCATACAACAGAGAAGAACTTATTAAAGGTAAAACAAAAAATAATTTTCTTAAGTTAATAAAAAGTAGCTTTAGTCATGGATTAACATATAATTTTCAAGATTCTTTAATGAGTATAGTCAGTGGCGGTTTTGCTATTTTTTTATTATGGTTTGGAGGAAGTTTAGTTATAAAAGGTGAAATGACAATTGGTGAACTTATTAGTTTTAATGTACTTCTAGCTTATTTTATTGATCCAATAAGTAGAATAATGAATTTACAACCTAAACTACAGGAAGCAATTGTAGCAAGTGACCGCTTAGGAGAAATTTTAGATTTAGATCTAGAGAAACAAGGAAAAGAGACTGAAAAACCCAATAGCTTACTTGGAGATATTGCATTAGAGCATGTTAATTTTGCTTATGGTTGTAAAGATAATATTCTAAATGATGTTAATATTCATATTAATCAAGGCGAAAAGGTCGCACTCGTAGGAGAAAGCGGCTCAGGTAAAACAACCATTGCAAAATTATTAATGGGCTTCTATAAAATTAAAGATGGGAAAATTAGTATTAGCACTTATAATATAAATAATATAGATAGAGATATTTTGAGAAATAGATTAAGCTATATATCACAAGACTCATTTTTCTTTACCGGAACAATAAGAAGCAATTTAGAATTCGCTTGTGAAGGTATAACCTTTGATGATATGGTAAATGCATGTAAAAAGGCTCATATACATGATTACATTATGGGTTTGCATTCAGGATATGACTTTGTATTAGAGGAAAAGGGAATGAATCTATCTGGTGGCCAACGACAACGATTATCGATTGCCAGGGCATTGCTTAAAAAACCAGACATATTAATTATGGATGAAGCAACTTCAAATTTAGATTTGGTAACAGAAAGTGCGATTCAAAAAACATTAGAGGAATGTGTGAGTGGAATAACTACAATTATAATTGCACATAGATTAAGTACAATCAAGCGATGTGATAGTATTTTTGTTATAGATAAAGGCACTATCGTTGAAGAAGGCACTCATGATGAATTAATAAATAAAAAAGGGATCTATCATAAACTTTGGAGTGAACAAGATTTATAATCTTAATTATAAAATTGCAAACTGATATACTAAAGCATTACTAAACCACAGCCAGCCTATATTCAAAATGCATGTGAAGTTTCTCTGTAAAACAAGGTCTTCAATGATAAAATAATAAATCATAAGGGGGCTCATAAGGATCTTTATATATTTGAAAGGTCTGTCCATTTGACAACTTCTTGAAAGTTGTCAAATGGTCGTCATTGTAACCCCTTACTTTCTCTGGGATAGCAAGCATACTGTCTCAACGGTACTTTCATTGTCCCAATCAAGTTCCCTAGTCTCTGTTCCATTGAAAAATACAGGGAATTTGAACTTGATATGCTTTAATAATCTGCCATCTTCCTGCTCTTTCTCATATAGGTGTACTTCTTCAACGAAGCTTTTTACAAATTCCTTTTTCTCTCCATCGGTCATCTTATCATACAGTTTATCAAAATACAGAAGGAATTGATAGACGTTATCGCCAGAAATTTTCTGTTGTTTAATGTTAAATAGTCGGTTTTCAACTTCCTCTATGGATAGTTCCATTGCATCCATTTCATCATACAGGCTGTCCATACGTTCCTGCATATCCTGATACTTTTTATCATAATGCTTGTTTGATACCGATAAATGATCTATCTGAGAGGCCAGCTTATTCTTTGCACCTTGTAGCTGTTTTAGCTGCTCTTTCAAGTTCGTGTGCTCTTTCTCTAAATCTTTCGTATCCAGACTATTGCCTATTTTCTTTCTGATTTCATTTTCAAACTTTGGATTATTTACAAGCTTTCCTATAATCTCAGCAACCGCATCATTTACCTTATCTTCATTCCATTGCTTTTTATAAGTACAGTGATGTCCATCAATGAATGTTCTATGTTTACAGGCATAGTAAAAATAATCCTTGTATAAGGTTCCATCCTTACGTTTCTTACGATTGACATTTCCGTACATACCACTTCCGCAGATTGGACACTTTACAATGCCAGATAAAATATGCTCATGTTCTAGACTATGCACCTTCTCATTTCCAACCCCTGTTTCCTGTCGCTTTTTCTGTGCAAGATTCCAGTCTTCCTCTGAAATAATTTCATCATGAATTCCATCGCTAATCAAATAAGAATCCTGCTTTACCACATGATATTCATTGCGGGTTCCTGCTATTTTCTCATTCTTTCGTCTGCCAAAAGCAAGCTTGCCACAATAGATTGGATTGTCCAACACGCCTTTGATAAAAGATGAGGAAAAGATCTCCATGGTATTATTCTGTCTGATTTTTTTTCTGTAGCCATTTTGATTTAAGAATACAGCAATTGCTCCAATGCCCATGGTTGTATTAACAAATTTATCATAGATCAGACGAATAATAGGTGCTTCATCTTCTGCAATTTGTAACTCTCCGTCTACTAACTTATATCCATAAGGAGCAAATCCACCATTCCATTTGCCTTCTCTTGCTTTCTGTCTGCGTCCTTCCATGGTCTGAACAAGAATATTTTCTCGTTCAATTTCAGCTACAGCCGATAATACAGAAATCATTAATTTTCCTGCGTCCTTTGAACTATCAATTCCATCTTCCACACAAATCAGATTCACACCAAAATCCTGCATTCTCTGCAAGGAGCTTAAAACATCTGCCGCATTTCTTCCAAAACGGGACAACTTAAACACAAGTACAAAGTCTACGTTATCCTTACCGTTTTCAATATCATAAAGCATCTGTTGAAACTCTGGTCTTCCTTCTACGCTTTTACCAGATTTGCCTTCATCAGAATATTCTCCAGAAATCACCATCTCCTGATAATCTGCATATTTTTTCAATTTATCCTTTTGAGCATCCAGACTGTATCCTTCCACCTGCATAGAAGTGGATACTCTGGTGTATATATAGCATTTTAGTAGTTTCTTCATCGGCATTCCTCCTCCACCTTCTTATTCGTGAATTCCACATAAGGCTTTTAGCATTTCTTCAAAGGGAACAATGTAGTCTTTTCCTATTTTTCTCAGAAGACGATTTTGTTCGTATGCCTCATATGCCTGAATTGTCTCGTCCTCTCTCCATGCGTAATCCCAACGATAACCCATATCTAAAATCATACGAGTGATGTTTCCCGTTATCTGTCGATCAACTTTTTCTGCAAAAACAATATTATCTACATTGCTCATATAATGGACAATTTCTTCCCTATTAATGTTACCTACCTCAAAAGTGTATGGAAGCGCTTCCATCACAAGTTCTGCAAACTTATCCTTATTTCTTGGCAGTTTATTTCTAAATAGCAAGCAATACATGGTTTTATCATTCATAAGAACTATGGTGTTTCGCCCATCCACCTTTGCAATATGTCCCTGCCACGCATAGAATAGATTTTCCTCTGTTGCTAACTGTTCTGGTGTAGCAAAATCTGTCTTATTCAGTTTTAGCGCTTTCTGTAATGCCTTTGAGCAATATATAATCATGAAATGTTAATTCTCCTCTATCCATGGAATTGAATAATATTCATCTGCTATAAAATCTTCCATACCCCATCCAAATCCTGAAAACTCATGTACAATTTGTTCTAATCGATTCTTCCAAAACTTGTATAAATTCTCATCATCACTTGCAATTGCTACTGCATCATGATATGCATCACCAAGCGCATCATAAAATTTCTCACTAATATCACCATAAGACATTGTAAATTCTGTAGCACACTCTGCAAAATATAATGCCAGATCACCATACCATCTTCCGTTATCATTTACACATACATCTGCGAAATCCGTTAGTACCATCTGCGCACTTTCCAAAGAAAACCCCGTTCGCACGATGTTTGTAGGATTAAAGATTTTATACATTCTTTTCTTGTATTTTTCTAATAAAACACTACCATACTCTTCACCAAGAAGCAGTAAGCTCATACCTTCTTCCACTGATTTATTGCATTTATAAAGATCAACAATAATCTTTTTCAATTCTTCTTGATTCATTCCATCAAGCTTTTTTATTAGTGCCTTCTCTGTCAATTTCTTTGCCATTTGCATTCCTCCACATTATGTATCTCTATCACTTTTTACCATTTTTCAATTGTCCCAACATCATTTTATCATTGTTCCAACTTATATTCAATGAATACTTTACACTAATCTGCATAAATTGGAGCCTGCCACAATATCTCGCCAGCCCCAATTTATCAGCCCAATTTTAACCCTAATCTTTCTATGCAGCGCTAAATTGATAAACAGCAAATCGTTTTACATAGGTAGCAAATCTTGATTTCTTTCCATCCACGTTCATTATCCATCGCTCTGGTCTGTATTGAAGTTCCACCTTAATATCTTGTAAAACCATACTTCCGATGATTCAGGAGGTTTCATTCCCTTATCTTCAATTGATTTAGATGAGATATCAGAATCAGAAGGGGCCCTCAAAATTGCAGAGGTTTTCAAATCAGCTATTGCAGTATTGATAATATCTTGAACCATTTCTCTTACTTCATTCGCTGACATCCTGGCACATTCCTGCAATTCTGCTTTACGCTCATCAGAGATACCATTTCCTTGCTTCTCTCGGAAAAGACTAGCAATTGCCGCCCGATACAAATCGGATTCATTGCGGTATCTACCTGCGTTCATAAGTTCTTGGAACATTTGATAAATTTCCATATGTTCCGGATTATCTTCATTTAATCGAAAACTGGCTCGGTATCCATCCTTTACTTTCTGCATACATTAACTCCGATTCAACCAGATATGCCTGCTCCTCTCCAAATCGCTTAAATGGAACTCCTACCCCTAATACTACTTTTGCAAATTTCTCAATCCCCCTTGTTGTCAGTTCTTTAGCAATTGCCGCCAGTGTAAGGATAAAATATTGCACCCAAAAATAAAAACTCATTATTTTCATATTCATTATGCCGTTTAGATATTATTTACTAATAACTCCTTTAATCCTTCTAACTCCAGCAGAAGAAGATTGTTCTTTTATAATACTGAACTTCCCTAATTTTGTAGTATCTTCTACATGAGGTCCACCACATACCTCTCTGCTCCAAACTTTCCCCTCGTTATCTTTAATTGTATATACTTTAACTATATCAGGGTATTTGTCCCAAAAATTACCTTCGACACCACTCTCTTTCGCTTCATTTTTAGGTAGCTCTGAAGTATAGGTAACTGCTTTTGATAAAATTGCATCATTCACATATTTTTCCACTTGCGCTATCTGCTCTGGTGTAAGTTTTTCATCATGGTTAAAGTCAAACCTTAATCGTTCTGAAGTAATATTACTTCCTTTTTGATGAACGTGATCACCCAAAACTTCCCTTAATCCAGCAAGTAATAAATGAGCTACAGAATGTAGTGCTGTTGTTTCCGTCGATTGGTTAGTTAATCCACCTCTAAATTTACCCACCGAAGCTGTTCTACTCTTTTCTGCATGTTTTTTTGCTGCCTCTACATAAGACGCTTTGTTCTCCATGCTATATCCACTTTCAGTTAGGAACTCCTCTGTTAATTCCAAAGGAAAACCATATGTTTCGTAAAAATAAAATGCATCTGCACCTGTAACTTTACCTTTATTCTTAAGATGCTTTTGTATTTCAATTTCTCCTTGCTGCAATGTTTTATAGAAAAGGTTT